>JARFTX010000085.1 GCA_029289265.1 Gammaproteobacteria bacterium
CGCATCGGCAGCTTCAGCGCGCTCGCGCGCGGGGCCGGCCGCCACGAGGCCGGGCGCGACCACGACGCCGAGGCGGCACCGCCGCGCACGGCCGCGCCGCCGCCGGGGCTCGCCGACCACGACGTCCTGCGCTTCCCCCGTGGGCCGGCCGCCGGCGACTGCATCCATGCGGTCTTCGAAGGGCTCGCCTTCCGCGATGCGGCGACGCATGCGACTGCGATCCGGGCCGCGCTCGCCGCCCATCCGCAAGGCGGTGGGCGCGTGACTGCGGACGGCGCCGAGCCGCCTCTCGCGCGCATGCTTGCCGGGATGGTCGAGGACGTGCTCGCCACGACGCTGCCCGATGGGATCGTGCTCGGCCGGCTCGACGACGCGCGCCGTCTCGTCGAGCTCGGCTTTCATCTGCCCACGCAGGGGCTCGACGCGGCGGCGCTCGACGGCTGGCTCGCCGCGCACGGCTACCGCGTGCCGCGCCTCGCCTTCGGCAGCCTCGCCGGTTATCTCAAGGGCTACATCGACCTGGTGTTCGAGCACGGCGGGCGCTTCTACGTGCTCGACTGGAAGTCCAATCATCTCGGCTATGCGCCCGAGGACTATGCCCTGGCCCGCCTCGAGGAGGCGATGCAGGCCCACGGCTACCACCTGCAGCACCTGCTCTACAGCGTCGCCCTGCACCGCCACCTCGGCCGCACGTTGCCCGGCTACGACTGCGCGCGCCACTTCGGCGGCGTGCTCTACCTGTTCGTGCGCGGCGTGCGCCCGCACTGGCAGGTGGAGGGCGGCGCGGCCGGCGTCTACTTTCATCGCACGCCGCCGGCGGTGATCGCTGGTCTCGACGCCTTGCTGGGCGGCGAACCGCAGGGGAAGCGCCGATGATCGCGTGGCCGTGTCCACTCCCGAACGGGGCGCTCGAAGGGAGGCTAACGCCGTGAATCGCGACGACTTCGACCGCGGCCCGGCCGCGGCGCAGGATCTGGCGCAGGGCTTCGCCGAGCACGTGCTCGCCTGGGGGCGCCGCTGCGGCGCTTCGGCCGAGGCGCTCGCGGCGCTGCAGCGCGCGGCGCGGCGGCTGGTGCTCGCGACCGCCGAGGGTCACGTCTGCATCGGGCTCGACGCGCTGGCCGATGGCGACGAGGCGGCCGAGCGGCTGCGCGCCGCGCTGCTCGCGAGCGGCGTCGTTGCTGCGGCCGCCGAAGGCGATTCGACCTGTCCGCTGGTGCTCGACGACGCCGGCCGCCTGTACCTGCGTCGCCACTTCGAGTGGGAGCGGCGGCTTGCCGCGGCCTTGGTCGCGCGGGTGTGCGCGCCACTCGCGGCAATCGGTTCGGGCGAGGCCGCCGCGCGCATCGCGGCGCTGCTCGGCGCGACGGACGGATCGGCTTCCGCCGATGCCGCCCCCGACTGGCAGAAGCTCGCCGTCGCGCTCGCGCTGGCACGCCGGCTTACGGTGATCAGCGGCGGGCCCGGCACCGGCAAGACGACGACCGTCGCGCTCCTGCTCGGTTGCCTGCTCGCGCGCGAGCCGGGCCTGCGCATCGCGCTCGCAGCGCCCACCGGCAAGGCCGCGGCGCGCATGCTCGAGGCGCTGCGCGCGCGTGCCGCGGCCTTGCCCGAGCCCTTGCAGGCGCTTCTGCCGCACGAGGCGCACACTATCCACCGGCTGCTCGGCGTCACTCCCGAGCCTGGGCGCTTCCGCCACCACGCCGGCAACCCGCTCGCGCTCGACGTGCTGGTGGTCGACGAAGCCTCGATGCTCGACCTCGCCCTCGCCACCCGTCTCGTCGAGGCGATGCCGCCCGAGGCGCGCCTGGTGCTGCTGGGCGACAGGGATCAGCTTGCCGCGGTCGAGGCCGGGGCGGTGTTCGCCGAGCTCTCCGCCGATCCGTCGCTCACCGGCGCGTGCCGCGCGCATCTTGCCGCGCTCACCGGCATCGACGCGGCGCGCATCGTGCCGCCCGCGCCGCGCCGCCCGATGCCGCTCGCCGACAGCGTCGTGTGGCTCACATACAGTCATCGCTTCGGTGCAGACTCCGGCATTGGCCGGCTCGCCGCCGGCATCAACGCCGGGGCGGGTGCCGATACGCTCGCATGGCTCGAGGCCGGCACCGATGCCGGCGCGCGCTGGATCGCCGACGAGGCCGAGGCACCGTCGGCGGCGACGCTGGCGGCGATCGAGGCGGGCTACGCGCCCTACCTCGAGGCGCTGCGCGCCTTGCCGCCGGGCGGCGATCCGGCCCCCGTGTTCGCCGCCTTCGAGGCCTTTCGCGTACTGTGCGCGGTGCACGACGGCGGGCGCGGACTCGTCGCCGTCAACGAGCGCCTCGGGCGCATCGTGCGCCGCGCCATGGGCGCGGCCGAATCCGGGCCGGGCGGGCGCTGGTACGCGGGTCGCGCCGTCATCGTGCTGCGCAACGACTACGTGATGCAGCTCTTCAACGGCGATGTCGGCCTGTGCCTGCCGGACGCCGCGGGCGAGCTGCGAGTGGTGTTTCCGGCCGCGGCCGGCGGCTGGCGCACGATCGCGCCGGCGCGCCTGCCCGAACACGACGATGCGTTCGCGCTCACCGTGCACAAGAGCCAGGGCTCCGAATTCGACCGCGTATTGCTGCTACTGCCGGCGCGCCCGGTGCGGGTGATGACGCGCGAGCTGCTCTACACCGCCGTCACGCGCGCGCGCCGCGAGGTCACACTCGCCGGACCGCCCGCAGTCTTCACCGCCGCCTGCGCGACTCCGACCCGGCGTGACTCGGGTCTGGCCGATCGCATGCGGGAGTTGTCATGGGAGGCATCGCCCTGACGCGTTCTCGCGGATGATGCGTGGGAGGGCGTCGGGGTGTTCGGCCGGCGGGCTGTCGTGAGCGCCGGGTCGGAGTGCGTCGCGGGGGAAACAAGGCGACGCCTGTCTGAGCCGGCGCAGCCGGCGAGTTTGCGTCGCCGCCCCTGCGGCGTGCTCCGGCCCGGGAAGCCGAAGGCCGCGAGCGTCTGCCCGACGGTCGAACACCCCGACGCCCCGCAGTGCCAACCCAAACGCTACGTCTCGCTTAGCTGCCCCCTGTGCGAGAATGCCCCCGCCACTTCCATCCCAACCATTTCCGCATGAACTGGATTTTCCTCGGCATCGTCCTCATCGCCTTCGCCGCCGCCGCCGTGCGCGAGTTCGCCCATGTCCCGGCCGAGGGGGTTCAGACGCCGATGGAGGCCTTGTCGGCCGGGATGATCTCGTCGGCGGGCGGCGCGGTCGAGCTGGCGCTCGGGCTGGTCGGCGTGATGACGCTCTTTCTCGGGCTGATGAAGGTCGCCGAGGCCGGGGGGTTGCTCACCATCATCGCGCGGCTGATCCGGCCGCTGATGACCCGGCTCTTTCCCGAGGTGCCGCCCGAGCATCCGGCCATGGGGGCGATGGTGCTCAATCTCTCGGCCAATGCGCTCGGGCTCGGCAACGCCGCCACGCCCTTCGGCATCCGCGCGATGCAGGAGCTCGACAAGCTCAATACCCGGCCCGGCACGGCGACCAACTCGATGGCGCTGTTTCTCGCGATCAACACGTCGAGCATCACCCTGCTGCCCACCGGGGTGATCGCGATCCGCGCCGCGGCAGGCTCGGCCGATCCGGCGGCGATCATGCCGACGACGCTGTTCGCGACCGTCTGCGCGACGATCGCCGCGATCTGCGCGGCGCTGCTGTATCGCCGCTTCTTCCCGCTCGGTCCGGTCGATCCGGCCGCCGCGGCGATGGACCGCCCCTGGGTGCGGGAGGACGAGACACGCGAGGCGCTGCCGGCCGACACCGGGGGCTATCCGCTGTGGGTGTCCTTTGCCGCGCTCGGCGCGGTCCTCGCGCTGATCCCCGCAACCATCGTGTGGGGCCGGGTGATCTCGCCCTGGATCATCCCGGTGCTGATGGTGGGTTTTCTGCTCTTCGGCGCGCTGCGCGGGGTGCGTATCTACGAGGTGTTCGTCGAAGGCGCCAAGGACGGCTTCCAGGTGGCGCTGCGCATCATCCCGTATCTGGTCGCGATTCTCGTCGCGGTCGGGATGTTCCGCGCGAGCGGGGCGATGGATGTGATGGTGGCCGTGCTCGGCGGCTTCACCGCCAAGTTCAACCTGCCCGCCGAGGCGCTGCCGATGGCGCTGCTGCGCCCGCTCTCGGGCTCCGGCGCCTACGGCGTGATGGCCTCGATCATCAACGACCCGGCGATCGGCCCGGACAGCTACGTCGGCTATCTGGTGACGACGCTGCAGGGCTCGACCGAGACGACCTTCTACGTGCTGGCCGTCTACTTCGGCGCCGTGCAGATCCGGCGCATGCGCCACACGCTCGCCGCGGCGCTCACCGCCGACGTCGTCGCGGTGATCGCCGCGGTTGCGATCTGCAGCTACCTGTTCCTGTGAGCGCGGGTGCGCTGGTCGGATCCGGGTCCGAGTCGCTGGCGAGACGGGTGCATCACTGCGCTGCGACGTGACCCTGCCCCGCCTGGCGCGGGGCGCATGCGGAACCTCCCACGCCGTATTTCCCCGGCAGCATGCTTACTTGACGTGGCAGGCGAGGCACACTGCGCTGCCGCTGTTGGAGATACGCATGAAGGTCGGCGCGAACTGCGAGCCCGGCCCGCCCATGGGCACGCCGTGGGGGTCATGGCAGGAGGCACACTCGACCCGCGGGCCGTTGCCGCTGTCGTAGAAGCGGATCTCGTTCGAGTTCATGCGGCCGTCGCCGTTCGCATCGAAGAAGCGGGCGCCAGCGGCGATGCCGGTGGGTTCGTTCCAGTCCTCGCCCGTTGGCAGCATCACCCCGACCGGGTGGTCGTTGGTCAGATCGGTGCCGATCAGCGCGGCGCTGAAGTCGGCGGCGCCGCCCGCGCCCGGGTTCGAATGACAGGACATGCACTGGCTCAACGTGTTGTGGCTATTCAGGCTGGGACTGATGCCCGAGGCGTTGCGCCAGGTGGTCAGGAAGGCGTTGTTCTGCGTGGTCATCTGGCTTTCGAGGTAGCGGCCCGAGCCGGGCATATTGACCACCGAATCCATCGCCGTCTGTCCGTCGTGGCAGGACAGGCAGGCGAGCGAGTTGGGGCCGGGCGCGACCACATCGCCCGACAGGCTGGACTGGTTGTAGAGCGTGTAGCTCGTCGCCCGCACGGTGCGGTTCCACAGCGGCACGGCGATCGTCGTGTTCGCGCCGTGCGGCGTGTGGCAGTAGACGCACACCTGACCGTAGTCGTTGCGGGTGAAGTCCATGAAGATGCTGGCCGGCCCGCCGCCGGCAGCCTGGCGCTGGGTGAGGTTGTGGCGGGTATTGCCGACCGAACCCTGATTCAGGAACTTGGTCGGCAGATCGCCATCGGCGCGGGCTGGCTCGGGCATGAACTGGGCCGTCGCCACGGTGAGTAGTGCAAGCAGGCTGCGGAACATGACGGGGCCTCCTCGTCGGGAAGATGCCGGCGCCAATCGCCGGCGGAGTTCTGGGGTGGGGTGACGGCCTGGGCCGTCCGGGGCGGCGCGGTGCGATGCCGGCATGCGCGCGTGCCCCGATGCTTCCGGCTGGGGCGTTCCCTGCGCGGTGCGAGCGGTGCGGAGAACCGAGCGGAGCGCCAGATCGAGGCTCACTTGGCTTCTTCCTCTGCTGCGGCGGAGCCGGCAGCGCGGCGGTAGACCTCGATCTTGTTGTGGTACTGGTCGACCACGTAGAGCCGTCCGGTCTCGTCCGTCGCGAGCGCGGCCACCAGGCCGAAATGGCCCGGCGCGTCGCGCAGCTCGGGTGCGCCGATCCACATCAGCAGTTCGCCGGCCGTGTTGAAGATCTGCACGTTGTTGAAGGTGCCATCGGAGACGAAGATCCGGCCGTCGTCGTCGACCGCGATGCTGCGTGGCCGCGAGAGCTGGCCGAAGCCGTTGCCCACGCTGCCGAACGCATGCAGGAAGGTGCCCTCGGGATCGAAGGCCTGGACCCGGAAGTTGCCCGCGTCGAGCACGAAGAGCGTGCCGTCGGGGGCGGTTGCCGCGGCGAGCGGGATGTTCAACTCGCCCGGGCCCGGTCCGCGCGGCCCGATGCGGAAGCGCTCGGAGCCGTCAGGCGCGTAGGCGATGACCTTGTGGTCGTCGGCCTCGAGACTGCCGCGATCGACGACGTAGATGGCCTCACCGTCGGGGCTCACCGCGAGTCCGGCCGGCCGCTCGAGTGCCTGGGGGTCGCCGACGCGGAAAAGGAAGAGGCCGAGCGCGTCGAACACCATGACCTGCCGATGACCGGCATCGAGCACGTAGAGTTGCCCGCGCGCGTCGAGCGCCAGCGCGACCGGCTGGCGCAAGGTATCGGGCCGGCGCGTACCGACGCGAAAGACGCGACCGCGCGGCACGTCGAAGACGACCACCGAGGCGGTGGGCGGGTCCGCGACGTAGATCAGGCCGCCGCGAGCCGCGAGCGCCGACGGCTTGCGGTAGGCCGTCTCGGAGGAGGCGGCGCCGCGGCCCGTGAGCATGCGGCGCATACGTTCCTCGTCGGTCTCGATGTGGATGTCGGCGGGCGAGCGCAGCACCGCATCGTAGATGTAGCGCGGCGGGTTGGGCGGCTCGGGCCACACCGTCTGGATCCTGAGCGCGTCACCGGGCGTCGCCGGACCGCTGCCCGAGCAGCCGCTGAGCAGTGCGGCGAGCAGCGACAGTGCGGCGACAAGGACGTGCGGCAGTCGGAAGGTGACCATGCGGGCGGACAGCGCAATTCGCCCCGTCCTACGCGAGCGGCTCGGCTCACGTCGTCGAGGGCGATAGACCATGCTGTGATTGTTGTTTTCGACGTGCCATCATATTCACGTTCAGCGCATATTGCAATGGCATCGTACGAATACTGGTGCCGATCTGAAGGGACGATGAGCGGTCGCAGGGTGAGCCGGCCCGCCGCGAGGCGCGATGCGGGCGGCCGTGGCACGGGTCGGGCTTGCAATTGCTTACCGAAGCGCGGCCGCCGCCGCCCTACACTTTCGGACTGCGCCCACACCCGCAGTTCGCCTTCCGCCCGCGCCCGATGTCCCGCCTCTCCTTCAGCCACACCCTGCTCGCGAGCTTTCTGCTGATCGCCGCGATCCTCGGGGGGGCGGCGGTCGGCGGCGTGCTGGCGCTCGAAGATTTCGCCGCGCGCAGTCGCGACCGTGCCGCCGATGCGCTCGATTACACCGCTGCGATGCAGCAGCTCGCCGAACGCAGCGTCGACATGGAGCGCAGCGCCCGGCAGTACCTGGTGCTCGAGGATCCGGTGCTGCGTGAGCGCTTCGAGCAGGCGCGCAGCGATTCGGTCGCCGCGCTCGAGCGCATCGGCGCGATCGGCGCACCCGATATCAGCGCACTCATCGCCGAATGGCTGGCCGCCGCGCGCGCCGCCGCCGCCGTGCTGGATGCCGGTGCCCCGGCCCAAGATGCGCCCGCCGAGGCAGCCCCGGCCGACGCCACCCAGGCCGACGCCGCCCGGACCGATGCCACCCGGACCGATG
This sequence comes from Gammaproteobacteria bacterium, assembly GCA_029289265.1. Lineage (GTDB taxonomy): Bacteria > Pseudomonadota > Gammaproteobacteria > Burkholderiales > Rhodocyclaceae > JARFTX01. Next base: position 7,485 of record JARFTX010000085.1, read on the forward strand.
CCACCCGGACCGATGCCACCCGGACCGAGGCCGTGCAGTCCGACACCGCCCGGACCGGTGCGGCCCAGGCCGTGCTCGCCCGCCTTGCCCCGCTCAACGAGCGCCTTGCGGCGCAGATTCAGGCGCAGATCGAAGGCGATGCCCACCAGCTGCTCGACGAGCTGGACGGCAACCGCCGCGCGCTGGCGCGCCAGGTGTTTGCCGCGCTCGTGCTGGCCAGCGTGCTGGCGGCGGCGACGGGCTGGTGGGTGCTGCGCCCATTGAATCGTGTCGAGGCAGCGATCGAGGCGCTGGGCGAGAGCCGCCTCGACCAACCGGTGAAGATCGGCGGCCCGGCCGACCTGCGCCGGGTCGGCCGGCGGCTCGACTGGCTGCGCTTGCGCCTGGCCGATCTCGAGGCGAATCGCGCGCGGGTCTTGCGGCACGTCTCGCACGAGTTGAAGACGCCGCTTGCCTCGGTCAGGGAAGGCGTCGCACTGCTCGAGGACGGCGTGGTCGGTGCGCTCAGCCCCCAGCAAGGGGAGGTCGTCGGCATCCTCCGACACAACGCCCAGGCGCTGCAGGAGCGCATCGAGGGGCTGCTCGGCTACAACGCGGCGGTGTTCGATGCGCGTTCGCTACGGCGCCGCCCGGTCGCGCTGCGCGAGCTTGCCGAGTCGGTGGTCGCCGAGCAACGGCTCACCGCCCAGGCGCGCGGCGTGCGGCTCGCGGTCGCGGGCGACGCTGCCCGTGCCGAGGTCGACGAGGAGAAGCTGCGCATCGCCCTCGGCAACCTGGTGGCCAACGCGGTCTCGTTCAGCCCGCCCGGCGGCGAAGTAGCCGTGACCATCGCCGCGCGGCCGGGCCGGGTCGACATCGACTGCACTGACCAGGGGCCGGGCGTCTCGCCCGACGAGGCCGAGCGCATTTTCGAGCCATTTTTCCAGGGCTCGCGCCAGCCGGTGCTGCCGCGTCACGGCAGCGGGCTGGGCCTGTCCATCGTGCGTGAGTTCGTCGCCGCCCACGGCGGCCGGGTGCATCTGCTGTCCGGCGAGGCCGGGGCGCATTTCAGGATCGAGTTACCCCATGAGAGCTGACACCGAACATCGACCCTTTCGCCTGCGACCGGGCCGCGCCGCTGTGGCCGCGCTCGCGCTTGCCGTGACCCTCGTCGCCGGCTGCGAGAGCCTCGGCCGACTGCCGGGCGACTGGGTGCATCTGGCCGGCCGCG
>JARFTX010000086.1:0-3779 GCA_029289265.1 Gammaproteobacteria bacterium
CCCGTGGCTGCGCCTGGATCCGCACCGCGCGCGGGCGATGATGTCGCGCCCGACGCCGGGCGGCACGAAAGCGATCCGAGCGACCCGGGCGCGCATGGGCGGGGCGCCGATGCGAACCGCGCCGACACACGGCACGACGGGGCGCCGGGTGGCGTCGCCGGCGGCGCGCCCGCGCTTGCCGCGGGTCGCGACGCCGCCGCGGCCGACACCCACATCCGCGCCGGCTCCGACTCCATGCATTTCGGCGCCGGTCCGGCGCACGCCCACGCCCCCGGCCTCTCCCAGTCGCAGATGGTGAGGATCGAGCAGGACATCCTCGGCAAGAACGACGCGCTCGCCCGCGCGAACCGCCGTGCGCTCGCCGCGCGCGGCATCTTCGCGCTCAACCTGGTCTCCAGCCCCGGCTCGGGCAAGACCACGCTGCTGGTGCGCACCCTCACCGAGCTCGCCGGGCGCGTGCCGGCGGCGGTGATCGAGGGCGACCAGCAGACCGAGTTCGACGCCGAGCGCATCCGCGCGACCGGCGTGCCGGCGCTGCAGATCAACACCGGCAAGGGCTGCCATCTCGACGCCGACATGGTGGGGCGCGCGCTTGCGCGCATGGCGCTCGCCGACGACAGTCTGCTCTTGATCGAGAACGTCGGCAACCTCGTCTGCCCGGCCGCCTTTGATCTCGGCGAGGCGCACAAGGTCGCGATCCTGTCGGTGACCGAAGGCGAGGACAAGCCGCTCAAGTACCCGGACATGTTCGCCGCGGCCGACCTGATGCTGCTCAACAAGGTGGACCTGCTGCCCTACCTCGCCTTCGACGTCGAGCGCGCGATCGGCTACGCGCGCCGCGTCAATCCGCGCCTCGAGGTGATCCGCAGCTCGGCGACCAGCGGCGAGGGCATCGCCGAGTGGCTCGCCTGGATCGAGCGCGGGCTCGCCGCCGCGCGTGCCCAGCGCGTGAACCACCGATGAGCCTGGCCGAGGCGCTCATCGCTGCGCCGACAGCCTCGGGGGAGGCGCCGATCGCGCTGCCGTTCGCACCCGAGTGCCCGCCGGTGCTCGCCTTTGGCGCCTACTTCAAGAACGCCCCCTGCCTCGTGCGAGGCGGCGAGGCGCTGGTCGCGGCGACCGTCGGCGATCTCGACACGCCCGAGGCGTGCCGCCGCATGGACCAGGCCGTGGCGGCGCTCGCCGCCCGCACGCAGCCCGCCGCGGTCGCCCACGACCTGCACCCGGACTTCCACTCCAGCCGCGCCGCCTGCGCGCTCGCCGCCGAGCTGGGCGTGCCGGCGATCGCGGTGCAGCACCACCACGCCCACGTCGCGGCGGTGCTGGCCGAGCACGGCCACGCCGGGCCGGCGCTGGGGCTCGCGCTCGACGGCGTGGGCCTGGGCACCGACGGGCGCGCCTGGGGGGGCGAGCTGCTGCGCGTCGACGGTGCCGGCTTCGCGCGCCTCGGCCACCTGCGCGAACTGCCGCTCGCCGGCGGCGACCGCGCCGCCCGCGAGCCCTGGCGCATGGCCGCGGCGGTGCTGCATCTCGCCGGCCGCGGCGCGGAGATCGCGCGTCGCTTCGCCGGCTGCCGCGCCGCGGCGCTGCTCGACGCGGTGCTCGCGCGCGAGGCGCTGGCGCCGCCGACCTCGAGTCTCGGCCGCTGGTTCGACGCCGCGGCGGGCCTGCTGGGCATCTGCGAGGTGATGCGCTTCGAGGCCGAGGCGGCGATCGCGCTCGAGGAGTTCGCCCGCGCCTACGGCGAGGTGCCTCCCGAGCCCGACGGCTGGCGCCTCGACGCGGCCAATCGGCTCGACCTGCTGCCCATGGCGGCAAGCCTCGCCGACGAGCACGACGAGGGGCGGGGCGCGGCGCGCTTCCACGCGACGCTCACCGCCGCGCTCGCCGACTGGGTCCGGCGGGCGGCGGACGCGAGCGGCCTCGACGTGGTCGCGCTCTCGGGCGGCTGCTTTCACAATCGCATCCTGTCGGCCGGGCTCGCCGCGCGGCTGCGGGCGGGCGGGCTCGCCGTGCTCGAGGCGCGGCGCCTGTCGCCCGGCGACGCCGGCCTCGCCCTCGGCCAGGCCTGGGTCGCGGCCCACCACCTGAACGCGACTTCCCGGACGGCGGCGTCCGGATGAGCATGGGACGAACGAGCCGCCGGCAGCCGATGTGGTGCCGTGGCACGAGATCATCCGGCGGCGGGCATGGCGCCCTCGCGGCCGGCAACCAAGGGGTTTGAATCATGTGTCTGGCCATTCCCGCGCGCATCGTCGAGCTCTTGCCCGGTGACGCCTGTCGCGTCGACCTCGGCGGCGTGCGCAAGGAGATCTCGCTCGCGCTGATCGAGGGCGCCGGGCTCGGCGACTACGTGATCGTGCACGTCGGCTACGCCTTGTCGAAGCTCGACGCCGAGGAAGCGGAGCGGACGCTCGCGCTCTTCGCCGAGGCCGGACTCGCCGGGCCGGCGCTCGCCGCCGCGGCCGACGACGGTAGCGAGGTCGACGCGCAAGCGGCGGCCGGGGTAGGCGTGGCCGCTGGAGTCGCGCCCGTCGACGACGCGTCCGGCACCAACGTGGATGCCGTGGCGTCCGCCACGGGCAATGCGAGCGCCGGCGATGTGATGACCGCCGATGAAACGGCGATGGGCGCGATGCCGCCACCGCTGGATCGGGCCGCATGAAGTACGTCGACGAATTCCGCGACGGCGCGCTCGCCGCCAAGCTCGCCGCGGCGATCGCGCGCGAGGCCGACCCCGGCCGGCGCTACGCCTTCATGGAGTTCTGCGGCGGCCACACCCACGCGATCTCGCGCTACGGTGTGGCCGACCTCTTGCCCGCCAACGTGCGCATGATCCACGGGCCCGGCTGTCCGGTGTGCGTGCTGCCGATCGGCCGCATCGACATGGCGGTCCGGCTCGCGCTCGCCCGCCCCGAGGTGACGCTGTGCACCTACGGCGACTGCCTGCGGGTGCCCGCCTCCGACGGCCTGTCGCTGCTGAAGGCCCGCGCGCGCGGCGCCGACATCCGCATGGTGTACTCGGCGGCCGACGCGCTCGCGCTGGCGCGGAAGCACCCCGAGCGCGAGGTCGTGTTCTTCGCGATCGGCTTCGAGACCACCACCCCGCCGACCGCGCTGGTGCTGCGCGAGGCGCGCGCCGCGGCGCTCGCCAACTTCAGCGTGCTGGCGAACCACGTGCTCACGCCGTCGGCGATCCTCACCATCCTCGAGTCGCCCGAGGTACGCGAGCTCGGCACCGTGCCGCTCGACGGCTTCATCGGCCCGGCCCACGTGTCGACCATCATCGGCAGCCGCCCCTACGCCTTCTTCGCCGAGGAGTACCGCAAGCCGGTGGTGATCGCCGGCTTCGAGCCGCTCGACGTGATGCAGGCGATCCGCATGCTGATCCGCCAGGTGAACGAGGGTCGCGCCGAGGTCGAGAACGAGTTCACCCGCGCGGTCACGCCCGACGGCAACCTCAAGGCGCAGGCGCTGGTGTCCGAGGTCTTCGAGCTGCGCCGCAGCTTCGAGTGGCGGGGCCTGCGCGAGGTGCCGTACTCGGCGCTGCGCATCCGTGCGCCGTACGCGGCCTGGGACGCCGAAGCGAAGTTCGGCCTCGACTACCGTCCGGTGCCGGACAACCGCGCCTGCGACTGCGGCGCGATCCTGCGCGGCATCAAGACGCCGACCGATTGCAAGCTGTTCGGCACCGTGTGCACGCCCGAGAACCCGATGGGCTCGTGCATGGTGTCGTCCGAGGGCGCCTGCGCGGCGCACTACAACTACGGGCGCTTCCG
>JARFTX010000086.1:3879-8634 GCA_029289265.1 Gammaproteobacteria bacterium
CACGGCGCCGGCGGCCGGGCGATGGCGCAGCTGATCGACGAGCTCTTCGCCGCGGCCTTCGCCAACGAGCATCTCGCGCGCGGCGACGACGGCGCGGTGCTGCCGGCGCCCGCGCCCGGCGAGCGCCTGGTGGTCGCGACCGACGCCCACGTCGTCAGCCCCTTGTTCTTTCCCGGCGGCGACATCGGCTGCCTGTCGGTGCACGGCACCGTGAACGACCTCGCGGTGATGGGCGCGCGCCCGCTCTATCTCGCCGCGAGCTTCGTGCTCGAGGAGGGCTTCGCGCTCGGCGAGCTCGCGCGCATCGTCGCGTCGATGGCCGCTGCGGCGCGCGAGGCGGGCGTGGCCGTCGTCACCGGCGACACCAAGGTGGTCGAGCAGGGCAAGGGCGACGGCGTCTTCATCACCACCACCGGCATCGGCGCGCTGCCGGCCGGGCGTGAGCTGGGCGGGGCGAACGCGCGGCCCGGCGATGCGATCCTCGTCTCCGGCACGCTCGGCGACCACGGCATGGCGATCATGGCAACGCGCGAGTCGCTCGCCTTCGACTCCGAGATCGTCTCCGACACCGCGGCGCTCACCGGCCTGGTCGAGGCGATGCTCGCCGCCGTGCCGGCGCTGCGGGTGCTGCGCGACCCGACCCGCGGGGGGCTGGCGACGACGCTGAACGAGATCGCCGCGCAGTCCGGCGTCGGCATGGAGCTCGACGAGACCGCGATTCCCGTCGCGCCTCAGGTCGAGGCCGCCTGCGAGCTGCTCGGGCTCGACCCGCTCTATGTCGCCAACGAGGGCAAGCTCGTCGCGGTCTGCGCCGCGGCCGACGCCGAGCGGCTGCTCGCCGCGATGCGGGCGCATCCGCTCGGCGCCCGCGCCGCACGCATCGGCACCGTCACCCCCGACCCCAACCGCTTCGTCCAGATCCGCACCGGCTTCGGCGGTCGGCGCATGCTCGACTGGCTCTCGGGCGAGCAGCTGCCGCGGATTTGCTGACTGGGATCGAAGGCTTGTGAGTCGAAGGCTGATCGCGGTTTCGTGGATGGGATGGCTCCCTCCCCTTGAAGGGGAAGGGACCTGCTAATTGAGGCCCGACATCAGGCCATAGTTTGCGAGCATTACTTGATGCGCATCCTGCTCCTTACCCACAGCTTCAACGGTCTCACCCAGCGGCTGTTCGCCGAGCTCGCCGCCGACGGCCACCAGCTCTCGGTCGAGTTCGACATCGCCAATGCGGTCGCCGAGGAGGCGGTCGCGCTGTTCCGGCCGGACGTCGTCGTCGCGCCCTTTCTCAAGCGCGCGGTGCCCGAGTCGATCTGGTCGCGCCACCTGGTGCTGATCGTGCACCCCGGCATCGTCGGCGACCGCGGGCCCTCGGCGCTCGACTGGGCGATTCAGCGCGGCGCGCGCGAGTGGGGTGTCACGGTGCTGCAGGCCGAGGCGGAGATGGACGCCGGGCCGGTGTGGGCGACCGAGCGCTTCGCGCTGCGCGAGGCGACCAAGGCGAGCCTCTACCGCGACGAGGTCACGGGGGCTGCGCTTGCCGCCGTGCGCGCGGCGCTCGCCCGCGTGCCGGCCTGGCGGGCCGGTGCTTGGGCGCCGACGCCGCTCGCCGAGTGGCTCGCCCGCGCCGCGCCGGGCACCACCGGCGCGCTGCACCGATCGATGACGCAGCGCGACCGCGCGATCGACTGGGAGCGCGACGCGACCGCCGTGGTGCTGGCGAGAATCCGTGCCGCCGACGGCTTTCCGGGCGTCGCCGACACGCTCTTCGAGGTGCCCTGCCACCTCTTCGACGCGCATGCGGCGACCGCCGGTGAACTCGCCGAGGCCGTGGCCGCGACAGGCCGTGTCGCGGCCCCCGGAGCGGTGCTCGCTCGCCGCGACGGCGCGCTGCTGCGGGTAACGCGCGACGGTGCGCTGTGGATCGGCCACGTCAAGCGCGGCGACGGTGAGCACCGTTTCAAGCTACCCGCCACGCTCGCCTTCGCCGCCGAGGCGGCGGGGCTGCCCGTGCTCGATGCGCCGCTCATGCACGCGGGGGCCGAGCACGACGAGCGCCCACACGGTCCCGACCGACGACCGCCGCTTGCGCGCGCCGCGGACGACCTCGGCTGGAGCGAACTCGCCTACCGCGAGAGCGCCGACGGCGCGGTCGGCTTTCTCGCCTTCGACTTCTACAACGGCGCGATGTCGACCGCGCAGTGCGAACGGCTCGTCGCGGCAATCGACTTCGCCCGCACCCGCCCGACCCGCGTGCTGGTGCTCGAGGGCGGGCGCGACTTCTGGTCGAACGGCATCCACCTCAACACCATCGAGGCGGCGGCCTCGCCGGCCGATGAGTCGTGGGGCAACATCAACGCGATCGACGACGTCTGCCTCGCGCTCATCACGCTCACCGATCGCCTCACCGTCGCCGCGCTGCGTGGCAACGCCGGTGCCGGCGGCTGCTTCCTCGCGCTCGCCGCGGACCTGGTGTGGGCGCGCGAGTCGGTGGTGCTGAACCCGCACTACAAGAACATGGGCAACCTGTTCGGCTCCGAGTACTGGACCTACCTGCTGCCGCGCCGCGTCGGCGCCGACGCCGGCCGCCGCGTCATGGCGAACCGCCTGCCGCTGCGCGCGCGCGAGGCCGAAGCCGTGGGCCTGGTCGACGCGGCGTTCGGCGCCGACCGCGCCGGCTTCGACGCCGAGTTGGCGCAGCGCGCCGCCGTGCTCGCGACCGATCCGGAGCTGGCCGCGCGCATCGCCGAGAAGGCGCGGCGCCGCGCCGAGGACGAGGCCGCCAAGCCGCTCGCCGCCTACCGCGCCGAGGAGCTCGCCGCGATGCGGCGCAATTTCTACGGCTTCGACCCGAGCTATCACGTCGCGCGCTACCATTTCGTGCTGAAGAGCCCGCATTCGTGGACGCCGCGCCATCTCGCCCGCCACCGCGAACTCGGCTGGCGCGTGCCGGAGCCGGCCGGAGTCGGGCAGTGAGCCTTCGGGACACAATGCCTGTCACCGTCGCCCGCGACCATCCGCCGCCGGCGACCAAGAACCGGACCCATCGAACGCCGACCGCCGTCACGCTCGCACCATGACCCGAACGCTCCCCACCGTGCTCGTCGTCGACGACGAGATCCGCTCCCAGGAGGCGATCCGCCGCACGCTCGAGGACGACTTCGAGGTGTTCACCGCCGCCTCGGCCGCCGAGGCGCTCACCGTGCTCGAGCGCGAGTGGATCCAGATCGTGCTGTGCGACCAGCGCATGCCCGGCACCTCCGGCGTGCAGCTCTTGCGCGAGGTGCGCGAGCGCTGGCCCGATGCGGTGCGGCTCATCATCTCCGGCTACACCGACTCCGAGGACATCATCGCCGGCATCAACGACGGCGGCATCTACCAGTACCTGCTCAAGCCCTGGCAGCCCGAGCAGCTCCTGCTCGCGCTGCGCTCGGCGGCCGAGCTGCACCGGCTGCAGGCCGAGAACCAGCGCCTCACGCTCGACCTCAAGGTCGCCCAGCCGGTGCTGCGCCAGCGTGTCGCCGGCAAGAAGGAGGCGGCACGCGCGCGTTTCGGCGCCGGGGCGCTGCTGCGCGCGCCGGGCTCGCCGATGAACGCGATCTGCGCGCTGGTCGACAAGGTCGCCGCCTTCGACATCCCGGTGCTGCTCACCGGCGAGTCCGGCACCGGCAAGGAGCTGCTCGCGCGCGCGCTCCACTACGGCAGCGCGCGCGCCGAGCGGGCCTTCGTGGTCGAGAACTGCGGGGCGGTGCCCGACACGCTGCTCGAGTCCGAGCTCTTCGGCGTGCGCCGCGGCGCCTACACCGGCGCCCACGAGGACCGCGAGGGCCTGTTCCGCCAGGCCGACGGCGGCTCGATCCTGCTCGACGAGATCGGCGAGACCTCGGCGGCGTTCCAGGTCAAGCTGCTGCGCGTGCTGCAGGAAGGCGAGGTGCGCCCGGTCGGCGCGGCGCGCCCGGTCGCGGTCGATGCCCGCGTCGTCGCCGCGACCAACCGCGACCTCGAGGCCGACGTGCGCGCCGGGCGCTTTCGCGAGGATCTCTACTACCGGCTCGCGGCGATCACGATCGCGGTGCCGCCGCTGCGCGAGCGGCCGATGGACGTGGCGCTGATCGCGCAGCACTTCGTGTCGACGCTGGAGCACACGCTCGGGCGCACCTTCGAGCCGCTCGGCGCCGACCTGCTCGCCTGCCTCGCCGCCTACCGCTGGCCCGGCAACGTGCGCGAGCTGCGCAACGAGGTGCTGCGCATGGTCGCGCTTGCCGACGGGCCGCGGCTCTCCGCCGCGCACCTGTCGCCGCGCGTGCTCCACGCCGCCGAGGACCATCAGGAGCCCGAGCTGGCGCTGCTCGCCGGCCTCGACGGCGACCTCAAGAGCCGGCTCGAGGCGCTCGAGGCCAGGATCGTCAAGGCGAGCCTGATCCGCCACCGCTGGAACAAGACCCGCGCGGCGCAGGAACTGGGCCTCTCGCGGGTCGGCCTGCGCAGCAAGCTCGCCCGCTACGGGCTCGACGGAGGGGCGGTGCAATGATCGAGTCAGGCAGGTGCTGCCCCATCGACGAACGATGCGCGAGGCGCAAGGCGAACTGGCCGTGCACTGGGCCGGCCGATTTCGGCGGCGCGTCCTTGCGTAGGGCCGGTCGGTCCGGAACGGGAGGTGTGCGATGAATCTGCTCTGGCTCCAGTCCGGCGGCTGCGGCGGGTGCACGATGTCGCTGCTGTGCCACGAGGCGCGCGACCTCCTCGGGACGCTCGCCG
>JARFTX010000023.1 GCA_029289265.1 Gammaproteobacteria bacterium
CGCTGACCTCTTGCATGCCATGCAAGCGCTCTCCCAGCTGAGCTATACCCCCAACCGCAAAAGAGCGCGCATTATAGGGCGACCTGCCGGGCCTGTAAATACCCATCCCGCACCCATCCCGTCCGGCCAGCGATCACCTGCGTCGAGCGCGTCAGAACGACGATCGGGCGTGACTCAAAGGACCTTGCCCGGGTTCATCAACCCGGCTGGATCGAAGGCGCGCTTGATCGTGCGCATGAGGTCGAGCGCCACCTCGGGCTTGTAGCGCACGATCTCGTCGCGCTTGAGTTGCCCCAGCCCGTGCTCGGCCGAGATCGAGCCGCCCAGGGCGCCCACGAGATCGTGCACGACGCGATTCACTTCGGGCGTGAGTGCGATGAAATCCTTGTTGGCGAGCGCGTCGGGCTTCGACAGGTTGTAGTGCAGGTTACCGTCGCCGATGTGGCCGAAGGCGACGATGCGGGCGTCGGGCCAGCGCCCGAGCAGCTCGGTGCGCGCGCGTTCGAGAAACTCCGGAATCGCGCTCACCGGCACCGAGATGTCGTGCTTGATGCTGACGCCCTCGATGCGTTGCGCCTCGGAGATATCCTCCCGAAGCGCCCACAGTGCCGCCGCCTGGGCGATGCTGCCGGCGATCGTGGCGTCGAGCGCGAGGCCGGACTCGATCGCGGCGCCGAGCGCGTCCTCGAGCATGGCGTCGAGGCGCGCGTCTGCGAGCGTATCGGTGAGTTCTACGACGACCGACCATTCGTGCCGCTGCGGGAGCGGATCGCGCGCGGCCGGCATGTGCTCGAGCACCAGCGCGAGCGCCTCGCGCCCGACGATCTCGAAGGCGCTGACGCGATCGCCGCACTCGGCCTGGAGGCGGCCGAGCAAGGCCACGGCCGCCGCCGGATCGGGCAACGCCACCCAGGCGGTCGCACGCGAGCGCGGCTGCTGAAAGAGCTTGAGCACGGCTGCGGTGATGATGCCGAGCGTCCCCTCGGCGCCGATGAAAAGCTGCTTCAGGTCGTAACCCGTATTGTCCTTGCGCAGCGCCTTCAGACCGTCCCAGATGCGGCCGTCGGGCAGCACCACCTCGAGGCCCAGCACGAGATCGCGCATGTTGCCGTAACGCAGCACATGGATGCCGCCCGCATTGGTCGAGAGGTTGCCGCCGATCTGGCAGCTGCCTTCGGAGGCGAGCGACAGCGGAAAGAGCCGCTGTGCGCCAGCCGCCGCCTGCTGGACCGCAGCGAGGGTGCAGCCGGCTTCCGCCGTGACGGTGTTGTTGTCCGCATCGAGCGCGCGGATTCGGTTCAGACGGGCAAGGCTCAGCACGATGGCGCGCGCCCCGGGCAAGGGCGTGGCGCCGCCGCACAGGCCGGTGTTGCCGCCCTGTGGAACGATGGCGACGCCGGCAGCCGTGCAGATCTTGACGAGTTCCGAGACCTCGCGGCTTTCGGCCGGCTGCACCACCGCGAGGGCATCGCCCGTGTAACGGCCGCGCCAGTCGGTGAGATGGGGCGCCATCTCCGGCGCCTGCACGAGTACCCGGTCTGCGCCGACCGTGGCAGCCAGCCGTTCGAGAAAAGTCCGATCGACCTCCATGCTCACTGCTCCTTTCCCAGCAACTGGCGAAGGCCCGGCCCGGCATGCTCGACCGCGGTGCGTCCCGCCGCGATCGCATCGGCGGCCCGGTGGAACTCCATCATCCCGAGGTGCGCGACCCGCGGCGAGATCAGCACATCTGCCGGCTCGCCGGCCAGACGACTGCGGGCGATGCGCATCTGCATGATGTTGATGCTGCTCGTCAGGACATCGGTGAGCGCGGGCAACTCGTTGCCCGCTTCATCCTGCTCCGGCGACGCCGCAAGGCCGATTGCGCTCAGCACCCGCTGGGCCCACGGCAGGCTCGCATCGGCAGCAAGCTTGCCCTCCTTCTGCAAGGCCCGACCCACCATGCCCGAACCGAGTTCGACAGCGATGACGATATCGGCACCGAGCGCACGGCACAGGGACACCGGCACCGGATTGACCAGTCCGCCATCGACGAGCACGCGCCCATTGCGCAGGACCGGCGAGAACAAGCCCGGCAAGGCGATCGAGGCCCGGACCGCATCGGCCACGCTGCCCTCGCGCAGCCAGACTTCACGTCCGGTCGACAACTCGGTCGCCACACAGGCGAACGGTTTCGCCAACTCGGAAAAATCCGCTGCGAAGAAATTGCGGGCGCAGTACTGCACGACCCGGTCGCCGTGAATCAGGCCACCCTTCAGGCTGATATCGAGCAATCCGACGACGTCCGGCCAGGCGAGCGACTGCACCCACTCCGCAAGCTCCTCGCTCTTGCCCGACACCAGAGCCGCGCCGACCAGTGCGCCGATCGAGCAACCGCACACGACGTCGGGCCGGATTCCGTGCTGGGCGAGTCCCTGCAGCACACCGATGTGCGCCCAGCCGCGTGCAGCGCCGCTGCCGAGCGCAATGCCGATCACGGGGCTACCGTCGGGTTTGGCCAGAGGCGTCGACTCGTACATCAGGACTGATCCTCGCTGTAGAACCGAATTCGGGAACGACCCTGCGCGGACACCCACGCCGGACACTGCGCACGGTCAAGTGCTAGCGCCGGCTGCCCAGCCGCCTTCACGTCGACCGGCCGGCGCAGGATTGGTGCCGTCGCCCTGGCCCGACTCCGAGCGGCGCCAGGCCCGCCCGGATCAGCCAATCGGCTCGGCGTACAAGTCGTGCACGTCGCAGTCGGTGATGCGCACCCGCACGAACTCGCCGGGCTCGAGCTGCTCGCCGTCGGGAATCACCACCAACCCGTCGATATCGGGCGCATCGGCGCAGGAGCGTGCGAGCGCACCCTCCTCATCGACGTGATCGACCAACACCGTCATCTCGCGGTCGATCCAGCGCTCGAGCCGTTCGGTCGAGATGTCCTCCTGGAAGGCCATCAGCCGCATCCGCCGCTCTTCCCGCACGTCGTCGGGCACCGGATCCGCCAGCGCGTTGGCCGCAGCGCCATCGACCGGCGAATAGGCGAAGGCTCCGACTCGGTCGAGCCGCGCCTCGTCGAGGAAGTTGAGCAATTGCTCGAAGTCCTCTTCGGTTTCGCCTGGAAAGCCGGTGATGAAGGTCGAGCGAATCGTCAGGTCGGGGCAGATGCTACGCCACTTGCGGATCCGCTCGAGCACGTTCTCGGTCGCCGCGGGCCGCCGCATCGCCTTGAGGATGCGCGGGCTCGCATGCTGGAAAGGCACGTCCAGGTAGGGCAGGATCTTGCCTTCGGCCATCAGCGGAATCAGCTCGTCGACGCTCGGATAGGGATAGACATAGTGCAGCCGCACCCACACGCCGAGTTCGCCGAGCGCGGTCGCCAGATCGAGCAGACGCGTCTTGAGTGGTCGCCCGTCCCAGAATCCGGTCCGGTACTTGACGTCCACCCCGTAGGCGCTGGTGTCCTGGGAGATCACGAGGATTTCCTTGACGCCGGCATCGACGAGCGCCTCGGCTTCGCGCATCACCTCGTGAATGGGGCGACTCACCAAATCGCCGCGCAGCGACGGGATGATGCAGAAGCTGCAGCGGTGGTTGCAGCCTTCGGAGATCTTCAGGTAGGCGAAGTGGCCCGGTGTCAGGCGCACGCCTTGCGGCGGCACCAGATCGGTGAAGGGGTCGTGCGGCCTCGGCAGATGCTGGTGGATCGCCTGCATCACTTCGTCGGTGGCGTGCGGCCCGGTCACGGCCAACACCTGCGGATGAGCGGACGTGACCACCCCCTCCTTCGCTCCGAGGCAGCCTGTGACGATCACCTTGCCGTTCTCGGCGAGTGCCTCGCCGATGGCGTCGAGCGACTCCTCGACCGCGGCATCGATGAAGCCGCAGGTGTTGACGACGACGAGATCCGCATCGTCATAGTCGCCGGAGATCTCGTAGCCCTCGCCGCGCAGGCGGGTGAGGATGTGCTCCGAATCCACGGTTGCCTTGGGGCAGCCGAGGGATACGAAGCCGACGCGCGGGACGCGCTGTTTCATGGACGGATTCATGTGCTCCGAAGGGGGAATGGCGAAGCGCCGTGACCCCGTCGGGGTCCGGGCTTTCGATTATTTGCTTTCGGTCGAACGGCTCGCCTTGCCACCGGGCTTGGCGGGCGACTCGGCGGGCGGCTTGGCCGGCTCGGCGGGCGACTTGCCCGGCTCGCCTGCAGCGGCCTGGTCGGCACGGCCGGCGGGTGCGTACTTGGGAAACGGAAAGCCATGGAACATGTTGCGCGTCTGGCTCTCGATCTGCTCCTGCATCTGGTCGAACATCTTCTTGCTCTGCTCGACGTAGGAGCCCATCACGCTCTGCAGCGCCGGCCCCTGGAAATTCAGGAACTGCGCCCACAAGTCCTGACTGATCGGGCTGTTCTCACCGTAGATCGTCCGGGCCTGGTCCTGGAGCTTGGCCTGCATCTCGGTGAAGGCCGTGATGTTGCTTTCCAGGTACTTGCCCATCATTCCCTGGGTCGCGTTGCCGTAGAAGCGGATCATGTGGGAGAGCAGATCGCTGGTGAACATCGGCGCCCCGCACGTCTCCTCCTCGAGGATGATCTGCAGGAGGATGCTGCGCGTGAGGTCATCGCCGGTCTTGGCGTCGACAACCTTGAACTCGTCGCGCGCCAGCACCAGCTCCTTCACATCGGCCAGGGTGATGTACGAACTGGTCCGCGTGTCGTAGAGCCGGCGGTTCGGGTACTTCTTGATCAAGCGGATCTTTTCGGCCATCTTCCATCATCTCCTGAGTAGCGGTCGGGCCGCCCTGTTATCGCGCGATTATACCGCGCCGCGAAAGAAAAAACCCCGCGCCGGGCGGGGTCTGGAGATCGGCAGCACCCGTTTCGTGCTGCATCAGCACATGTGCAGGCCGCCGTTGATGTTGATGGTTGCGCCGGTGATGTAGCCGGCCATCTCGGAGGCGAGGAAGCCGCACAGCGCGCCGATTTCTTCCGGCTTGCCGAGACGCTTCATGGGAATCGTGTCGATGATGCCCTGACGGATGTCGTCGCGGATCGCCATCACCATGTCGGTGCCGATGTAGCCCGGAGCGATCGCGTTGACCGTCACGCCCTTGGTCGCCAGTTCCGAAGCGAGCGCCTTGGTGAAGCCGAGCACGCCAGCCTTGGCCGTCGAGTAGTTGGTCTGACCCGCCTGACCCTTGACGCCATTGACCGAGGAGATGTTGATGATGCGGCCCCAGCCGCGCTCGGCCATCTTGGCGGAGACGTGATGGGTGACGTTGAACAGGCTGTTGAGATTGGTGTTCATCACCGCGTCCCACTGGGCCTTTTCCATCTTGGGGAAGAACTTGTCGCGGGTGATGCCGGCGTTGTTCACCAGCACATCGATCGGGCCTGCTTCGGCCTCGACCTTGGCCACCATTGCGCGACAGGACTCGTAGTCGGAGACGTCGCCCTCGGCGGCGAGGAAGTTGAAGCCGGCGACTTCCTGCTGCGCGAGCCACGCATCTCTTTCGGGGAAGTTCGGCAGGCAGTTGGCGACGACCTTGAAGCCGTCCTGGGCCAGCGCCTGACAAATTGCGGTGCCAAGACCACCCATGGCGCCGGTGACGAGTGCGACTTTCTGGGACATTTTGCGATCCTCTTGCAGCAGTGTTGTCATTCAAGGCTTTGCGCGGCGCACCACTCGGCACGACCGGCCATACCGAAGCGACGTTGAATCGCCCGGCTCCTCTCGCGTTGCGGAGTATAACCTCTTTCGGCTAGGGATGTTGCAACGCAAAAAACAACGGCGCCCGAAGGCGCCGCTGGGCCGACGAGCGGAAGTCCGCTCAGAACATGTGCTGCCCGCCGTTGATCGAGATGTTGGCCCCGGTGACGAAGGCCGCCTCGTCCGACGAGAGATAGGCGACAAGCCCGGCGATCTCTTCCGGCTTGCCCAGTCGTCCGATGGGGATCTGCGGCAGAATCTTCGAATCGAGAATCTCTTGCGGAATCGCCATCACCATCTTGGTGCCGATGTAGCCCGGCGAGATGGTGTTGACCGTCACGCCGCTGCGCGCGACTTCCAGCGCCAGCGCCTTGGTGAAACCATGCATCCCGGCCTTGGCCGCCGAGTAGTTGGTCTGGCCGAAGGCCCCTTTCTGGCCATTCACCGACGAGACGTTGATGACGCGGCCCCACTTGCGCTCGACCATGCCGTCCATGACCTGCTTGGTCATGTTGAAGACGCTGTCGAGGTTGGTGCTGACCACGGCATCCCAATCGGCCTTGGTCATCTTGCGGAAAGTCATGTCGCGGGTGATGCCGGCGTTGTTGACCAGCACGTCGATCGGACCGACTGCCTTGACCACCTCCTCGACGCAGGCCTTGCAGCTGTCGAAATCGGCGACATCGCAGGGGAAGGCCTTGAAGCCGTACCCCATGTTATTCATGCTTTGCAGCCATTCCTGCGCCTTGGTGTTGCCGGGCGAATGCGTGGTGACGACCTTGTAGCCGAGCGCTGCGAGCTTGATGCAGATCGCTTCGCCCAGACCGCCCATGCCGCCTGTTACCAGTGCCACTCTAGCCATGTTGTAACCTCCTCTCCCGTTTCATCTCTCGAAGGGTTCTCGCATCTTCCGGCGGCGCCCCCCGTATTCGCCGCCCTGTGCAAAGCGTGCCCTGCACGACTGCGATGTTCAGGAACGCTCCTTTACGTAGCGGCCCGGCGCAGGTTCGGTGGGTTTGTAGCGGGCGTTGCCGAGTCGGCCACGGGCAGCGACCTGCTTGCCGCCGTAGGGCTTCAGCCACTCGATCCAGTCGCGCCACCAGCTTCCCGGTTTCTCCTCGGCCGACTCCAGCCATTCGTCGGGATCGGCCACCGTCGAATCGCTCACCCAGAAGCTGCGGCGATTCTTCGACGCCGGGTTGATCGCACCGGCGATGTGACCGCTTGCGGCGAGCACGAAAGTCGTCTCGCCCCCAAGCACCCCCCGCGCCATGTAGGCGCTCTTCCACGGCACGATGTGATCCTCGCGCGCCGCCAGCAGGTACGCCGGCGCAGCGATCTTGCCGAGATCGACCTTGGCGCCCAGCATCTTGAGCTTGCCGGGCACGCGCAGGTTGTTCTCCAGGTACATGTTGCGCAAGTACCAGGCGAGGAACGGACCCGGCAGATTGGTGCTGTCGGAGTTCCAGTACAGCAGGTCGAAGGGCTGCGGCTTGTTGCCCTTGAGGTAATTGCCGACCACGTACTGCCAGATCAGGTCGTTCGCGCGCAGGGCCGAGAAAACGTTCGCCAGCTCCTGGCCCTTGAGCAGCCCACCCTTGCCGATCGAGGCTTCGCGCGCGGCGACGCTCGCCTCGTCGACCAGGCAACCGAGCTCGCCCGCCTCGGCAAAGTCGAGCAGCGTCGTCATCAGGGTGACGCTCTCGACCGGATCCTCGCCACGCGCCCGCGCGACGGCCAGCGCCGAACTGAGGATGGTGCCACCGACACAGAAACCGAGCACATTCGGCTTTGCGACACGGGTCACCGCACGCACCACGTCGAGCGCGGCGAGCGGGCCCAGTTCGAGGTAATCGTCCCAGGTGCAGGTCGACTCGGCCGGCCCCGCGTTCTTCCACGACACCAGGAACACGGTGAAGCCCTGCTCGACGATGAAGCGCACGAGCGAGTTCTCGGGCTGCAAGTCCATGATGTAGAACTTGTTGATGCAGGGCGGGACGATCAGCAGCGGCTTCTGCGCGACCTTGTCGGTGAGCGGCGCGTACTGGATCAGCTGCATCAGGCGGTTTTCGTGGATCACCGCACCGGGCGTGATCGCCAGGTTGCGGCCGACCTCGAAGGCCGCGTCGTCGGTCATCGAGATGCGGCCCTTCTCGAGATCCGCAAGCAGGTTCTGTATGCCTCGCGTGATGCTCTCGCCCTTGCTCTCGAGCGCAGCTTTGACGAATTCCGGATTGGTCGCTGCGAAATTCGACGGCGCAAGCGCGTCGAGATACTGCCGCGTCAAGAATTGCAACCGCGATTTTGCCTGTCCGTCGGCAATCGGCAGCGCGTCGGAAACCTGCTTGAGATAGTTCGCGTTGACCAGGTAGGCCTGGCGGATGTAATCGTAGATCGGGCTCTCCGCCCACTCGGGCGCCGTGAAACGGCGGTCGCCCGGCTCAGGCGCGACCACCGGCTGACGCTTTTCGGCAGCGGGGCCGTCGAGCATCGCCGACCACAACGCGGCATGCTGCTCGGCAAAACGCTTCTGGATCGCCGAGAGTTCGTCCGGCTCGGGCAGCGGCACGCTCGGCAGGGCTGCGCCACCGCGGTCCTTGATCGCGGCATGTTGCTTGGCCACCATCTCGAAGAAGTTTTTCGCCATCGTTTGCCCGATCTGCAGCATGCCCTGCAGCGCAGCACCGGATTGATGGTCGTTCAAGTCAGACATCGGCCCTCCTGAGGCAGCCTTGTGCAAGGCTGCGGCGACATGCGCCGCAGCCCGGCATCTTCAAAGGCATTGGGGCGAAACCCGCAGCGCGGCGAGCAAGGCGCTCCGCCAGCCGGTAGAATTCCCGCCCATGTATGTGATCGCAATCGCCTGGCTGTACGTCGTCGTGATCGTCGCCGCCGCCAAACCGACGCTGGCCGCAGGCGCACTCACTCTCGTGTTTTGGGGCATTGCTCCGCTTTCCCTGTTCTTGTGGTTGTTCGGCACGCCTGCGCGCCGGCGCAACGCCGCGCGGCGCGCACGCGACGAAGGCAACAGCTCGAACGATAGAGCCGAATCGGGTCAGGATCAATAGCCTTAGCCGCATCGCCTAAGCCGCGACGGTCCGTCGGGACGCTCATCCACGGCCGGGAAGCCTGGGTGCTCGCCCACACCGCCCGGTTCAAGAGCGACCCGCGAGCCAGATCAGCGACGCAGATCGGCCAGTCGCCCCGTCGCGGCGATACGAGAAGAACCTGTCCGCGTCTTCGAACGTACATGCCCCGCCTCCGCTCACGGCCGTGACGCCGAGCCGCGCAAGCCGAAGGCGTGCGAGCCGATCCAGATCGGCCAGCCATTTTTCGGCCTTCGCGGCAGGGACGAAGGCTTCGCTGGCCGCGCGATCGATCGCGACGAAGGCTTCGCGCACCTCCGCCCCGACCTCGAAGGCACGCGGCCCGATCGCCGGGCCGAGCCAGGCCATGAGCGCCGATGCCGGCACGCCCATGCGCGCAACCGTCGCCTCGACAACACCCGCCGCCAGACCGCGCCAGCCGGCGTGGGCAGCGGCCACCACCGTGCCGGCGCGATCGCAGAGCAGGATGGGCAGGCAATCGGCGGTCATGACCGCACAGACGACGCCGGGCGCGCGTGCCACGGCGGCATCCGCACGGGGCACCGCTCCGGCCGCCTCGTCGGCAGCCACCACCGTGGTGCCATGCACCTGCTCGAGCCAGAGGGGCTCGGCCGGCAGCTTCGCGCGCACGATCGCCCGATTGTGCGCGACGCGCTCCGGGTCGTCGCCGACGTGCAGGCCGAGGTTGAGGCTGGAATAAACACCTTCGCTCACACCGCCATGGCGGGTGGTGACCAGCGCCCGCACGGCAGCGGGTGCGCGCCAGTCCGGGACGATCCAGTCGACTTGCATCAGCCCGCCCCAGCCATGCGCAACTGCCCGAGCAAGGCCTCGAGATCGGCCGGAATCGGCGCATTCCAGCCCAGCTCCGCACCCGAGAATGGATGCCGCAGGCCGAGGAAGAAGGCATGCAGCGCCTGGCGCGGAAAGGCGGCGAGGATCGGATCGGAACAGCGCCGCAAGCCGTAGGTCGGATCGCCGACCAGGGGATGTCCGGCGTGCGCCATATGCACCCTGATCTGGTGCGTGCGGCCCGTCTCGAGCCGACATTCCACCAGGGCGGCCTGTGCGAAGCGTTCGAGCAGGGCGAAGTGCGTCACGGCACTCCTTCCCGACGACACCACGGCCATGCGCGTGCGCTGTGTGGGATGGCGCCCGATGGGCGCATCCACGCGCCCCTGGACGGGCGGGGCGCCGTGCACGACGGCGAGATAATGGCGACGCACGCTGCGCGCCTGCATCTGGCGGACGAGCGCCGTCTGGGCTTCAAGCGTCTTCGCGACCACCATCAGCCCGCTCGTGTCCTTGTCCAGCCGGTGCACGATGCCGGCACGGGGTACGCCGGCAAGCACGGGCGCGTGGTGGAGCACGGCATTGAGCAGCGTGCCGCTCCAGTTGCCGCTGCCGGGGTGCACCACCAGGCCGGCAGGCTTGTCGAGCACGAGGATGGCCTCGTCCTCGTAGACGATGCCGAGGGGAATCTCCTCGGGCAGGTCGCTCGCCGCGTCGGGCGCCGGCGGCTCGACCACGCTGAGCGCCTCGCCGCCCCAGACCTTGTGCTTGGCGGTGAGTTCGCGGCCGTCGACGCGCACCCGTCCGTCCTTGAGCCAGCCCTGCAGGCGGCTGCGCGAATGGGTCGGAAACAAGCGCGCCAGGGCCTGGTCGACCCGCAGCCCGGCACAGTCGTCGGGAATGGTCAGGGCGTGACGGGAACCGGATCGATCCGCTACGCTATAATTCGAAAATTCATTCACTAGAGTGGTTCAAATGGCTGGGTCGACCTTGCGAAGTTTAGCGGTAATCGGTGCGCTGCTGCTCGCCGGCTGCGGGTTGCTGCCCGGGCAGGTCGACGAGACGGCGGGCTGGAGCGCGCAAAAGATCTATGCCGAGGCCAAGGATGCGCTGAACGATGGCGCCTACGACCGAGCGATCAAGCTGTTCGAGCGACTCGAGGCGAACTATCCCTATGGGCGCTTCGCCCAGCAGGCGCAACTCGAGGTGGCCTACGCGCACTACAAGTCGAACGAGCCGGCGCTGGCCATCGCGGCAGCCGAACGCTTCATCCGCCTCCACCCGAACCATCCGCACGTCGACTACGCGTTCTATCTGAAGGGGCTGGCCACCTTCAACGAGGATCTCGGATTGCTGGGCGGGCTATCGAACCAGGACTTGTCCGAGCGCGACCCCAAGGGCGCGCAGGAGTCCTTCGACACGTTCAAGGAACTGGTCACGCGCTTTCCGGACAGCCGCTACGCGGCCGATTCGCGCCAGCGCATGCAATACCTCGTGAATTCGCTGGCCGCGCATGAAGTGCATGTGGCGCGCTATTACTTCCGGCGTGGCGCCTACGTCGCGGCGATCAATCGCGCCCAGATCGCCATCACCGATTACCCCGGGGCACCGGCCACCGAAGAGGCCCTGGTTCTGCTCGTGCGCAGCTACGACGCACTGGGCATGACCGAATTGCGCGACGACGCCGACCGCGTGCTGAGGCTGAACTTCCCCGAGAGCGTGTATCTGGCAGGCGGACCGCGCAGCGGCAAGCCCTGGTGGCAGCTCTGGTAAGCGCAGCGCGGCCTCAGCCGCGCCCGTAGCTGTCCTCGAAGCGGACGATGTCGTCCTCGCCGAGATAGCTGCCCGACTGCACCTCGATCATCTCCAGCGCGACCTTGCCCGGGTTCTCCAGCCGGTGCGTGACGCCGAGCGGAATATAGGTTGACTGGTTCTCGCTCAGCAGGAAACTTTCCTCGCCGCGCGTCACCCGCGCGGTGCCGCTCACGACGATCCAGTGTTCGGCGCGGTGGTGGTGCATCTGCAGGCTGAGTGACGCACCGGGCTTGACCACGATGCGCTTCACCTGAAAGCGCGGCCCGGCGTCGATCGAGTCGTAAAACCCCCACGGACGATGAATCTTGCGGTGCGCCGTGGCCTGGCTACGGCCCTCGCTGCGCAGCCGCGCGACGATCGCCTTGACGTCCTGGGTGCGCTCGCGATGCGCCACCATGACCGCGTCGGGCGTCTCCACCACGACCAGATCCTCGACCCCGAGACAGGCGACCAAGCGGTCCGACGCATAGGCCAGTGTATTGCGTGCGTCCTCGAACATCACGTCGCCGCGCGCGACATTGCCGCTGCCGTCCTTGTCTGCCAAGGCCCACAACGCATCCCACGCCCCGACGTCGGACCAGCCCACCGACATCGGCACGACCTGCGGCGCAATGCCCGAGTCCGGCTTTGCCGCCAGCCGTTCCATCACCGCATAGTCGATCGAATCGGACGGACAGGCGGTAAACGCCTCGCGCCCGACGCGAATGAAGTCGGCATCCTGCGAGGCCTTCTCGAGAGCCTTGCGGCACGCTTCGGCGATGTCCGCACGGAATAGCGCGATCGCCGCGAGCCAGGTCGAGGCCTTGACCATGAAGAGGCCGCTGTTCCAGAGGTACTCCCCGCTCGCCACGTACCGCTCGGCAGTCTCGGCGTCGGGCTTCTCGACGAAGGCCTGCACGCTGCGCACGCCGGCAGCAACCTCGTTGCCGGCGCGGATGTAGCCGTACCCTGTCTCGGCACGCTCCGGCACGATGCCGAAGGTCACCATCGCCCCGTCGAGGGCAGCGGGCACTCCCGCCGCAATGGCGGCATGAAACGCCGCCCGATCGCGAATCACGTGGTCGGCAGGCATCACCAGCATCAGGGCGTCGCCTTGGTCACGCTCGATCTGCAACGCCGCGAGCGTCAGCGCCGGCGCCGTGTTGCGCCCCACCGGCTCGAGCATCAGGCGGTTGCTCGCGCAGCCGGCCGCGCGCAACTGCTCGGCGGTGATGAAGCGATACTCCTCGTTGCAGACGACGACCGGCTCGGCCGCGACCTCCAGCCCGCCGGCGAAGCCCGCAAGCCGCAGCGCGGTCTCCTGCAGCATCGTGTCGGCGCCTGCCAGCGGCAGCAGTTGCTTGGGATACTGCTCGCGCGACAGTGGCCACAGGCGCGTGCCGGAACCGCCGGAAAGAATGACAGGCTGGAGTTTCATCGTCTTCGGCTCCCTTGCACCGACCATGGTCACGTCATCGCGGATTACCCCGCACGAGGCGCAAGGATACGACAACTCGACCCCGGCAGCACCGGCGGGCGAACTCGCATTGTCTATCGAGCGTCAATTGCGAATAATAGGGCCGATGGCCGAGCTGTGATGACGGCCGAGACCGACCGAATGACGCCCGCGCCTCGAGCGCTTGGGCACGCACCACAAAGCTCATGAT
Source organism: Gammaproteobacteria bacterium (assembly GCA_029289265.1). Lineage (GTDB taxonomy): Bacteria > Pseudomonadota > Gammaproteobacteria > Burkholderiales > Rhodocyclaceae > JARFTX01. Next base: position 13,054 of record JARFTX010000023.1, read on the forward strand.
CCGATACCTGCGCGCCTGGTTCGAGCGACACTTCTCCGACCCTCAAGTGGTCATCCTCGCACTGGTGCTGGTAATCGGGCTCGCCATCGTGCTGTTCGCCGGCCGCGTGCTTGCGCCGCTGATCGCCAGCGTCATCATCGCCTACCTGCTCGAAGGCGCGATCGGCTTTCTCGAGCGCCACGGCATGCCGCGCTTCCCGGCGGTGATCGCAGTCTTCATCCTGTTCCTGTCGCTGTTCGTTGCGATGATGCTGCTTCTGCTTCCGCTGCTCGCGGGCCAGCTGAGCCAGTTCGCACGCGAACTGCCGGCCATCGTCACCAAGACCCAGGCCTTGATGCTGCAGCTTCCCGAACGCTATCCGCAGGTGTTCTCCGAGCAGCAGATCATCGAGTTGCTCGGTTCGATCCGGCACAACCTCACGACCTTCGGCCAGCGCCTGGTGCTGATGTCGCTCTCGTCGGCCGTGCAGCTGATGACCTTTCTGGTCTATCTCGTGCTCGTCCCGCTGCTGGTGTTCTTCATGCTCAAGGACAAGAAGCAGATCATCGACTGGTTCCTGATGTTCCTGCCCCGCGAGCGCAGCCTGGTGAACCGCGTCTGGGCGGACGTCGACCTCGGGATCGGCAACTACGTCCGCGGCAAGTTCATCGAGATCCTGATCGTCTGGGGCGTGAGCTTCGTCGCTTTCGTCCTGCTCGGACTGCCCTACGCGATGCTGTTGTCGCTGTTGGTGGGGCTCTCCGTGATCGTGCCCTATGTCGGCGCAGCCGTTGTGACGGTTCCGGTTGCGGCGGTGGCATACTTCGCGTTCGGGCTCGAGCCGACCTTCTGGTACGTGCTGATCGCCTATCTGGTGATCCAGTTCCTCGACGGCAACGTGCTGGTGCCGGTGTTGTTCTCGGGCGTCGTCGATCTGCATCCGGTCGCGATCATCGCCGCGGTGCTGATCTTCGGCGGCCTGTGGGGCCTGTGGGGCGTCTTCTTCGCGATACCGCTGGCGACGCTGATCGCCGCCGTCCTCAAGGCCTGGCCGACCCCTGCCGAAGCGCGATCGGACGGCGACAGATCGACCGCCGCCGTCTGACCGAAGCGGCCTGACCCGCTCAGAACTCCCAGCTTACGCCGACGTTCGCGAGCGTCTGGTCGTTGCCGCGCCCCACGGCACCCGAGAGCTTGACGCCCTCGACGATCTCGTAGCGCAGACCGACCTGGCGACTCGGCCCCCTATGCTCGGCGCCGAAGACCTCCAGGGTGAGCTGCAGGCGCTCGACCAGAGGCTGCTCGAAACCGACCCCCCAGGTATTGACCGCCTCGGTTTTGCCGCCCTCCCGCTCCCACTCGCGGCCGAGATTCAGGTGAGCAACCTGCCCGCTGGCAAAGCCCCAGCTCACCAGCGCCAAGACACCGCGCTCGCGCACAGTACCCTTCCCGCCCTGACGATCATCGACGCGGACGCGACCGTACTCAACCGCGACACCTGCCGACAGCCCCACATCGGCCTGGATCGGCACCCACTTCAGACCGACATCGGCGCCACGAAAGGTCGGATTCGGATCGTCGGCACGATCCCGGCCGCGGACGAATCCGAGCTCGACCTTGAGGTTCTCGACCGGCACGTACCCGATCGCCATGTCCCAGCCGCGCACCTTGCCCTCGCGGCTCCAGCCCCCCTCGATCTCGAACTCACCGAGATCGGGGGTGCCCGCATCATCAACCTGCATCGGCCGCTCGGCAAAGGCCGGCGCGGCACCAACGCTCAAAAGCACCACCAGCGCCGCGACCACCCCGGCAAGGCGAGTTGGAGGATTCGCATTGTTCATGTGCATGACTCCCATCGGTCAAAGTTCGTCGTTCGCCGCCGGCTTCGCCGCGGGGATTTCGGGGCAATTCAAGAGCGCCTTGCTTTCGCGCATCGAGGTTCGGCGCACTCACCCATGCAGGCGATGAGAACGTCGCCGACAGGGCGGACGATCGATCCGACCGGGTCGCCGAGCCACAACACCGCGCGGTTGGCGCCCAACGCGGTCAATCCCCCGCGCCCGCATGGCGTTCGATTGCCTGGCGAAAGCGGCGACAGAAAAAAGCGAAAGACCCGCAGAATCGACAATCTTGCGGGTCTTTCGGTAATTCTTGGCGGAGAGGGTGTCCGCTGGAATAGAACTTCAGGTCGTTTCAAATGGCATCCGATCGGCCTTGTATTGCCTAATACGGGGCATCTTCGTTGTTTCGCATGGCATCACATGGTATCGTCAGATTGCACGCCTTATGTTGGGTGTGCTGATGGATACGAGGAATTGACCATGCCGAAGAAGGCGAAGGAGCTCTCAGCCCTGTCCGTGCAGCGCCTGACCAAGCCGGGCCTCTACGCCGTGGGCGTGGTGGCGGGGCTACAACTGCAGGTGCTACGGTCGGGCGCGCGGAGTTGGGTGCTCCGCGCGATGATCGGCGGCAAGCGCCGCGACATGGGGCTCGGCGGCTATCCCGACGTGACCCTCGCCCAAGCCCGAGAGAAGGCCCGGGATGCCCGCGCGAAGATTGAGCACGGGGTCGACCCGATCGCCGAGCGAGCCGCGGCCCGGAGCGCCCTAGCCGCACAACGCGGCGCGGAAGTCACTTTCGACGAGGCAGCCCGCAAGTTCATCGAGGCGAAATCCCACGAGTGGAAGAGCGCGAAGCACGCCGCACAGTGGACCGCCACGCTCGACACCTATGCCTCTCCGATCATCGGCAAGCTGCAGGTGCGCGATGTCGCCTTGGCCCACGTCATCAAGGTACTTGAGCCCATCTGGACCACGAAGACGGAAACCGCCACTAGATTGCGCGGCCGGCTGGAATCAGTGCTCGATTGGGCCACGGTGCGTGGCTACCGGCACGGCGACAACCCGGCGCGCTGGAAAGGGCATCTCGACAAGATCCTGGCGAAGCCCAGCAAGGTGGCGAAGGTCGAACACCACGCCGCACTGCAAGTGGATGAGTTGGGTGCCTTCGTGCGCGATCTGCGTGCCCGCGATGGCATGGCGGCGCGCGCGCTCGAGGTGCTCATCCTCACCGCGGCCCGCTCGGGTGAGATCCGTGGCATGCGCTGGGACGAGATCGACGAGGCGGCGGCCGTCTGGACGGTGCCGACCGAGCGCATGAAGGGCGGGCGCGAGCACCGCGTGCCGCTGCCCGACCGCGTCCTCGAAATCTTCCGCACACTACCCCGCATCGACGACTCGCCGCTGGTGTTCCAGGCGCCACGCGGCGGGCAGCTCTCGGATATGACACTCACCGCAGTCATGCGCCGGATGAAGGTGGACGCCGTGCCGCACGGCTTCCGCTCGACGTTCCGCGACTGGGCATCTGAGCGCACGAACTACCCGCGCGAGGTTGCCGAGATGGCCCTCGCCCACGCGATCGAGAACAAGGTGGAGGCCGCCTACCGGCGCGGCGACCTGTTTGAAAAGCGCCGCCGGCTGATGGCCGACTGGGCAAGGTTCTGCGACACGGTGCAGCCGAGCGGCGGAGAGGTTGTGAGGATCCGAGCCAAGGTCAGGGCAGCATGAGCCGCCCGAAGGCCCGCTTCAAAGGACCCAAGCTGCTCGAGATGCGAGAGGTTTCGCCTTGCCTGGCGGACAAGTTGCAGGAACTCTGGCCGCACGGCGGCGCGATCTCTCCTATTTGGGGGCATCCATCCGACATTTTTGTGGAGCAACTGCTATCCGAGGCGCGTTGGGCCTCAGCCGAATTGCTGCGGATGAAGCAAGATTCGGATATCGAGGACATTCGCGCTGAGTTTGATCGCGTAGTTCTCTCGTTACGTCGGGCTGAAAGCGTCTTGCGAAAGCACCAGCAGGCGAGAGCTGATGGACGCAAAAAACTCGCGGCCGCCACCTTGATGCTGCGCTCCCTGTCACCGTACGTCGATCGCTTGCTCGGTCCTCAAGCCGATCCATACGGTACTGCGGATGAACTGGAGAAGATACTTTCGGGTGGCGATATCGACGCGGCAATGAACGCTGTTGCTGAACTGGTTGCTCGCTTCAGCCTTGAAACGAGAAATAAAATCAGCGCGCCGGCGCTTCAAGCGGTGGAGACTGTTGATCCAACCAGCCGTCAGCCGGAGAAACTTAGTAAAAAAAACCTTGCAAGAATTTCGTCCAGGCGCCGAGTCATCGCCGGCGAGCTCGCTACTCGAGTTGCGCAGACATTGCAGACTCAGAGGATTGGAGTCACTTCCACTGCGGCAACCCATTTGCCGATGCTCGACATAACCGACCCGCGCTACTTTGGGGCGTCGGACCCCGTTCGGTACGAAAGCATCGCGGTCAAAGTCCTTCGCGCGATAGGCGACAACATCGGATTGTCCTTCTCACCGGAAACTTGGCGACGCGCGTTACTGGACTCGGGTTGCTGCGATGGTTCAAAAAAAGGGGGCTGAATAGACCCATAAATCCCGAGTGGGTGGGATAGATAGTTCAGGCTGTTTCATGACAGCCGAGGGACTATCACATGACCACACCCGCCCAACAGCAGAGCGCGATCCCCGCCGCCCTACGAAACTTCGATGACCTGCCAGACAGCGCGAACGTTCGTTTGCCTGTCGTGCAGGCGCTCTATGCCTGCAGCCGCGTTACTGTCTGGCGTGGCGTAAAGGCAGGCCGAATTCCATCTCCGCGACGGCTCGGCACCCGACTCGTTGCGTGGAACGTTGGCGACCTGCGCCGCGCGCTGGCTGCAGCTTGATGCGGGGCACGATGAAGGCCCCCAAATGTGACTACGCCGCCATGGCCGGCGACGTAGTCGGTAGTGCAAGCGGAAGTGCTGCAACGATTCTCGCCGAGATACTCGACGAGATCAAGTCGAAGGTCATGATGGGCGAGTCGATCGCGCCCAGCGACTTCGAGCCGAACCGCCGCCCAGCCTTTTGGGCTGCGATCCGATCGGCGCGCGACGATCTGCCGAACCTGAAGCCGGGATGGCGGACGATCGAGGAGCGGCACGTCGACGGCATCCGCGTGCGTGAGCGCGTGTATCGGCTGCGGGGGGCGTGACATGGCGCAGAACAGGCCAGCCCCTGCATACCAGGAATACGCCGCTGCGATGATGGCGAGGACGGACTACCGCGTCCTGTCGCTCGCCGAACGCGGCCTGCTCTACTCCCTGCGGCTCGAGTGCTGGGTCAATCAGACGTTGCCCGAGTCGCCCGACGTGCTCGCCCGCGTTCTTGGACTCGACCACGCAGAAGTCGCTAAGGCGCTGCCGGCCGTTATGCGATTTTTCCGGGGCATCGATGGGCTGATCACTTGCCCCGAGCTCGAGGACTATCGGACGCATTTGGAAGGAATCCGCGAACGTCAGAGCGCGGGCGGAAGGCGCGGCGCCGAGAAGACCAACGAGGCGCGCGCTCCGAAGCGCACCGAGGTGCTTTCGGGTAACCCGTCGAGTAACCCGTCGAGTAGCCCGTCGAGTCACCCGTCGGGTAACTTCCGGGTCCTTAGTTCAGTTCAACCCAGCCCAGCCCAGCCAAGGGGAAGGGGTTTCTCTGGAGAGGTATACAGAGAAGTAGACGGGTGGGGTGACTTCACGACTGGCCCTGAGCAGGAGGTGGAGCGATGACGGCCACCTACCAGCTACGGGACTACCAGCGGCGAGGTCTCGATTTCATCCGCGCCTTCCTGGCAAGGGGACTGCGGAGGATCATGTTTTACCTGCCAACCGGCGGCGGTAAGACGATCGCCGCCGAGGCCATGATCTGCGGTGCCGTTGCGAAGGGCCTCCGCGTCCTATTCATCGCCAACCGTAAGCAGTTGGTGGAACAGGCATCGAAGCACCTCGCCCGAGCTGGGATTCGACACGGCATTCTCCAGGGGGAGAACACGCGTAGCCTCGATGCCAGGGTGTTGGTGTGCTCGATCGACACGATCCACGTTCGCGGCATCCCGAACGATGTAGGGCTGATCATCATCGACGAGGCGCACGCGGTTGCCGGGTCCGAGAAGTACAGGAAGCTCCTATTCCGCTACAACCGCGTGCCGGTCGTCGGGCTGTCGGCAACCCCGTTCAGCGCCGGCCTCGGCAAGCACTACGACGAGCTGCGGGGGGCGCTCTTCCAAGAGCTGGTGGTCGGCGCCACGATCTCGGAACTGATCGAGCTCGGCAACTTGGTCGACGTGGATGTGTTCGCACCGGCGGAGCCCGACCTTACCGGCGTCAAGACTCAGCGCGGGATGGGTGGCGAGACTGACTACAATGAGACGCAGCTTGCCAAGGCCGTCGACAAGCCGTCGCTCGTCGGTGACATCGTGGCTCATTGGATGCGCCTGGCGCGCGGCAAGCGGACGGTGGTGTTCTCGACCAACATCCCGCATTCGCAGCACATCGTAGAAGCGTTCAAGGCCGCGCGAATTCCCGCCGAGCACATCGACTACCACTTCACCGACGACGAGCGCGCCGCCGTGCTCGATCGCTTCGCGCGGGGTGAAACGACGATCCTCTCGAATGTAGGTTTGCTGGCAGAAGGATGGGACTGCCCGGCGACCGAATGCATGATCTTGGCACGTCCCACTAAGAGCTTGATTCGTTTCATTCAGATGACCGGCCGCGTCCTGCGCCAGCACGATGGCAAGACCAAGGCTCTGCTGCTTGATCACAGTGGAACCGTGGTTCGACTCGGTTTCCCGACCGACGATCTGCCACTCGAGCTCGACGACGGCAACGCAGACAAATCCGGCAGCCGTCAGGAGCGGAAGAAGTCCGAACCCAAGCCGTGCCCCAAGTGCAAATTTGTTCGGCCGGCCGGTGTGCACGCATGCCCTCAGTGCGGCTTCGCGCCGCAGCGCCAGAGTGACGTGGAGATCCAGGACGGCGAACTGGTGAGGCTGGACCGCAAGAAGACGGCAGCCAGCCGCTTTGAAAAGGCTGCGACCTACTGTGGGCTGCTTCAGATCGCCCGCGAGCGCCGCCGCTCGGAAAAGTGGGCTACCCACGCCTACCGTGAGATTTTCGGCGTCTGGCCGCGTGCCCTGCCGCATGTCGATGGCAAACCGAGCGCGGACCTGCGGAAGTGGGTACAGCACCGAGACATCGCATATGCCAAGGGCCGGGAGAAGGCGCAGCAGGACGCGCTGAGCCCGGTTGAAGGCCGCGCTCGACTTGCCGCCCTCATGGCACCGCTGGACGGCGGCAAGGTGGTGATCCATGGGTGACAAAATCGACGTGCGCACGATCGCACGGGGCCGGTGGCGTGGCATCCTGATGGCACTCGGGCTGGACGAGCGCACATTGACAGACAAGCACGGGCCCTGCCCGCTGTGCGGCGGCAAGAACCGATTCAGATTCGACGACCGCGAGGGCCGTGGGACCTACATCTGCAACCGCTGCGGCGCGGGTGACGGCGTGCAGCTCGCGATGGGCGTCACTAGGCTGCCCTTCCGCGAGGCGGCCAGGCGCATCGAGGAACTCGCGGGCGCCGTGCAGCCATCCGTTATCACGCCCGAGCGTTCGGACGATGACAAGCTCGCCGCCCTTCGGCTGAGGAATCGCGAGTCGGCGCCGATCACGAACGCCGACGAGGCGGTGCGCTACCTGCGCGGCCGCGGCCTCGCGCTACGCGATCTGCCGGAGTCGCTACGACTGCACCGTGGCTTGACCTACTACGACGGCGGAAAGCAGGTTGGCACTTATCCGGCCATGATCGGCATCGTGACCGATCCGACCGGCCAGGTCGTGTCGATCCATCGTACATACCTGCACAACGGCAAGAAAGCGCCCGTATCGGCTCCCAAGAAGCTGATGCGGGGCTTGCCTATTGCTGGCGCCGCGATCCGCCTGACGCCGGTTTCAGAATGCATGGGCATTGCCGAGGGCATCGAGACGGCGTTGGCCGCAAGCGAATTGTTCGAGGTGCCGACGTGGAGTTGCATTAGCACCAGCGGCATCGAGAGCTTCGAGCCACCGGTCGGCGTCAAGGAAGTCGTGATATTCGCAGATCACGATGAGAACTTCGCTGGGCAGGCAGCTGCGTATCCAGCAGCGCACCGTCTGGCGCTCAAGGGCTTGAAGGTGGAGGTGTGCGTTCCGCCGTCCGTCGGCGACTGGCTGGACGAGTTGAATCGGCGGAAGGCCGTTACTGAAGCAACAGAAGGGAAACAGACATGACAGGAAGAAAAGTGCCGCCAGCCGCCTGGAAGCCAGGCCAAAGCGGCAATCCGAGGGGCCGACCGAAAGGCGCGCTCAACAAGACGACCCGCGCCGTGCTCGCGCTAATGGAAGGAGATGCCGAAAGCATCACGCGCGTCGCGATCGAGGCCGCCAAGGGCGGCGACCTAACGGCGATCAGGCTGGTGCTCGATCGAATAGTTCCGCATGCGAGGGAGCGACCGGTCGAACTGCCCAGCCTGCCCGACACAAGCTCGGCAGCAGGGGTGAGCGCAGCGCAGCAGCGCATCCTCGAAGCCGTCGCGAGAGGCGCCATCACGCCGGGTGAGGCATCGACCTTGAGCAACATCTTGGAGCAACGCCGCCGGTCGATTGAGACGGCACAACTCGAGGCGCGGATCGCTGCCTTGGAGAGCCCCAACGGGTCTAAGGAGCGATGACATGAAACTCGACACCCGAATCCGCCGCCTGGAGGCGAAGGCGCAGGCACAAGACGGCCCGGTCGCCGAGTTGCTGCGCTACGTGCTTGCCTACGGCAGCCACTTGCCGATCGTCGAAGAACCGCAAGACAGTGGCGTCCGGTCCCTCGACCCCATTAAGACCACCACCGAGCGCACGGCCGACCTGCTGCGCCTGCTCGGCTACCGCGAATCTCACATTGAGGCATGCATCCGATGACAGGCAAATTGGAACAACGCATTCGCCGACTCGAAGGCCCTGACGGCGGCGACGAGCCGCTCGAGTTCACGCTCGTGTTCGTCAGCACGGACGGCACGCCGGACCGCAAGTGCAGGTACGTGGCCGGCGCACTCGTTGAGATCGAAGACGAAGCGGAGGTGAGCGATGGCTACGTCGATTGAACGCCGTCTGCGGGCGCTGGAGGGCCGCCAAGGGGACCTACGCGCTCAGCTTACGCCCGAGGAGCAGCGGGCCGCTATCGGGCGACTACTCGCCGACGAGGGGCTGACCGAGGAGCAGGCGGTCGAGCGATTCGGCAGCGTGCCGGCGTTCGTCCATCACCTCATGTGCCGCCCGGATCCGGACTACACACCGCCGCCCGGCGGCGACATCTTCGAGGCATATCGCGTCGCCTGCCGTGGGCGCAATACGGAGGCGACATGAGCAGCAACATCACCCCGTTCAGTCGCCTCCGTCGAGGCGCGTCGTTAGCATCGCATCGGGTACCTCATTGATGCTGAAAGCCCTCGATCCGTTCTGAGTGACTGGATCGGGGGAGTCGTCTTCGGAAAGCAGCTCCCTGGGTGGCATCATGCCAGCACAGCAAAAGAAGCCCCGCAGGGCGACTGGAGAGCGCGCCGACGGGCCATTAGGCCGATGCCGGGGCACCTACTCCACCGTATGCGGGGCTGACAATAGTCTGGCCAGGTTGAGGCCGCGACGCAAGAGCTTGGCGCACAAGAGTTACGCCGAGGCCACTTGGCTTTGCAAACCTCTACGCCGGCTGCGCATCTGGACGGCGTCGCCCATCTTCCGGGCAGCCTTTCGTCGAAGTCCGAGAAAGTGCTGCTTACCCATCGAGTGACGGCAGCGACGGCGTAGCGCACGTGACGCAAATCGAATCCGGCGACGCGCATGCCGAAGCGCGTCGCAACGAAGTTGGCCAGCCAAGCTGACATCCGTGAACTTGTGCACGCATCGCACAGCAACTGAGTGTATTCGGTTCAGGCGATCGAGACGGGAGAGGTAAGCCCCGTGCCAGAAATGGTGGACGCTGACAGAGCCGACGGCTCCCGACTTCTCACCGGCCCCACGGGGCTCGCCTACATGGTAGTCCGTGCCGTGCAGGAACTCAACGTTGGGCTGACGGACACGTTGGGCTGACGGACCTCAAGACCATGACATTCGATGGCGTGCCCGCAGGCACCACGGTGCTAGACTTGGGGCGACTGTCCTGGCCCCGAGCGATGGGGACGTTCCGGACGGGCTTGACTTCCGGATTGCCAGCGCATGGGGGCTGCCGTCCGGTCGCAGCGGGTGCGGGTTCGCTCCCACCCCGGGCAGCCGATCCGACGTTCTGAGCCACCTTCGAACGAGGCTGAAGTCGATGTCGAATTACTTCGAACTGCGCCTGTGCGAGTGCGAGCCCTATGCAGGCAAAATTGGCCTTGATGCCTCGGTCTGGATCGACGGCGAACTGCTCGATCAGCCGCACTACATCAGCCTGCCCGAGCTGGTCCACAGCACGCACGCGCCCGGAAACTATGAAATTTTCGTGTGCGGCTGCGGCCGCGCGGGATGTGCCGGCGCCGCCGATGTCCGGGTGGTGCACGATGGCAACCTGATCCGCTGGGCGTGGGACCTGCCGGTGTGCGATTGGAGCGATGACGCCGATCCTGACGCGCCATTTCCGACCAAGCCTATCACCTTCGTGTTCGAGCGCGGGCAGATGCTCGAGGCGCTGGAGTCGTTCGTCGCTGCTGCACGCGACCTGATCGGGACGAACCCCTCCAAGTACGATTGGCCTGTGTTCGGCTTTGCGGCGGTCGACCTGATCGCCCTCGATCCGAGTAAGCCTTACTTCAGCCCGCGCCTCCGCACTCCCTGGCCTCCATCTCGGTAATTCGCCACTCGCCCACGAAGGCGCAGCTGATCTTCTTCATTCGCCGATCTCCAGGCCGGCGCGTCGCCAGAGCGCATCGAAGTCGTCTCCCACGCCCCACCCCACGTTCTGCCCCATCGCGCGGACATCATCGAGACGGCCGAGAAAGGTTTCGCGTTGCGCCTCGGCCAGGCTGACCACGATCTTCAGCGCCTGCTCGAACATCCGCACCAGGGCACTGTAGTAACCCTCGTCGTCCAGCCCGAACTCGCTGCTGAAACCGATCGCCTGCTCGCAATAGAACACCGTCAGCTCTTCGAGCCCCGCCGGCTGGCCGATGGCCTTCTTGTAGTCGGCAATCGGCTTCTTGGCCTTGGCGACGGAGTAATCCTGATTCTTGTAGACGTCGGGGCAAAGCCAGCGGTCGATGGTGACCTTGTATGGCTTGAGCACATCCTCGCCGAGCCCGAAGCGAGCGTGCAGGAAAATCTGGTTGTCCTTGCCGGCCGCGTAAATGTCCTGCACCAATGCAAGCAGGCCGGTCCGGTCGAAGTCGGCCAGCTTGGTCTTGACGTCGCTCCAGCTTGGCGTGTTCTTCTTCGCAGCCATTTTTCCTATGAATCCTTCTTCCTCGGTTGGGGCAGCGCCTTGGCTGCCTCTTCCAGCGTCCGAACGTTGAACTCGGCCCCTTCTGCCTCGAGTAGGGCGCGGCGCCGGGCGGCGAACTGCTCGTACTCACCTTCGGCGTGCACATCAGCCTGCTTCTTCGACACGCGTCCAGCGTTCGGTAGAACGTTGCGCTCGTTGAAAGCCAGGAAAGCGTCCAGCTTCTCCGCCCAGTCCTTCAGGAAGATTTCCTTGCGCCGCCGTGCCTGGTCCTCTGCAAAGTCGAGCCACATCACCACGATGCGGTTAAGCTCGCCGATTTCTACCTCGTTCAGGTAGTTCTTGGCCACCGTCACGTCGGCCTTCTGCACACTGCCCGATTTCCACGACGTGAGACCCATGTTCGGTCGGTCGCTGTCGGCCCGCTCCAAAATCAGCTCGGCGGCCGTCTTGCCGGTGACGGCAAAATGCAGTTTGTTCTGGATGACGCGGAAGAACTGTGTCGTCTCGGCCAGCGACGGCGAATAGTCCGCCGCCATGGCGAAAATTTCCCGCACCCGCAGGTACATCCGGCGCTCGCTCGCCCGGATGTCGCGGATGCGTTCGAGCAACTCGTCGAAGCGATCCGGCACTGCGGAGCCCGCCACCGGCGGATTCTTCAGCCGCTCATCGTCCAGCGTGAAGCCCTTGACCAGATACTCACGCAGCCGCTCGGTTGCCCAGCGGCGGAACTGGGTACCGCGCGTGGAACGCACGCGGTAGCCGACGGCCATGATGGCGTCGAGGTTGTAGTGGTCGATCTGGCGCCTGACCTGACGGGAGCCCTCCTGGCGAACTATTAGGAGTTTCCTAATGGTTGCCTCGGGCTGCAGCTCGCCATCGGCGTACAGGGTCTTCATGTGCTCGTTGATCGTCGGCACCTTGACCTGAAACAACTCGGCCATCAGCGCCTGTGTCAGCCACAGGGAGTCCTCGACGAACCGGCATTCGACACGGGTCCGGCCGTCCTCGGTCTCGTAGAGCAGGAATTCGCCGGGAGCGGGTTGTTCTTCGAGATCGGCCATCACTCCCCCAATCACACCGCCAGTTTGGCGAACAGATCATCCAACTGAGGATTGCTGGTAATCAGCAGCAGTTGCTTGATGGTGGCGGTCTCGTTGATTTCGAGCCGAGCAAAACGCTCGCCCCCTGCGGGTGATGCCTGCTTCCGGATCATCTGGATGCGCCCGAACAGCTCGCCGTGGCGCTCGGCAAAGCGTGCAAGGCCAATGGCCTTCTCGAAGTTGTCGCCCAAGGATGGATCGTGCGGTTCCAGGATATCCACTGTGAAATCATCGCCAGCCTTCCTGATGATCACCAGATCGGGAAACATCGGGCGGATGTCGCCGCCGGTCTCATAGGGGATCTCCAGCGACCACGGCTTACGATCCAAGTTACGGAGCCAGCCGACCACATCCGCTCTCGACAGCTCTTCCTGCAGCACACCGGCTTCCCACGCGCCGAGGGCCGCGCGGAAATGCCCATCGGCCTCCACGTAGAGGTGGCGATCCCAGACCGGGTCTGTGGGCTGACGGCGAAAATCGATGGACTCCGGCAGGTGCCATGGAACCTCGGAAGGTTTGGCTGTCGCCAGCCGCAGCCGCTCATAGTTGCTCCGGCGCTGCTCCTTGAGCTTCGCAATCGCCTTCTTGTGCGCGTCGTACAGGGTATCGAACGCCTTTTCGGCCGCTGACTCCATCAACGACATAGCAGGATGGCTGCGGCTCAGGACGATCACCTCGACCTTGACGTCAAACGCGTCTCGGTCGGCGTTCGCTTGCCAGTATGCCATGTGCATACCGTGGCTCAAAGCGCGGCCCGCCTCCTCGAACAGGCGGTCGATATCCACGTCCGAGGCATCGATGTGATAGTCGGCCCCGGGCTCGGTGAAACCCGTTCCGTTATTCACCGCCAGGGTCTTCAAGCCGACGCGTGTGATGGCCTGCATTGCCGAAGCAAACAGGCCCGCCGATTTCATTCCCTTGATCTGTGTGGTCATCCAGTCGACGATCCGGCGCTTGGCGTTGTCCCAGGCATCGTCGTCGATCTCGTCCATGGTCAGGTTCCGCGAAATCGCCATGAGGCGCCGCAGGTGGCTCTGCGCCCGCGCAGCATTGACGCGGTAAGTGACCAGATCGGCGAGTGCCGAAAAGATGTCGTCCGTTTCGGCTCGGCGGCCGAGCACGACCAGATTGCGGCTGGAACCGGTCTCCGACGGCGGCACGTCTTCGACGTTGTGCAGCGACTCGACCACGCTCTCGACCGCCCGCGTGTCGAAGTAGGGGAGAAAGAGATGCACGTCGTTGAGCGCGGCATCGCGCTCGATGCGGCGCGCCAATGGCGTGCGCACCATCCGGCCCAACAACTGGGCGATATAGGTGTGATCCTCGGCGCGGCGGAACGACATCATCACTTCCGCGCGCGGACAGTCCCAGCCAGTGGAGAGGCTGGTCTTGAAGAACACTACCCCGATGTTCTTGTCAGCATCGATGCGTGAGGCATCGACCTTGCGAACCCGCCGCCTGTCCACGTCCATGTCGCCGGTGTCGTGCATCGCGTGTGCCACTTCGCCTTCATTCAGGCGACGGCCGATGGCGCTCTCAATGACGTTCAAGGCGTCGGTCAGACTGGTTCTCGTCACCGAGCTAGCGGTGGCGTTGTCGACCTGGACTACCAGGACCGGCCAGACGGTCTGCTCGCCTTCCTCCTTGCAATAGCTACCCCAGGCTTTCGTCATCTGCGCCCAGCGGCGAGCAGCCTCTTCGAGCAGAGCCATCTCGGCGGTGGTCGCCGATTCGGGGTGGTGGATCAGGATGCGGTCCTTCAGCAGGCCGGACTGCCTCACCTCGTCGGGCGGAATGGCGACCTTGTGCACGGTGTGGGGCGCATGCTCAAGCAAGTCCATGAAACGCTTGGGGGTGGCCGATACGCCTATGACCAACGGCATCTTGATGAGCCCCACCTCGGGGTAACCGAGAAGGAAGCGCTGCATCAGCGTCTGCGCCTCCCTTGCTCCCCGGCCGCCCGCCATGCCCCGGTGCGCCTCGTCGATCACCACATAGAACCGATCGGGGATCGCCTTCGCCGTATTGGTCAGCGTGGTCCAGATCGAGTAGGTGCGGCCGTCGCCCACCTTGGTCAGCAACTTGTCGTTTCCAAGCTTCTGCGTATTGATGAAATACACCCTGCCGCCATGCAGGCGCTCAGCGTCAAAGCTGGAATCGATCGGGATGAGCTGATTCACGCGATAGACGCGATCCGACTTGCTCTCGATCTTGAGCTTGGTCTGCTCGTTGAGTTCGGGCATATCCGAGACCCACAGGATCACGGCATCCGGCTGCGGCTGCCAATCCAGCGGCCAGGCCAACTGATCGTCTGGCTCGTCGAGAATCGCCTCGAACAGCGCTGTCATTACGATGGTCTTGCCGCTACCGGTCGGTGCGGAGAAGGCAATCGCCTGCGGATTCTCGCTGCTCGCGAAATTGCGCGCCGCCAGGAGCTTGTCGCGCAGTTGGTGCAGCGCATCCTTTTGGAAGTCGAACAGGGTGACCTTCATGCTTGCGCTCCCGGGCCGGCCTCAGTGCTAGAACGGGCGGCGCCGTCTTGGCGTTTGTTGATCATGAAATTGACGAGGTAGTCGCGGTAGAGTTGAACCACCTCAAGGCCAGGATTGGCTTCCCTGCGGATCTCCCGTACCTCGCCGGCCATCGCCTTGAACGACTCATCGGAGTCCGTCACGATGAATACGTGCGACACGTCGGTGCGTCCGTGCAAGACCTTCATCAGCCGCGCCAGGCGGCTCTCCTCGAGCAGAACGACGAAGTTGCTGCCGGCCGGCGCAAAGATGACGGGCTCGGGTTCGCCTCGCGCCAATTCCGGTCGCGGCCCGACTGCGCCCGCCTTCAACCACAGGAGCGGCAGGATTTCGCGGAAGGCGCGCTTGAGGGTGATGCGATCCTTGTCGAGGAAGTCCAGCTTGAAATAGGCCAGGTTCGCGGGAAAGCCCGCGCTCATAGAGCGCCTCTCTTCCTCCGGCACCAGGATGGGGCCCAGCAGATCGTTGATTTGTGCCTTCAGGCCGTCGAATACCCGTTTGGTTGGCGTGACGATGTAGAAGTCTGTGATGTGCTCCTGCCCGTCCAGCGCCTCCAGCCAATCGTCGGCCGCAGTTGGATCGAACAGGATGCTGGCCTTGTGCTCTTCGGAGACGATGAACGGACTCGTATCCTTCACCAAGGTTTGCGGCAGGCCGTCGATCAGCGCCACCACCTGCTTCTTCTTCGCGGGCGTGTCGAGCGCAGCGGGATCGACGAAACCGATCTGGGTGAAGACGCGGGCCTTTTCCTTCTCGACCGTTCTGCCGGTCAGATAGTCGCCGGACAGCAGCGTGCCGTCATCGCGCCGCCCCAGGATGGTGAACTTGGAGCGTGGCCACGTCACCGAGCGGCAGATGCCTAACCGCTCCCAGTCGTCATCGCCAGGTTGAAGGCCGCGTCCGCGCAGAGCCTCTGCTTCTTGGGCCGAAACCTCGTTGTTCGTAACCAGAACGCAGCGGCGCTGCCCGGCGTCGGTGGCGTTCATCAGATTGACAGCATTCAGCGTGGTGCCGCTACCGGCGAAGAAATCCACAATCAGCGCGTCGGGCTTGTCTCTTAGGAACAGCTTCAGCGTGTCCAGAACCGCATAAACCGATTTGGGAAAGGGGAACTGCTTGTCCGGCAAGACGGCACGCAACAGGCCGGTACCATACGCGCCGGCGTCGTGGAGCGTTCGCCGCCAGACGGTCGTCGGCCTCGCGTCTCTCCCTCCCGGAATGACGACGATATTCGATCCGTCCGACCTTGCACCGATGACTTTCAGGAGCCCTTGGTCGACTTTCCTAATGTTTGGCGCGGTCAGGTAAGCGAAGGTATATGGCTGATAGGTGTTTGCCCCAGGAGTGATCCGTACGTAGCCAGCATCCAGGGCACGGCGAAGGCTCGGGCCTGTTAGCCCCCAGTTCATCTGCTTGCCGTCCTCCCGTATCGGGAAGACAGCGATGGCCCCTTCGACTGCTGGAGCTTCGGCGATATTTTGGTGATGCGCGAGCGGTGCGCCTATCGACACGATGCGACTTGTAGTTTTATCTACATAGATGGGATAGAACTGATTGGGACCGCCCTTGCTCGTACCTCGTGCCGATTCAATATCATTTCGCCGCAAATAGCGCCAGCGCACTTCCGTGTCGTTGCCGTCGCCACCCTGGTCGCCCACCCCGCCAGCACCGATGAATACAACAATCAGATATTCATCTACCTGGGACAGCCGCTTGTCCCGGCTCTTTCCTCTCGGGCTGATGGTGATACTGACCATCTGGCGCTCGCATTCGGGGAAAAGCTGCTCCAAGAGGAGACTGATGCTGTGAACCTCGTTATCGTCAATCGTAATGAGCAAGACGGAATCCGCAGGTCGTAACAGTTGCTTGGCCAGCAGCAGCCGGCGATGCATCATCGCCAACCACTTGCTGTGCCGCCACTGATCGTTCTTGTCGACATAGTCGTTGTTGTACTTCCAATCCGAGGCGCCGCTGTTGTAAGGCGGATCGATGTAGATGCAATCGACCTTGCCGACGTAGAGATAGTCCAGCAGTTGCAGCGCGTGGTAGTTGTCGGCCTCGATCAGCGTGTGCCAGGGCGCTTCGGCAGGACCGTTGGCCACCGCGTCCACCGGCACGAGTGACGGAAAGATCGGTTCGCCGAACTCGCGAACGACCATCATCTCGTCCGCCGCGAAGCTCACCGTCTCCGCGGTGGCGCGCGTCGGCTCCGATGGATGCGTTTCATCCTGCGGTTTGACGCAGGTCACCACGCCATCGCGCACGCTTTTCACCTGCCACACATCCTTCAGTGCCCCGTGGCGACGGCAGACCAGATCGCCGCGGCGCGGCCGGGCCCTATAGAGCGGCAGCAACTCGGGCAAGTGGTCCTCGAACACCAGTCCGAACTTCTTGCCCTGTGTGGCGGCCTTCCATTCGGCGGCCAGGCGCTCGCGCAATCGTTGATCGCCGATCTGCGCGATCAGGTCATGGATGGCGGACAAAGCTTCTCCTTTTTTGTGTCGATGTGGGCGGCATCAATCCAATACCACCAGAAAATCGGTGGCCAGCGCCGTGGGCTGGGTTTCGCGGGCATTCTTGGCCATCGACACCAGACCATATCCTTCCATCATTCGGAGCGTGCGCGACAGATTGGGCACCTGCCGCCCCGTCAACTCGGCACGCTCCGTCAGCGACTTCGGTTGCCGCTCACGAATGATCCGCAGCAAGGTGCGGTTGTCTTCCGAGAGGACAGCAGCCATGGTCGCCATCGACGGAAACCAGACCGTCGCCTTGAACTGGCCTCGGCCGAGCTTGTCGGGCGCATCACGGGAGCCGATGCCAACGACGCAGCGCTTCATCTTGGGTTGTCGGATGGCGGGGGCATAAGGGCAGAAGTGTATCAGTGTGGCACAACTATAGACAGCGCCGGAGTACTGGCTGTGCTGCTTGGCTTTCTGGTCGAACAGGGCGTCTATGGTGGCGTCATCAACCACCATCAGGAGCCCATGATGAACGCCAAGCTCACCGACGCCCAGAGCGCCATTCTCGAGGCCGCTGCCGAACCCCCGACGGCAACCTCGATCCTCTGCCGCCCAGCGTGCGCGGCGGCGCCTGCGCCAAGGTGATTGTAGCCAATCGGCTTACCAAGCGCCTTTCGCCGCTGATCCTACGGGGTTGAGCCGACCGGCGCCGCGGCGCTTGATTGAAGCTGCGAGCCCATTGCGCCCCCTTACTCTTCCGTCCACCCCAGCGCATACATGCAGCCGCGGTGCACGCGCTCGTGCTCCTTCTTCGCCCGGATCGCCTGCCCGAGAGCCGCTCCATTGGCGAGGCCGCTCGAGAATCCACCGGCGAACCCGCCCGGCGCGGCCGTGGCCGTGCCTGTGATCTGGTGGGAAGAATAGGTGCCGGTGCCATAGTTGTAACCGGAAACCTGGGCATCGATGTTATAGACCCGTGGGGCCGGCTCGTACGTTCGTACGACAGGCATGGGCACGGAACCGGCTGCGACGCGTGTGCAATAGCCATCGTCGATGACGAGTTGGCGCTGCAGAACATCGGCCCGCCCGTCGAGGTGCGGATTGGACCACTTCGGCGACATGGCGCAACCCGAGATCATGATTGCGGCGGACAGCGCGGTTACCGTAGTCGCTTTGTGCATGGTTTTCTCCCTTCGCCCAATCGGGCGTGTCGTCAAAATGTCGGGCTGGCTGCGTCGGACAGGCGTCGTAGGGCGGCCGCGCCCCAAGGTGTCACGGCTTCTGACGGTTCTCCGCTACAGCAGGCAAAGCACACGTTGCTTCGGCTCGTAGGCCCTGGGCGGCTCCAGCATCGCGGCGCAGCGCTCGATCACCGCGTAAGCCACGTCCCACAGCGGGGGGTCCGGCTCGCCGTTGTACTCTATTCGGAAATCCTCGATGCTCCATTCATAGCGGTTGAAGTACAGCCCGAGCGTCGCGAGGCGCTCATCGGTCGCGGGTTGTCGCAGCGAGAACACCAGGTATTCGCCCGCCCGGCACGCGTCGATGCAGTTCGCGACGCAGTGGCGCATGGTTTCGCCTTCCTCCGTGATCGCAGCGGCGCTCACCAGCTCGACAACTTTCACCCCGTCCTCGACCCAGCTTGCCTTGAAGTACGGCTGCCAATCCTGCTGCATGTCATGACTGTGTCGGCAGCGCCGCCGCCAGCCAAGCTGATGATTGCGAAACCAGGACCATCCATTCTTCAGTTCCTGCACGGTCAGCCACTCGTGCTGGCCCGTGACGAAGAACCACGTCACGACGGCCGGCAGCTCGTCGGCAAGGAACGCATCCAGCCCCTGCCCGGAATACTGGAGCCGCACGGCTTCAATCCAGGCAGCGCGGAACAGGCCCACCGGCACGTCGCCGAGTTGGATCGCTCCGTGGCTGGGAAACGGCATCATGACCCACGCGCGGATGAGTTCAGGTGGCGGCGGGATATCCATTTCGCACTGCTGCAGCAGAGTCAAGAACGCGGCGAGGTTCTCGACGGCGGCGAGTGGGCGCCGATCGTGCATCGAGGTTCCCCTCAAGGCACCGAAGAGCGGTTCCCCGAAGTTCAGCAGCATGCGCCAGCCGCGCTGATTTACGCCGAGTTGAGTAAGCACGTATCGCACGTCGTGAAGGTCGAAATCGGACTGAATGAGTCTGCCGCGCGCCATGAGCGACGTCAGTGTCGGAAGCAAGAGCTCTGCCTTCTTCATGAAATGCTCCTCCCGATGGAGTAACCGACCGGGCCCTCGATGCCGGCCTTACCCACTGTCGCCAATGCACACTTGTTAATAACAGCATAACTGCTATTATCTAGTGACACAATGACATTTCGCAGATGATGACCCCCGACTCTTTCTCGATCGACGAACTGTGCGCGCTGGCCGAGTTGCCGAAACGAACGGTGCGCTACTACATGCAGATCGGCCTGGTGGACCGGCCCGAGGGCGAGACGCGGGCGGCACGCTATGCCCGACGGCACCTCGAGCAACTGCTCATGATCCGCAAGTGGCAGCGCGCCGGCCTGTCGCTCGAACGCATTCGAGAACTGATCGCTGCACCGGACCAGGAGAAACCGCCACCGCGACCACGCGGACCGGGCACGCTTGAGGTCTGGAGCCATCTCGTGCTCGCCGACGGAGTCGAACTGCATATCGAGCCGGGGCGGGCCGGCCTGACACCGGAGCAGACGCGCCGTCTCTTGACGGAAACCATTGCGCTGGTGCAGCGCGTGAAGGGAGAAGAAGGATGAACTACGCGGAATTGGACTACGGCCTGCACACGGGAGACGGCGCACGCATCGCGCTTCAGTGCGTGCAGATCGAGGCACGCATCGCCGAGTTGCTGGCCGAGACCTGGCTCACCCAGCATTACCGGAACAACTCCGCCGAGAGCCTCGAGGTCGTGTACACTTTTCCTTTGCCCGTGGACGCGGTCCTGCTTAGCTTCCAGGTTGGGCTGGGCGATCGGCGCCTCGCGGGAGTGGTCGTATCCCGGCAGGAGGCTGAGCAGGGTTACGAAGCGGCGATCGATCAGGGCGACGCGGCCTTTCGACTGCAGCAGGTGCGTGACGGCGTGTATGTCGTATCCCTGGGCAACGTCGTGCCTGGCGAAAGCGTTACCGTTTCCGTGCGCTACGCTCAAGTGCTCGATGTGCTGCAGGGGCGCCTCAGTTACCGGGTGCCTACTGCACTTGCGCCGCGTTACGGCGAGCCCGCGGAATTGGAGCCATGGCAGCAACCTCCGGTGCTACCCGCCGCGGAGTTCCCACTAGCGGTCGCCGTCGAGGTGAGCGACAAGTGGACGCAAGGCGACTTCGAGTGCCCAACACACCGGATTGCGTGCACCAGGACCGAAGGCGGCTTGCGTGTTACTGCACGCGAGGCGTTTCTCGATCGGGATTTCGTCCTTGAGTTTCGTCCGTGTGCGATTCCGGCGGGGGCGCTTGCCGTACAGTCAGATGCGGGCTGGATGCTGGGCGCCTTCGTCGTTCCGCCCGCGTCTGCGCGTGAAGCACGCGCGGCTCACGCTTGCGTCGTCGTGATCGATTGCTCGGGTTCGATGCAGGGAGATAGCCTCGCTCAGGCAAAGCGGGGTGTGAACCTGGCACTTGCGTCGCTCGGCGCACAGGATCGCTTTGCGCTCGTCGCATTCGGTACCCATGTCGAGCGGTTCCATCCTGAACTACTTGCGGCCAGTCGCAAGAATGTCGCTCTCGCCCGCGACTGGGTCGAGCGACTGGGCGATCTTGGCGGCACGGAAACAAACCAAGCGCTGCGTGCGGCGATCGACTATGCCGCCCGCGACGAAGATGAAGCGCTCGACATTTTGCTCCTCACGGACGGGGCGTGCTGGGACGTTTCCGCCGCAGCGGCCGAATCGCACGCACGCGGCGTACGCATCTTCACGATGGGAATCGGCTCGGCGTCGGCGGCGGACACCGTGCGCGCCCTCGCGAACGCCACCGGTGGGGCGTGCGAGCTTGTCACGCCCAAGGAGGACATGGCAGAACGCGTCGCTGCCCACTTTCAGCGCATGCACGAGCCACGTGTACTGCGCACTGACCTGGATGCCGGCGCCGAGGCGCGCTGGATCGCCTCGCCGGCTCGCGCGACCTTCGCTGGAGATCGACTCGCCGTGTTCGCCGAGCTTCTTCCTGGCGGGGCACCGCTGCCAGCCTCGGTGACGGTGCGCGTAGAGTTCGATGACGGTTCGCATTTCAAGGTGACCATGGCGTGCGCCCCGGTGGAGAAGCTTGACGACTCGCTGCGAAGTCTCGCCGCCTCGGCGCGTCTGAAAATGCTCACGAACGCGACCGAGCGGACAGCGTGGGCTGTGCTCCACCAACTGATTTGCACAGATACCGACTTCCTCGTCACGGCCGCACGCGCACCCGATGAAAGGACGGTCGAATTACCGCGACTTCACATCGTGCCGCACATGCTCGCAGCGGGCTGGGGGGCGAGCAGCTCGGTTGTGCCGACCAGCGATTCCCCAGTCTGCTACGACGTTCCCTCGGTCTTTCGGTGCCAATCCGGCTCGGTGTCGCTTAGTCGCGACCGAACCGACCGAACCGACCGAACCGACCGGACCTGGGCACAGGGGCGAACTTCGTCGCCAGGATGCTTCGCTGGCTACGTGGCGGCCTCGATGGGCGGATTCTTCAGGAGGCGCCTGCCGCAACGCCTCGCGGCGCTCCCTACAGGCGAGCTTCCGCCGAAGCTACTCGAAGCGCTTCAGGGCCTCGTGCGCGAGGGCTGGAACGAGGCCGAGATCATTGTCGCGCTCCTGCGCGCGCTGGAGAAGCAAGGCGTGGTCTTGCCGCACGTGCTAGTTCGCCTCCTCGAGACGGCGGAGCGGCGGTCTTCACAGTCCTCCGCACTCGTCCAGCGGGTCGCCGACATGCTCGCCGGCACGACCGATCTGGTTTGGCCGGAGCGATGGATCGCGATTGCATATGGGCCTGACGGAGGAATGCCTGCCCGCGTCGGACCCGGCGATGAGGGCGTGTGACACTGCGGCACCAGGTCGCGAGTCGCGCGATTGAACCACAACGGGCCATCGCGTTGAAAAAAGGAGAGAGCAGATGGGCAAGTGGAGCGACGGCGGAGCTTTCGCGATGAGCACGGAAGACGAACGACGCGCACTGAGGAAACCCGAGCAGATCGACTTGGGAACTTATCGGAGCGGCCCGCCGGTTCGCGAGTTCCGATTCACAATCGATCTCGACGCACGTCCCTTGGTAACACTGCTTGACGCTGCAGAGCAGGGCCGCAGAGTCTACGAGTTGATGACGATCCGTCGACCCGGCGACGTGTTGCATTACTTCTGGGTGAAGGTCTCGAGCACCGATACGAGGCTCATTCGAGCTCTTGCCACCGCAAAACCCCCTTCTCCGCGCGACACCCGCGACAGCGTAGCTGAGTCAATCGAGGCGCCCCTTGTAGCGGTCGACCGTTCGCTGTTCACCCAGGACGAGGACGCGCACCCGGCGGCCCTGAGCTGGACTCTCCATCGAACCGGTAGCTTCTGGCGCGACAAGATGCTGACCCTTTATCGACTGATCTGTCGGGCGCAACTGCGTCTGCGGGACTCGCAAGATTTCCTTACGCGGCACGAGTTGCAGCGGATCGACGACCTGTGCCACTGGCGCGATTTCCAGTCGAGCATCGATCGCCGCACCGAATTGGATCTCCCGCGATCAAGGACCGACGTTCCCGCTGAAGTGCTTGCCCGAATCAAGGAGCTCGTCACCCAGAGTAATGTGCGATCCGTGAGTTGCCTTGCCGACCACTACGGACTTTGGAGGTTTCTCGTAGAGCAGCAAGTACGGCGGGCGAACAATTCGGGCCTCCCGCCGCAGCAAACCCTGGCGTTGTGCGGACCGGATTCCGGCCTGACAGGCATTGATGCCAACGACTGGGGTGGGGAAATTCACATCCCTTATGAAGGCGTGTGCGACGGGGACCTCTACATCTGCCCGGCCCGCAAGACATTGAACCACGAGCATACCGGGCTCGGAGGCAACCTGTCGTGGGCATTTGGAAAGGACTGCCACTACGTACTGACGCCGATCGACCACGGCTATCTCGGTTGTGCTCTGAGAACGCCCGTGGGCTCCTGGGTGCTGTACGAATCAAATCGTCCATACGTGCCGGCTGGCCCGCTCGGCCACGCTCAAGCCCAGCAAATCGAGGAGGGCGGCACTTGAGCCCCGCGCGGCAGGAGCAATTCACATCTGCTGCCGGAATCCGCACCACTACATGCCGTTTGTCAATTTCGCACTGGGGTCGTGCAATGATTCAACATGGTGCCGACGCCGACGTTGAGGAGTGCCTTGGCTGATGCGCGAGGCCAATCGTGCAGGCGGACGGGCTACGTTTCTATCCAGGGAGGCATGATGTTGGCGACCTGCACGTTCAACGACTTCGATCTGCGCTTTTTTGCTGATGGCACCCCACTCGACGAGGCCGCGCACGAGTCGACGGCCGAAGTCATTCATCAGCGGATCTGGATCGACGGTCGGCCGGTCGAGCAAGGTCATCCCGTCGATCTCATCTCGCTCGTGCGCAGCCTTTACTATCCCGGCGAGTTCTACATCTTCACCTGCGGTTGCGGCAATGCGGGATGTGCCGGTATCTGGGACGGCGTTCTGGTGCGCCACGAGCCGCACATCGTGCGCTGGCGATTGCGTCGCCCGGTAAGTAGCGAAGGATTCGGGAACGACTTCTCCGACGATTACGAGCAGTGGAAGGGACGGTCCGAGTGGATTGAGTACGCCTTTGACCGCGATATCATGATTGCGACGATAGCTGAGCGTCTCGCTGCCGTCCGCCGGCACCCCATGGTGCCGGACGGGTATTCACCGTATGGCGTCGAGCGCAGGCACTTGGAGGCCCTCGACCCGCGGGGCCGTTTGTGCGATGTGCCGTGGGAGGATCACGACGGGCCGTCCTTGTTTTTTCTGGCGGACGAAAGCCACCGGTTTCTACTCGACGGGCGATTCGTCGCCCACGGCGAGTTGCCTATTTCCGAGGCTTACCGTCGTCGGCTGGCGAATTGGCTAGAGGGTAACCATGCACGCAGTCGGGAAGCGGGCCAACGATTGGCGTGGCTCGAAGAGCTTCGCGCCCTGCTCCTGGACGCCTACCGCAATGGCTTACCCCGCGATTTCGCGCTGTGGTTGATGTTCTGGCAAGTCGACGAGCAAGGCCGACTCGATGTGTGGCACGTGGAAAAACGCACTATCAACGTGGAGTGGCTGAACACGTTCGCGCCTCTACCGTTCCCGTTCGTGTGCCTGGCAGCCGATCACAGCTGCTTTCGCTTGTGGATGGACCACAGCCCGGAGGCAAAAGAAAGTCACAGCAATTTCATCAGCCAAGGAGGACGCAGCGACGTACCGCTGATGCTGCCCTTTGCCCTTGAAGAAGAACTCTCCCGATGGGCCGAGGAAGAGCCCACGACGTCGGCGGACGGTACGGGGATAGCAAGTAACGAAGGGCGGGACTCGGCAAATGCAGACGCCGTTCGGTGGGCTCGGTTCCACCAAGAGGGGATTCAGTTGGCCGAACGCATTCAGGCGCTTGTAGGAACCCGCGCAACGGTGGTCTACGAGCGCTCGTGGAGCGACACCGCGACGAACCTGCCGCGGCGCATCGCGGTCGGGCGCTAGCATGAGCCGATGCCGCTCCACCAGAGCACTTACAAGTCCCGTGGCTACCAACTATTGTTCGGCATGCGCCGGACGGTTTGGGCGCTTTACACCGCATTCCGCCGCGCTGGCGAGCCTTCAAGATCAGATCCTCTGGAACAGTTCCGCTGCGAGAAGGTATGGCGGCAGTCAGCTCATCAACAACGCATTCCCAAGAGTCGGCTCATGACGTCGAACAGCACCGGGATCGGCCTTCTCCACGAGAGGTATGCGCGATGCGCACAACTCATCTCACAAGCGGATGGCCTGCTCATCACCGCAGGCGCCGGGCTTGGTGTGGATTCCGGTCTTCCAGATTTTCGCGGCAGCGCGGGCATGTGGCGCGCGTATCCGGCTCTCGCCCGCGCACAGATGCACTTCCAGGACATCGCCAGTCCTGAGGCGTTTCGGGAGCGACCGCGACTTGCCTGGGGTTTCTACGGTCACCGACTGCGTATGTACCGCGAAACAGAGCCGGGCCCGGCACTTGAGATTCTGAAGCAGATTGCGCGCCGACTACCCGACGGGGCGTTTGTCTTCACGAGTAATGTCGACGGCCAATTTCAGAAGGCCGGATTTGCTGCGCATCGTGTTGTGGAGTGTCACGGCTCCATCCATCACCTTCAGTGCCTGGATGGCTGCATGAATGATGTCTGGTCCGCCGAGGGCTTTGGGCCGGAAGTCAATGAGGATCGATGCGAACTCACCAACGCACCTCCCCGATGCCCGTGGTGCGGAGGACTGGCGCGGCCAAACATCCTGATGTTCGGCGAGCGGCAGTGGATCGACGACCGCACGCGGGCTCAGAAGGCGCGGCTTTCCATGTGGCGAAGCAAGGTCGAGCGGCTGCTGGTAATCGAGATCGGCGCGGGCTATGCAATTCCAACGGTCCGTATGTTCGGCGAGCAACAGGACGTCCCGCTGATTCGCATCAACACGACCGAGGCAAAGACGTCCGCAGACCGGGGAGTCTCGCTTCAGGTGACAGGGACCGAGGCGATGCGCGGAATTGCCGCCGCCCTGCTTGAGGGAGGCTTCCTTGATGACTGACAGTGAGGACCCTTGATGAATGTAGAGCAGAAGCACGCTGCCCCACGACTGGCAAGCGACTCTGGATCCGGGCGTGGCTGATGAACCTCTATTGCTACGCCATTCGACGGCGCCTCGATGCCCACTTCAGCCACGGTAGCGACTTCGACTATATCAGGCTGCGTATGCGCTTGGGCGCCCCCCTGGTTCGCCCCGCGGGTCGATGTGGCGGCCCCCCCATCGGAGCAACCGAACAAACGCGTCTTCCACGGCTCGCGGTATCGGTCCACATGACATCCGTGTTCTGCCCCTTCGCGGATTTCGTCCGTTTTCTCGAAGCGATGGCAATCGACGTCCAGGAGTGCGCGTTCAACTGGGATCCGGAAGGGCTCTTCGCCGAAATGCGGTGGGAACGCCGGCAGCCCGGACGGGACGGTTTTCTGACCGTGACGTGGAAAGGCAGCTACGCCGGTCGCGTGCAGGAGTTCAGCCAGCGAATGTGGCTCGACACGCGTCAAGCGGTTCGAATGCTCTACAGCGCGTTTCGCCGCTTCGTGGAGTCTTCGGAGTACGATCCGCTTCGCTATGAGAGTCTGACCACAGGAGAAGCCTTCGCGCTGGTCGTGTCCGATACGTCGCTCGACAGGCTCGCAGACGTCATGTCTCGCCTGGATGCTGACGCTGCTCGACGGCTGGCGGGTCGCTTATGCAACCTGATCTCGCTGCACAGCTGCGGTACCTTGCCACGCAAGCGAACGCTCAGCGAACTGCTCGACGCCATGGCATCCCCGGAACTGGACGACGAGGTTGGTCAATGCTTAATCCCGCCCGAGTGGAACGACTGGAGTCTGGAGCGCAGGCTCTCCGATGTTCGCGATGGTCTCTTTTCTGGCGGGGCGCCAGGGTGGTACGGCGCTAATCTTCGACAACTGCGCTCACAGTTTCTCGAGGAGTGGCTTACCACCGGTCAAACCCAGAGTTTTCGCCCGCCCCCGCGGACCTCGCCGCCCATTAACGGCTGACTCGAATCCTCGTCCCGTAGATCGGATCATCGTGGGACTGGTCTAGCAGCGCACTTAACCGTTTTTTTGATGGCGGGTACTTTGTTGGGTGTAAGAAATTAGCGGCTTGTAAGCGGCCTATTTCATGCATATGTGGCGGAGAGGGTGGGATTCGAACCCACGTGCCAGGTTTCCCTGACCATCCGATTTCGAGTCGGCGCCGTTATGACCGCTTCGGTACCTCTCCGGACCCGCCGGTTGAATCGGCGGGAGCGCGCATTATACGCACAAGATTCTCACGCCACAATGCGCCGCGCAGGCGAATGAGCAAGGTGTCGGCGCGGGTTCACGCCGCGGCCTGGGCCGTACGGGGCAGCGGTTCCGCGCATAGGCGCGCGGCCTCGTCGGCGGATCGGGAGGGGAGATCAACCCATCGTCATCTGCGCAGCCCCGATCCAGCGCATTTGCCCGCAGCGTCGTGCTCGCGCACAATCGCACGACTTCGACAACCGGACCGACTCTTGCGCTTTCTCGTCGCCCTGCTCGTCCTGTTCGGCCTCGGCGCGTGCAGCCCGGGCGATGCCCCGCGCATTGCCGAACCGCACACGCTCGGCGAGTTGCGGGTTGCAACCCGCATCGACGCGCACTCCTTCGTCGAGGACGACGACGGCGAGCGCTCGGGCTTCGAGCACGACCTCGTGGTCGAGCTGGGTCGACACCTCGGCCTGCCGGTGCGCTTCATGGTGTTTCCGGATTCGGCGCGCGCGATCGACGCCGTGCTGAACGGACAGGCGCACCTCGCCGCGGCCGGACTGGGGCGCAACGACAGGTTGCCGCTTCGCTGGTCGGCAGCGCTGCGCGAGGTCGACTACATCCTGGTCGGTCGCGACGAAGGCCCCGAGATCGGCAGCGAAGCCGAACTCGCCGGCCGCACGGTCAGCGTGCGGCGCGGCTCGCTGCCGGCCCAGGCCGTCACCGCCATCCGCAAGCGCCAGCCCGCCACCAATATCCATCACCCGCCGCGCTTCGACGACCAAGGGATGCTCGCCCGGCTGGCTGCCGGCGAGCTCGATCTGGTCGCCACCGACCATGGACACCTGGCGCTGGCAGCGCAGATTCACCCCGGTCTCGGGGTGAAGTACGACCTGCCGCTCACAGGCGTCATCGCGTGGGCGATGCCCCTCGGCGGAGTCGGCGAGCTGCCTCGCGCGGTCGAGGAATTTCTCGCCCAGGCGGGAGGCAGCATGCTGCTCGCGCGGATCGAGGATCGCTACTTCGGATACGTGCGCCGCGTCACCAAGGCCGACTCGGCGGCCTTTCTCGCCCGCGTCGAGGACCGGCTACCGGCCTTTCGCCGGCACTTCGAAGAGGCGCAGGACGAGACCGGCATCGACTGGCGGCTGGTCGCCGCCCTCGCCTACCAGGAGTCGCACTGGGATCCGCTCGCCCGCTCGCGCACCGGCGTGCGCGGGATGATGATGCTGACCGCCGAGACGGCCGATAGTCTGGGGGTCGCCGACAGGCTCGACGCCCGCGAAAGCATACTCGGTGGCGCCCGCTATCTGGCGGCGCTGCGCGAACGCCTGCCCGAGGAGGTGCCCGAGCCGGACCGAACCTGGATGGCGATCGCCGCCTACAACCTCGGCATGGGCCACTTCAACGGCGGGCGGGCGATCGCCCGTGGACTGGGACGCGACGAAACTTCGTGGTGGGACATGAAGGCGGTGCTGCCGCTGCTGTCCCGACCGGAGTATGCGGCACGACTGAAGTCGGGCCCGGCGCGCGGCGGTGAGGCCGTGATCATGACCGAGAATGTCCGCAGCTTCTACGGCATGCTGGTGCGCCTCGAGCCGCCCCATGCACCACCCGCATGGCGCCCGGCGCTCGGACTGCGCGGCGCCGCGCCGTCGGACGCGGATCACGCCTCGTCGCTGGAGGAGTCTCTGCTGTCGCCGCCGTGACCGGCCGCGCTCGGCGCCTGCGAGCCGCCATCGCACGACGCCCGTCGCTTGCCCCGGCCGCGGCCGAATCCGTCAGCGCGCCGGCTCGAGTATCTCGACGCCGCCCATCCAGGGCACCAGCACTTCGGGCACCACCAACGAGCCGTCGGCCTGCTGATAGTTCTCCAGGACTGCGACCAGGGTGCGACCGACCGCGAGGCCCGAGCCGTTCAGGGTGTGCAGCAGTTCGTTCTTGCCCTGCGCATTCTTGAAACGCGCCTGCATGCGCCGCGCCTGAAAGTCCGTGCAGTTCGAGCACGAGGAGATCTCGCGGTAGGTGTTCTGCGCCGGGAGCCAGACTTCCAGATCGTAGGTCTTGGCGGCGGAAAACCCGAGGTCACCCGTGCACAGCGCCACCTTGCGGTAGGCCAGGCCCAGCTTCTGCAGGATCGCCTCGGCATGGCCGCACAACTCCTCCAGCGCCGCCCACGACCGGTCAGGATGCTCGATGCGCACCAGCTCGACCTTGTCGAACTGGTGCTGGCGGATCATGCCGCGCACGTCGCGACCGTAGCTGCCGGCTTCGGAGCGGAAACACGGCGTGTGGCCGACGAACTTCATCGGCAGGGCATCGGGCTTGACCGTCTCGCCGCGCACGAAGTTGGTCATCGGCACCTCGGAGGTCGGGATCAGGTACAGGCGCCCGCCGTCGCCGTGCGGGGCCGCAAACAGGTCCGACTCGAACTTCGGCAGTTGACCCGTACCGAACATCGATGCCGGGTTGACCAGATACGGCACGTACACTTCGGTGTAGCCGTGCTCGCGCGTATGGACATCCAGCATGAACTGGGCGAGCGCCCGATGCAGCCGCGCCACGGCGCCGCGCATCACCGCGAAGCGCGAACCGGAAAGCCGCACCGCCGTCTCGAAGTCGAGCCCGCCCAATCCCGTGCCGACATCGACATGATCGCGCGGCGCGAAGTCGAATGCGGGCGGCTCGCCCCAGCGCGCCACCTCGAGGTTGTCCGACTCGTCGCGGCCCGCAGGAACGCTCGCGTCGGGAAGATTCGGCAGCACGGAGACGACCGACTCGATCTCCTGCAGCAAGGCGGCAAGCTCATGCTCGTTCGCCTTCAGCTCGTCGCCGATGCCTCCGACCTCGGCCATCACCGCGGACGCGTCCTCGCCCCGGCCCTTGAGCAGGCCGATCTGCTTCGACAAGGCGTTGCGGCGCGCCTGCAACTCCTGGGTACCGGTCTGCAGCGTCTTGCGCCGCTGTTCGAGTGCCAGGAACTTCGTCGGGTCGAATGCCGTCCCTCTCGCAGTGAGTCCGGCCGTGACGGCATCGATATTGTTGCGGAGAAGTTGAATGTCGAGCATGGGGCGTCCAGTGGTTGTTTCGTGTAATCAGCCAGAAGGCGGCGAATCCTGCCGCTTCAGGTCACGTTCAGGCGTCAAGCCGTTCAATCGGCGACAGTTTACCCGCGCCCGCACAGATATGCTGCACTGCACATTTTGATTAATCGAATCAATATGTTGAAACACATCGGCGAACGAACTTTGCTTGCAATCGGGACTCATTGGCATAGACTGAACACAGGGCAAGAAAGGTCACGCAGAGGACCTTGGAAAAACGCTGCAGGAGGAGATCCGCATGCTGTCGATCAGAGACTGCCTCGACTATTGTGACTTGACCGAAGAAGAAATCGAACTCATCGCCGAACACGAAGACATCCCCGACGTCGCCGCCGCTCAGCTCGCGTGCGGACTGGTTCAAACCCCCGAGGGGGTTCTCATCCTCACCCACTACATGCAGGAATTGGTCGAGCGCGCCGCCCGACGCGGCGACATCGACAAGGCCGAACGCGCCCGGGGTCTGTGCGCGCGCTTCATGGCCGATCATCCGTCGCGTCACTAACCCCCGCCGCGCCGCTCGACGGGCGCGCACCCGCGCGCCTGTCGAGTTCGCGCAGTCGCTCGAGCTTGGCGGCGATCTGCGCCTCCAGGCCGTACGGCGTCGGGCTGTACCAGGTTGGGCGCGCCATCCCGTCCGGAAGATAGCTTTCGCCCGCCGCGTAGGCTTCGGGTTCGTCGTGGGCGTAGCGATACGCCTTGCCGTAGCCCAGCTCCTTCATGAGGCGGGTCGGCGCATTGCGCAGATGGAGCGGAACGGGGCGCGAATCGTCGCCGGCGACGAACTTGCGGGCTGCGTTGTAGGCCTTGTAGGCCGCATTCGACTTGGCGGCGCAGGCGAGGAACAAGGTCGCCTCCGCGAGGGCGAGTTCGCCCTCGGGCGAGCCGAGCCGCTCATAGGCCACGCAGGCGTTGAGCGTGATTTCCAGCGCACGCGGATCGGCGAGGCCGATGTCCTCGGTCGCCATGCGGATCAGCCGGCGCCCGAGGTAGAGCGGATCGGCACCGCCGTCGAACATCCGGCAGAGCCAATACAGGGCAGCATCGGGATCGGAGCCCCGCACGGCCTTGTGGAGCGCCGAGATCTGGTCGTAGAACGCCTCGCCCCCCTTGTCGAAGCGCCGCAGCTTGCTGGCGAGCGCGTCATCGACGAACTCGGGCAGCACCGTGGCCACCCCTGCGTTCGATGCGGCGACCTGCACCTGCTCGACCAGATTCATCAAGCGCCGCGCGTCGCCATCGGCAAACCCGATCAGCCGCTCGCGCGCCTGCTCCTGAAAGTCGAGCTGCAGGCAGGCCAAGGCCCGTGCCCGGTCGAAGAGCTGCGCCATCGCCTCGGCGTCGAGCGGTTCGAGCACGTAGACGGCCGCCCTCGACAACAGCGCCGAATTGACCTCGAAGGAGGGGTTCTCGGTGGTCGCGCCGATGAAGGTGACGAGCCCCTGCTCGACGTAGGGCAGGAAGGCATCCTGCTGCGCCTTGTTGAAGCGGTGCACCTCGTCGACGAAGAGGATGGTGTGGCGTCCGAGCGCCTGTGCGGCCTGGGCCTGGGCGACTGCATCGCGAATGTCCTTGACGCCCGAGAACACCGCCGAGAGCGCGATGAACTGCGCATCGAAGGCCTTGGCCGTGAGCCGCGCGAGCGTAGTCTTGCCGACACCGGGCGGCCCCCACAGGATCATCGAGTGCAGCTTGCCGGACTCGAAAGCCACCCGCAGCGGCTTGCCCGGCCCGAGCAGATGGCGTTGCCCGACGACCTCGTCGAGCGAGGCCGGCCGCAAGCGCTCGGCGAGCGGGACCGCCTTGGGTGTGGCGGAATCGAACAGGTCGGCCACGGGCGCGGACCGGCTACTCGCCGAGGATGTCGGCACCCGGCGGCGGTATGAAGCGGTACAGGGCCGGGTCGACCGGCACCCCCGAACGCAGCGCCGTGAGCACGATGAGGGTCTGCTGGCCGAAGCCGTCGACCATCTCCATACGCCGCAACATGCCCCCGGACAGCCCCAGTCGCATCGACTGGAACAGGCTCTCGGGTTGCCGCGGCACGGCCAGCACCCAGTCGAGGCCGTCGCTCGCGCCGTCCTCCGCGAGTTCGAAGTCGCGTTCGAGCGCCCCTTCGCCGGCCAGGATTGCCGCCGGGGTGCTGCCCAAGGCATCGCCCAGGTGCCGGACCGTGACCTGGTTCAGATCGGGGTCCCACGCCCAAAGCTGTGTGCCGTCGCTCACGAGTACCTGTGCGTAGGGTTTTTCATAGGTCCAGCGGAACTTGCCCGGCCGCGAGAAGGCGAAGCTCCCGCTGGCCAATTGCGGACGCCGGCCCGAGCTGGCGATGACGGTCTGCTCGAACTCGCCCTGGACTTCGCGCGCTTCGACGACGAACTGCTTGAGCTGCGCGATGCCGCCCGCAGATGCAACGGCCGAGAACACCGTGAAAGCTGCACCGACAAGTAGACGGCACACGCCCGCGGAGACTGCTGTCCTGAATCTCACTCGCTCTCCCTTGCCGGCACGATGACCTCGCGGTTGCCGTTGGAACCCATTGCGGAGACCAGTCCGGCCCGCTCCATCTGTTCGATCAGCCGCGCAGCGCGGTTATAGCCGATGCGCAAGTGGCGCTGCACCAGCGAGATCGAAGGCCGGCGCGTCTTGACGACGACCTCGACAGCCTGGTCGTAGAGCGGGTCGGCCTCGCCGTCCCCGCCGTCGGCCCCACCCAGCACGCCGTCGACCTCGTCCTCGGCTGCCGCAAGGATGCCTTCCACGTAGTCGGGCGGGCCCATGCGCTTCAGCTGATCGACGACCCGATGCACCTCGTCGTCGGCGACGAAGGCGCCATGTACGCGCACCGGCAGGCCGGTGCCCGGTGCGAGATAGAGCATGTCGCCCATGCCGAGCAGCGCCTCCGCGCCCATCTGGTCGAGGATGGTGCGCGAATCGATCTTGGACGAGACCTGGAAGGCGATGCGGGTCGGAACGTTGGCCTTGATCAGGCCGGTGATGACGTCGACCGACGGGCGCTGGGTCGCGAGGATCAGATGGATGCCAGCGGCGCGCGCCTTCTGCGCGAGGCGGGCGATCAGCTCCTCGACCTTCTTGCCGACGACCATCATCATGTCGGCCAGCTCGTCGACGATGACGACGATGTGCGGCAGCGCGTCCAGCGGCTCCGGGTTGTCGGGGTTGATCGCGAACGGGTTGGTCAGCGGCTTGCCGGCCTTCTCGGCCTCGGCCACGGCCTTGTTGAAGCCCGCCAGATTGCGCACCCCGACCGCGGCCATCAGCTTGTAGCGCTTGTCCATCTCGACGACGCACCAGTTGAGCGCGTTGGCGGCGTGCTTCATGTCGGTGACCACCGGCGCGAGCAGGTGCGGGATACCCTCGTAGATCGACAGCTCGAGCATCTTCGGGTCGACCATGATGAGGCGCACGCGCGCGGGCTCGGACTTGTAGAGCAGCGACAGGATCATCGCGTTGATGCCCACCGACTTGCCGGAGCCGGTGGTGCCGGCGACCAGCAGGTGCGGCATCTTCGCCAGGTCGGCCACCACGGGCTGACCGCCGATGTCCTTGCCGAGCGCGACGGTCAGCGGCGAGTGCATCGCGTGGTAGGCCTTCGAGCCGAGGATCTCGGACAGGCGCACCACCTGACGCTTGGCATTCGGCAGCTCCAACGCCATGCAGGATTTACCGGGGACGGTCTCGACCACGCGGATCGACACGAGCGACAGCGCCCGCGACAAGTCCTTGGCGAGATTCACCACCTGGCTGCCCTTGACGCCGACGGCGGGCTCGATCTCGTAGCGGGTGACGACCGGGCCGGGATAGGCGGCCACGACCTTGACCTCGACGCCGAAGTCGGCGAGCTTGGTCTCGATCAGCCGCGAGGTGAATTCCAGCGACTCGGCCGAGGGCGGCTCGACGTCGCCCGAGGGCTGGTCGAGCAGCGCCAGCGGCGGCAGCGCGCCCTCGCCCAACTCGGTGAAGAGCGACTGCTGGCGCTCCTTTTCGACGCGCTCGGATTTCGGCACCGTGACCACGGCCGGCTCGATGCGCAGCGCAGGCGGCGGCGAAGCCTCGGTCCTGCGGCGCTTGGTCTCGACCACGGCCTCGCGCTTCTGGGCGAGCTGCCGGCCGGCGCGGCGATCGAGCCACTTCTGCCAGGCACCGATGCAGGCGAACCAGGCGTCCTCGAACCATCCGCCGATGCGCTCGATCACCGAAAACCAGGAGATTCCCGAGAACAGGCTGAGCCCCGAGGCGAGCAGCGCCACCAGCAGCAGCGTCCCGCCGGTGAAACCGAGGTAGCGCTGGACCATGCCGCCGAGTTCCACTCCGACCAGGCCACCCGGCGCGAGCGGCACGTTCGCCCCATGCGAGTGGAAGCGCAAGGCCTCGATGGCGCTGCTTGCCAGCAGCACGACGATGAAACCCGCGAGAATGATGAAGAACGAGCGGCGATCGGTGCGCAGCTCATGGCGCAGGCGCCTGAACCCCCAGACCAGCCCGTAACCAAGGAAGATCACCCACCACCACGCCGACAGGCCGAACAGGTAGTAGAGCAGATCGGCAAGCCACGCGCCGAAACGCCCTCCAGGGTTTGCGACGCGCGCGACTTCGGCGGCATGGGACCAGCCCGGGTCGGCCTGGTTGTAGCCGAGCAGGATCAACCCGATGTACAGCGACATCACGCCGAGGATCAGCCAGCGCGCCTCCTGCAACAGCAGGGACAGCCTTTCCGGAAGCGGTTGGGGGCGGGGGCGGGAATTGGAACGCGACAACATCGGGGAAACACGGCGCCCGGAAGAAAAACAGATCGGCGATTATACCGCCGATCCACTCCCGGGCCGGGGCCGCTCGTTCATGCGAGTCAGGGCCATCGCATACGCAGATGTCGTAAACCCACGGGAAAAGTCGTTCACAGC
>JARFTX010000087.1 GCA_029289265.1 Gammaproteobacteria bacterium
GGGGATGAACCGACCACCCATCTATTCGAGGCGGAAACGGGTTTGTGGTCCCCGCGCCCGTGGGGATGAACCGATCAGGCCGCCGCCCTGGCCGCCCTGCTCAGCGTGGTCCCCACGCCCGTTGGGATGAACCGTTTGACACCGGGGTCGTGCACGCCGGTATGGTGTGGTCCCCACGCCCGTGGGGATGAACCGCAGTCGACGATAGCTCTCATCACACCGCCCCCGTGGTCCCCACGCCCGTGGGGATGAACCGAACTAGCGAGCGCGCAGCGGGTCGGCGCGGAAGTGGTCCCCACGCCCGTGGGGATGAACCGACCATCCGCGGCGGCCAGGTGTGGCAGCTCTGGTGGTCCCCACGCCCGTGGGGATGAATCCTGCCCATCCAGAACTGTTTCGCGGACACCGAGCGTGTTCCGTAATGTGCCCGCCAGCGCCATGGAATGCCGCGGACCCGGCTGCTATGTTGGAATCGTCAGCGATTGACGATTCCGGCGCGACACGACTCCAGCGGGGTACGTCTGCCGAAATCTCCCGGGTTTGGAGGCACGGCGATGGCGGAGATCTTTGTCAGCTACCGGCGGGGCGACAGTGCGGGCCACACGGGAAGACTGGTCGATAGTCTCGAGCGGCATTTCGGCCTCGATGCGGTGTTCCAGGACGTCCAGTCGATCGGCGCCGGCCGCCGTTGGGACGACGTCATCCGTGATGGCGTGCGCGCTTGCCGGGTGCTGATCGTCGTCATCGGACGTGACTGGCTCGAAGCGGCGCAGGATGGAAGCCGCCGCATCGACGATCCTGGTGACCACCTGCGGTGCGAGATCACCGCCGGGCTGGGGCGCGACATTCCGGTGATACCGGTCCTCGTCGATGGCGCACAAATGCCCCGTGCCGAGCAACTCCCTGACGACTTGAAGCCCCTCGTGCGCTGGCAGGCCCACGAACTGTCGGACTCACGCTGGGACTACGACACTGGGCGGCTGTTGAGGATGATCGAGAGCGCAGCGGGACTCACCCCGGTTGGCTCGCGCCCGCAACCTTTGCCGGCGTCGCGCACCGGGCCGGGCCGCCGCCGCGCCGTGATCGCAGCGGTCACAACGGTCACCATCGCTGCGGTCATCTGGTTCGTCTGGCCAACGCCTTCCTACGAGGCCGTCTCGCCGACTCCGTCGATCGACGACACCGCGTCCGCGCCCGCGTCGAAGGCGAGTGATATTGCGCCTGCGCAATTCGACGGTGACTGGTACGACGAGGAGGCCGCCCACTGGGGTATCCGTGTCGAGCAGGACAATGTCGAAATCAACCACACCGCCGCCGGCACCGGCACGGCGATCGGCTATGCCCAGGGTAAGGTCAGCGACCGCATGATCAGTTTCGATTACGTCGTGATGGTGCCCGAGGAGCCGCGGCTGAAGGGGCAGTTGGTCATGTCGGACGATGGAACGCGCCTGACGGGTGTGCTGACCGACCTGGTCAATGGCGGCAACATGCGGGTGGTGCTGCATCGGCGGACGCCCTGAGGTTCGCCGCCAGCCTCTATTCATCGACCTGCGCATCACTTGGCGCGAATGTGGCGCGAAAGGAGGAATCGCGCCACTGCGCGTGGCGCGACACGCGACCCGACTCCCCGGTGCCTTGACCGGCTTCCCCGACGGTCTAGAATGTACATGTCCAGCACATGTACACCGAGGCGCAAATGGCAACGGCTACCGAACGGATTCCGGTCCTCGTGACCGCACAGGAGAAGGCGCAGATCGCCGCGATGGCGAAGGCGGCGGATTTGTCGATGGGCGAATTCCTGCGGCGGGCGGCCGCCTCGTTTCGTCCCGCGGAAGACGAGCGCGTGCTCGAGGCGATGATCGAGCAGATGGTCAAGACGACGGCCCAGGCGAACGCCGCGATCGACGATGCGCTCGCCTACGTCGAGGCGTCCAACCGGCGCATCACCGTCCTCGAGGCGCAGCGGGGGGCGCGCTGATGGGCGTCACCGAGCGCATGTGGGATGCGATCACCACGGTCATCCGCATGAACGACAAGATCGAGCGCATGGCTGCGACGGTGAAGGGCCAGCAGGACCGGATCGAAAACCTGACCGAGCGCGTCATCCGGCTCGAGACGGCGCTGGAGCTGGCGCTCTCGGCGCGCGGCGCGCGGACGCGGCGGATCGAGGGCAGGGAGTGAGGGCGAGGGTGGCCCGGGCGGGCCGCTCGCACGGCCGCTTCGCCGTTGCCTGCCGTCGCATTCTCTCGGGTTTACCTTGATTGTCCCCCCTTGTTGCACGTTGTTACTCTAGCCGCCGCAGTGCAGTTGGGCTGGCCACGACTTGGACAACCAGGAAGGAGACTTGCAATGAAGAAGAGTTTGGGAGCGGTGCTGTTTTCGACGGCGATGGTGGTGAGTGCCACGGCCAGCGCGGACTTCGATCGGGTTCGCTGGCAGGTGCCGATGGCGTTCGCGTCGTCGCTCACCGCGCTCGGCGACACCATGCCGGTGGTCGCGGAGATGCTGAAAGACGCCAGCGGCGGTCGCGTCAATCTGCAGGTGTTCGAGCCGGGCGCGCTGGTGCCGGCGCTGAGCATCTTCGAGAACGTCAGCACGGGCAACATTCCGGCCGGCTACTCGTGGATGGGCTACGAGTGGGGCCAGGTGCCGGTGGCGGCGCTGTTCGGTGCGACGCCGTTCGGGCTCGAGTCGCAGGAGTTCCTGGCGTGGATGTACTTCCACGGCGGCGACAAGCTGCTGAAAGAAGCCTTCGCCCCGCACAACGTCTACCCGATCCTGTGCGGCACGATCAGCCCCGAGGCGGCGGGCTGGTTCCGTCAGGAGATCAAGACCGTCGATCAGTTGAAGGGCCTCAAGTTCCGCGCCGCCGGCGTGGGCGGCGAGATCATGGCCGAGTTCGGCATGTCGGTGACGATGCTGCCGGGCGGCGAGCTGTATCAGGCGCTCGAGACCGGCGTGCTGGATGCGACCGAGTTCTCGCTGCCGACCGTGGACGAGCAACTGGGCTTCCATCAGGTCGCCAAGTTCTACCACCTGCCGGGCTGGCACCAGCCCTCGACCAACCAGTATCTGTACATCAACCTGAACGAGTGGAAGAAGCTCAACGCCCAGACCCAGGCGCTGATCGAGACCACCTGCAAGGCCGGCAACGCGATGGCCATGGCCAAGTCCGAGGCGCTGCAGGGGGCCGTGCTGAAGCGCTTCGAGGCGGCGGGCGTCAAGCTGGTGCAATACACGCCCGAGATTCTCGATGCGTTCAAGGCCGCGACCGACAAGGTGATGGAGCGCCGCTCCGCCGCCGACCCGATGTGGGCCAAGGTCTACGGCTCGATGCGCGAGTTCCAGGACGAGCACCGGCCGTGGAAGTTCTACGGCTATCTTCCGCGTAACTATGGCATGAACAAGTAAGTGCCGAGTGCGCGCCGCCGCCTGGCGCCGGGAAGCTCCGGCAGCGGGCGGACGCGCGCGCAGGTGCGGCCGCCTTCACGCAACGCGTGACGGCGGCCGATCGGTTTGCCGGACTGCAATCGGGGTGGTGGCCAAGCATGACTGACGCAGACAAGGAATTCCATCTGGACCTGGAGAAGGTCGAGGAAGCGGTGACGCATAGCGCAACCGCCGTGCATTACCCGCGCACGCTTCCGTCCGACATCCTCGAGGCGGTGGTGAGTTTCTTCGGCAAGGCGTTCTCCTGGATCTGGGTGCCGCTGATGTTGCTGGTGGTCGGCAACGTCGTCCTGCGCTATGCCATCGGCACCAACATCATCGCTCTGGAAGAGATGCAGTGGCACTTGTACGCAGCGGGCTTCATGATCGGCCTGTCCTACTGCTTCCTGCATGACGGCCACGTGCGGGTGGACGTGCTCGCCGAGCATGCCCGGCCGCGCACGCGCGCCGTCATCGAGATCGTCGGCATCCTGATCTTCTTCCTGCCGTTCTGCTATTTCATCCTTTCCTACGCCTGGCCCTTCGTCACGCGTTCGTACCAGATCGGTGAGATCTCGGCTGCGCCGGGCGGTCTGCCGATGCGCTGGATCATCAAGTCGTTCATCATCTCGGCCTTCGTACTGCTGACGCTGGCAGGCATCGCGCGGCTGATCCGCGCCTTCTCCTTGCTGACGGGTTTCCCGCGACCGCGGCAATCCTGACTCCGAAACAACGATGAACCCTGCCGGGCGCGATCGCCGCGGCTGACAGAAGAACCGACCGGGACAGGAGCAAGACCGTGCTCGAAACCTACGAAATTCTCGTGATTGCGATGCTGGGCAGCTTCATCCTGCTCATCTTCACCGGCTATCCGGTGGCGTGGCTGCTCGCCGGCATCGCGGTGCTGTTCAGCGTCGGCTCGATTCTCGCCGCGCAATACCTCGACATCGACACCTACTTCCTCACCGACTGGCGCATCTTCGGCGTCATCGTGCAGCGCATCTTCGCGCAGATGAGCAACTGGGTGCTGGTGGCACTGCCGATGTTCATCTTCATGGGCCTGATGCTCGAGCGCTCCGGCATCGCCGAGCGGCTGATGAAGAACTTCGTGATCCTGTTCGGCCGCTTCCGTGGCGGGCTGGGTGTCGCGGTGATCATGATCGGCATCCTGCTCGCCGCGTCGACCGGTATCGTCGGCGCCTCGGTGGTGCTGCTCGCGGTGCTGTCGATTCCGGTGATGCTGGAGCAGCGCTACTCGCCCGGCTTCGCCAGCGGCGTCGTCGCCTCGGCGGGTACGCTGGGCATCCTGATTCCGCCCAGCATCATGCTGATCATCATGGCCGACCAGTTGTCGCTGTCGGTCGGCAACCTCTTCATGGGCGCGCTGATTCCCGGCCTGATGCTGGGTTTCCTGTATCTCGCCTACGTCGTCATCGCGGCGATGGTCAATCCCAAGCTCGCCCAGCCGCCCCGGGATCTGCCGCCGGTCACCTGGGCGCTCGTCGCGGAAGTCCTGTTGTCGGTGCTGCCGCCGCTGGGCCTGATCCTGGCGGTGCTCGGCTCGATCTTCTTCGGCATCGCGACGCCGACCGAGGCGGCCGGGGTCGGGGCGCTTGGCGCGACGCTGCTCGCCGCGGCCAACCGCAAGCTCTCGTTCGCGGTGGTCAAGGAGGTGTGCGAGAAGACGACGGTCACGACCGCCTTCGTGTTCGGCATCTTCCTGGGCGCGACCGCGTTCGCGGTGGTGCTGCGCTCGCTCGGCGGCGACGAGTTCATCGCCCACATGCTGCAGAGCATCCCGCTGCCGCCCGAGGGCATCGTCGTGGTGATCCTGTTCATCGCCTTCCTCGCCGGCTTCTTCCTCGACTGGCTGGAGATCAGCCTGATCCTGCTGCCGCTGGTCGGCCCCGTGGTGGCCGCACTCGGCTTCGATCTCACCTGGTTCGTCGTGCTGTTCGCGCTGTGCCTGCAGACCTCGTTCCTGACGCCGCCGGTGGGCTTCTCGCTCTTCTACCTGAAGGGGGTCGTGCCACCCGAGATCAAGACCAAGCACATCTACGCGGGCGTGATTCCCTTCATCATCCTGCAGGTCATCGCGGTCGCGATCGTGTTCTTCTGGCAGGATCTGGTGCTGTGGCTGCCGAAGGCGATGTACGGCTGATCGCCGGGCCGGCGCCCGTGCCTGCGTAGACGGCTTCGGCCGATCCGTGCCCGCAAGGGGCATGGATCGGCCGAAGCGCTTTTCGGGGCGCTATTCTTGGGTTGGTCGCGGTGTGGGTTTCGCTGCCGGGCTGCGGGGCGTCGCCCCAAGGGGCAGAGCCGCGCGGGCGTGGCTGGGAGGGGTCACAGGGCAGCGCCGGGCCAGAGCGGGCTGGCCCGGCGCGTCAGGGCGTCAGGCGCGGCGCCGGTCCTCGCGGATCATCGCAGCGCCGCGCTCGGCGATCATGATGGTCGGCGAGCTGGTGTTGCCCGAGGTGATGGTCGGCATGATCGACGCGTCGACCACGCGCAGCCCGGCGATGCCGCGCACCCGCAGGCGGCTGTCGACCACCGCGCCGGCGTCGTCGTCGGCGCCCATCTTGCACGTGCCGACCGGGTGGAAGATGGTCGTGCCGATGTTGCCGGCGGCTTCGGCGAGCTGCTCGTCGGTCTCCCAGGACGCACCCGGCAGGTGCTCGGTCGGGCGGTAGGGGGCGAGCGCGGGCTGCGCCGCGATGCGCCGCGTGAGCCGGATCGCGCGCGCGGCCTTGGCACGGTCGGCCGGATCGCTCAGGTAGTTGGGCGCGATGCGCGGCGCGCTCGCCGGATCGCGGTCGCGGATCGCGACCCGGCCGCGCGACTTCGGCCGCAGGTCGCAGACGCTGGCGGTGAAGGCCGGGAAGGTGTGCAGCGGATCGCCGAACTTGTCGAGCGAGAGCGGCTGGACGTGGTACTCGAGATCGGGCGTGGCCTGGTCCGCGCTCGAATGGGCGAACAGGCCGAGCTGGCTCGGCGCCATGGTGAGCGGCCCGCGGCGGAAGAGCGCGTACTCGAGCCCCATCATCGCCTTGCCCCACAGGCTGTTCGCCTGCTTGTTGAGCGTCTTGATGCCCTCGACCTTGAAGACGCTGCGCAGCTGCAGGTGATCCTGGAGATTCCTGCCGACCGCGGGCGCGTCGAGCGCCACCGGGATGCCGAGCGCTTGCAGGAAGGCGCCGTCGCCGATCCCCGAGCGCTGCAGGATGGACGGCGAGCCGAGCGAGCCGGCGGCGAGCACCGTCTCGATGCGGCTGCGCGCGACGCAGCGCTCGCCCTTGACCAGGAACTCGATGCCGCGCGCGCGCCGCCCGTCGAGCACCAGCTTGTCGCTCAGGGCGTGGGTGACGACCTTCAGGTTGGGCCGGTGCGCGATCGGGTGCAGGAAGGCCTTGGAACTGTTCCAGCGCACGCCCTTCTTCTGGTTCACCTCGAACTGGCTCGCACCGAAGTTGTTGCCGCCGTTGAAGTCGGCGGTCGCCGGGACGCCGGCCTGGGCGGCTGCCTCGGCGAAGCGGTCGAGGATGTCCCAGCGCAGGCGCTGTTGCTCGACGCGCCACTCGTTGCCGGCACCGTGCAGGTCGCTCGCGCCGCGCCAGTGGTCCTCGCTGCGCTTGAACAGCGGCAGCACCTTGTCCCACGACCAGTCGGCATCGCCGGTGAGGCGCGCCCACTCGTCGTAGTCGCGCGCCTGGCCTCGCATGTAGATCATCGCGTTGATCGAGGTGCTGCCGCCCAGGCCCTTGCCGCGCGCGTAGATGATCGAGCGGCCGTTCAGGCCCGGTTCGGGCTCGGTCTTGTAACACCAGTCGGTGCGCGGGTTGTTGATGCAGAAGAGGTAGCCGACGGGGATGTGGATCCAGATCCAGTCGTCCTTGCCGCCGGCCTCGAGCAGCAGCACGCTCACGTCCGGGTCGGCCGAGAGCCGGTTGGCCAGCACGCAGCCGGCCGCGCCCGCGCCGACGATGACGTAGTCGAATTCGCCGAAGTCTTTCATTTGTTCACCGGCATCACGAATTCCGGACCCTTCGAGCCGCTGTCGGGCCAGCGCTGCATGACGCTCTTGTAGCGCGTGTAGAAGCGCACGCCTTCCTTGCCGTAGCTGTGGTGGTCGCCGAACAGGCTCTGCTTCCAGCCGCCGAACGAGTGCCAGGCCATCGGCACCGGGATCGGCACGTTGATGCCGACCATGCCGATTTGGATGTGCTGGACGAAGGCCTGCGCCGTGCCGCCGTCGCG
Organism: Gammaproteobacteria bacterium; assembly: GCA_029289265.1. Lineage (GTDB taxonomy): Bacteria > Pseudomonadota > Gammaproteobacteria > Burkholderiales > Rhodocyclaceae > JARFTX01. Next base: position 7,684 of record JARFTX010000087.1, read on the forward strand.
CGTGTAGCAGGCGACGCCGTTGCCGTAGGCGTGGCTGTTCACCAGCGCGACCGCCTCGGCGAAGTTCGCCACCCGCACCACGCACAGCACCGGGCCGAAGATCTCCTCGCGCCAGATGCTCATCTCGGGGGTGACGTGGTCGAACAGCGTCGCGCCGAGGAAGAAGCCTTCCTCGCGCCCCGGCACGGTGAGCCCCCGGCCGTCGAGCACCAGCGTCGCGCCCTCGCGCACGCCCGCCTCGATGTAGCCGGTGATGCGCTCCTTGGCGGCTTGGGTCACGACCGGCCCCATGTCGGCGCCCGGCGCCTCGCCGTCGTTGATGTTGAGGCGGCGGGCGCGGGCGCGCACGCGGTCGACCAGCTCGTCGGCGATGTCGCCGACCGCGACCGCGACCGAGATCGCCATGCAGCGCTCGCCGGCCGAGCCGTAGGCGGCGCCGATCAGCGCGTCGGCGGCCTGGTCGAGATCGGCGTCCGGCATCACCACCATGTGGTTCTTGGCGCCGCCCAGCGCCTGCGCCCGCTTGCCGTGGTGCGCCGCGGTCTCGTAGATGTAGCGGGCGATCGGCGTCGAGCCGACGAAGCTCACCGCCTGCACGTCGGGATGGGCGAGCAGGCGGTCGACGGCGGTCTTGTCGCCCTGCACGACGTTGAACACGCCGTCGGGCAGGCCCGCCTCGCGGAACAGCTCGGCGGTGAGGAGCGACGGCGACGGGTCGCGCTCGGAGGGCTTGAGGATGAAGCTGTTGCCGCAGGCGATCGCCACCG
>JARFTX010000129.1 GCA_029289265.1 Gammaproteobacteria bacterium
CCGGTGCTGTGGCTGATCACCGACGGCAAGCCGGGGCACCGCAATCAGCTCGAGGGCCTGCGCGCTGCAATGGAGCGGCTTGCAGGCGTCCGAGGGTACTGGCTCGACGCTCTTCCGTCGCCGCAGGCCTTTGGGTGCCGCCTCGTCGGTCGGTTCCCGCCCGGCGACGCGCTCCCCGACCCTGATTTCATCGTCGTTGCCGGTCATCGCACCCATGCTTCGGGGCTCGCTGCCCGGCGCGCCCGCGGCGGCCGGCTGGTCGTGCTGATGCGGCCGAGCCTGCCGCTGTCGTGGTTCGACCTGTGCGTCGTCCCGATGCACGACCCGGTCCCCGACCGGGCAAACGTCATCCGGACCGAGGGGGTGCTGAACGCGGTGCGGCGATCCACCCTTCACGATTCCGGACAGGGCCTGATCCTGGTCGGCGGTCCCTCGCGCCACCACGGTTGGGATGCGTCGTCGCTGGTCGATCAGATCGGCCAGATCATCGCCTCCGACCCGGGAATCCGGTGGACCCTGACGGGCTCGCGCCGCACCCCGCCGGACACGCTGGACGCCCTGCGGAGCCACTTCGGCGATTCGATCTCGATTCGCGCTGCCGAGGAAACGCGGCCGGGTTGGGTCGGCGAACAACTCGCCGTCGCGGGGCGAGCCTGGGTCAGCGAGGACAGCGTCTCGATGGTCTACGAAGCCTTGGGAAGCGGTACGGCGACCGGACTGCTCGACGTTCCACGCTCCGGTCCGAGTCGCGTGGCGAAGAGCATCGACCATCTGGTCTCCGAAGGCATGGCCATGCGTTTCGCGCAGTGGCGTACCGCAGGCCGTCTCGCGGCGCCCCCGCGCCCGCTCGACGAGGCGGCGCGGGTAGCGCATCACCTGGTCGCGGTCCTGGACGGACGAGGGCCGGCCCGGTGATCGAGAAGGTGCTGATCTGGGCGCGCGGGGCGACGCTTGACGGTGCGTATTCCCGCGATCGTGTCGTGTATCGTCTGCTGGCGCAGGCCGGCGTGCGGTTTTCAATCTTCAGCCCGCTGCTTTCGGCGACCGGAGACATCGAGGCGGCACTGAGGCGCCTGCCGCATTGCGACGCAATCTGGGTGCCGACCTTTCGCCATCGCGACGTCGCCGCAGCAAGCCGTTACGCCCGTCGGCGTGGTGTCCCGCTGATCTTCGATCCGCTCATCAGCGCCTATGACAAGCAGGTCAATGAGCGCGAAAAGTTCGCCACCGGTAGCCGCGCCGCGCGCCACCTGCTGGCGCGCGAACGGGCACTGTTCGCACGGGCCGACATCGTGATCGCGGATACTGCCGGGCACGCGGAGTACTTTCGGGACGTGCTCGGCGTGCCGACCTCACGGCTGGTGGTTCTGCCGGTCGGCGCAGACGAATCGGTCTTCGGGCCCCATCCGCCGCGCCGGCTCGCCGAGGGCGAGCGCGTCCGAGTCCTCTTCTACGGGTCCTTCATCCGGCTGCACGGCGTCCCGACCATCGTCGAGGCAATCAAGGCCTATCGCGGGCCGCCACTCGAGTTTCGCCTGATCGGCACCGGCCCGATGCGCGCCGAAGCCGAGGCGGCCCTGGCGGCAGCGACAGCGGGTGGACACGCGCACGCCGTCGTGCACTTCGAGGACTGGCTGCCGATCGAGGCGCTCTCGGCGCGGATCGCCGAAGCCGACATCGTGCTCGGGATCTTCGGCACCACGGCCAAGGCGCTGAGGGTGGTCCCGAACAAGGTGTATCAGGCGCTGGCCGTGGGCCGTCC
>JARFTX010000088.1 GCA_029289265.1 Gammaproteobacteria bacterium
GGGGGGCGACCCTGGCGACCCGAAACGTGAAGGACTTCGTCGATTGCGGCGTCGAGATGATCGACCCCTGGCAGGCCTAGGAGGCATTTCGGAACGAGGTCAAGGTCACGAACGCGATGATGGGCAGGGTGCTGTCCTTCCTCACGCGCGACGATCGCTGAGCCCCTGCCATCGCAAGCGGGAGAAGAACACCAGTCCGAATCGGTAACCGGCTCGGCCAGTGGTCGCGTTCATCCCGCTGCCATCGATGCGGCGCGCAGCCGCTTCGCGGCCGACGAGGCGGCCCAGAGCGCCACGATCAGCAACGGGACCACCGCAAGATTTAGGGCCGCCCAGCCGAAGCGGTCATACAACCACCCGGCCGAAAGTGTGGTCAGTGCGACCAGCCCGAAGATGGCGAACTCATTGACGGCCTGCACCTTGATCTGCTCTGCGGGGCGATAGGCTTGCGTCAGGAGCGCGGTGCCACCGACGAAGGCGAAGTTCCAACCCACGCCGAGGAGGATCAAGGCCGACAGGAAGTGGAGGAACTCGAGGCCCGAGAGCGCCGCGGCGACACTCGCGAGCAGCAGCACGAAGCCCGTCTGCATGATGCGCGGCGCGCCGAAGCGCCGGATCAGCGAGCCCGCGAAGAGCGACGGCGCGAACATACCGACGACGTGCCACTGGATGACCGGGGTGACGTTCGAGCCCGGCAGGCCGCAGCCGATCATCGCCAGCGGCGTGACGGTCATGACCATGATCATCACCGAATAGCCGACCGCAGCGCCGAGAATCGAGGCTTGCAGCGACGGCTGGGCGAGGATTTCCCTCAACGGCCGGGCATTGCCGTCGTGCTCGGCGGAAACCGGCTCGAGCCGGAGCTGCGAGACCAGGCCCAAGGCGAGCACCGCGAGCACCGCCTGGGCGAGATAGGATCCGACGAACAGCTGCCCGACGAAGAACTCCCTGCCCCACTGGGCAAGCTGCGGACCGAGGAAGGCGGCGACGATGCCACCGAAGACGACCCACGAGATCGCCCGGCTCGCCTGGTCCGGCGTGGTCGCCTCGACCGCGGCGAAGCGATAGTAGTTGGCGAACCCCTGGTAGCTGCCGAGCAGCAGGTGCCCCGCGACGAACAGTGCGAACGAGCCCTGCAGCAGAGCCGCAACGCACAGCAGGCTGCCGGCGAGACCCAGCATGGCACCGAGCAGGAACCCCGCGCGCCGGCCGTGCCTGCGCATGAAGAAGGCCGCCGGTATCGAGGCCACCGCCGTGCCGATCACCATCGCGGCGATCGGCAGCGTGGCGAGGCTTGCGTCCGGCGCGAGGACACCGCCCACGACTGCACCGAGGGCCATCGCCAGCACGATGGCCGAAAGCATCAGCGCCTGACTGCTGGCGAGCAGCAGCAGATTGCGTCGCCCCGCGATCATTCCGCCTCCCTCAGAAGACCAGGACCTTGTCGGCCTCGATGGTCCAGTCGGCAAGCTGGGACAGTGTCGATCGCCTTGCCCCCTCCATCACCTCGCCGTCGGCGAGCCCGCGGGCGTCCATGCAGGTGCCGCACAGGCCCACCTCGCCGTTGCGGATGACCCTGCCCAACATGAGCTGCACGTTGTAGTAGCCCTCGGGCACCTTCTGTCCGGACTTGGCGCAGCCGACCGCATCGGCCATCAGAAACACGCGCACGTGCTGCCCCTCCCTGCCGGCCATCGCGCCGGCGAGGCGAAGCGCGTTGTAGGCGCGCTCGCTGCCGTACGGTGCGTCGTTGATGATGAACAAGCTGCCGCTCATGATGATCTCCTCTTCTCGTCATGGACTCCTGCTTCGATCGGCAAGCCGGCGGCTTGCCACTCGGTGACACCATCGAGAATCTTTCTTGCGCGATAGCCTCGCCGCGTGAGCAGGGCGACCGCCTCGTCGGACAGCAGGCAGAACGGGCCACGGCAGTACGCGACGATCTCCTTGTCGCGGGGCAGCTCCGCGAGGCGCTTTTCGATCTCGACCAGCGGCATGGATCGGGCAAACGGAAGATGCGCGCTGTCGTACTCGGTCTCCGGACGCACGTCGATCACCAGGACATCACCCCGGCGTGCCTGCTCGAGCAAGGTTTCGCGACTCACCGAGGCAAGCTTCGAGGGATCGTCGGCCATCTGCTGCAGCGCGAGACGCAGCTCGACCAGGTGCTCCTCTGCGACCTGCCGCAGCGTGAGCCACAACCCGGCGACATCATGTCCGGACAAGCTGTAGATAACGTACTTGCCGTCGCGGCGCGAGGCGACCAGGCGCGCCTCCTTGAGCGCCTTCAGGTGGGCGCTGGCGAGCTTGACGTCGATCGACAGATCCGCCGCCAGCACCTCGACGGTCTTCTCGCCCTGGGCGAGCATTTCCAGCAGCTCCAGCCGCTTGGGACTGGAGACGGCCTTGCCGATGCGGGCAACGTGCTCGTAGAGCAGGTTTCTGAGTGATCGAGCCTCCATTCGCTCAATCTAACGTTTGAACGAGTATTAGGCAATAGCCACACCCTAATGATTTCCCTGCGGCCGCGAGAAGCCAGACTCTGGGGCCGACCGCTTCATCGTGCATCCGCTGGTCGAACTCGCGGGTGCCAGCCAGGTGCCGCGCGTTCGGCACGGCGGGCACGGAGCCGGGCGGTGGTCGGAAACCGCGGGTGAAGGGGGCCTCCGGCCCGATCCGGGTCGTCGTCATCCCGCCTTCGTCGAATCGGCCAGACCGGCGATCGCGTGGATGAAGCGATCGATATCTTCGCGGGTGGTATCGAACGAGGTGACGAAGCGGGCCTCGCTGTGGGTCTCGCCCGGCCACATCAGAAAGGGTGTGAGCCGCTGCAGGGGCGCGATCCAGGCGTTGGGCAGGCGCGCGAACACCATGTTGATCTCGACCGGCGCGGTGAGCGTCACGGCGTCGAAGGTCGCGAGGCGCCGCGCCAGCTCGGCCGCCATCGCGTTGGCCTGCAACGCATTGCGCCGCCACAGCTCGGCCTCGAAGTAGGCGAGATACTGGGCGGCGATGAAGCGCTGCTTCGAGGCGAGCTGCATGCCCTGCTTGCGGATGTAGCGATAGCCATCGTGCAGGGCGGGATCGAGCACCACCAGCGCTTCCGCCAGCATCAGGCCGTTCTTGGTGCCGCCGAACGACACGACGTCGACGCCCAGCTCCGTGGTGAGTTCGGCGAAGCCGGTGCCCAGCGCCGCCGCGGCATTGGCGAGGCGAGCGCCGTCGATGTGGACCCGCAATTCGTGCGCGCGGGCGAAGGCGACGAGTTCGCGCAGCGCCTCGCGGCTGTAAAGGGTGCCGCGCTCGGTCGCCTGCGAAAGCGAGATCGCGCGCGGCTGGCTGCGGTGCACGACGCCGCGGTCTTCGGCGAGCCGGCGGCGGATCTGGGCCGGGTCGAGCTTGCCGTGCGTGCCGGGCACCGGCAGCAGCTTGCAGCCGACGTAGTGCTCGGGCGCGCCGCACTCGTCGACCAGCAGGTGCGCCTCGGCGCTGCACAGGACGGCCTCGTGGCTGCGCACCATGCCGGCGAGGGCGAGCACGTTGGCGGCCGTGCCGGTGCACATCAGCAGGGTTTCGGCCTGCTCGCCGAACTGCTCGCGGAACAGATCGGCCGCCCGGCGGGTGACGTCGTCCTGGCCGTAGCCCGGGACGTGGCCGGCGTTGACCGCGGCGAGCCGCGCCATCACCTCGGGGTGGACGCCCGAGGCGTTGTCGCTGGCGAAGAGATGCCTCGATGCCTCGCTCACGCGCGCTCTTCCGTCGGTCGACCCGGCGCTGCCCGGCTGCTGCGCTCGTGCCGGCCGTGCCGCGCCGGCTTGCGCGCCGCGACCCGCGCGCCGCGATGTTCCATACTGTACGTTGTGGCCTGGAGCAAAGGGGGACCCTCATGGACCGCTATTTCGACGATGCCGAGTACCAGCGCCGGCGCGAGATGGTGCGCGAGGCGATGCGCGCGCGCGGCCTCGACGCCTGCCTGATCGCAAGCCCGGAAAACCTCTATTACCTCACCGGCCTGGACCACATGGGCTACTTCGCCTTCCAGACCCTGATCTTCCCGGCCGCCGGCCAGCCCATCCTCGTCACCCGCGCGATGGAGCGCGTCACGGTGCGCGACCAGGTGCCCGACGTGATTCACGTCGGCTACGCCGACGGCACCGACCCGGACGCGCCGGGCACCGCCGAGGAAAGCCTGCTCGGCGCGACGATGGGCGTGCCGACGCGCGACTATCGCCGCCGGCCGGCGCAGGCCCCGTCGGCCGGCGCAAAGGCGGCCGTCGCCGCCCTGCACGACGCCGGTCTCGCCCGCGGCGTGCTCGGCATCGACCTGCACAGCACCTTCTTCCCCTACGCGATTGCCGACGCAATCATGGAGGGCACGCCCGAAGCCACCTGGGAGAACCTGGGCAACCTGGTCGACGACTGCCGCATCGTCCAGTCGGAGGCCGAGCTCGCGCTGACCCGGCGGGCGGCGGAGATTTCGGAATCGATGATGCTCGCCGCGATCGCCGCCGCCGGCAGCGGCGTCTATACGAAGGAGATCATGGCCGCCGTCTACGACGCCTTGTTCCGCCGCGGCGGGACCTACCCCGGCTTCGTTCCGCTGGTGCGCTCGACGCGCAATCTGCAGCACGAGCACGGCACCTGGGGCGACGACGAGCTGCAGGACGGCGATCTGTTGTTCCTCGAGATGGCCGGCTGCGTGCGCCGCTATCACGCACCGATGGGCCGTCTGGTGTTCATCCGCGCGGCGCCGCCGCAGACCGAGGCGATCAACGCGATCTGCCGCGACGCGATGCTCGCCGCTGCGGCGACGATCAAGCCGGGTGTGCTCGCGGCCGAGGTCTACGAGCAGTGGCAGGGAACGCTCGATCGCAACGGACTGGGCGAGTACACCCGGCACCACTGCGGCTACTCGGTCGGCATCGGCTACCCGCCGAGCTGGTCGGGCAGCGGCGTGCCGGTGGGCCTGCGCCGGCGCTCGAGCATGCGGCTGCGCGAGGGCATGGTGTTCCACCTCATGAGCTGGCTGCTCGGCTCGACGCATGGCGACGCCTTCCTCTCCGACACGGTCGTGGTCACGGCCACCGGCTGCGATTTCCTGACCCGGGTCGATCACCGCGTGCACGTCCGGTAAGCGGCGCGCGCACCGGCCGCAACGCGGCGACGCGATGCGGCCGGGCGCCGGCCGCATCAGCGCGGCTGCGGCACGACGCGCAGGTAGGGCTTGGGCGCCTTCCAGCCGTCGGGAAACTTCTGCCTCGCCTCGTCGTCGGAGACCGCCGGCACGATGATGACGTCCTCGCCCTGTTTCCAGTTGACCGGGGTGGCGACCTTGTGGGCGGCGGTGAGCTGCACCGAGTCGAGCAACCGCAGTACCTCGTCGAAGTTGCGTCCCGAACTCATCGGGTAGGTGAGCATCGCCTTGATCTTCTTGTCCGGGCCGATCACGAACACCGAGCGCACCGTCTGGTTGTCGGCGGCGGTGCGGCCCTTGGCGCTGCCGCTGGCGTTCGGATGCAGCATGTCGTAGAGCTTGGCCACCGCCAGGTCGGTGTCGCCGATCATCGGGTAGTTGGGCGCATGGCCCTGGGTCTCCTCGATGTCCTTGGACCAGCGGACATGGTCTTCGACCGAGTCGACGCTCAGGCCGATGATCTTGCAGTGGCGCTTGTCGAACTCGGGCTTGAGGCGGGCCATGTAGCCGAGCTCGGTGGTGCACACCGGCGTGAAATCCTTGGGGTGCGAGAACAGGATCGCCCAGCCGTCGCCGATCCAGTCGTGAAAGCGGATCTTCCCTTGCGTGGTTTCGGCCGTGAAGTCGGGCGCTTCGTCGCCAATATGGAGTGACATGTGGACCTCCTGCGGGGGTTGGGTAAAGAAACGAGCGAGCGGCTGCCGACGCTTTCTGCGGCAGGGATAGGCGCTCGCGCCGCAGCGCGCCTGCGCGCAGGCTGCGGCCCCTCCATCTCTAGATAGCAGACTCGTCCGCGCTTCGAAACCGCCGCCGGTCTCGGGGCCGGCCCAAGGCGGCGCGGGCCGTGCCGGTCCGGCCCGGCGGCGCCCTAACGCTCGATCCTGCGCCCCACGCTCGCGAGCCACGGCTGCTGCGCGCGCGGCAGCCCCGGCGGGCGAGAGTAGTGGCGCAGCTCGACGAAGCCGGCGGCCGTCACCGTGGCCTGCCAGTTCGGATAATCCATGAAGCAGCCCCAGCGCTCGCCGTTGAAGCCCTCCTCGTTGTGGCCGCGCGGATTCGAGGCGAACAGCACCCCACGCGGCTTGAGGCTCGCGCGCAGCGCGCCGAGCACCTCGCCGAGCGCCCGGCGTGGCACGTGAAAGAGCGCGGCGTTGGCGAAGACGCCGTCGAAGTGCGCCGCCGGCAGATCGAGCGCGAGAAAGTCCTGGTGCCAGACCTCGCAGCCCGAGTAGGCGCGGGCCATGCAGACGAATTCCGCCGCGCCGTCGACGCCGACCGGAACGTGGCCGAGCTCGCGAAAGCGCTTCAGGTCGCGCCCCGGACCGCAGCCGAGATCGAGAATGCGGAAAGGCGGCTCGCCGTCGATCGCGTCGAGCAGCGCGGCGATGTTCTGGCTGACGTCGTGCTCGCAGGTGCCCTGCCAGTAGGCGGCGGCATGGCGCTCGTAGTGGCCGATCGTCGACGCGGTGATGTCCCGCAGCGCGGCGCGCTCGAGCGGATCGGCCGCGCCACCGGGGTTCTCGGTCCTTCGCTGCAGCATTGCCGGCCTCCGTCGCCGCCGCCCGCTACCAGGGCAGGATTTCGCCGTTGGCGTGCCAGAAGGTGCCGCTGTGCGCGAGGTCGAGCGCGGCGATGCGCGCCGCGAGGCGCTCGGCCGCCTCGCGCGGCGTGACGTCGCCGGCGTAGCCGACCATCTCGGTCTGCACGAAGCCCGGGTGCAAGAGCGCGACCGCGACGCCGCGCGCGGCGAGGTCTCGCGCGAGGCTCACGCCGGCGGCGTTGAGCGCCGCCTTGCTCATGCGGTAGCCGTAGTAGCCGCCCGAGCCGTTGTCGGCCATCGAGCCCATGCGGCTGGTGACGAGCGCGACCTTGGCGCCGCGGCCCAGGTTGGGCAGCAACGCCTCGGTGACGCGCAGCGGCCCGATCGCGTTGACCGCGATCTGCCGTGCGACGGCGTCGTAGTCGATCTCGCCCAGCGCGTCGTTGGCGAGCACCCCGGCGTTGTTGATCAGGATGTCGAGCGGGCGCCCTTCGAGCGCCGCGCGCAGCCGCGCGACGCCCTCGGCCTGCGCGACGTCGACGCCCTCGACGACTTCCACGCCGAGCTCGCGCAGCGCCTCCGAGGCCTGGCGGCACGCGGCGACGACCTTGTCGCCATGGGCGTTGTAGTGTCTGCACAGTTCGAGCCCGATGCCGCGCGCGGCGCCGGTGACGAGTACCGTGGTCATGTCGGTGACTCTCCGCGTGTGGGGGAACAGTCACATTGAGTGCCCGCGGGCGCGGAAATTCCCGCCGCGGCAAATGCATCGCGCCGGCAGGCGGCCCAAGGCGGGACGCAACACCGGCGCCGCGAACGCCAAGCGCGCGGCGCCGGACGGGGCGCGCGCGGCGTGGCGCTATTGCACCGGCGGGGCCGTCTCGTGCAGCGCGCGGGCCCAGTCGATCGCGACGGCGTCGACCGCGTGGCAGGCGAGCGTGCCCTGCAGCTCGGAAATCGCCGGGCGCCCGTAGGCGCCGTCGGCCAGGCGGTAGACGGTGACGACACGGTCGACCGGATGGACCAGCCAGCACTCCCGCACGCCGGCCCGCTCGAAGGCACCGAGCTTGACGGTCTGGTCGTGCGCGGCGGTCGAGGGCGACAGGATCTCGATCACCCAGTCGGGCGCACCGCGGCAGCCGCGCTCGTCGATCTTGCCGGGATCGCAGACGATGGTGAGATCGGGCTGGACGACGGTTTCGACCGCCTCGTCGGCTTCGTCCGCGTGCGGCAGCCGCACGTCGAAGGGCGCGACGAAGACCTCGCAGCGCCGCCCTTCCAGGGCGTCGGCGATCTGCCGTGCGACTTCCAGCAACAGTCGCTGGTGGCCCACGCTCGGCGCCGGCGCCATCAGGTAGGCCTCGCCGTCGATGAGCTCGTAGCGGACGTCCTCCGGCCAGCTCAGATACTCGCCGTAGGTGTGGCGGCGTGTGTCGCGCAGTGGCAGGCCCATGTTTCCTCCGGATTCGGTGACGATCGGCTCGAATCCAAGGATAGCAGCATCGCCGCGGTCGGGGGCCCGGCCTGTGCCGCCGGGATGCCGCGCCCGGTGCCGCGGGAGCGACGATCGCTCAGCGCCGACGCGGCGGCCCGGCCG
>JARFTX010000089.1 GCA_029289265.1 Gammaproteobacteria bacterium
ATCGTGATCGCGCTGATCGCCTTCATGGAGTCGATCTCGATCGCCAAGGCGATGGCGGCGAGGACGCGCGACCGAGTCGATCCCAACCAGGAGCTGATCGGCCAGGGCCTCGCCAACCTCGCCGGCAGCTTCTCGCAGTCGTTCCCGGTGAGCGGCTCGTTCTCGCGATCGGCAGTGAATCTCAATGCCGGCGCCGTGACCGGGCTGTCGTCGGTGTTCGCCGCACTGGTCGTGCTGGTGACGCTGCTCTTCCTCACCGATCTGCTCTACCACCTGCCGCAGGCCGTGCTCGCCGCGGTGATCATGCTCGCCGTGATAGGCCTCGTCACGCCCAAGGCGCTCTGGCATGCGTGGCAGACCGAGCGCCACGACGGGCTCGCCGCCTTCGTCACCTTCGGGGCGACGCTCGCCTTCGCCCCGCACCTCGACATGGGCATTCTGGTCGGCGCCTTCCTCGCGATCACGCTGTTCCTCAAGCGGCGCATGCGGCCGCGCGCGGAGATCCTCGGGCTTCACCCCGACGGTTTTCTCGCGGCGATGGACGCCGAGCGGCTGCCGCCCGTGAGCGAGCACTTCGTCGCGATCCGCTTCGACGCCGCGCTGATCTTCATCAACACGGCCTACTTCGAGGACGTGATCCTCGAGGCGCTCGCCCGCTTCCCCGACGCGAAGGCGATCCTCGTCGTCGGCAGCGGCATCAACGAGGTCGATGTCTCGGGCGAGGAGAAGCTGCGCTCGATCGCCGAGCGGCTCGAGAAGATCGGCGTCGCGCTCTACCTGAGCAGCTTCAAGCAGCAGGTGCTCGACCTCTTCGAGCGCACCCACCTGACCGAGATGATCCCGCCCGAGCGCATCTTCCGCACCAAGACCCAGGCCCTGCAGAGCCTGCGCGAGCGCTACGAACCGGCCGGCGGCGTCAGATGAACAAACAGATGTCGGTCTGGCCGGCGAAGCCCATGAAGGTCGAGGCGCCGCCGTATTCGACGTCGGCGATGAACTCGTCCTTGTCGAACTCGAAGAGATCGACGGTCATCTGGCAGGCGATGAACTTGACGTCGGCCTCGAGGCAGATCTCGCGCAACTGCTCGAGCGAGGCGACGCCCTTGGCCTTGAGCTTGTGCTTCATCATCGTCGTCGCCATCGACTCCATGCCGGGCAGCATCTGCACCATGACCGGCATCGGCACCGGCATCGGCATCGCCGGGTTGGCGAGCGGGCTGATCTTCACGTCGGAGAGGTCCTTGCGCAGCAACTGCAGGCCGTAGAAGGTGAAGAACACCTGCACCTCGTAGCCGAGCGCAGCCGCCGTCGAGGCGAGGATGAAGGGCGGATAGGCCATGTCGAGCGTGCCCTTGGTCGCGATCAGGGCCATTTTCTTGCTTTCCATGGGGTCTCCTCGGCAGGCGCCGCCGCGTGCGGCGCTGCGGTCGATGTCGGGAGGCGGCGTGGGAGCTGCCGCCGGGCGCTGGGCGCGATCAGGCCTTGCGCAGGAAGAACACGAACTCCTTGCCCTGCTCGAGCGTGGACATCAGCTCGTTGCCGGTCTGCTTGGCGAAGGCCTGCATGTCCTTGATCGAGCCGGAGTCGGTGGAGATCACCTTGAGGATCTGGCCCGAAAGCATGTCGGCGAGCGATTTCTTCGTCTTGACGATTGGCAGGGGGCAGGACAGGCCGCGCGCGTCGAGTTCCTTGTCATAGTCCATGTGCGTGCTCCGGAAAGTGCCGGCGGGTGGCCGGCGTCTGGGTGTGGATCGGGCCGTCCCGCCCGCTGCGGCGGCACGGCCGGCTTGTGCGTAATTAGGCGCGGCGGCGGCGCGGAGCGTCTATCACCGCGTCGGGTAAGAGCGGCTCCCCCGCATGGGGGATAGGGGGCATTCGGCGGAGTATCCCTGCTACCCATAGGGGCTAGGCGCGGGCTACCCAAGGCGGGAATAGACGCCTCGCGCGGATCGGGGCGAAAGTGGCTCCACTCGCCCGGCCTTGCCACCAGGCCGGACGCCGACAATCGAACACCGGAGACAGGGACGCGCCGATGGACCGCTCGAGTCGCCTGCAGCCCCTCCCGCCACGGCCATGCCGCTGAAGCGAATCGTCGCGGCGCTGCGGCGCCCGCCCAAGCCTCACGTCACGCTCGGCCGTCTGGTCGCGACGATCTCGGCCGCCGTGCTGGCCGTGCTTGCCGGCCTGTATGGACTGTTCCTCTACCCGCTGCTGGAGAATACCAGCAGCCTCGAGTTCTGCGTGTCGTGCCATGAGATGGAGGCGACCGTCTATCAGGAATACAAGCAGTCTGCCCACTACCGCAACCGCGCCGGCGTGCGTGCGGAGTGCTCCGACTGCCACGTGCCGCGCGAGTTCGGCCCAAGGTTTGCGGCCAAGATCCGCGCCTCCAAGGACATCTGGCACAGCCTGATCGGCACGATCTCGACGCCCGAGAAGTTCGAGGCGCACCGCTGGACGATGGCCACGCGCGTCTGGGAGATGATGGAACGCACCGATTCGGCAACCTGCCGGGCCTGCCACACGTACGAGTCGATGGCGGTCGAGAAGCAGGATCGGCAGGGCCGGCGCCGCCATCAGAGTGCGATGGCGGAGGGACGCACCTGCATCGAGTGTCACAAGGGGCTGGTGCACCAGTACCCGAAGGAGCCGGGGAGCGAGGAGGCCGATTCCGGTCCCTCGGGTCAGCCGGCGGAGCCCGAGCGAACGGGCTGAAGGGCTCGGCACGAGTCGTGTCCGATCAGGGCTGCCCGCAACGTGCGGCGGGCGAAACGAATTCCGGATGCGGCCGCCTCGGCCGCCTGCCGGCGGAAGGGCGAAACCAGAAGAGCAAGGAGACGGGAATGAGGAGAGGAGTGCTGAGGGCCGCGCTGCTGACGGCGGCATTGGGGTTCGGCGCTGCGGCGTCGGCCGAGATGGCATCGCCGGGTCTGCTCGCGAGCACCTGCATCGGCTGCCACGGCGTCGACGGGGTGAGCCAGGGGCCGGCGATTCCGAGCATTGCGGGCATGTCGGAGCTCTACTTCGTCAACGCGATGCTCGCCTACAAGTACGGCGAGGATAGGGAGAAGATCGCTGCCGCGGCGCGCGCGCTGGGCATGGACGTGGAGGACGTCGATGCGCTGAAGCGGCCCGCCACCATCATGGACCGCATCGCCAAAGGCTACAGCGACGAGGCGATCGGCGCGATGGCGGCCTACTACGCGGCCAAGCCCCTCCAGCCGGCGAAGCAGCAGGCCGACGCCACGCTCGCTGCGCAGGGACGCAGCGTGCATCGCGAAGCCTGCGAGAAGTGCCACGAAGACGGCGGGCGCAAGGAGAGTGACGGCGCAGGCATCCTCGCCGGGCAGTGGAAGCCGTACCTGCAGCACGCGCTGATGGACTTCGCCGGTGGCCGCCGCGACATGCCGAAGGACATGCGCGAGAAGCTGGAGAACCTGAGCGAGCGCGATGTCGACGCACTCATCCACTTCTATGCCAGCCAGAATCACGGAGGCGCGAAATGACCCGGCTTACCCGCAGGAACTTCATCGGAGCGGGGGCCGCCGCCGGCCTGCTGCTCGCAGTGCCGACTATCTCGATCGCCGCCGGCACGAAGAAGGTGGTCGTCGTCGGCGGCGGCATCGGCGGGGCGACGGTCGCACGTCATCTGCGCATGGCCGACGCGTCGATCGAGGTCACCCTGATCGAGCCGAAGAAGCTCTACCACACCTGCTTCATGAGCAATGAGGTGATCGGCGGCGAGCGTGCGCTCGAATCCACCGGTTTCGGCTTCGACGGACTGCGGGCGCGCGGCGTCAAGGTGGTGCACGATACCGTCACCGCGATCGAGCCCGACGCGCGGCGCGTCAAGACCGCGGGCGGCGAGACCTTCGCCTACGACCGGCTGGTGGTGGCGCCGGGCATCGACTTCAAGTTCGACGCGATCGAGGGCTACGGCCGGGAGGTCGCCGAGAAGATCCCGCACGCCTGGCAGGCCGGGCCGCAGACGGCGCTGCTGCGCAAGCAGATCGAGGCAATGCCCGACGGGGGTACGGTGGTGATGTGCGCGCCGGGCAACCCGTTCCGCTGCCCGCCGGGTCCTTACGAGCGCGCCAGTCTGATCGCGCACTACCTCAAGCGGCACAAGCCCAGGTCGAAGATCGTGATCCTCGACGCCAAGACCGACTTCGCCAAGCAGGGGTTGTTCCAGCAGGGCTGGACCGATCTCTACGGATTCGGCACCGACAAGAGCATGATCGAGTGGGTGAGCGGCGATCTCACCGACCGCGGCATTGCCAGCGTCGACGCCGATGCGATGACGGTCACGACCAAGTTCGGCGACACCTACAAGGCCGACGTGCTCAACGTCATTCCGCCGCAGCGGGCCGGCCGCATCGCGGTCGAGGCGGGGCTCACCGGCGACGGCGACTGGTGCCCGGTGGACTTCCTGACCTTCGAGTCGAAGATCCACAAGAACATCCACGTCATCGGCGACGCCAGCATCGCGAGCGCGATGCCCAAGTCGGGCTACTCGGCGAACTCCCAGGCCAAGGTCGTCGCCGCGGCGATCGTCGCGCTGCTCGACGGGCGCGAGCCGGGCACGCCGGCCTACATCAACACCTGCTACAGCATCGTCGGCGAGGACTGGGGGATCTCGGTCGCCGCGGTCTACCAGGTCGGCGCCGACGACAAGGGGGCGCAGGTCATCAAGTCGGTGTCCGGCGGTCTCACGCCTATGGACGCGCCGGCCGAGCACCGCCGCCGCGAGGTCGAGTACGCGCACAGCTGGTTCGAGAACATCACGCACGCCATCTACGGCTGAGCGGGACGTGCTCGGGCGCATCGGAGGCGGCCGCGGGGCCGCCCTTTTCTTGCGTCCTACTTCAGGCCGGCTGAGCTTCGGGGGCGCGCACGCGCCGGGGAAACAGTCTGCAGAAGCGCAGCTCCGCCGGGTACGGAAAGAAATCGTCGACGTGGCCGTTGCGGATCGCTTCCTGGGCGCGCTGCCAGAATTCCGGCGTGAGCAGATCGCGGTGATGCCTGAGGAAAGCCTTGCGCACGGGCGGCGAGCCCAGCAGGAAGGTCGCGAACTCCTCCGGGAAGACGTCCATCGGCGCGGCCGAATACCACGCCTCGCCGGAAAACTCCATCTCGGGGTAGGGGGCGGGCGGGATCTTGCGGAAGTTCATGTCGGTCATGAACTCGATCTCGTCGTAGTCGTAGAACACCACCCGGCCGTAGCGCGTGACCCCGAAGTTCTTCCACAGCATGTCGCCGGGGAAGATGTTGGCGGTCGCCAGCTCGCGGATCGCGCCGCCGTATTCGCGCACCACGCGGTCGAGCTCGTCGGCCGAGGCCTGTTCCAGATGGATGTTGAGCGGCGTCATGCGCCGCTCGATGTAGAGGTGCTTGATGACGACCGAGTCGCCTTCGATCTCGTAGGCCGACGGCGCGAGCGTACGCAGCTCCTCGAGCAGCTCCGGATCGAAGCGTGACAGGGGCAGCGCCGCGTACGAGAACTCCAGCGTGTCGGCCATGCGGCCGACGCGGTCGACCTGCTTGACCATCAGGTACTTGCGCTTGACGGTGGCGCGGTCCATGTTCTTCGCCGGGCCGAACACGTCCTTGATGATCTTGAACACGTAGGGGTAGGACGGCAGCGTGAATACCAGCATGACCATGCCGCGTATGCCCGGGGCGACGACGAAGCGGTCGTTCGAGTGGCGCAGGTGCGCGAGCAGGTCGCGGAAGAACATGGTCTTGCCCTGCTTGCCCAGGCCCAACATGGTGTAGAGCTCGCTGCGCGGCTTGTTCGGCATGATCGAGCGGAGAAACTGCACGTAGCCCGAGGGCACCTCCATGTCGACCATGAAGTACGCGCGCGACAGCGAGAAGAGCACCGAGATGCGCCACGGATCGAGCAGGATCGTGTCGATATAGAGCTTTCCTGACGCGTTGTGCCGCACGGCGACGGCAAAGGGGTATTCCTGGTAGCCGTTGACCGCCTTGCCGATGACGTAGGCGGCCTTGTCCCGATAAAAGCCCGAGTACAGGACCTGGATCTGGCAGTTGGCCTCCATGGCCGGCCACTTGCCCAGGTGCCGGTGGATGGCGCGCAGCATGCAGTCGACGTCGCGGTCGAAGTCTTCGAAGGGGCGCTGCCAGTCGAAATCCTCGAGAATGCGCCGGATCGTCCGGCGCAGCCCCGCGTCCTGCGGGTAATAGCTGCTGTAGACCGGCGGATAGGACTCGATGTACTCGGTCGAGATCGCCGGCCGCGCAAACAGGTAGTCGTTGTTGAAGTAGGTCCGGTGCAGGATCTTGCAGCACACCGAGTTGAAGAAGGTCTCGGCCAGTTCGGGCTGCTTGTGGCGGATCAGCATGCCGATGTAGTGCAGCTTGACCTGCTGCCAGGTGCTGTCGTCGAGCGAGTCAGCGTCGAACTCCTCGTGCAGGCGCTTGGCCGTCTCGTCGACCCGGTCGTCGTAGAACTGCACGCGGTCGCGCACCGCGTCCAGGTGCGCCTGCCAGTCGGCGCTCTCGAAGATCTCCTTGTTGCGCCGACTGGTCTCGCGAAAGATGCGGTAGTGCTTGTTGAACCCCTCGATGAGCGCCTGGGCGATGGTCTGGGCGACCGGGTTCTCGGCTGGAACGGCATCCATCGCTGCATCCTCTGCATGCGGGCACACACTTGCAAGTGTGGCACTGCCGGCGCTTGCCGGCCAGCGGGGTCTCGAACGGCGTCTCTTGTCACAAGTCTTATATCTTTTATAAGGTATTTATTTCATAATGTGAGAGGTCGTTTTACAGCGATCGAAGGACGGGGCGGGGAGGGCTATAATGCGGCACCCGCGCAACCGGCCGGAGGCCGGCGGACACGTCGGCAGGGACTTCGCGCAGTCCTGCCGGCCGCCGCCGCACCCGGGTCCGGACAGATGCCCGGGGGTGTTCGCCGGACCGACCGGGCGCGTGCCGAGGACTCGCCACGCGCCAGTGCCGCCCGCCTGTCCTACCGAATTCCGGCCGCGTGAGAGCGCGGATCGGCCATGAAGACAACGAGGGAGAAGACCTGATGTCAACGAAGCAGCCGACCATCATCTACACGATCACCGATGAAGCTCCGATGCTGGCCACCGCGGCCTTCCTGCCGGTGATCCGCACCTTCGCCGGGGCGGCCGGCATCAACGTCGAAGCCGCCGACATCTCGGTGGCTGCCCGCGTGCTGGCCGAGTTTCCGGAGTTCCTGACCGAGGCGCAGCGTGTGCCCGACACCCTGGGCGAGCTCGGCCGCCTGACCCTGGAACCGGACACCAACATCATCAAGCTGCCCAACATCAGCGCCTCGGTGGCGCAGCTCAAGGCCTGCGTCAAGGAGCTGCAGGGCAAGGGCTACAAGATCCCCGACTACCCGGAAGACCCGAAGTCGGACGAAGAGAAGGCCATCAAGTCGCGCTACTCGAAGTGCCTGGGCTCGGCGGTGAACCCCGTGCTGCGCGAAGGCAACTCCGATCGCCGCGCGCCGGCGGCGGTGAAGAACTACGCCAAGAAGCATCCGCACTCCATGGGTGAATGGAAGCAGTGGTCGCGCACCCACGTCTCGCACATGCATCACGGCGATTTCTACCACGGCGAGAAGTCGATGACGCTCGATCGGGCGCGCCGCGTCAGGATGGAGCTGCTGACCGGCTCCGGCAAGACCGTCGTGCTCAAGCCCGAGGTCAAGCTGCAGGACGGCGAGATCATCGACTCGATGTTCATGAGCAAGAAGGCGCTGTGCGAGTTCTACGAGCGCCAGCTCGAGGACTGCCGCCAGGCCGGCATCCTCTTCTCCCTGCACGTCAAGGCCACGATGATGAAGGTCTCGCACCCCATCGTGTTCGGCCACTGCGTGAAGATCTACTACAAGGAAGCCTTCGAGAAGCACGGCAAGCTCTTCGACGAGCTGGGCATCAACGTGAATAACGGCATGGTCGACCTCTACGACAAGATCGCAACCCTGCCGGAGTCGATCCGCGACGAGATCATCCGCGACCTGCACGCCTGCCAGGAGCACCGCCCCGAGCTGGCCATGGTGGATTCGGCCAAGGGCATCACCAACTTCCACTCGCCCAACGACGTCATCGTCGACGCCTCGATGCCGGCGATGATCCGCGCCGGCGGCAAGATGTACGGCGCCGACGGCAAGCAGTACGACTGCAAGGCGGTGATGCCGGAGTCGACCTTCGCCCGCATCTACCAGGAGATGATCAACTTCTGCAAGTGGCACGGCAACTTCGA
>JARFTX010000024.1 GCA_029289265.1 Gammaproteobacteria bacterium
GACCGGTGTCTCGGGCTCGGGCAAGTCGTCGCTCGCGCGCGACGTGCTGCTCGCGAATCTCACGCGACGGCTCGCGACCGATGCGCTGCGTGGCCGGCGCGCGGCACGTGGCGAAGCCAAGGCCGCCCGGGCCGACGGACGCGCTCGTGTCGAACCGCCCCCCGTGGGCGGCTCGCCGGAGGCCGCCCCGGCGTCGTGGAGCGGCTGCGTGGCGCTCGAGGGCTGGGAGCAGGTCGGCCGCGTGCTCGAGGTCGACCAGACGCCGATCGGCAAGACGCCGCGCTCCTGTCCGGCGACCTACGTCGGCTTCTGGGACGCGATCCGGCGGCTCTTCGCCGACACTTTCGAGGCGCGCACCCGCGGCTGGACGGCGGCGCGCTTCTCGTTCAACACCGGCGCCGGGCGCTGCCCGGTGTGCGAGGGACAGGGCCGCATCACCATCGAGATGAACTTCCTGCCCGACGTCAAGGTGCCGTGCGAGGCCTGCGGCGGCGCGCGCTTCAACGCCGAGACGCTGGCCGTGCCGTGGCGTGGCAAGTCGGTCGCCGAGGTGCTGGCGATGCCGGTCGAGGAGGCGGTCGGGTTCTTCGCGGCGCATCCGGCGATCGCCCATCCGCTCGCCCTGCTGCAGGACGTCGGCCTCGGCTACCTGACGCTCGGCCAGGCCAGCCCGACGCTCTCCGGCGGCGAGGCGCAGCGCATCAAGCTCGTCACCGAGCTCGCCAAGGTGCGCGTGCGCGACGAGGCGCCGCGCGGGGCGGCGCCGCTCCCATCCGACCGGCATACCCTGTACGTTCTCGACGAGCCCACCGTCGGCCTGCACATGGCCGACGTCGAGCGGCTGCTGCGCGTGCTGCACCGCCTGGTGGATGCCGGCCACAGCGTGCTCGTCATCGAGCATGATCTCGACGTGATGGCCGAGGCCGACTGGCTGATCGACCTGGGTCCCGAAGGAGGCGACGGCGGCGGCGAGATCGTCGCGCAGGGGCCGGTCGATGCCGTCTGCGCGTCAGCCGCCACCCACACCACCCGCATATTGAGAAACTTCATGGCCGAGCGCGTCGGCGGTGCGGCGCGCGAGACTTCGTTGTGAGGGGCGTGCGTGCGGTGCCGCCAGACAGCGTGCGTGTCGTCCTGCCGGGGGGCGGACGACGCAGGCGCCGGCTCCCGATTCATGCTGAGGCGATATGTTGTGCGACTCATCGCAATCGGTAACATGGCGAAAACCCCTGATGCCGGCAGACGCGGCACCGCGGCCACCCTAACAGGAGTGATCCCCACATGACCCCACGCATGCTGCGCGTCTGGGATGCGCCCACCCGCCTCTTCCACTGGCTGCTGGTCGTGCTCGTCGTTGGCTCGATCGTGTCGGTCAAGATCGGCGGCAACGCGATGATCTGGCATGGACGCTTCGGTCACCTGATCTTCGGCCTGATCGTGTTCCGCATCGTCTGGGGCGTGATCGGCTCGACCCATGCGCGCTTCGCGAGCTTCGTGCCCGGCCCGCGCGCCCTGCTCGACTACCTGCGCGGCCGCTGGCGCGGTCTCGGCCACAATCCGCTCGGGGCGCTGTCGGTGCTGGCGCTGATCGGGCTGCTCGCCTTCCAGTCCACGACGGGACTCTTCGCCAACGACGACATCGCCTTCAATGGCCCCTTGCGCGCCGCCGTCTCGAGCGACCTCAGCAACCGCATCAGCGGATGGCACCGGCAGACCGAGTGGTTCTTCTATGCGCTGGTGGCGCTGCACGTCGCGGCCGTCGCGTTATACAGCTTCGTGTTCAAGGACGACCTGATTCGCCCGATGATCACGGGGAAGAAGCGCGTGACGGATCCGGGAGCCGAGCCCGCGCGGGGCGGTGGTCTGATCGCGCTCGCCGTGGCGGTCGCGATCACCGTGCTGGCGCTCTGGATTTCGGCGGGTGGGTTGCTTCCCCCGCCGCCTCCGCCTCCGCCTGACTTGGGCTGGTGAGGGCACCGCGCCTACGCAGCCGGCGTTACGGCCCCGGCTCGGCCTTGGGGTAAGCGGGCCCGAACCGACTACGGGCCGCCATCGCAAGCGTCGGGCGGGCCGCTGGGTGCGAATCATGCGAGCCGGACACGGCCGGGCTCGGTCCGCTCGCCGGCCCGTCGCTCGGGCCGGCGAGGCTCGGGTTTACTCCTCGGCGCGATACTTGTCGTGACAGGCCTTGCAGGCCTTGCCGACCTCGCCGAACTGCGCCTTGATCGCGTCCTGATTCCCGGCCGCGGCGACCTCCGCGAGCTTGTTGGCCTGCTCGACCCAGTCGGAGGCGAGCTTGCGCACTTCCTCCGGCTCGCTGAAGAACTCGGGCTTGACGCGCGTCGCCTTCCAGCCGGTGCCCTGCTCGGTGCCGGGGGCGAACAGCGTGCCGATGCCGGAATTGGCCACGGCGGCGATCGCGCTCGCCGCAGCGGCGACCTGGTTCTGGTTGTACGGCACGGCGCCGTCGACGACCTGAGCCTTGATCTTGCCCATGTTCCAGGCCATGAAGGTGAAGCCTGACTGACGGAACTTGATCATGTCCTCGGGCTTCATCTGGGCGGTGGCGATCGTCGCGACGGACAGGGCAACGATTCCGAGGGTGACGCTGACGAGTTTCTTGTTCATGGATGTCTTCCTCTGCGGTCTTCGGGGGGGTGCGGCCGGGTTGCAGGCGGGGAACGCCTTCTGCATAACACCCGGAGTCGAAGTCTATTCCAATCGATAGCAAAAAAAAGCCCGGACTACTGGATCCGGGCAAATAGGGGGTCACTTCAGGTCGGGCGGGGGGCGCCGGCCACCCCGCCCAGCCGTCATCCGTTGAGTCGGATCGCGATGAAGATCCGAGAGTTCCCACGCTGGATCAGCAGCGCGAAGCGGTTGCCAGCGCGTTCCAGGAGCTGGCGGAACTGCGCGGCCGACGTCACCGGCTGATTGTTCAGCGCCAGAATCACGTCGCCCTGCTGCAGGCCGGCCTGCGCGGCCGGTCCCGTCACCGACTCGATCATCAGTCCGCCGCGTACATTCATCTGGCCCGCCTCGTCGGCGGAGAGGGCCCGGACCGTGACGCCGAGCTTGCCGCCGGCATCCTCGCCACCGCTGACCGGAGCTTCGGCCAGTGTCGTCGGCATCTCGCCGAGCGTTGCCGTCACCACGCGGCTGCGCCCGTCGCGCCAGATCTCCAGGCGCACCACGGACTCCGGCCGGCGTTCGCCGATGATTCGCGGCAGGTCGGACGATTCGGCGACCCGCGTGCCGTCCACGCCGAGCACCACGTCGCCCGGCTGCAGGCCGGCCTTGTCGGCGGGGCTGTCGGGCTCGACGCTGGACACCAGTGCACCGCGCGGCTCGTCGAGGCCGAAGGTCTGCGCGAGGTCCCGATCGACCGCCTGGATGGTCACGCCGAGGCGGCCGCGCTGCACCCGCCCGTACTTGACCAGCTGCTCCTTGACGTTCAGCGCAACATCGATGGGAATCGCGAACGAGATCCCCATGAAGCCGCCCGAGCGCGAGTAGATCTGCGAGTTGATGCCGATCACCTCGCCGTCGAGGTTGAACAGCGGCCCGCCCGAATTACCGGGGTTGATCGCGACGTCGGTCTGGATGAAGGGCACGTAGTTCTCGCTCGCCAGGCGCCGCGCCTTGGCCGAGATGATGCCGGCGGTGACGGTGCTGTCGAAGCCGAAGGGCGAGCCCATTGCCACCACCCATTCGCCGACGCGCGATTTCTCGGCGTCGCCCATGCGCACGACCGGCAAGTCGGTCGCGTCGATCTTGAGCAGCGCGATGTCGGTGCGCGCGTCGGTGCCGACGACCTTGGCCGTGAACTCGCGCTTGTCGATCAGCCGTACGTTGACCTCGGCCTCGCCTTCGCCGACGACGTGGGCGTTGGTCAGCACATAGCCGTCACTGCTGACGATGAAGCCGGAGCCGATGCCGCGGCTGATGCGCGGGCCGCGCTGCTGGTGGCCGGGGGTGCCCGGCAGCGGCACGCCGAAGCGGCGCAGGAACTCGTAGAACGGATCGTCGGGCGACAAGCCCTCGCCGGGCGCGGCGGCACGCTGGCGTACGACGCTGATATTGACGACGGCGGGGCCGACCTCGTCGACCAGGTCGGCCAGGTCGGGCAGGCCGAAGCGGCTGCTCGAGCCGGCCGCGGTCGGGGTTCCCGCCGCGAGGGTGGGGCTCGCGGCGTACAAGGGTGCGGTCGGAAGCGTGGCGGCAAGAGCGAGCGCCACAGTGCCGGTTAGGAATAGACCTCGCATGATGATGAGTTATCTCCGGTAGAACGTGTCCGGTCGGGTGGACTCGCGCCACGCGAGAATCGTTCCCCCGCTCCGTGCGCTTCAAAGCGCACGGAGCGGGGGATCACAGCGTCATCGAGAGGCTGAGGTGGATCTGGCGTTGCGCCTTGGTCGACGGCGGATCGTCGCTGAGCCGCCGCAGGGCGCGGTCCGAAACCTCCAAGTGACGTCCCAGGAGGTTGACTCCGGCGAGCCGCAAGGTGGTCGGTCGAGGCCCTGCCGATAGGTTCAGAGCGAGGCTCGCATCGAGCGTGGTGTAGGCCGGCAAGGTGCTCCGATCGTTGGGAGAAAAGCCGTTCCCAAGGCGGGAGCGCTCCATGTGCAGCACGGTCAGCGCCGATTCCCAGGCACCGGCGCGCTGCAGCCAGGTGAGTGATGCGGTGTGCGGCGCCACCGGTCGGGCGAGCTGAGAATCGCGCGAGCGCGCCCGCAGGATCGCGTGATTGAAGATCAGCTCGCCGTCGCTCCAAGGAACAATGCGCAGCTGGTATTCGAGGCCGGTCAAACGCACGGCATCGGGGATGTTCGCCCATTGCGTCGACCCGAGGGCGGCCTGGACGCCCGGTAGCAGGGCTTCGATCTGTGGTGGAAGCGGATCGTGGGGCACAGCGCTGCGGCGGATCATGTCGATGCTGCGCTCCTGGAACAGGCGAGCGTCGAAGAGACCGCGTGCTCCGGGCAACTCGGCAAAGTAGCCGAGCTCGAACGCGTCGACCCGCTGGGGACGAACCTCGGGATTGGGCCGGTGCCGACGGGCGAGCAACAGGTCTCCGAACTGAGGGCCAAGCCGGATCTGCACATCGGAATTGCGCTCGAAGATCGATGGCTGGCGAAAGGCGCGCGAATACCCGGCGCGCCAGGTCTGCCCGGGAACGGCCTGCCAGTTCAGCGCCACTCGGGGCGCCAGCCGCATCCGGTCGCCTTCGATGCGCTCGGCCATCGCGCCCGCGTGCCACAGCCACTGCGGGGCCGCCCGCCATTCCGCGCTTCCGAACAGGCGGTGTTCGGCGCGGTCGTGTTCGCCGAGGTCACGGAACAGGAACGGGGCGGCCATGCGGTCGTGGCGCCACTCGGCGCCCCACAATGTGCGCAGGCCAGGCGCCGGAGTGAAGCGGTGCTGTAGGCGCAACTCGGTGCGGCGTGTGTCACGATCGTTGTTCGCGGGGACGGTTAGCTCCACTGTATTGATACCGTCGAAAAACGAGCCCCGCCCGAACCAGCCCTCGCGGTAGCGCTCGCGCTGGTGCGAGAGCGCGATCAGCAGTTCCTGTCTCGCGTCGGGCGCGCGGCGCCACTGGACGTCCACCACACTGGTGTCCTGGAGTCCGTTGCGCAGGCCCTCGACCTCGAAGCGGGTGCCGGCGAATCCCTCGCCGCGCCGGCCGTGGGTCGCGCCGGCGGACACCGTCAGCTCGTCGATGAGGCCCAATTGCAGGTCGGCCCTGAGGTTGGCGCGCGTCAGTTCGCGCGTATCCGACAGGGCGCTGAATCCGTCGTCGCGCTGGTGCTGCGCGGTCGCTCGAATCCCCAACGAGTCGCCCTGATGGACGCCGCGCGCGATCGCGTCGCGCGTGCCGTGGCTGCCCGCGGTGACCCCGACCGAGCTGCCGACTTCCGCACGGGTGTGCCGGGTGATGATGTTGATGATGCCCAGGAAGGCACTGGTGCCATAGCTGGCAGCGTTGGGTCCGCGCACGACTTCGATGCGCTCGATGTCCTCGATCGCGAGCGGCAGGGCGCTCCAGTCGGCGCCGCTGTGGTCGTTGGGCAGGTGCGCCGGCCTTCCGTCGATGAGCACCTGCATCTGGTTCGGATGCTCGAGCGCGAAACCGTGGTAGGTGACGAGATGGCGGTGGCCGCGCGCCTGCCCGACCTGCATGCCGGGCACCAGCCGCAGCAGCCGCGCGAGATCGCGATAGCCGGTCGCGCGAATCAGCGCCTCGTCGATCACCGTGACCGAGGCAGGGGTTTCGCCGAGCGGCGTCGGCAAGCGCGAAGCCGACAGCACCACGGGAAGGGCCTCGAGAAAGGAGTGCTCGAGGCCGTGGTCATCGGCGGCGGCGATCGTGTGGATGCCGAGCAGTGCGCAACCGACACTGCAGAGCCAATTCGTTGGGTTCCGCATGATTTGCAAGTGGGACATTGTTGTTGACGGCGGAGTATAGCCGGTCGCTGGTGGGCCAAACGTCGACTATTTGACGGATGGCGGTCGATCGAAGGCGCCGACTGCCGCTGTCATGGAACTCCCGCGCGAGTTAAGATGTCACGGCAGTCGCGCACCGTTGGCTGCAGGGAGGAAAGTCGCGCTCATGACGCTCACCGATCTTCGCTACCTCGTCGCACTCGCCCGCGAGCGCCACTTCGGCCACGCGGCCGAGAAGTGCCACGTGAGCCAGCCGACGCTCTCGGTGGCGATCAAGAAGGTCGAGGAGGAACTCGGCGTTCAACTCTTCGAGCGCAGCGCGACCGAGGTCAAGATCACCGAGACCGGCCGGCGTATCGTCGCCCAGGCCGAAAAGGTGCTCCTCGAAGCCGCATTGATTCCGGAGATCGCCTCGGCGGGCAAGGATCCGCTGGTCGGCCCGCTCAAGGTCGGCGTCATTTACACGATCGGGCCGTACCTGCTGCCGCGACTGATCCCGCTGATGCATCACCATGCGCCGCGCATGCCGATGATGATCCAGGAGAACTACACGACGCGGCTGGTCGAGGCACTCAAGCGCGGCGAACTCGACGTGATCATCCTGTCGCTGCCGCTCGAGGAGGCCGGCGTGGTGACCCAGCCCGTCTACGACGAGCCGTTTCGCGTGCTGATGCCCGTCGATCACGCCTGGACGGCGAGCAGCGAGATCGATCCCGACGCGCTGGCCGACGACCAGCTGCTGCTCTTGGGTGCGGGCAACTGTTTCCGTGACCAGGTGCTGGAGGTCTGCCCGCATTGCCGCAACGTCGGTGGCCTGCAGCGCACGCTGGAGGGCAGCTCGCTCGAGACGATCCGGCACATGGTTGCTTCCGGCCTGGGCGTGACGGTATTGCCCAGTTCGGCGGCCGACGAATTGCCCGAGCAGAATGGCCTGGTCGCGGTGCGGCCCTTCAAGGCGCCCGAGCCTGTGCGGCGCGTCGCACTCGCCTGGCGGGTCACCTATCCGCGCGGCGGAGCGATCGACGTGCTGCGCACCGCGGTGCTGGAGAGCGCGCTCCCTGGCGTGCGGGCCGTCGGCGGGGTGCCGCAGGCCCTCGACCTGGCCCGGGCCTGATGGGCGCGCTTGCTCCGATCGGGCGCGGGTCCGCCCCGCCGCACCAGCAAGCGGCCTGCGATGCACAGAATCTGATCCGCGCCTGCACTGGGCTGCGCGCGTAGTCCGATCCACCCACAGCAAACCCCATGGACCAAGAGGAATCCTAGAATGGACATCGACATCGGAATCAACAAGAAAGAACGCGCAAAGATCGCCGAGGGACTCTCGCGGCTGCTCGCCGACAGCTACACGCTCTACCTGACGACGCACAATTTCCACTGGAACGTCACGGGCCCGATGTTCAACACCCTGCATCTGATGTTCGAGACGCAGTACAACGAGCTGGCGCTGGCCGTCGACCTGATTGCCGAGCGCATTCGCGCGCTGGGATTTCCCGCGCCGGGCACTTACGCCGAGTTTTCGGCGCTCACGAGCCTCAAGGAGCCGAAGGGCGTGCCGACGGCCGAGGAGATGATCCGCCACCTGGTGCTCGGTCAGGAGGCCGTCGTGAAGACCGCGCGCAGCCTCTTCCCGCTCGTCGACAAGGCGGCCGACGAGCCGACCGCCGACCTGCTCACGCAGCGCATGCAGGTGCACGAGAAGACCGCCTGGATGCTGCGCAGCCTGCTCGAGCCGCAGTAAGGGGTCCGGTGTGACATAGGGGCGCTCCCGGCGGCGCCCTGGCCGTCGCGAGGCCCCGAGGCAACTGCCTCGGGGGATCGGTCAGCCCTTGGCTGCGCGCCGGCGGGGTGCCGGGGCGTCGGCGTCGTCCGCTTTGGCGCCCGCGTCGGCCTTGCCCGCCCGTGGCTTTCGCGGCTCGAACTCGAAGCCGACCTTGCCGTCCTGGCCCCGTACCAGAAAGGCCGAGAACTTGCGCCGGGTGCGGGCCGACACGAAGCCCTTGAGCAGCTCGGTGCGGCCTTCGGCGAGCAGCCGGTGCATCTGCTCGCGCTCGATGGGTTGCTGAAGGATCACTTTGCCGGAGCGGAAATCGCAGGCCTTGCCCGGCCCCACCGATTTCTCGCAGACGAAGGCCATGCCGTGCTCGAACACGCCCGCGCCGCACTTGGGGCAGGGCCCGAGCGAAGTCTGTTCCGAGAAGTCGACGGGCTCGGCGTTTTCGTCGGAATCGCGCGGCTGGCCGAAGTCGAACTCGGGCTGCTTGTCGTCGTTCAAGCGGATCTCGGCGTTGAAGAGCCGTCCCATCTTGTTGCGGAAGCCGACCAGTGGCCCGACACGGCCCTCGCGCAGCAGGGTTTCGATCTCGTCGATCTCGAACTGGCGGCCGGCGACGATCTTCCAGGTGCTCCAGTCGCAGCCCTGACAGGCAAACTTCTTGTAGTTCTCCTTGATCACGCCTCCGCAGCGCGGGCACGGCGCCGCGAGCGTCGCAAAGTCGCCCGGCACGGTATCCGACTCAAAGCGCTTGGCGCGCTCGACGATCTCGCGCGCCATCTGGGCGATCTCGTGCATGAAGTCGGGGCGCGACAGCTGGCCCCGCTCCATTTGCGCGAGCTTGTGCTCCCACTCGCCGGTGAGCTCGGGCGAGGTGAGCGCCGAGACGTCCAGGCCCTTCAGCAGCGTGATCAGCGAGAACGCCTTGGCGCTGGGGACGAGTTCCCGCCCCTCGCGGTGCAGGTATTGCTCGGCGATCAACCCTTCGATGATCTGCGCCCGCGTGGCCGGGGTGCCCAAGCCCCGCTCGGCCATTGCCGCGCGCAGCTCCTCGTCGTCGACCATCTTGCCGGCGCCTTCCATCGCGGAGAGCAGGGTCGCCTCGTTGTAGCGTGCGGGGGGCTTGGTGACGAGCGATTTCACGGCGATGGCATCGGTCGCCACCGTTTCGTTCTGCTCGACCGCCACCAGCTGGGCGCCGCCCTCGGCGTCTTCCTTGACCGCCTCCTTGCCATACACGGCGAGCCAGCCCGGATTGACCAGCACCTTGCCCTCGGTCTTGAAGGCCTCATCCTCGACCTGGGTGATGCGGGTGGTGATGCGGTACTCGGCGGCCGGGTAGAACACCGCCAGGAAGCGGCGGGTCACCAGATCGTAGATCTTGTGCTCGGCTTCCGACAGGCTCTTCGGCAGCGCCCCGGTGGGCACGATGGCGAAGTGATCCGAGATCTTGGCGTTGTTGAAGATCCGCTTGTTGGGCCGCACCCAGCCCTCGCGGGCGATCTCGCCGGCGAAGGCGGCATACTCGGCGGGCAGGGCGGCCATCACCTCCTTGACCGTGGCGACATAGTCCTCGGGCAGCGCCCGCGCATCGGTCCGCGGATAGGTGAGCACCTTGTGGCGCTCGTAGAGTGCCTGCGCCAGCTGCAGAGTGGTGCGCGCGGAAAAACCGAAGCGGCCGTTGGCCTCGCGCTGCAGGCTGGTCAGATCAAAGAGCAGCGGCGAGAGCTGGGTCGAGGGTTTTGACTCCTCGGTGACGGTGCCCGGCTTGTCCTCGCACTTCACCTTGATGGCCTCGGCGCGCGCGCGGTCCCAGAGGCGGAACGCCGTCGCGTGCTCGTCGCCTTCGGGCCTCTTGAAGTTCGGGTCGAACCAGCGTCCGGGGTACTCGCCGGCGGCGCAGGTGAAGCTCGCCTCGAGCTCCCAGTAATCGCGGGGCTTGAACTTGCGGATCTTCTGCTCGCGTTCGACCACGATTGCAAGCGTCGGCGTCTGCACCCGCCCGACCGTGGTGAGGTGGAATCCCCCGGTCTTCGAGTTGAACGCCGTCATCGCCCGCGTGCCGTTGATGCCGATCAGCCAGTCGCTCTCGGCGCGGCACACCGCAGCCGAGCGCAGCCCCTCGACTTCCTGCGCCGACCGCAATTGGGCAAAGCCCTCGCGGATCGCCACCGGGGTCATCGACTGCAGCCAGAGGCGGTTCACCGGCTTGTGGGTCTTGGCGTGCTCGACGATGAAATTGAAGATCAGCTCGCCCTCGCGGCCCGCGTCGCAGGCGTTGATCAGGCCGACGACGTCCTTGCGCTTGATCAAGCGCGTGAGCAGCTTGAGGCGGTCGTGGGTCTTGTCGATCGGCTTGAGCGCGAACTGCGGCGGAATCACCGGCAGATGGGCGAAGGTCCACTTGCCCCGCTTGACCTCGAACTCCTCGGGCACCGCCAGCTCGAGCAGATGGCCGACCGCGGACGAAAGGACGTATTCGTCGGATTCGAAGTAGTCCTTTTCCTTGGTGAATCCACCGAGCGCCCGCGCGATATCCTGCGCGACCGAGGGTTTTTCCGCGATGATGAGTTGCTTGCTCATGCGTGGGGAGCGCCTTGCGAAGCCCGTCCGGGCCCGCCGTGAGGGGTTGTCGAGCGGCAGATGATAAGCACGCCGTTGCAGGGCTTGCAAGCGGAGAGCGTCCCGGCGCGGTCGCGCCGGGTCACTGGAGGACGACGAATTCCTCGTCCTCGTCGCCCGTGAGCAACTCGTCCAGGATCAGCGTATCGAGCGCCTTTTCCCGCTGCCACATCACGATCAGCACGATGACCTTGAGCCGGTAGAGGTTCAGCGTGAAGTCGGTCAGCGCGAGCGCGCGTTCGATCACGAGTTCGCGCATGCCCGCGTCGAGCACGCCCGCAGCCTCGAGAAAGGCGATGAAGCCGCGGCAGTCCGCATCCAGCACGGACGCCTCGTCAGGCGCGTAGAGGCGGATCGAACCCGGTCGCGGCTCGGCAATCAGCGTCGCGGCCACCGCCGGCTCGCGCAGAGCGTCCAGCCAGGCAAGCGCCTCGGAGATCTCCTCGTCCTCGAAGCCTGCCGCGGAGAGCTTGCGCGCGAGCTGTTCGGTGCCGGGGCACGCGTCGGGGCGAACGTAGTGCTCGAAGAGGAAGACGAGGATGTCGAACATGGCACGGGCCGCTGTTTCAGGTGCGCTGGAAACGACCACCGGGCAGGCGGCCGACGTGTCCGTCGAGCTCCAACGGCAGCAGGATGGCGTACAGGGCCTCGGGCGTCAAGCCGCAGCGGCCCGCCAGGGTGTCGACGTCGACGGGGTCGTGGCCGAGCGCGTCGAGGATCCGGCCGGCCTCGCCGCCCGGTGTGGCCGGGCGCGCGTTGCCGAAAAGCGGACCAGTGTGCTCTTCCCGCTCCGCCGACCGCGACCGGCGCCGCCGCGGTGCCGGGGCGCCCGGATTCGGCGGCGCAAGCGGGTCGGATTGCAGCCAGCGCAGTTCCTCGAGCACGTCGCGCGCCGTCTCGACCAGCTTCGCGCCATCGCGAATCAGGCGGTGGCACCCGCGCGCCAGAGGCGAGTGGATCGACCCCGGGATCGCCAGCACCTCGCGTCCGCACTCGGTCGCGAGCTGCGCGGTGATCAGCGAGCCGCTGTTCAGTGCGGCCTCGACCACCAGGACCCCCCGCGCCAGGCCCGCGATGATGCGGTTGCGGCGCGGGAAGTTGTGCGGCAGCGGCGCGGTGCCGAGGGGAAATTCGCTGACGATGGCCCCGCGCGCGGCGATCTCGTGCGCAAGCGCGCGGTGCGCGGCGGGATAGACGCGATCGGCGCCGGTGCCGATCACGGCGATGGTCCGGCCGCCCTCCGCCGCGAGCGCACCCCGGTGTGCAGCGGCGTCGATTCCCTGCGCGAGGCCGCTGATGACGGTGAGGCCGGCCTGGGCCAGGCTGCGGGCGAACGCCTCGGCGTTCGCGACACCCTGCGTGGTGGCCGATCGGGCGCCGACGATCGCGAGCGCGGGCGCGGCGAGCAGGGTGGGCTCCCCGGCGACGTAGAGCACCACGGGGGGATCGGCGATCTCGAGCAGGCTCGCCGGATAGGCCGCATCGGCGAGCGTGATCAGGTGGTGGCCGGGTTCGGCCGCCCACGCGAGCGCAAGGTCGAGGCTGCGGGCGTCGGGCGGGGCGAGCAACCGCTCGGTGGCGGCGCCACCGACCACTGCGGCAAGGGACGTGCGGCCGGCGGCGAAGATCTGCTCGGGCAGCCCGAATGCGGCCAGCAGGGCACGCTGTGCGGCCGGTCCGATCCCCGGTGCGAGCGCGAGTCGCAGCCAGGCGGCGCGATGGTCCTGCGCCGCCTCGGGCGCGCCGGGTGTCAAGGCCGGCGGACGCTGTCCCCGATCGTGGCGGGGCCGTCGGTATCCATGATGAGCGCGTAGGCGAGGCGATCGAAGACGCGGAACACGAAGACCAGGCCGTAACGGTGCTCGGGCAGGTGGAAGACCTCGGAGGTGCCGTTCTCGCGATGGACCACGCTGCCGCGGTTGCGGTAGAGCGCCAGCACGTGGCCTTGCTCGAGCCCGTCGCGGGCGCCGATGTTGAGCGTCACCACATGATTGCGCCCGGTCTCGACCACACCTCGGTAGATGCCGATCAAGCGCCCTTCGATCTCGACCTCGGGGGCATGCGGCACGTACGAGAACACCGTCGGCAGGTCGTCGCGCATCAGCCGATCGCCCGTGCCGATCTCCTCGACCGCGGACAGGATGGTCAGCGTCGCCGGCACGCCGTGCGCGCTCACCCGCGCCGTGCCGAGATACTGCGCCTCGTGACCGAGCAGCTCGCGCGTGGCCGGATCGACCACCGGCCGCGCCGGGCGGAAGATATGCCAGACATCGTGCGCCGGATCGACATCCTTGGCGAACACGGTGTCGCCGTTGCCCATGAACACGCGGCTTGTTTCGGTCGCGATGACGGTGCCTGCGCCCGCGAGCTGGGCATCGTCGACGATCAGCGGGCGGGTCAGGAACGGCTCGATCACCGAGACCGGAATGCTCGGAATGGCCTCGTCGACCGGCTCCGAGTAGATGCGTGGCGACAGGCGCTGGTCGCCCGTGCCCACCGGCCGGCCGATCGATAGCCACGGGCCGCTACGGTCGAGCACGATGACCTGCCCGGGGTAGATCAGGTGGGGATTGCGGATCTGGTCCCGGTTCATTCGCCACACTTCGGGCCAGCGCCAGGGCTGCTTGAGGAAGCGCCCCGAGATGTCCCACAAGGTGTCGCCGCGGACCACCGTATAGGTGTCGGGCGCGTCGTCGGCCAGCGCCGGCTGGGCGGAGGCCTGTGCGCTCAGAAGGGTCGCAACGGCAAAGAGAAGAGGGAATATAATGCGGGTCATCGCTCGCTTCCGGTTGGAGCTGGCCGGACTCTTCCTGCTCCGGAACGCGGCCAGCCGGTGCAGGTCGAATCTGGTGATTCGATTCGAAGGTCGGATGCCGATGCGCCCGACATGCCAAAGCGCTTGAAATTCTGCACGCAATGACTTAATCCGGCAAGCATTCATATGGCCTTGTTACCGATTCTCCGCTATCCCGACCCACGCCTGCACGCGCGCGCGCGCCCTGTCGAAAGCGTCGATGACGCGATCCGCAAGCTCGTCGCGGACATGGCCGAGACCATGTACGAGGCGCCCGGCATCGGGCTTGCCGCGACCCAGGTCAATGTGGATAAGCGCGTCGTGGTCATCGACGTCTCCGAGGACCGCTCCGGGTTGATGGTCTTCGTCAATCCCGAGATCGTCGAGAAATCAGGCGAGCAGACCTGCGAGGAGGGCTGCCTGTCGGTCCCCGGCGTCTATGAGAAGGTCACCCGAGCACAGTTCGTGCGGGTCCGGGCGCTGAACGGGCGTGGCGAACCCTTTGAGCTCGAGGCCGAGGGCCTGCTCGCCGTGTGCATCCAGCACGAGATCGATCACCTCGACGGCAAGGTCTTCGTCGAGTACCTGTCGCAGCTCAAGCTCAACCGCATCAAGAGCAAGCTCGCCAAGAAGTCGCGGATCACCGCGTGACCGCTGCCCCGCTTCGCGTCGCCTTCGCCGGCACTCCCGAGTTCGCCGCCGCGGCGCTGGCCGCGATCGTCGCCGCGGGCTACCCCGTGCCGCTGGTGCTGACCCAGCCGGACCGCCCGGCCGGACGCGGCATGAAGCAGGTCGCAAGTCCGGTCAAGCGGCTCGCGCTCGAACATGCTCTTGCCGTCGACCAGCCCGAGCGCCTGCGCACCGAGGCGCAACGCGCCGCGCTGGTTGCCTGTGCGCCGGATGTGCTGGTGGTCGCCGCCTACGGGCTGATCCTGCCGCGCGAGGTGCTCGAGCTGCCACGCCTGGGCTGCGTGAACATCCACGCCTCGCTCCTGCCGCGCTGGCGCGGCGCCGCACCCATACACCGTGCGATCGAGGCGGGCGACGCCGAGACCGGCATCACCATCATGCAGATGGACGAGGGCCTCGACACCGGGCCGATGCTGATGCGCGAGGCCATCCCGATCGCGCCCGACGATACCACCGGTTCGCTCCACGACCGGCTCGCCGCGCTGGGTGCGGACATGATCGTCGCGGCGCTCGGTCGTCTGGCCGCGGGCGGTCTCGCCGCCGTGCCACAACCGGCCGAGGGCGTCACCTACGCCGCGAAGATCGGCAAGGCCGAAGCCGCGCTCGACTGGCGCCGGTCGGCCGCCGAGCTCGCCCGGGCAGTACGCGCCTTCGATCCCTTCCCTGGGGCGGTCGCGACGTTGCGCGACACCCCGCTCAAGATCTGGCGTGCCGACCCCGTCGTGGGCCGCGGCGAGCCGGGTACGGTGCTCGCGGTCGACCCGACGGGCATCGTGGTCGCCTGCGGCGTCGGGGCGCTGCGCCTCGGAGCCTTGCAGCGTCCCGGCAGCCGCCGGCTTGCCGTGGGGGAATTCCTGCCCGGTTTCCCGGTCAATCCGGGCGAGCGCTTCGCCGTCTGAACGACGGTTCCATTGCGACCGCGTGGCGAGGCCATCGCGGCCTCGGCGCGGCCGGTGCGGTCCGACGGCCCTGCCCGCAGGCGTTCGATTGAAACCCGGCGCTCCGCCCCCATCTGAGTTTGCGAAAGCCACCCCAACGCAGAGAGGACACATCGATGTTCGGCAACTGGCTCAAGACTTCCATTCTGATGGCGGGCATCGTCGCGCTCTTCGGCGCGGTCGGTGCGATGATCGGCGGCCGCGAGGGCATGCTGATCGCGCTCGTCTTCGGCGGCGCGATGAACCTGTGGGCGTACTGGTTCTCGGACAAGGTGGTGCTGAAGATGTACAACGCGCGGCCGGTCGATGCGACCTCGTCGCCCTACCTGTATAACATGGTGCGCGAGCTGGCGCAGCGCGGGGGCCTGCCGATGCCCAAGGTCTACATCATCGACGAGGCCCAGCCCAACGCCTTCGCCACCGGACGCAACCCGGAGAACGCCGCGGTCGCGGCGACCACCGGCATCATCCGCATGCTCTCCGAGCGCGAGCTGCGCGGCGTGATGGCGCACGAACTCGCGCACGTGAAGAACCGCGACATCCTGATCTCGACCATGGCCGCCACCGTCGCCGGCGCGATCTCGATGCTCGCGCAATTCGGCATGTTCTTCGGCGGGCGCGGCGAGAACCGGCCGCACCCGGCGCTCGCCATCCTCGTGATGATTCTCGCGCCGCTCGCCGCGATGATCATCCAGATGGCGATCTCGCGCACCCGCGAGTTCGGTGCCGACCGCGGCGGAGCGGAGATCTCCGGCGACCCCGAGGCGCTGGCGAGCGCGCTGGCCAAGATCGAGGCCTACGCCAAGGGCATCCCGATGCACGCCGCCGAACAGCACCCCGAGACGGCGCAGATGATGATCATGAATCCGCTCTCCGGAGGCGGCCTGCGCGGCCTGTTCTCGACCCATCCGTCCACGCAGGATCGCATCGCCCGCTTGCGCGCGATGGTCGGCCGCCGCTGAGCCCGGCTGGATTGACGCCGGCGCCTGCCCGTCGGGTATGATGGCCGCAGCGATGGCGGCGGACCGGAGGGGAACTCCCGCCGGATCGCGCTGACCATGCATCGAGAACAGACGACGACCGCCGGTTGCAGGGCGCAGGCCAGGGCACGAGCGGGCGCGGAGGAGACGAGAGGATGCGGCAGGCAGTGTCGGCCGGGGGTGGCCGCGCCGTGGCGAGCGACCGGGATGGGGCCTTGGCGGCTATCCGGCAGGAGTCGCGCCGATGAAGGTGATCGGCTTCGCCGGCTGGTCCGGAAGCGGCAAGACCACGCTCGTCGAACAGGTGATCCGCGTGCTGACCGAGCGCGGGCTGGTCGTCTCGCTGGTCAAGCACGCTCACCATTCTTTCGATATCGACCATCGCGGCAAGGACTCCTGGCGGCATCGCCAGGCGGGTTGCCGCGAGGTGCTGGTGAGTTCGCGCAATCGCTGGTCGCTGATCCACGAACTGCGCGACGAGCCGGAGGCGTCCCTGGACGAACTCCTCGACCGTCTCTCGGACTGCGATATCGCCCTGGTCGAAGGTTTCAAGCGTGCCGCGATCGCCAAGGTCGAGGTGCACCGCGACGGGGTGCGCGGGCCGCTGCTGTTTCCCGACGATCCCCATATTGTCGCCGTGGCGACCGACGCCCCGGGCCTCGACACCGGGCCCTTGCCCCGGCTCGACATCAACCGCCCCGAGGCGGTCGCCGATTTCGTGATGGCCCACTGCCTCGCCCGGCAGCCGCTGGTTTCGCAGGCGGGCTGATCGGGGCGAGGGCGGGGCGGGCTGCAACAGGACAGGAGTGCGTGCAATGGACCGTCGTTGCTTCGTCAAGGCCTGTACCGTGGGAGCCGGCCTGATTGCCGGAGGCGGAGCCGGGCTCGCCGTGGCCGGCGACACGAGCGCCCATCGCCGCCAGCGGGTTCGACTGGTGGGGGCCGACGGCACGCCGCTGCGCGCGGCACAGCTCGCGGCCGGCGCGCAATACGTCTTCCATTACCCGTTCGCCGCTACGCCGTGCTTTCTGCTCGATCTCGGGCGCCCGCTTGCTGGGCGCAACGGTCTTGCGACCGAGGACGGACGGCGCTACGACTGGCCCGGTGGGGTCGGGCCGCGGCGGTCGATCGTCGCCTATTCGGCGATCTGTGCGCACATGATGGCGCACCCGACGCGGGTCGTCAGCTACATCAGCTACCGGACGCCGCGCAGCGAGGACGATCCCGAGACCGGCGTGATCAGCTGCTGCGCCGAGAACAGCGTTTATGATCCGGCGGCCGGTGCACAAGTGTTGTCCGGTCCGGCGCCGCAGCCGCTGGCGGCGATCGTGCTCGATTACGATGCCGGCCGCGACGAACTGCACGCGACGGGCACGCTCGGGGGCGACATGTTCCAGCGTTTCTTCACCGAGTTCGCCGTGCGCCTGAGCCTCGAGAACCCTTCGCGGGACGAGCGCGGGCCCTTGCCCGACGACGTGCGAGCGCTGCCGCTGGAGACGTTCTCGGCCAACGTAGTGCTGTGTTGAACTCAGTGGATCGCGCCCAGAAGGCGCAGCAGTTCCGGTTCGCCGTGACGTCGGGCGAGTTCGGTCGCGTTGGTGCCGTTGCCGTCGGTTGCGGCCGGATCGAGGCCCAGTTCGAGCAAGGTCGAGACCATCGCCGGGTCGCCGAGCTCGGCGGCGCGCATCAGCAGCGTCCAGCCATAGACGTCCCGGGTGCCGAGATCGGCACCCAGCCTTGCGAGCGTGCGCACCGTGTCCGTATGACCCTTGGCGGTTGCCAGCAGCAGCGGTGTCCAGCCGTGCCGGACGCGGTGGTTGGGGTCCGCTCCGGCGCGAACCAGTTGCTCGATGATGTCGCTGTGGCCGGCGACGGCGGCATACATCAGCGCGGTGCCGCCCTTGGGATTGCTGCGGTCGACGGCGGCCCCGTGCAGCAGCAGCAGCGCCACCAGGTCGGCCTGGGCCGTCTCGGCAGCCCACATCAGCGCCGTCTTGCCCTCGGATTCGCCCGGACCGCTGGCGGCCTCCGGCGAGACGCCGAGTTCGAGCAGCGTGGCGACGCGCTCCACTTGCCGTGCGGTGATCGCCTCGAGCAGGGCTTGCGCGGCGCCGCCCGCCCAGCCGGAGAGCGGCGCGGCCAATGCAAGGCAGAGCGGCACAAGGATGAAAAACCGGCGGGTCGCCATCACCAAACCTCCGGCGGCGGGTCTAAGGCATTACTGGATAGCAGAACCGCAGCGGGGGTGCAACCCGTGGCCCGATACCCATGGCGCGGCGCATGGCGGGCGTGCGGGGCCGGTGCGGTCGGGGGCCGGGTAGGCTGGAGCAGGGTGTGAGCGTATCGGACGACGGTCGGCCCCAGCCCGACCGGGAAACGAGGAGCGAGTCGTGACGCAAGTGGACAGGCGAATGGTGGAGGCGGCCCTGGCGGCCTACGTCGAGCCGCATCTGGGCAGCGATCTGATCGCCGCCGGCTGCATCGAACGTATCGATGTAGAAGGGCCGCGTGTGAGCGTGGGTGTGCGGCTGGGTTTTCCGGGGCGGCGAATCGTCGGGCGGCTGCGCGAGGCGGTCCGGGGGGCGCTGGCCGCACTGCCCGGAGTCGAGGAGGTCGAGGTCGCCGTGCGCACGGAGATCGAGCCGCGCGAAGCCGATCCGACCGATGCCACGGCGGTGGCCGGCGTGCGCAATGTGATCGCCGTGTCGTCGGCCAAGGGTGGCGTGGGCAAGTCGACCACCGCGGTCAATCTCGCGCTGGCCCTGTCCGACGAGGGTGCCCGGGTCGGGATGCTCGACGCCGACCTCTATGGGCCCAGCCTGCCCCGCATGCTCGGCATCGCCGGGCGGCCGCGCTCGCGTGACGGCAAGCGCTTCCAGCCGCTGATGAATTACGGGCTGCAGACGATGTCGGCCGGCTTCCTCGTCGACGAGGAAGAACCGATGATCTGGCGCGGCGCGATGGTGACGCAGGCGCTCGAGCAATTGCTGCGCGACACGGAATGGAAGGATCTCGACTATCTGGTGGTCGACATGCCGCCCGGCACCGGTGACGTCCAGCTCACGCTCGCGCAGCGGGTGAAAGTGGCCGGCGCGGTGATCGTCACGACGCCGCAGGACGTCGCGCTGCGAGATGCCGTCCGCGGCCTGAAA
The DNA here is from genome assembly GCA_029289265.1 of Gammaproteobacteria bacterium. GTDB lineage: Bacteria > Pseudomonadota > Gammaproteobacteria > Burkholderiales > Rhodocyclaceae > JARFTX01. The sequence goes on from JARFTX010000024.1 coordinate 19,395, forward strand.
ATGTTCGAGAAGGTCGGTGTTCCGGTGCTGGGCGTGGTCGAGAACATGGGCCTGCACCGATGCAGCTGCTGCGGACACGAGGAGCACATTTTCGGCGAGGGGGGCGGCCGGCGCATGGCGGAGCAATACGGGCTGGAACTGCTCGGTACGCTGCCGCTCGACATTCGCATCCGCGAGCAGGCCGACAGCGGGATGCCGACGGTGGTCGCCGACCCCGACGGCGCGCTCGCCGAAGCCTATCGGCGCATCGCCCGCGCGACGGCGGCAAGGCTTGCGCGGCGGCAGGCGAGCGCACGCACGGGGGCGCCCCGGATCTCCATCACCGAAACTTGAGGGGCAGGCGTGCAGTCGAAGAGACTGTTGGCGGGGCGTGTGGGTCGCGTCGAGCCGAACCCCTCCTCACGACACCCGAGTCGCCGAAACATACTATCCATGCGTGTTTGCGGGAAGCGCATTGATTGGCATGGGCGTTGCGATGGTCTATAAATCAGCCAGGGCGCAAGACACAACAAGAAACAAAAGACCTACAGGAGACAGACATTGAGCCCGGATGTGCGGCTTCCCGAGGGGGCGGAAGTTGTAGCGTGGGCGCACGATGCGGTGCTGCCGGTGGCGGTGATGATCGCCTCGCCCGGCGGTGCGCGTGCGGTCGACCGGATGTTGTGGCACTTGACCGGCGTCGTCGTCGGCGAGCAATTCGCCGCACCCGTGCGCGAAGGCGTGCGCGTGCGTGCGGGCCCGGCCGGCGAGCTCTTCCTGTGGCGCGGCTTCACGCTGCGCCTGCGGCCCGCCCAGGCCGAGGACTATGCGCTCAACCTTGGCAGCGATCGCCCCGAGGTCTTCGTCGTCGCCCGTTTCGATCCCGAGCGCGGGGTCGAACCGCTCGAAGTCACCCTCAGCCTGGATCAGGCGCAAAACCTCGACGCGACCGAGTTGCGCAGCGCCGACGAGATGGTGCTGTCCACGCCCATGCCGTCCGAGGTCGGGCGCTGGCTCGAAGAGTTTGTCGCCGTCCACTACCAGCCGCGGCGCAAGGGCAAGGGTCGCGGCAAGCGGCGCAGCAAGGCGCTCTACGACGCCGAGGTCGGCGATTGGGCGGGAGATCAGGCATGAGCGACGCGAACGCCTTCGGCCTGCAGCGGTCCGGCCGCGTCGATGCCGGGGGCGAGCAATCCTTTCTGTCACGCTGGTCGCGGCGCAAGCTCGGCCAGGACGCCGAGCAGGATCCGGCCTGGGTCGCGCCCGCGGTGGACGCCCAGAGCGCCCAAGCACCACCGGCCACCCCGACCGAGCCGGTGGACCCGCGCACGGGCAAGCCCATATCGGAACTCACCGATGCCGACATGCCGGACATCGAGACGCTCGACGAAAACTCCAACCTCGCCGTCTATATGGCCGCCAAGGTGTCGCAGGCGCTGCGCATGAAGGCCCTGACCAAGGTGTTTCACACCGCCAAGTTCAACCAGGTCTGCCTGTGCGCCGAGTACGCGGACGACTACACGAAGTTCGTGCCGCTCGGCGACATCGTGCCGCACGACCTCCAGCAGGCGATTGCGCGCGAGGCCGGCAAGCTGCTCGAGCGCTTCACTGCGCAGGGCATCGAAATTTCCCCCGAAGAGGCGCACGCACGCGCGGCCGCCCAGTTCCGCGGAGAAGCCGCGGCGGTTCCGGCAGCGCTCGCGGACGGTTCCGCGGCCGGTCCCGGAGCGTCCGTCCGGGCGGTCGAAGCGGCCGATCCGCCACAACAAGCACAATCCGGGCGCCCGTCGGCGCCACCCCAACCCGAGACGACATGACCGACCTGTCCAGCCTGTACGATCCTGTTGCCCAATCCAATGATCCGGCCCTCGCCGCCCGGGCAGCCGCCCTCGCCGCGGTGTCCGAGTTCGAGTTCGAGCCGGCCTCGATCGTCACCTACCGGTCGGCCGGCCATCTCCTGATCGTTGGTGGCGAGCGTGACGCGCTCGAATGCGCGGCCGGGTTGCGCGAGTACCTGCACTGCACCGTGGTCGCGACGTCTCCGGCCGCGGGGGCCCTGTCCGCGGAAGCCGAGGGCGCCCGTGCCGACGAGGCGCGGGTACGGGTGCTGCATGGCCAGCCGGGCGTAATCGGCGGACATCTCGGCCGCTTCACGATGACGATGCGGGTCGCGTCGGGCGACGAGGTCTCGCCGGCGGCGCTCACCCGACCCGACCATCCGTTCTTCGACCTGGTGCTCGACCTGCGGCGCGAGCCGGGCATCCGGCTCGAGCTGCCACCCTTCGGCTACTACGCGCCGGCCGGCGACTCTGGCCGCCTGCAGCGCATGCTCGCCGAGATACCGGAGATGACCGGCGAGTTCGACAAGCCGCGCTTCTTCAACTACGACCCGGAGATCTGCGCCCACGGCGACAGCGGCATCAAGGGCTGCACGCGCTGCCTCGATGCCTGTCCGAGCGGGGCGATCCGCTCGATCGGCGATCTGGTCGAGGTCGACCCGTATCTGTGTCAGGGTGCCGGGCCCTGTGCGAGCGTCTGCCCGACCGGCGCGATGACTTACGCCCAGCCCGGTCCGCGCGACCTGATCGCGCGGCTGCGGCGCATGCTCGCCGCCTTCCGCGAGGCCGGCGGCGCGGCGCCGGTGCTGCTCTTCCATGACGAGGAAGCCGGGCGCGAGCGCCTGCGTGGGCTGATGCCCGACCTGCCGGCGCGGGTGTTGCCGGTGGAGGTCGTCGAGATCGGTTCGGTCGGCATGGATGCGTGGTTCGCCGCCCTCGCCTACGGCGCCACCGAAGTGGTGCTGCTCGACACCGAGGCGCTGCCGCCGAGCGTGCGCTCGGCGATGCTCGCCCAACTCGACTATGCCCAGCCGCTGCTCGACGCATTGGGCCTCGATGGCAGCCGGATAGTCTGGCTTGCGCCCGATGGCGATGCGGCCGTGCAGTTCGCGACGCCGCGTGCGCCGGCCGTCGCGCAGCCCGCAACCTTCGACACCTTCGGCGAGAAGCGCGGCAGCCTTCGCCTTGCACTTGCGCACCTCCATGCCCAGGCGCCTGGACAGCCGCTGCTTGCCGCCCTGCCGCCGGGCGCGCCGTTCGGCCAAGTCCAGGTCGATCGCAAGGCGTGCACGCTGTGCATGGCCTGCCCGCAGGTGTGTCCGACGCGTGCGCTCTCCGACGCCGGCGACCGGCCGGCGCTGTTCTTTACCGAGGACCTGTGCGTGCAGTGCGGACTTTGCGCCAAGGCCTGCCCCGAGGACGCGATCACCCTCGAGCCGCGCTTCCTGTTCGACTGGGAGGCGCGCCGCAAGCCGCGCGTCGCCAACGAGGAGGAGCCCTTCTGCTGCGTCCGTTGCGGCAAGCCCTTCGCCACCCGGAGCGTCATCGGGCGGATGCTCGAGAAACTGCAGGGGCATCGCATGTTCCAGTCCGAAGACGAGTTGCGTCGCCTCGAGATGTGCGGCGACTGCCGCGTCGTCGACCAGTTCGCCGAAGATTTCAAGGGCGGCTCCAAGCCCCGCTGGCTTGGACCGAGATAACCTGACCATGCACAACGACACCCTCGAGATCGTGGACACCCGCCAGGCCGACGCACTGCGTGCCGGCACCTGGGCGCTGCTCGGTCGCCTGCTCGCTTCGCCCCCGTCGTCCGAGACGTTGCAGCGGCTCGCGCAGCTCGAGCCTTCGGCCGAGGACGCCGACCCGCTGGCGATCGCCTGGGCCGCGCTCGGCCGGGCGGCACGCGCGGCCGACGGCGAAGCCCTGCATCGCGAGTTTCAGGACGTCTTCATCGGCGTCGGCGGCGGCGAGGTCACGCCGTACGGCTCGTGGTACCTCACCGGGACGCTGCTCGACCGGCCGCTGGTGCGGCTGCGCTCCGATCTCGACGAACTGGGCATCGCCCGCAGCGAGGCGAACTGCGAGCCGGAGGACCACGCCGCGGCCGTGTGCGAAATCATGGCCCTGGTGATCGAGGACGAGGCAGTCGATCACGCCTGGCAGTGCGACGTGTTCCAGCGGCACGCGGAAAGCTGGCTGGCGCGTTTCTTCGAGGATCTCGGGCGCGCGCCGAGCGCGGATTTCTACCGTGCGGTGGCGGCGGTCGGGCAGGCCTTCGTGGCCATGGAGCGAAAGTATTACGCATTGCCGGCGTAAGCCGGCGAACGGGACCGGGCGAGGCGATCGCCTGCGGACCAATGGAGAGAAGAGGAGTCGGTAATGGACAAGAGAGACGAGAGCGGCCGGGACGCCCGGCGCAGGTTTCTGAAGTCGATGGCGCTCACCGGTGGCGGCGTGGCCGTCGCCGTCAAGCTGGGCCAGGCCGCTGCGGCCACCGAGCCGGAAGGCCAGGCGGCGGTGGACAAGGCGACCGAGGATTACCACGTGACCCAGCACATCCGGGATTACTACGCGCGAGCGCAGTTCTAGAGCGACCACGAGCGCGGCAGCGCGCGGTCATCCTGAAGGAGACAAGCCATGAAATTGGTGAAGAGAAGCGGTGTGGCTCAAGCGCCCTCGCGTGACGGCGTGCTCGGTGCACCGGTGAGCCGGCGCGCGTTCCTGCGCGGTTCGGGGCTCGCCCTCGGCGGCGCGGCGGTGGCCGGCGTGATGCCCGGCGCCATGGTCAGGAAGGCCAAGGCGGCGAAGCGCGTCACCGACCCCAGGGCGGAGATCAAGCGGGTCAAGACCGTCTGCGGACACTGTTCGGTCGGCTGCAGCACCATCGCCGAAGTGCAGAACGGCGTGTGGATGGGCCAGGAGCCCGCCTTCGAGAGCCCGATCAACCTCGGCGCCCACTGCGCCAAGGGCGCGGCGCTGCGCAACCACGGCCACAGCGAGCGGCGCACCAAGTACCCGATGAAGATGGTGAACGGCCGCTGGCAGCGCATCAGCTGGGATCAGGCGATCAACGAGATCGGCGACAAGCTGCTGGCGATCCGCGAGGAATCCGGTCCCGACGCGCTGTGGTTCGCCGGCTCGTCCAAGGCGAGCAACGAAGGCGCGTACCTGCAGCGCAAGTTCGCGGCCTTCTGGGGCTCGAACAACTGCGACCACCAGGCGCGCATCTGCCACTCGACCACGGTCGCGGGCGTGGCCAACACATGGGGTTACGGCGCGCAGACCAACTCGTACAACGACATCAACAAGGCCAAGTGCATCGTCATGTGCGGCTCGAACGCCGCCGAGGCGCACCCGGTCGCGATGCAGATGATCCTGCGCGGCAAGGAAGGCGGCGCCAAGCTGATCGTGATGGACCCGCGCTTCACGCGAACGGCCGCGCACGCCGACATCTATGTCCGGTTCCGTTCGGGCACCGACGTCGCGCTGATTTGGGGGCTGCTGTGGCACGTGTTCGAGAACGGCTGGGAAGACAAGGAGTACCTGCGCAAGCGTGTCTTCGGCATGGACCGGGTGCGCAAGGAAGTCGCCAAGTGGACCCCCGAGGAAGTCGAGCGCGTCACCGGCGTCGGCCGTGAGGCTGTCTACGAGGTCGCCAAGACCATGGCCGAGAACCGGCCGGGCACCTTCGTCTGGTGCATGGGCGGCACCCAGCACACCGTCGGCAGCAACTACGTGCGCGCGTACAACTGCCTGCAGCTCGCGCTCGGCAACATCGGCGTCGAGGGCGGCGGCGCGAACATCTTCCGCGGCCACGACAACGTGCAGGGCGCGACCGACGTAGGCCCGAACCCGGACAACCTGCCCGGCTACTATCCGCTCGCCGAGGGCGGCTGGAAGCACTGGGCGCGCGTCTGGGGCGTCGATTTCGACTGGCTCGCGGCACGTTTCGAGCAGATGGAATACGACGACGGCCGTGGCGGCAAGACCAGGCCGATGTTCACCCCCGGCATCACCGTGTCGCGCTGGATCGACGGCGTGCTCGAGGACAAGGCCAACGTCGCGCAGCGCGACAACATCCGCGCTGCGATGTTCTGGGGCCATGGGCCGAACTCCCAGACGCGCGGGCCGGAGATGAAGCGTGCCTTCGAGAAGCTCGACCTCCTGGTCGTGATCGACCCCTATCCGTCGGTGTCCGCGGTGCTGCACGACCGCAAGGAGAACACCTACCTGCTGCCGGCGGCGACCCAATTCGAGCAGGCGGGCTCGTGCACCGCGTCGAACCGCTCGATCCAGTGGCGCGAGCAGGTCATCGCGCCGCTCTACGAGCACAAGCCGGACTCCGAGATCGCCTACCTGCTGGCGAGGAAGCTCGGGTTCGCCGACGAGATGTTCAAGAACTACGAGATCGTGAACAACATGCCGACGCCCGAGAGCGTGTTGCGCGAGATCAACCGCGGCGCCTGGTCGATCGGCTACACCGGCCAGAGCCCCGAGCGGCTCAAGGCGCACATGGCCAACCAGGGCCACTTCGACGTCGTGACCCTCAAGGCGCAAGGCGGGCCGCTCGACGGCGAGACCTACTGCCTGCCGTGGCCGTGCTATGGCACGCCGGAGTTGAAGCACCCGGGCACCCACGTCCTCTACGACACCAGCAAGCACGTCATGGAAGGCGGGGGCAACTTCCGCGCCTCGTTCGGTACCGAGTACGAGGGCGAGAACCTGCTCGCCGAGGACTCCTGGTCCAAGGGCGCCGAGATCCAGGGCGGCTACCCGCAGTTCACGTCGGACCTCCTCAAGCAGCTCGGCTGGTGGGATGAACTCACCGACGCGGAGAAGGCCGAGGCCGAAGGCAAGGCGTGGACCACCGACCTGTCGGGCGGCATCATCCGCGTCGCGCTGAAGCATGGCTGCCACCCCTTCGGCAACGCCAAGGCGCGCGCCTTCGTCTGGAACTTCCCCGATCCCGTGCCGCTGCACCGCGAGCCGCTGTACACCCCGCGCTACGACCTGGTGGCCGATTACCCCACCTACGAGGACCGCAAGGTGTTCTACCGCCTGCCGACACGCTGGAAGTCGGTGCAGGCCCGCGACTACAGCCGCGAGTTCCCGCTCATCCACACCTCCGGCCGGCTGGTCGAGTACGAGGGGGCGGGCGAGGAGACGCGCTCCAACCCGTATCTGGCCGAGCTCAAGCAGGAGATGTTCGTCGAGATCAACCCGGCCGACGCCAACAACGCCAACGTGCGCGACGGGCAGACGGTCTGGCTCGAGGGGCCGGAAGGCGGCCGCATCAAGATCAAGGCCCTGGTCACCGACCGGGTCGGTCGCGGCACGGTATTCACGCCCTTCCACTTCGGCGGCCACTTCCAGGGCGAGGATCTGCTCGCCAAGTATCCCGAGGGCTCGGCGCCGTACGTACGCGGCGAGTCGACCAACACGGCGACGACCTACGGATACGACGCGGTCACGATGATGCAGGAAACCAAGACCACGCTTTGCCGTGTGGTGCCCGCATAAACCGGATGGAGGAGAGCCATAATGGCCAGAATGAAGTTTCTCTGTGACGCGGAGCGCTGCATCGAATGCCAGGCCTGTGTCACTGCTTGCAAGAGCGAGCACGAGGTGCCCTGGGGTGTGAACCGCCGCCGGGTCATCGTCATGGACGACGGGTTGCCCGGCGAGAAGTCGGTGTCGGTGGCCTGCATGCACTGTTCCGACGCGCCATGTGCCGCGGTTTGCCCGGTGGATTGCTTCTACACCACCGCCGACGGCATCGTGCTGCACGACAAGGACCTGTGCATCGGTTGCGGCTACTGCTTCTACGCCTGCCCGTTCGGCGCGCCGCAGTATCCGCAGCAGTCGGCCTTCGGCGTGCGCGGCAAGATGGACAAGTGCACGTTCTGCGCCGGCGGCCCCGAGCCCACCCACTCGGAGGCCGAGTACGTCAAGTACGGGGCCAACCGGGTCGCCGACGGCAAGCTGCCGCTTTGTGCCGAGATGTGCGCGACCAAGGCGCTGCTGGCCGGTGACGGCGACGTCGTCTCCGACATCTACCGTCAGCGCGTGATGCGCCGTGGCGGCCGTCCGCAGACGTGGGGCTGGCAAGCGGCCTACGGCACCACCTGAGCGCAAATGCGCGGGGTCCCCGCCGGGGACGCCGCGCGCGCTCGCCGCGAACAACCACAACGACGGGAGGAGCCGAACGATGCCGTACAAAGCGATGCTTGCGGCGCTGGCCGTGGTCAGCGTTGCGTTGTTGAGCGCTTGCGAGCCCGATGTCATCGTGCATGAGCCGGGCGTCTACAAGGGCAAGCCCGACGAGACGGCGACGCAGGAGGCTGCCGAGCGCCGCGCACAACCGTTGCGTGACCGCGCCCTGACCGGCATGACCGACCGTTAGGAGTCCCAGCCATGAGTGAGACGACCGTATCCGATGTGCAGCGCCGCCGCCGCCGTTCCCTGCTGTGGAGCCTCGCGCTGATCCTGTCGCTGTCGATGCTGCTGCCGACCCTGGGCTACGTGATGGCGCAGACCGGTCAGGAGGTGCAGGCGCAAGCGCAGCAAGGGTTCGGGCCGGAGCGGGCAACCAATCCGCGCTCGGACATGTGGCGTGGCGCGCGCGAGGGCCAGACCGGCTTCACCACCCAGACCGGGCCCTATGTGACCAACACCATGATTTCCAACGTCGGGGAGACCTGGCGGCAGTTCCGCATGGGCCCGCTGATCACCTACGGCGCCTGGCTGCTGGGCGCCGCGTTGGCGCTGGTCGTGCTCGTGTACGCGGTATTCGGCCGGATCCGGCTGGAGCACGGGCGCTCGGGCAAGACGATCGAGCGCTGGAAGTTCTACGAGCGTTGCGTGCACTGGTTCACCGCGGGCAGCTTCGTGATCCTGGCGATCACCGGCCTGAGCCTGCTGTTCGGGCGCAGCGTGCTGATCCCGCTGATGGGGCGCGAGGCCTTCGCCGCCTATGCCGAGATCGGCAAGCTCGTGCACAACTATCTCGGACCGGCGTTCTCGGTCGGACTGCTGCTCCTGATCCTGATGTGGGTTCGTCACAACATCCCGAACAAGGTCGATCTCGCCTGGTTCAAGGCCGGTGGCGGCATCTTCCTCAAGGGCCGCCACCCCTCGGCGGGCAAGCTCAATGGCGGCGAGAAGGTGTGGTTCTGGCTGGGTGTATTCGTCTTCGGCCTGATCGTCAGCATCTCCGGGTTCCTGTTGAACTTCCCGATCTTCGGTCAGACCCGCGAAACCATGGCGCTCGCCCAGGCCGCTCACGCGATCACGTCGCTGCTGTGGATCGGCTTCTTCTTCGGGCATGCGTACATCGGCACGCTCGGGACCGAGGGCGCGCTCGAAGGCATGACCACCGGCCGGGTCGACGTCAACTGGGCCAAGCAGCACCACGACCTGTGGTACGAGGAGCAGATCGCCCGGGGTGCGCGGCCGCAGCCGGCCGAAGCGACCACCGCCAAGACGGGGGCGGGCGCGGGCACGGTGGGTCAGCCGAGCCACTGAGTCCGCAATGAAGTTCTTGCGGACCTTCAGGCTCGACGACAGCGACGACCACGTCTACGCGCCGGCCGCGGCGGCGGGCGAGGTCGCCGTGCCCGGCACCTTCGTGTTCACCTTCTCCGACGAGGACCCCGAGGCACTCGCGGGCAAGGCCCGCCAGGCCTTCCGCACGGGCTTCCTCGGGCTGGAGAGCTTCGGCTGGAGCACGGTCGTGCAGATCGACGAGATCAGCGAGGCCGAGTACAAGGGCGCGATCGAGGGGCTTGCCCGCCACATGGTCGAAGCCTGGGGCGCCCCGTCGCTCGCCGAGGCTCTGCCCTTCGCCCGTCAGGAGATCGAATACGCCGCCGGGCTGTGCGAGGATGCGCCCGGCACCCTGCTCGCGCTCGAGCGCCGCTCGGACGAGGAGGGTGTGCACGAGGCCTTCAAGCGCGTGCAAGGCCCGCGCGAGCAACCGGTGCGTCAGGTGGCCGACTGGCGTGGCCACGACGGCGAGATCCGGATCTGGGACATGTTCCCGGACGACGGCTCACGCTGACCCCGAGTGCCGACGGGACGCCGCATCTTCGCAAGTCAATCCGCAGAGATGTGCCGGCGCTCAGTCTGCGTCGAGGGCGTCGAGTTCGTCGCGGGTGTTGATGTTGCGAAACGCTTCTTCCTGATCGTCGAACTGCACTACGGCGACCCGCAGCGTCTCGTACCAGCGGTCGATCTTGCGGCCGCCGGCGGAGAGGAAGGCTTCGAGGTGCGGCAGCACCTCGCGCCGGCACAGGCTGAATACGGGATGAGCCTGATCGAAGGTGTGGGCGACGGCGAGTTCGGCGCCTTTGGCCTCGAGTGCCGCCGCGAGCCGCGCGACCAGATCGGCCGGAAGGAAGGGCGAGTCGCACGGTGCGGTCACGACCAGCGGATGGCGGGCGTGCGAGAGGCCCGCGTGCAGCCCGGCGAGTGGCCCGGCGAAGCCGCCGATCGCATCGGCGAACACCGGAACGCCGAAGGCGCGGTAGCGCTCGAGGTTCTGGTTGGCGTTGATCAGCACCTCGTCCGCCTGCGGGCGCAGGCGTTCGAGCACCCACTCGACCATCGGCCGGCCGCGCAGCGGCACCAGCCCCTTGTCGACGCCGCCCATGCGCCGGCCCTGCCCGCCGGCGAGGATCACCGCGCTCACGCGTCTTGTCTCGCTCATCGGCGGAAGCGCTCCTGGCCGGTGAACAACAGGTAGTGCTTGCCCTGGGCGCGGCCGATCATCGTGAGCCCGATGCGCCGCGCGATCTCCCAGCCCATCTGGGTGAGCCCCGAGCGCGACACCAGGATCGGGATGCCCATCTGCGCGGTCTTGATCACCATCTCGGAGGTGAGCCGGCCGGTCGTGTAGAAGATCTTGTCGCCGCCCTCGAGCCCGTCCAGCCACATCTGGCCGGCGATCGCGTCGACCGCGTTGTGGCGTCCGACGTCCTCGCAGAACATCAGGATCTCGCAGCCGCCGGCACCCGCCCGTGCCAGCGCGCAGCCGTGCACTGCGCCGGCCTGCTTGTAGATCGAGTCGCGATGGCGCACCGCCTCCATCAGCGCGTAGAGCGTCGCCTGGGAGAACTCGGCGTCCGCGGGCAGGCGCGTCGCGTCGATCTCCTCCATCAGGTCACCGTACATCGTGCCCTGGCCGCAGCCGGTCGTCACGGTGCGGCTGGCGAGCCTGGCGTCGGCGTCGTGCAGGCCGCCGCGGGTCGTCACCGACACCGCGTCGACGTCCCAGTCCACCTGCACCGACTCGATCTCGTCGAGGCTCGCGACCAGGCGCTGATTGCGCAGCCAGCCGATGGTGAGCGCTTCGGGCGCCGCGCCCAGGGTCATCAGCGTGACCAGCTCGCGCTTGTCGACATAGACGGTGAGCGGGTACTCGCCGGCGATCGCGGTGGGCACGGCCTCGCCCTGCTCGTTCTCTGCCGGGATGGTGATCGTCAGCGCGCGGCTTGCGCGGCTCAGCAGCGGTCGCCGGGGGGGCGTATCGGAATGGGACATGATCGGCTCGGCCCTGTGCGGAAAGGGGTCGGCGGGGTGGCCGACGTAATGATTCTAACCCGCATCGGGGCGCCCGATGCGGCGGCACTCCGCGAAGGCCGCTCCGCTCAGCGTCCGACCTGCGAGAGCTTGAGCAGGCGCGAGCCGCGGTCGATCACGACGGTGAGCAGCACGATCATGATCAGATAGGTGCCGGCGCGCTCGAAGCGGAACCATTCGAAGTTGAAGCTGAAGTAGAAGCCCAGCCCGCCGACGCCGATCAGGCCCAGCACCACCGCCGTGCGCACGTTGCTCTCGAACTGGAAGAAGGCGTAGGTCATCCAGTCGCGCCACACCAGCGGCACCGCGACCGCCCCGTAGGTGGCCAGCCGCGAGGCGCCGCAGACGGGCTCGAAGCGCCGGTGCGGGAGGTTGTCGACGGCTTCGCAGAACACCCGCGTCAGCACCCCCAGGGTGTGTACCGCGATCGCCAGCGTGCCGGCGATGAGCCCCGGGCCGAAGAAGGCGATGAAGAGGAACGCCCACATCACCTCCGGCACGCCGCGCGAGACCACGGCCACCGCGCGGGCTGCCGAGAGTTGCAGGCTGCGCGCGACAAGCCGCCACCACGGCGGCGTCTCGCCGGTGAAGCGCGCGGCCTGGAGCTGGAAGCTCGACGAGTGCGGGTAGGTCAGCGCCGCCGCGGCAGCCGCCCCCAGCACCGTGCCGACCACCGCGATCGCCAGCGGAATCGCCGCCGACTCGACGACGCGCCAGACGAACCACTTCTGCAGTTCGGCCCGCCACGCCGACCACGCCGACGGCCGCCAGGCGTCGACCGGACCGTGCTCGGCGAAGAGCGCCACCGCCTTGCCCTCGGCCGCGCGCCGTGCCGCCTGCGTCGCGTCGCCCAGCCCGAGCGCGGCGAGGTCGAGCTCGGGCGCGAGCAGGCGCTCGAAGAAGCGCAGGTTCTCCCAGGCCTGACCGCTCAGCAGCTCGGCCGCCGGCGCGAGGTGATTGCGCGCCGTGCGGTCCGGCCCGGCCTGGTTGCCCCAGCCCATGAACCACACCGACCATGCGACCACCAGCGCGACCAGGGCGGTGGCGAGCCAGGGGCCCAGCGGGGGCGCGTCGTGCCCGCGGACGGACGCCGGCGCTGGGCCGGGCGTGGCGCCGGCCCGGCTGCGGTTCGGGTCGCCGCGCAGCTGGCGGCGGATCAGGTTGCTCACCAGGTCCGCCGTGAGCGTGAGCAGCAGGGTGAAGAGGATCAGCGTGCTCACCTTGTCCCACGCGCCGAAGCGGATCTGGTACCAGATCTCGGAGCCCAGACCTCCGCCGCCGACCGCGCCGATCACCGCCGCATTGCGGATCGCGCATTCGGCCCGCATCAGCGTGAAGGACAGCACGTTGCGCGCGGCGAGCGGGCGGATGCCGTAGAGGAAGGTGGCGATGCGCCCGCCGCCGAGCGAGCGCACCTGGGCGTAGCGCGCCTCGTCGACGCTGTCCCACAGCTCGCTGTAGACCTTGGCGAGGATGCCGGTGATGTTGAGGGCCAGCGCGAGCGCGCCGGTGAGCGGCCCCAGGCCGATCATCGCGACCAGGATGATGGCCCAGACGAAGTCGGGGACGGCGCGCAGGATGTCCTGGACCAGCCGGCAGGCCGCGCACAGGAGAGCGGCCGGCGAGCGCAGCGGAAAGTGGCGCCAGCCGCGGCGGCGGCAGCGCTCCTCGCCGACGCACACCGCGCGGCTCGACCCCATCGCCAGCGGCCAGGCCAGCACGACCGCGAGCGCGGTGCCGAGGATCGCGGCGGCGAGCGTCTGGAGCGTGAGCTCCCAGGCCTGCGCCAGGAAGTCGCGCGACAGGTCGGGCGAGGCGAAGGAGGCGAGCCAGGCCGCCATGCGTGCCCCGGCGGCGGCGCGGCGCTCTGCCTCGGTGAGTGCAGCGAGATCCCAGTCTGCGGCCGAGAAGGCCGCCGCGAGCGCCAGCAGCAGCGCCAGCAGTGCGACGAAGGGCGCGAGCGGACGCCTCTCGGCGGCAGCCTGGGCGAGGGCGGCGTGGCTCATGCCGGCAGCGCGATCTCGTCCAGGTGCAGCGCCCGGTACTCGGCGCCGTAGAGCTCGCGCAGCAGCGCCTGATGGAGCGCCTCGGGCCGGCCCTGCCAGAACAGACGGCCGTCGCGCAGCGCGACGACGCGGTCGAAATGGCCCTGCAGGAGGTCGAGCGCGTGGAGATTGACGATCAGCGTCGAGCGCTCGGCGGCGGCGAGTGTGGCGAGCAGTGCGACGATCTCGCGCCCGAGGCGCAGGTCGAGCGCGCTCACCGGCTCGTCGGCGAGCACCAGGCGCGGCCGCTGCACGATCAGCCGCGCCACCGCGACGCGCTGCTGCTGGCCGCCCGAGAGCTCGTCGGGCAGCGCCCACAGCTTGTCGGCGAGCTCGACGCGGGCGAGCGCGGCACGCGCGCGCTCGATCTGCTGCGGCCACAAGAGCGACAGCAGGGCGCGGCCGAGCCACCAGTGGCCGAGCCGGCCCATCAGCACGTTGTGCACGACCCGCAGCTGCGGGATCAGGTTGTCCTGCTGATGCAGGAAGCCGACCTCGCGACGCAGGCCGGCGAGCGCCCGCCCGGTAAGCCGCGCCGTGTCGCGTCCGAGCGTCTCGACGCGGCCCCCGGCCGGCTTGGCGAGGCCGGCGATCAGTCGGAACAGCGTGGTCTTCCCCGCGCCCGACGGCCCGATCACCGCGACGCGCTCGCCGCGGGCGACGGTGAGGTCGATGTCGGCGAGCACGCGCCGGCGCCCGTAGACGACGGCGGCGGATTCGATCCGGACCGGGACATCCGGCGCGGCCGGAGTCGGATCGGCGAGGGCGGGCGGCGGGGGCAAGGGCGAGCTTGAACGCATGGCCGGTGGGTTACGGATCGAATGGAGGCGAGGCGGTCGGAGGAGGCCTGCATGGAGGCGGCGCGCCGGGGCGGGGCGGCCGCCGCCTCGCGCCCTCAGCCGCCGATGTCGATGCCCGACTCGAGCAACTCGACGTAGCCCGACCACTCCGACAGGTCGGCCTCGATGAAGCGGCCCGCCTTGAGGTAGCCGAGTACCTGGCGCCCCGCCTCCGAGCCGTCGTCGAGCGCGAGCAGCGCCGCGCGCAGCTTGCCGAGCAGCTCGGACCCGAGGTCGCTGCGCGCGACCAGCGCGTAGTTGGTGAAGGGCGGCGTGCGGTAGATCACCGGCGCGCGCGCCTTGAGCGCCTCGTCGGCCTTGTCCCACGAGGCATAGTTGAGCGCGCCGACATGATGGGTGCCGTCGGCCACCATCTGCATCACGACGTCGTGGCTGCCGGAGTAGGCGACTGTGCGGAATACCCGCTCGGGCGCGACCCCGGCTTCGTCGAGGAAGAACTTGCGCGGCATCATGTGGCCGGAGGTGCTGCTCTTGCTGCCGAAGGTGAAGGTCCAGCCCCTGCCTTCGGCGGCGTGCGCAAGTTCGCCGAGGTTCGCGACCGGGCCCAGGCCGGTGGCCGGATTCGCGACGAAATAGCTGACGAAGCCCTTGTCGATGTCGCGGCAGCCGAGCACGGTGAGCCGATCGCCCATCTGCATCCAGGCCTGGGCGGTGGTCACCGCGCCGAGCCAGGCGACGTGGGCGCGCCCGGTGGCGAGCGCGGTCACGCTCGCGGCGTAGTTCTCGACGTGCATGTACTCGACCGGAAGGCCGACGGCGGCGCCCAGATGGCGGGCGAGCGCGCCGAAGTTCTCGCGCATGCGCTCGGCGTCGCCGTCGTCGGGGATCGCCGTGATGATGAGCCGCGCGGGCGGCGTCTGTGCCGCGGCCGGCACCGCCACGGCGGTCGAAGCCGCCAATGCGGCGGCGGCAAGCAGGAAGCCTCGGCGCGAGGCCGTACCGTGTTGGTGCATGTTTCGCTCCCGATTGTCGGAAGCGCCCGGGCGCGGGCCCGCAGCGACTTCCAGCCGCCCCGGAGCGGGATGCGCCGGGGCTTGATGAGTGGCCTCCCGATGCGGGTGGCCGGGTGAATCCTCGAGGCGGTGCACAGACCGCATTGCGGTGCACGGCGCAGGCCGCGACATCACGCGCGAATTATAGACGCCGCCGGCGCGCCTGCCGTGTCCCGCAAGGGCGGTGGAGCCGGCCGTCGCCTCGCTGCCCCTTGTGATCCAGCGGCAACTGCTGCAAAGTTGCCCGGTCGGTGCGGCACGCGAGCGCGGCGCCGAATCCCCGCCGAGACAATCCCAACAACATGGAGAGACGACGATGAGTACCGTTACCCTGGCTGGCAACCCGATCGAGGTCGCCGGCGAATTTCCCCGTCCGGGCGCAGCCGCGCCTGCCTTCTCGCTGGTCGCGACCGACCTCGCCGACGTCACGCTGCAAACCTACGCCGGCAAGCGCAAGGTGCTGAACATCGTGCCCAGCCTCGACACCCCGACTTGCGCGACCTCGACGCGCAAGTTCAATGCCGAGGCCGGCTCGCTGCCCAATACCGTCGTGCTGGTGATCTCGGCCGACCTGCCGTTTGCCGCCAAGCGTTTCTGCGAGACCGAGGGGCTGGCCAACGTCGTGCCGCTGTCGACGATGCGCGGCCGCGAGTTCCTGCGTGACTACGGCGTCGAGATCGCCTCCGGGCCGCTCGCCGGCGTGAGCGCACGCGCGGTGGTCGTGCTCGACGAGAACAACCGCGTGCTGCACTCGGAGCTCGTGCCCGAGATCAAGCAGGAGCCGAATTACGCCGCTGCGCTCGGCGCGCTGAAGTAGGGCCCGGCCGCCTGCCTGGGGCGACGGTTGCGGCGCGGGGGCTTCCCGCGCTGTGGCCTCGCCGGCGGGCCGGCCAGGGGGTACCCCCGTCCGGCTCAGAACGGAATGCCGGCGACGGCGAACAGCCAGGCGGCCGCAAGCGCCATCGACAGCAGGGTCATCGGGATGCCGCAGCGCGCATGCGTGCCGAAGCCGAGGCGCACGCCCATCGCCGCGGCCCGTTCGACGACGATGATGTTGGCGAGGCTGCCGACGATCAGCAGGTTGCCGGCGAGCGTCGACAGCAGCGCGAGCGCGTGCAGTGCCGCCGGCGAAGCCTCGGGCCAGATCGACAGCAGCAGGATCACCGCCGGCACGTTGCCGATGGTGTTGCTCGCCGCGAGCATCAGCGGCCCGATCACGGCGAGGCGCTCGGGATCGAAGCCGCGCACGGCGAGCGAGTCGAGGCCGCGCTGGGCGAGGCCGGTGTCCGAAAACGCCCCGGTGACGATGAACAGGCAGGCGAAGAGCAGCAGCAGGTGCCAGTCGACGGCGCCCAGCATCTCGCGGCTCGCCATGCTGCGGCTCATCAGCAGCAGGGCGGCGATGGCGAGGGCACTCACCTCGTGCGGCAGGTCGGTTGCGAACAGCAGGATCAGCACGGCGATGGCGCCGACGCCCTTGCCGATCTGGCGCGGCTGCGCCGCAGGCGCCACGAACTCGACCGCGGCCGGCCGCAGCGACAGTTCGCGCCGCCACACCCACCACACGACGCCCCAGACGACGAGGGTCGCGAGCACCGCCGGTGGCGCGCACAGCGCGACGAAGCGCCAGAAATCGAGCCCGCCGCTCTGGCCGATCAGGATGTTCTGCGGATTGCCGATGATGGTCGCGGCGCTGCCCGCATTGCAGCCGCCGGCGAGCCCGATCAGGAAGGGGCGCGGGTCGAGCCCCCGGCGCTGAACTCCGAGCGCGACGATCGGCGCCATCGCGAAGGCGGTGATATCGTTGGACAGAACGGCCGAGAGCAGCGCCGCGGCGCCCACCGTCATCCCGAGCAGCAGGCCGGGGCGGGTGCGGGCGCTGGTGAGCCGCGCCGTGATGAGATCGTAGGCGCCGGAGGCGGAGAACTGGGCCGAGATGATCATCAGGCCGAGCAGCAGCATGAGCGTCGGCGCATCGATCCAGCGGTCGGTCGTCTCGACGTCGATGCGCCCGATCGCGAGAAGCGCCACCGCGGCGAACAGCGCGATGCCGGTGCGGTCGATGCGCAGCCCCGGAATGCGGCCGAGGCCCATGCCGAGGTAGGTGAACAGGAATACCGCGACGATGAATGTTTCCATGCGGGCTCACCGGGCGCATGCCGACGGGTCGGGGATGGGGTGTTCTACGGCTCGCGCGCAGATCGGGTCGGCGCCGGTCGCATGCTGGGCGTGGCGTCGGCATTGTGCCAGAGCCCAGGAATCGTTGCTGGATCCGGTCGCGGCGCTCGACGGGCGCCTGATTCGGGGAGTCGGACTTGAACGCAGCGCGCTTGGCCATGTCATAAATCGTGACCGCGCATGAACTCGACCGGAAAGGAATTTCTTGTAAGTGGACCTGACAGCATCAATAATGAAATCCCCAACCTGCATTACCGGGCAGCGGTGCCGTGGCCTCTATGCCGAGGATCCGGTGCCGAGTTTCCCCAGTCTTGCGCGCTCGCGTGAGTGCGCCGGAAGGCGGGTGCCCGGGTCCATGATTTTGGTCGGGTGGTCATCGTGACGGTTGCGCTCAAACCCTTCAATCTGATCTGGTTCTCGCTGGTCAGTCTGGTCGTGGTCGCCTTCATCGCGGTCGTGCTTGCGAGCTTGGGCAGCCGCTACGTCTTCAACGAAGCGGTGCAGCGCGACGCGCTGGTGAGCGCGCAATTCATTCAGGCCGTCGCCGAGGCCGAGATGCGGCACGCGCGCCTGGGTGGCGTGGTGACGATGGGCGAGTTCTTCGACCGCCGCCTCGACGCGGCGTGGCTGGGAGTGTCGCCCGAGCAACTCGTTCATCGCGACGAGTTCTTCGATCACGTGCGTATGCTCCCCGAAGCGCTGGAAGTCAGCGTCGTGGCCACCGACCGCATCGTGGTGTGGTCGACCTCGTCGGAACGGGTAGGCCAGCGGGTCATCGACAATCCGAGGCTCGAGCGGGCCTTCCAGTCTCGCCGCGCCGTCGCGGAAGGCATGGTCATGCGCGGCAGCTCCGGCGATCTGCGCGTCACCCCGCCGCTGCTGCGCCGTCCGACCGGCCTTCAGCTCGAGAGTTTTGTGCCCATATTCGACCATGCCGGAGAGGTGGTCTCGGTCGTCGAGATTCACAAGGAACCCGAGAGCCTGCTCGAGGCGCTGCGCCGCGCCCATCTCCTGTTGTGGTTGATGATCGGTGCGGGTGCGGCGCTGCTCTATGTCGGCCTGTTCTGGATCGTGCAGCGCGGCGCCGTCCTGCTCAAGACTCAGCAGCGTCAACTGGTCGAAAGCGAGACGCTGGTCGCACTGGGCGGCATGTCGGCGGCGGTCGCGCACGGATTGCGCAGCCCCTTGACGCTGATGCGGACACGAGCGGAAAAGGCCTTGCAGAGCAATGGCCCGGCCGCTCGGGAGAACGTCGGCGAGATCATCGGCCAGGTCGATGTGCTGTCGCGCTGGGTGCGCGAGTTGCTGCTGTACGCTCGGCCGCTCGCCGCCGAGTGCGAGGCCGTGGATCTCGCGCGCGCGGTCGGCGATGCGCTGCGAAGCTTCGACCGCCAGATCGGCGAGTCGGATATCCAGATCCACTGGTTCCCGCGTTCGATGCCGCTGCTGCCCAAGGTGGTCGGCCACAGCGCCTTGCTCGCACAGGCGCTCGCCAGCGTGTTCGCCAACGCGATCGACGCCATGCCGGCGGGTGGGGAACTGCGCATCGCGTTTCGCATCGACGAACGCCGACGGCGGGTGCACGTGACGATCGCCGATACCGGGCACGGCATGTCGCCCCAGCAACTCGCCGTGGCCTTCAAGCCGTTCCAGGCAACCAACGCGACCGGCGTATGTATCGGCTTCGCCCTGGTGAAACGCGTCATGGAGCGCTTCGGCGGCAAGATCCGTCTGAAGAGCGAACCCGGCGCGGGCACGGAGGTCGAGCTGGTCTTCCGCATGGCCGACGCGGCCGATAGTTCCTGAGCCGAGGGCGACGCCACCCCCTGTCTCGTTGCGGCGACACTGGCCGAGGCACGGTTCTGCGGGTTTCTGGTGCGACCGGCGTGGTCCGCGTCGCCGCGACCCGACGCTTATGGGCGCAGTACCCCCTGCCCGACGCCCGTCCGGCCCCGTAGATCTTCCTTAAGGCATTGAACCAAGGCACTTTTAGCCTCCGTGGCACACCGCTTGCGGAAGGCTTCCGGTCAGCGCGCCGATGTGCGCGCCGCTGCAATCGACCGGAGAAGTGCCATGAAGCTCAGACCTGCCGTATGCGCGATGTTGCTGGCCAACGCGCTCATGCTGCTCGCCCCGCCCAACGAGGGGCCGAAATCCGCGCGCGTGATCATGCCGCGCCGCACGCTTGCCGAAATGGTGGTGCTGGACGACGTGTCGCTGCTCGTCCTCTTCGATAGCCGCGCGGCCCATCCGGAGGCGGCGCCGCAGAGCTATCTCGCCGCGACCAGGGACAACGCGAGCGCGAATCCGCCGAGCGAGCACAGCGCCGCCAGCACCCAGGCGACCTGACCGGCGCCGCGGTGATGCCGTGGGCAGTGGCGTGCGCCCCACACCTGCCGGGCGGCGATGCCGAGCCCGAGGGCGATGCACCCGGCGGCGATCGCCCAGAGTCCGAATCCGTCCATCTGCAGCCCCCTGCGACCTGGCCGAACTCCCATCATACCGACCGGCAAGTTGCTGTACAAAAAAGGACTTTCCGTGAAACACGGCGGGGAACGCTAGGCTTGTGCAGCGCAAGAGCGTAAAATACCGACCCTTCTGGATCGACCCGCGCCGGAGCGCGCCATGCTTTATCCCACCCGTTTCGATGTCATCGTCGTCGGTGGCGGCCATGCCGGCACCGAGGCGGCGCTGGCGGCCGCGCGCATGGGCGCGCGCACCCTGCTGCTCACGCACAACATCGACACGCTCGGGCACATGAGCTGCAACCCTTCGATCGGCGGCATCGGCAAGGGCCATCTGGTCAAGGAGGTCGATGCCCTGGGCGGAGCGATGGCGGCGGCCACCGACGAGGGGGGTATCCAGTTCCGCATCCTCAACGCCTCCAAGGGTCCGGCCGTGCGCGCGACCCGCGCCCAGGCCGACCGCGTGCTGTACAGGGCGGCGATCCGCTGTCGCCTCGAAAACCAGCCCAATCTCACGTTGTTCCAGCAGGCGGTCGACGACCTCACGGTCTCGGGCGAGCGCGTGACCGGGGTGGTCACCCAGCTCGGCATCCGGTTCGAGGCGCCGGCGGTGGTGCTCACCGCCGGCACCTTCCTGAACGGGCTGATCCACGTCGGGCTGGAGAACTACGCAGCCGGGCGTGCCGGTGATCCCCCTGCGGTGTCGCTCGGGCGCCGCCTGAAGGAACTCGCGCTGCCCCAGGGCCGCCTCAAGACCGGCACGCCGCCGCGGCTCGACGGGCGCAGCATCGATTTTTCGGTGATGCAGGAGCAGCCCGGCGACGATCCCGTGCCGGTGTTCAGCTTTCTCGGCCACGCCGAGCAGCACCCGCGCCAGCTGCCGTGCTGGATCACCCACACCAACACGCGGACCCACGACATCATCCGCGCCAACCTCGACCGCTCGCCGATGTACTCGGGCGTGATCGAAGGGGTCGGCCCGCGCTACTGCCCGTCGATCGAGGACAAGATCCACCGCTTCGCCGACAAGACGAGCCACAACGTCTTCCTCGAGCCTGAAGGGTTGGAGACGCACGAGATCTACCCCAACGGTATTTCGACGTCGCTGCCCTTCGACGTGCAGCTCGCGGTGGTGCGCTCGATCCGCGGGCTCGAGCACGCGCACATCCTGCGCCCCGGTTACGCGATCGAGTACGACTATTTCGATCCCCGCAACCTCAGGAGTTCGCTCGAGACCAAGAGCTTCGAGGGCCTCTTCTTCGCCGGCCAGATCAACGGCACCACCGGCTACGAGGAGGCGGCCGCGCAAGGGCTGCTCGCCGGGACCAACGCCGCCCTCAAGGTCGCCGGCCGCGAGCCGTGGTGCCCGCGCCGCGACGAGGCCTACCTCGGCGTGCTGGTCGATGACCTCATCACGCGCGGCGTCGCCGAGCCCTACCGCATGTTCACGTCGCGTGCCGAGTACCGCTTGTCCTTGCGCGAGGACAACGCCGACCTGCGCCTCACCGAGCGCGGGCGCGAGCTGGGGCTCGTCGATGACGCGCGCTGGGGCGCGTTCTGCACCAAACGCGAGGCGATCGAGCGCGAGACGATGCGACTGCGCGCGAGCTGGGCGCGGCCGGGCGAGGTCCCCGAAGCCGAGGCCGAGCGCGTGCTCGGCAAGGCGCTCGAGCGCGAAGCCCGCTACTTCGACTTGCTGCGCCGGCCCGGCACCCGCTACGCGGCCTTGATGTCGCTGCCCGGCGCTCCGGAGGAGCCCGAGCGCGACCCGCAGGTGGTCGAGCAGATCGAGATCGCCGCCAAGTACCAGGGCTACATCGACCGCCAGCAGGACGAGGTCGCCCGCCAACTGCAGAACGAGTCGCTGCGCCTGCCGGACGGGATCGACTACGCCGAGGTGCGCGGGCTCTCCCGCGAAGTCCAGCAGAAGCTCGCGCAGCACCGCCCCGAGACGCTCGGCCAGGCGAGCCGCATCCAGGGCGTGACGCCGGCGGCGATCTCGCTGCTCCTGGTGTGGCTGAAGCGCAGCGAACTCGCCGCCCGCGTCGGTGCGGCAGCGCCGGCCGCGGTGGCCGATGGCGGCAGCGACGATCCCGCCTGCCGCGAGCCGGAAGCGGACCCCGACGCGGGCGCGTCCGGTGAAATCCCGACCTCGACGGCGACCGTGCCGGCACGCAGCCGCTCCGCATGAGTTCGCGGGCCGCGCTCGACCACGGCCTCGCTGCGCTCGGGCTGGATCTGCCCGCAGCTGCGCGCGCGCGCCTGCTCGACTACTGCGCGCTGCTGCTGAAGTGGAATCGCGTCTATAACCTCACCGCGATCCGCCATCCCGAGCAGGCGCTCACCCATCACTTGCTCGACTCGCTGGCGGTGCTGCCCTGGCTCGCGGGCATCGAGACGCTGGCGGACGTCGGCTCGGGCGGTGGCCTGCCGGGCATCGCGCTGGCGATCGCGCGCCCCGAGCTCGCCGTCACGTCGATCGAGGCCGTGGGCAAGAAGGCGAGCTTTCAGCAGCAGGCGAAGATCGAGCTCGGACTCGGCAATCTCGCGGTGGTGAACGATCGCGTCGAGCGGGTCGCGGCCGGCCCCTTCGACGCGGTGATCTCGCGCGCCTTCTCGGACTTGGCCGAGTTCGTCATGCTCACCGCCCACCTGCTGCGCCCGGGCGGGCGTTGGCTCGCGATGAAGGGCGTGTATCCTCACGACGAGATCGGACAACTGCCCGGGCATGTGCGCGTCGTCGCGGCGCATGCGCTCGCGGTGCCCGGCCTCGATGCCGAACGTCATCTCATCATCCTGGAAGGCAACTGAATGGCCCGAATCTTCTGCGTGGCAAACCAGAAGGGCGGCGTGGGCAAGACCACCACCTGCGTCAACCTCGCCGCGGCGCTGCAACAGGCCGGCCAGCGCACCCTGCTCGTCGATCTCGACCCGCAGGGCAACGCGACCATGGGCAGCGGCGTCGACAAGCGGGCGCTCGCGCGCACCGTCTACCATCTGCTGGTCGGGCTCGCCGGGCTCGACGAGGTGAGCGCGACCTCGCCCTCGGGCGGCTACGACGTGCTGCCGGCGAACCGCGATCTGGCCGGCGCCGAGGTCGAACTGGTCGATCTCGCGCGGCGCGAGCACCGGCTCAAGGACGCGCTCGCCGCCTCGGCCACCCAGTATGATTTTGTCCTGATCGACTGCCCGCCCTCGCTCTCGATGCTCACGCTCAACGGGCTGTGCGCGGCCGAGGGCGTCATCATCCCGATGCAGTGCGAGTACTACGCGCTCGAGGGGCTGTCCGATCTGGTCAATACGATCAAGAAGGTGCACGCCAACCTCAACCGCGACCTCAAGATCATCGGCCTGCTGCGCGTCATGTTCGATCCGCGCATGACGCTGCAGCAGCAGGTCTCCGCCCAGCTCGAGAGCCACTTCGGCGACAAGGTGTTTCGCGCCATCGTGCCGCGCAACGTGCGGCTCGCGGAGGCGCCCAGTCACGGCATGCCCGGCGTCGTATTCGACAAGAGCGCCAAGGGCGCGCAGGCCTACATGGCCTTCGCCGAAGAGATGATCGGCCGGATGAAGAAGCTGTGAGCGCGATGCCACCCGCACGCCCGATTCCGCAACCCCGCCCGGCCGCCGCCGGCCGCCCCGAACCCCAGACGACGAGCCCCGCATGACCCGATCCCGACTCAAAGGCCTTGGCCGCGGCCTCGACGCGCTGCTCTCCGGCAACGACGGCGATGACGGCGCAGCGAGCGGCGCCCTCCAGACGCTTGCGATCGACCGGCTGCAGCCCGGCAAGTACCAGCCCCGCACCCGCATGGACCCCGGCTCGCTCGAGGAGCTGGCGGCCTCGATTCGTGCCCAGGGCGTGATGCAGCCGGTGCTGGTGCGCCCGATCGGTGCCGAGCGCTACGAGATCATCGCCGGCGAGCGGCGCTGGCGCGCGGCGCAGATCGCCGAGCTGGAGTCCTTGCCCTGCCTGGTGCGCGAGATCCCCGACGAGGCGGCGCTGGCGATGTCGCTGATCGAGAATATCCAGCGCGAGGACCTCAACCCGCTCGAAGAGGCGAGCGGCATCCAGCGCCTGATCGACGAGTTCGGCATGACCCACCAGCAGGCTGCCGAGGCGGTGGGCCGCTCGCGCCCGGCCGCCTCCAATCTGCTGCGGCTGCTCAACCTGGCCACGCCGGTGCAGGAGATGCTGATGGCCGGCGACATCGACATGGGCCACGCGCGCGCGCTGCTGCCGCTCGACGCCGCCGGACAGATCCAGATCGCCCATCAGGTTGCGGCGCGGGGCTTCTCGGTGCGCGAGACCGAGCGCATCGTCGCGCGCCTGCTCAATCCCCGGCCGGCCAAGGCGCGGCGCGAGGCCGACCGCGATCTCGTCCGCCTCGAGGAGGAGATCGCCGACGCGATCGGCGCGACCGTGCGCATCAAGGCGAACAGCAAGGGCTCGGGCGAAGTGGCGATCCGCTTCGGCAGCCTCGACCAGCTCGACGGCTTGCTCGCCCGGCTGCGCTGAACGCGGCGCGTCGGGCGAAAGCTCACGTAGCCGGTTCGCGGAAGCGCTCGGCCGCTTCGCGGCCGCGCGCCTCGTCGACCAGCGCAAGGGGCAGGAGCGCGAGCCCGAACAGCACGATGCAGAAGAGCACCGCGCCCTCGAGGCCGAACACCCACTGCAGCAGGCCGACGCCGAACAGCCCGAAGATCGCTGCGAGCTTCGAGAACAGACCCCAGAAGCCGAACAACTCGGCGGCGCGCGAGAGCGGCGCGAAGACCCCGACCAGGGCTCGCCCGACCGATTGGCTCGACCCCAGGCTGAGCCCCGCCAGCAGGCCCGCGAACAGGAAGAGCTGCTCGGCATCGAGCGCGAGGCCGAACAATGCGTTGGTGGCCTCGGCCAGTTCGCGCACGAAATAGATCGCCAGGATCGCGACCATCCACAGCAGCAAGGTCAGTGCGTAGGTGAGCCGCCCGCCGAGCCGGTCCTGCAGCGCGCCGAAGACCAGCGCCCCGGCAAGCGCGGTGATCTGCACGACGACGAACATCAACGCGCGGGTCGTCTCGCTCCAGCCGATGATCTGGGCGCCGTAGATGAACGAGAACGCGACGATCACATAGACCCCGGCCATCGCGAAGAAGATAGACGCGAAGAGCCGCGCCAGGTCGGGGAATTGCGAAACCGTGCGCAGCGTCTCGGCCAGGCGCCGGGCGCCCAGGGCCAGCACGTGACCGGTGAGTGCGCGGCGCTCACCGATCGCCGGCTCGCGCACCCACAGAAAGGTCGGGATCGCCGCGAGCAGGAAGAAGGCCGCCGCGAAGGGGCCGACCCAGCGGATCCGATCGAAATTCTCGCGGCTCACCTCGCCGAGGAACACCAGGGCGAAGCCGGCCGCGACGAGCCCCCCGGCATAGCCCAAGGCCCAGCCGAATCCGGACACGCGCCCCAGCTCGCGCGGCGCGCCGAGCGACGGCAGAAAGCTCGCGATGAAGGATTCGCCTGCGGAATAGGCGGTGTTGGAAACGACGATCAGCGCGAAGCCCAGCCAGATCCATCCCGGCGCGACGAAATAGAGGAGTGCCGTCGTGACGACCGTCAGCAGATAGCTCAGGAACAACACGCGCTTCTTCGCCTGCGCGTGATCCATCACCGCGCCGATCAGCGGCGCCGAAATCACGACAAGCAGGTAGCTGAGGCTCAGCGCGAGGCTCCACAGAAGGTTGCCGAGCCGGTAGTCGGGGGCGTCGCCGACGATGATCCGGGTATACAGATCGCCGAAGATCACCGTGACGATCAGCAGTGTGTAGGCCTGGTTGGCGAAGTCGAACATGCTCCAGCCGAAAATCTCGAGGCGCCCGGCCTTGCTCGTTCTGATCATCGTCTGCCGATCCCGTCCGCAAAATGGGCGCCGCCGAGAATTTCTCCCGAAATTTCTCCGTGCCATGCGCCGCCGCCTAGTGTAACCTTCGCACCGCGTCTCCCAAGCCGGTTTCGCGCCTCGCCGCAGCATTGGGCGGCATCGCGGGCAGGGTTTTCGCCCATGCCGAACGATTCATCTGACGTGGTCATCTATAAGATATCTGACAGAAGAAAGGTCTTATAGATGACTGCTCGGTCGAGGTTTGACTTTGTTGTGGTTAACCCCTACCATTACGCCAATTTTTTGAGCCGGCCCGCGCAGCAGGCGCAAGGCTCCGGCGGATCCATGTTCAAGGTAGTTTTGCTGCAGCTCGGTGCGGCGCTGGTAGCAACGGCCTTAGCGGCCGTTTTTTTCGGTGCGCGCGGGGCGGTTTCGGCGGGGCTGGCGAGTGCGGCGTGCATCGTGCCGAACCTGCTGTTCGCGCTGCGGCTGATGGTGGTTTCACGGCGGGGCGGCGAGCCATCGGTGGCCGGTTTCTTCGTCGGCGAGTTCATCAAGGTCGCCGCGATCGTCGTCTCGCTGGTGCTGATCTACCTGTTGTACGCGGACCTCCACTGGGGAGCGCTCTTCATCGGGCTGATCCTGGTGCTCAAGGCAAATCTGTTTGCATTTCTGGTGAAGACATAAAAAATGGCTAGCGCAGCTCCCACCGCATCCGAGTACGTCATCCACCACCTGACGCACTTCAATACCACCGGTCACGCCCAGGAAGCCGTCGTCGACTGGAGCGTCATCAACATCGATTCGATGTTCTGGTCCCTTTCCCTGGGCCTGCTGACCGTCTTCATCCTCTGGCTGGCCGCGCGCCGCGCCACCTCCGGCGTGCCGGGGCGCTTCCAGGGCTTCGTCGAGTTGATGGTCGAGATGGTCGTCGATCAGGCCAAGGGCATCGTCCATAGCGCCGAGTCGCGCAAGTTCGTCGCGCCGCTCGCGCTCACCGTGTTCATCTGGATCTTCCTGATGAACTTC
This sequence comes from Gammaproteobacteria bacterium, assembly GCA_029289265.1. Taxonomy (GTDB): domain Bacteria; phylum Pseudomonadota; class Gammaproteobacteria; order Burkholderiales; family Rhodocyclaceae; genus JARFTX01. The sequence continues at coordinate 46,218 of JARFTX010000024.1, forward strand.
ATGGATCTGATCCCCGTAGATCTGCTGCCGCGCATCTGGGAAGGCATGGTCGCGGCGGGCGGAGGCGATCCTGCGCATGCCTACATGCGCGTCGTGCCCACGGCCGACCTCAACATCACCCTCGGAATGTCCTGCGGCGTGCTGCTGCTGTGTCTTTACTACAACATCAAGATCAAGAGCTTCGGCGGCTGGGTGCACGAGCTCTTCACCGCGCCGTTCGGCAGCCACCCCGTGCTGTGGCCGTTCAACTTCCTGATGCAGATCATCGAATTCGTCGCCAAGACCGTCTCGCACGGCATGCGACTGTTCGGCAACCTCTATGCCGGCGAGCTGCTGTTCATCCTGATCGCGCTGCTCGGCGGAACGGCCACGGTGTTCGGCTTCATCGGACACCTGATTGCCGGCACCGCGTGGGCGATCTTCCACGTGCTGATCATCGTGCTCCAGGCCTTCATCTTCATGATGCTGACGCTGGTCTATGTCGGCCAGGCGCACGAGAGTCACTGAGTCTCCGTCCGTCGGAACCTGTATCATCGCTGTTTTTTCAACTTAGTAAGTCACCTTCACTTCAAGGAGTCGTCATGGAAAACGTTCTGGGTCTCGTCGCGCTGGCTGCCGGTCTGATCATCGGTCTGGGTGCCATCGGTGCTTGTATCGGCATCGGCATCATGGGTTCCAAGTACCTCGAGGCGTCCGCCCGTCAGCCCGAGCTGATGAACGCGCTGCAGACCAAGATGTTCCTGCTGGCCGGCCTGATCGACGCCGCGTTCCTGATCG
>JARFTX010000130.1 GCA_029289265.1 Gammaproteobacteria bacterium
AACTGGCGATCGAAATCAGCGCGTACGGGGAATTCAACTTTCTGCTTTCGAACGGTGAACACCTGTTCGCCCACGCGTCGTCGCGGCTCGCCTACATCGTCCGCCAGGCCCCATTCGCGCTCGCCCACCTGTCGGACCAGGACGTCGCCGTCGATTTCAACGAGCTGACGCAACCGGAGGACCGCGTCGCCGTGATCGCGACCACCCCGCTCACCGACAACGAAGTGTGGACGGCAATGGCGCCGGGCACGCTGCTGGCCTTCCGCCATGGCACCCCCGAGACGCTCGGCGAGACGCGGACGATTGCACGGGAACCGGGAATATTGACGCAAGGCTGCTGATTCGCCCTTCGCGGCGCCGCGCCGAAAAGCTACACTCACTGTCGGGTCTCCAACAATCATCAGCCATGACCGACCTCAGCGCCTGCCCGCTCTGCGCCAAGCTCGACGACGATGTCATATGGCGCGACGAACTCTGTCGCGTCATCGTGGTCGACGACCCGTACTACGCCGGTTACTGCCGAGTGATATGGCATGAACACGTGGCCGAGATGACGGATCTCACCGTGGCGGCGCAACGCCACGTGATGAACGTGGTGCTCGCGACCGAAACGGCGCTGCGGCGATTGATGGGACCCGACAAGATCAACCTCGCAAGCTTCGGCAACTTCGTCCCACACTTGCACTGGCACGTGATTCCTCGCTTTGCCGACGATCGGCATTTTCCCGAGGCGATCTGGGGCACGCCCCGACGCGACGGAGCACGGCGCGAAGCGCCGCCCGCGGCGGGGCTCGCCCAGGCGATCGATACGGCGCTGGCCGAGCTGACCTCGGGCTGACGGATACCGGCGCCCCCACTCTCGCACGACACGGAGACCTCATGGATTACCGCAACCCGGCCGTGTGCCTCGACGCACTGAAGCGGCTGAATCCGGTGAATCTCGATGAGACGCAAGCGGCACTCGGCAACATGCTTGGCGAGCTTCTCGCTGCGCGCCCGGCCGCGAACCAGCATCTGGAGGTCCTCGAGGCGCTTCGCGGACCGCTCGCCCTGGTGCAGGCCGAGATTGCCCGGCCCTACGCCGCTCACCCGCTGCCGCCCGGTTCGCGCGAGGACGGCACACTGCGGCGGGTGCTGTCCCTGTGGCGCCTGATGGCGAAGTCGTATGCGGAGATCGTGCGCGGGGACGCTTCCATCGGCATGCTCGAAGATCAACGCGCCTTGCTCGCCCAGCGCCGGGTCTTCTACACGGGCCAATTGCTGCTCGAGCACTTCCGGGCCCACCGTGCGCTGCCGGCCGGGATCTGGACGGAACTGCACGAGAGCTTCTCCCTGGCCGACACCCAGGGCGTCGGCCAGATTCGGGTGGCCGACGATCTCAACGAGGTCTGGCACGCGCAAAGCCCCGCGGAGGCTTTCATCGCGGTCCTGCTGGTGGATCTCTCGAACCCCTACGGCCGCAGCGAGCGCGAGTTCGAAGGGGTGTGCCGCTGGGCACAGCGCTTCGCACCCTACTGCAGCCTGCTCCCGGTCGAAAAGGTCAAAGGCGAGGTCAAGGCCACCGCTTACGGCCTGGATCTCGCCCTTGATCACGGCCTGCGGCCGGTCGGGACGCTGGGCGAGCAGCGCCCGACCCAGCGGCGCTTCGACGGCAGCCGTCTGGCCGGCCAGATCCAGGCGGTGATGGCACAGTTCAAGCAGGGCGTGCAGCCTTCGTCGCTGGGGCTGGGCGAGGATTGC
>JARFTX010000025.1:0-1900 GCA_029289265.1 Gammaproteobacteria bacterium
GCACGGCTGCTACTGGAAGAAGTGCAGCTTCTGCGACGTCAGCCTCGACTACATCGGCCGCTACGACGGCGCCCCGGCCGCGCTGCTGGTCGACCGCATCGAAGCGATCATCGCCGAGACCGGCCAGACCGGCTTCCACTTCGTCGACGAGGCGGCGCCGCCCAAGGCCCTGCGCGCGCTCGCCGAGGAGCTGCTGCGCCGCGGCGTGGCAATTTCGTGGTGGGGCAACATCCGCTTCGAGAAGTCCTTCACCCCCGAGCTCTGCCGGCTGCTCGCCGACAGCGGCTGCATCGCGGTGTCGGGCGGGCTGGAAGTGGCCTCGGACCGGCTGCTCAAGCTGATGAAGAAGGGCGTGTCGGTGGACCAGGTGGCACGCGTCACCCATGCGTTCACCGAAGCCGGGGTACTGGTCCACGCTTACCTGATGTACGGCTTCCCAACGCAGACGGTGCACGACACCGTTGATGCGCTGGAATACGTGCGCCAGCTCTTCGAAGCCGGCTGCATCCAGTCGGGCTTCTTCCACCGCTTTGCGTGCACCGTACACTCGCCGGTGGGGATGAACCCGCAGGAGTACGGTATCGAGCTCGTACCGCTGCCACCGGTAAGCTTCGCGAAAAACGACATCGGCTTCATCGACCCCACCGGTGTCGACCACGATCGCCTCGGCAAAGCGCTCAACAAGGCGCTATACAACTATATGCACGGTATCGGCCTCGATGCGGACGTGCGCCAGTGGTTTGCCGACAAGGTGCCGCGCCCGCGCGTGGCGCGACAGTTCATTGCCCGCGCGCTCGGGCAATGATGCTCGCACTTGATCTCGCACATGCATGCACGCCCCCGATGAGGGCTAGAATCCCGCCCCGCCCCCCTTCAACGCCACTGCACCGCGCGCATGGACAATGACCTGGCCCCAGGCCCTCTACTGAGCCTCACCCTCGACGCGGCGACCCGTGTGCTCAGCGCGAACCTGGCACATGACACACGCTTCCCGCGCATCGATGCACTCTGGTTGCGCGAGCAGCTCGGCGCGGCCGGCTACGCCGAACTCCGCATCCGGCCGGATGCGATCAAGGGGCTGATCGCGCGCTACAACGCCGGGCAATCGGTCGAGGCCGTCGAGATCGCCGAGTGCGCGGATGCCATGCTCGAGGTCGAAGTCGCGGCCGATGGCCTCAGCGCGGAACTCACCCTCACCCCGGCCAAGGGCGGCCGTCCGGCAACCAAGGCAGAACTGCTCGGCCTGCTCGCCGCACGCGGCATCGTCGAGGGCGTGCTGGTCGACGAGATCAACCGCGCGATCGCCAAGGGCCAGGCCAACCGCCTGGTGATCGCCCGCGGCCGCGAAGCCGTGCCCGGTGAGGACGGCTGGCTCGAACGCCTGCTGCCCGAGACACCTGCGCGCGTACCCAACGTCCGCCCCTGCGGCCGTACCGACTTCCGCGACTTCGGCGAGATCCTCGTGGTGCAGGAGGGAGAGGGCCTGATGCGACGGCATCCCGCGACTCGTGGCGAGGACGGCCGCAACGTGCTCGGCCAGCCGATCGCGCCCAAGCCGGGGCGCGATGTCCGCTTCGCCAGCGGTTTGCGCGGCACGCGCACCGCGGCCGAGGACCCCGACCTCCTCGTCGCTGCCTGCGACGGCCAACCCGTGGAGGTGCGCGATGGCATCATCGTCGAGCCCATCTACACCGTCGACTCGGTGAACATGGCCACCGGCAACATCGACTTCGATGGCACGGTCAGGGTACGCAACGACATCCAGGCCGGCATGAGCGTCCGCGCCAGCGGCGACATCGAGGTCGGCGGCGTGGTCGAGCCCGCCACGCTGGAGGCCGGCGGCAACATCATCGTGCGCGGCGGCGTGATGGGCGGGCTCGGCGGCAAGACGGCAGGCAAG
>JARFTX010000025.1:1910-22881 GCA_029289265.1 Gammaproteobacteria bacterium
CAGCGCCGTCGCCATCCGTTGCGACGGCAGCTTCACCGCCACCTATGCTCAACAGGCACGCATCACGGCGGGCGACTCGATCTTCATCGATGATCTGGCCATGCAGTGCCAGCTCGTGGCGCGGAACCATATCCGCGTCGGCAACCAGCGTCGCGGCCACATCATCGGCGGCAAGGCCTGCGCGAACCTGTCGATCCATGCCCGTGTGATCGGCGCGCACAACCGCATCCGCACCGAACTCGAGATCGGCGCCGACACGGCACTCTCCCAGGCGGTGCAGGCCAAGGCCCAGGAGCGCGACATCCAGGAAAACAAGCTGCTCGATGTCGGCAAGCTGCTCAACTTCGCCGACCGCAATCCGGGCAAGGTCACAAGCGAGATGCTGAGCCGCGCCGAGCTTGCAGCGGCTGCGCTGTCGACCGGGATCGAGGCCTTGCGTAACGAGGAAGAGGCCTTGCGTTTCCGGCTCGAGCTCGCCCAGCAGGCGCGGGTGAATGTGGAGCAGACCGTGTTCGAAGGCGTCACGGTCAGCATGGGTGAGCGCAGCCTGCGCATCCCGCAAGTACTCGCCGCCAGCACCATCCGCCTTGCAGACCAGGGGCTCGGCGTGTTTCCGCTCGAGGATGACAGCCACTTTGACGAGCCACAGAAACCGGGTGGCGAGTCTGCTCGCCGCCGCTGAGCGGAAAAGGCAAGGGCCCCGACTGGGGCCCCTGCCTTTCACTGCATGACTGCCGCTTACTTCAGCGCGGCAAGCGCGGCCGCATAGTCCGGCTCATCCTTGATCTCACCCACGCGCTGGGCATGTACGACCTTGTCGTTGGCATCGATCACCACCACTGCACGCGCGGTGATGCCGGCGAGCGGGCCGGAAGTGATGGCCACGCCATAGGCCTCGGCAAAGCCCGGGTTGCGGAAGGTCGACAACGTCTGCACGTTCGCCAGGCCTTCGGTCTCGCAGAAGCGCTTGGCCGCGAAGGGCAGGTCGGCAGAAACCACCAGTACGACGGTATCGGCCAGCTTGCCGGCTTCCTCGTTGAACTTGCGCGTCGAGGTCGCGCACACCGGGGTGTCAAGGCTGGGAACGATGTTCAGTACCTTGCGCTTGCCGGCAAAGGCCTCGAGGCCGACGTCGGCAAGGTCGGCGGCGGTGAGCTTGAAGGCGGGGGCGGCATCGCCGGCTTGCGGGAAACGGCCCGCCACGTCGATCGGATTGCCGCCGAGGGTCACTGCGCTCATGGTTATCTCCTGTGGGTGAGGGTGGTGCCGGCTTGTTCGTGGGGCACCGGCTGGTCCGCCCGCTAGCCTACACCAAGGCGCTGCCCGCTGCCCGGCCGTTCAACGCCCGACGCGGGACAGCTTGAGCAGGCGCGAACCGCGGTCGATCAGCACCGTCAGCAACACGATCATGAGCAGGTAGGTGCCGGCCCGCTCGAAACGGAACCACTCGAAGTTGAAGCTGAACTGGAAGCCCAGGCCGCCCACGCCGACCAGCCCGAGCACCACCGCCGCGCGCACGTTGCTCTCGAACTGGAAAAAGCCATAGGTCATCCAGTCGCGCCACACCCGCGGCACCGCCACCAGGCCGTAGGTTGCCAAGCGGGAGCCACCGCAGGTGGGCTCGAAGCGGCGCAGGGGCTGGTTGTCCACCGCCTCGCCGAACACCCGGGTGAGCACGCCCAGCGTGTGCAGCGCGATGGCCAAGGTCCCCGCCACCAGGCCGGGACCAAAGAAGGCGATGCACAGGAAGGCCCACATCACCTCAGGCACGCCACGTGCGATCACCGCCGTGGCGCGCGCCGCCGCGAGCTGCAGGGCGCGCAGCGCGCGCTGCCAGGGCGCCGGCGTCTCGCCGCTGAAGCGTGCGGCGTGGAGCTGGAAGCTGGCCGAATGCGGATAGGTGAGCAGGATCGCCCCGGCCACGCCGAGCACCGTGCCGACGACCGCAATGGCGAGCGGGATCGCCGCCGATTCCACCACCCGCCACACGAACCACTTCTGCAGCGCCTGCTGCCAGGCCAGCCACGCCGACGGTCGCCAGAAATCGAGCGCGCCATGGGTGGCGAACAATTCGACCGCCTTGCCCTGCTCGAGGCGCGCCGCCGCCTTGGCCGGGTCGCCCAGACCGATCGCGGCGAGGTCGAGCTCGGGCTGCAGCAGGCGTTCGAAGAAGCGCAGCTTTCCCCAGGCCTCACCACTCAGCAGCTCCATGGCCGGTGCAAGGTGGTTGCGTGCAGCCCCATCCTCACCGCCACGGTTGCCCCAGCCCATGAACCACAGCGACCACAGCAGGGCCAGCACGACCAGACCGGTAGCCAGCCAGGGGCCGAACGGCGGACGGGAGACGCCAACCGCAATGGGCGGCGCCACAGCATCGCCCTCAGGCCGTCCCTGGCGCGAGGCATCGCCAGCCCCCGCCACCGCGCACGAGGCACCGCCGCTCTGGCGGGACTGGTCACCGCGCAACTGGCGACGAATGGTGTTGCTGACGAGATCCGCGGCCAGCGTCAGTAACAAGGTGAACAGGATCAGCGTGCCGACCTTGTCCCATGCGCCGAAGCGCACCTGGTACCAGATCTCCGAGCCCAGCCCGCCGCCGCCCACCGCACCAATCACCGCGGCGTTGCGAATCGCGCATTCGGCGCGCATCAGCGTGAAGGACAGCACGTTGCGCGAGGCGAGCGGACGGATGCCGTAAAGGAAGGTCGCCAGCCGGCCACCGCCCAGGCTGCGAACCTGGCCATAACGCGCCGGATCAACGCTGTCCCAAAGCTCGCTGTACACCTTGGCCAGAATGCCGGTGATGTTGAGCGCCAGCGCGAGCGCACCAGTGAGCGGGCCGAGGCCAACCAGTGCGACCAGGATGATCGCCCACACGAAATCCGGCACCGCGCGCAGGATGTCCTGCACCAGCCGGCAGGCCGCGCACAGCAAGGCGGCCGGCGAGCGCAGCGGCAACCACCGCCACAGGCGGGCGACGAGCTTGCCACCCACAGCGCTGCGTTCATCGCCGACACACACCGCACGGCTCGCCCCCATCGCCAACGGCCAGGCCAGCAGCACCGCCAGCGCCGTACCGAGGATGGCAGCGGACAGGGTCTGCAGGGTCAGGTCCCAGGCATGGCGCACGAAGTCCGGCGACAGGTCGGGGCGAGCGAAGGCCGCCAGCCAGGCGCCGATGCGCGCTGCCGCCTGAGCGCGGCGCTCGGCGTCAGTGAGCGCCCCCCAGTCCCAGTCGGCGGCGGCGAAGGCCGCCAGCAAGGCCAGCAGGACGGCAAGCAGGGCGACGAAATGGCCCAGCGGGCGGCGCTCGTAACGCGCGCTGGCGGCCAAGGCGAGCGTACTCACCAAGACACCCCCGGTACACCGCTGCGGCAGCCGTGCTTCATTCCTGCACCTCGATCTCGTCCAGGTGCAGCGCGCGGTATTCGGCGCCGTAGAGCTCGCGCAGCAGATGCTGGGTGATCTGCGCTGGTTCGCCCTGCCAGAACAGGCGGCCGCCACGCAGCGCGATCACGCGGTCGAAATGGCCTTGCAAGAGGTCCAGCGTGTGCAGATTGACCACCAGCGTCACGCCGTCGCGCTGCGCCAGTTGGCATAGCAAGCCGATGATCTCGCGCCCGAGGCGCAGGTCGAGCGCGCTCACCGGCTCGTCCGCCAGCACCAGGCGCGGCTGCTGCACGATCAGGCGGGCGACGGCGACGCGCTGCTGCTGGCCGCCGGAGAGTTCGTCGGGTAGTGCCCACAGCTTGTCGGCGAGCTCGACGCGCGCCAGCGCAGCGCGCGCGCGTTCGATCTGTTGCGGCCACAGCAGGGACAGCAGCGCACGCGCCAGCGACCAGTGGCCGAGCCGGCCCATCAGCACGTTGTGCACCACGCGCAGCTGAGGGATCAGGTTGTCCTGCTGGTAAAGGAAGCCGAGTTCGCGGCGCAGCCGCGCCAGCCGCCGCCCGCGCAGGCGGCGGGTATCCTCGCCCAGCGTCAGCGCGCAACCAGCCGCAGGCTTGACCAGGCCGGCGATGAGACGGAACAGCGTGGTCTTGCCCGCGCCCGAGGGCCCGATGACGGCGACGCGCTCGCCCGGAGCGATGTCCAGGCTGATGTCGTCGAGTACGCGCTGGCCGCCGTAGGCGACCGCGGCGCCCTGCAGGCGAACCGGGTGCTCGGGCACGGCCTGCGCATCAATGGAGTCTGTATTCATGATGATGAGCGGGCAGGGGGCGGCACAGCATCCGGCCGGACGCTGCGCCTACCGGTCCCAGCCAGCCCTCAGCCGCCGATGTCGATACCCGACTCGAGCAGGTCGACGTAGCCCTGCCACTCGCCGATGTCGGCCTCGATGAACTTGCCTGCCTTCAGGTACTTGAGCACCTGGGCACCTTCCGGCGTGCTGCCATCGACGGCGAGCAGCGCGGCACGCAGCCTGGCGAGCAGGTCCGGGCCGAGATCGGCACGGGCGGCGAGGGCGTAATTGGTATAGGGCGGGGTCTTGTAGACGATCGGCGCACGCGCCTTGAGCGCGTCGTCGGCCTTGTCCCACGATGCGTAGTTGAGCGCGCCGACCTGATGGGTGCCGTCGGCCACCATCTGCATCACCACGTCGTGGCTGCCGGAATAGGCCACTGTGCGGAACACTCGCTCCGGTGCGACACCGGCCTCGTCGAGAAAGAACTTGCGCGGCATCATGTGGCCCGAGGTGCTGCTCTTGCTGCCGAAGGTGAAGCTCCAGCCCTTGCCCTGCGCGGCCTTGGCGAGTTCTCCGAGGTCGCCCACGGTGCCCAGACCGGTCGCCGGGTTGGCGATGAAGTAGCTGACAAAGCCCTTGTCGATGTCTCGGCAGCCAAGGATGGTGAGCTGCTCGCCCATCTGCATGCGCGCCTGCGCGGTGGTCACCGCGCCGAGCCAGGCGACATGGGCGCGGCCGGTGGCGAGCGCAGTGACGCTGGCGGCGTAGTTCTCCACGTGCATGTACTCGACCGGGATGCCCACGGCCTTGCCGAGATGACGGGCCAGCGCGCCGAAGTTCTCGCGCATGCGGTCGGCGTCGCCGTCGTCGGGGATCGCGGTGATGACGAGCTTGGCCGGCTGGGCCAAGGCATCGCCTGCGTTCAGACCCAGGCTGCCGGCCACGGCGAGAGCGGCGGCGGACAGCAGGAAGCCTCTGCGCGAGGCAGTGCGTTGATGGTGCATGTGCTGCTCCGGTTGTTCGGAGACCGCCGGCAGTCGCGCCGCCGATCGGCTTCCAGCCACCCCGGTGCGGGCGCGCCGGGGTTTAATGGCCCGGCATTCCGACCGGGCAGATAGGGTTCGGACGCTTGTCGATATGTAGATCGACGTTCAGGTGTCCGGCGCGCATTATCCGCAATGCTGGCCGGCAAAGGTAGGGTCAGGCGCGGCTGGCGCCGCACCCACGCAGGCCCATGCACCATCGCTTGCTGACGGCGCGGACAGCCTGATCTATGTTGAAGATCGGGCTGTACCGCATGGGAGCGTCGTCATGGAACCGGTCGATCTGTTCTACAGCTATGCACACGAAGACGAGAAACTCCGCGACGAGCTCGATGGCCACCTTGCGCTCCTGCGGCGCAAGGGCGTGATCCGCCCCTGGCACGATCGCAGCATCGTTGCGGGCCAGAAATGGGACGAGGCGATCGATGCCCAGCTCAGCACGGCAGACCTGATCCTGCTGCTGGTGAGCATGGACTTCCTCAACTCCGACTACATATGGGGCAAGGAACTTGCATCGGCAGTAGCGCGTGCCGAGCGCGGCGACGCCAGCGTGGTGCCGGTGCTGTTGCGCGCAGTGGACATCGAAGGGGCGCCCTTTGCCCACCTTCAGGGCCTGCCCACCGACCTGCGCCCGGTCACCTCCTGGCCCAACCGCGACGAGGCGTGGACCGATGTCGCCAAGGGCATCCGGCGCGCCGTCGAGGCAATCCAGCAGCGCTGGGTGAGTGCAGCACCCGCGGCCGCCGCCGCACCGAGGTCGAGCGACTTCGGCGCCACCTCAGCAAGTGTGGCCGCATCGGCGGCCGAGGACGACAGCTGGGCGCTCGAGGCCGCAGCGCCAGAAGGTACGGGCGACACCGCGGCACGCAAGCACGAAGAACCCGACAGTCTGGTCCGGCGCATGATGGCCGGCTTCACCAACGAACTGGCGGTCGCGGCACGAATACGCGGCGCACCCGCGATGGATGGCGCCGAGGCCGAAGATACGGCACTGGCGCTGATCGACATGCCCGAGCAGAAGCGGCTGCTGTGGGTGGACGACAAACCGGAAGGCAACGCGCACGAAATCGCCGCGCTCGCAAAACTGCAGGTCGAAGTCGTGACCGCACACAGCACGGAAGAAGCGCTCACGCGCCTCGACGCCGATACCGAGGGCTTCGACCTGGTGCTATCGGACTGGAGCCGACCCGAAGCACTGGAAGGTCAGCCGAGCGCCGCGTTGAGACTGCTGCGCGCGCTGGCGTCGAGACCGCGCCGGCCTCCGCTGATCGTCTACCACGGCGAGTTCGACGATGCTCGCCGCACGGCCCGACGCGACATGCTGCTGCGTGCGGGTGCCTTGGGCGAGGCCGTCGCCCCGGGCGAACTGCTCGCCTTGGTGAAGACCGCCCTGCAGGCGCGCTGAGGCACTCAGCGCATCGCGCGCAGGCGGGCGATACGGTCCTGGGTCGCCGGGTGGGTCGAGAACAGCCCGCGCAGGCCGCCGCCGGAGAGCGGGTTCATGATCATCATCTGCGCCGTCTCGGGGTGCTGCTCGGCGGTATGCATGGGGATGCCGCGCGCGTAGGCGTCGATCTTGGCGAGCGCGCTGGCCAGCGCCTCGGGGTCGCCGGAGATTTCAGCGCCGCCACGATCGGCACCGAACTCTCGGGTGCGGCTGATCGCCATCTGGATGATCATGCCGGCCATCGGCGCCAGGATCATCATCGCGATCGACACGATCGGGTTGGGACGGTTCTCGCCGTCGCGACCTCCGAAGAACATGCCGAAGTTGGCCAGCATCGAGATCGCGCCCGCCACCGTGGCCGAGATCGTCGAGATCAGGATGTCGCGGTTCTTCACATGCGCCAGCTCGTGCGCCATGACGCCGCGCAGCTCGCGCTCGGACAGCATGCGCATGATGCCGGTGGTGGCGGCCACCGCGGCATTCTCGGGGTTGCGGCCGGTGGCGAAGGCGTTGGGCTGGGCCTCGTCGATGATGTAAACCTTGGGCATCGGCAGGTCGGCGCGCTGGGCGAGCTCGCGCACCATGTTGTAAAGGTAGGGCGAGGAGGCGGCATCGACCTGGCGCGCGTTGTACATCTTGAGCACGGCCTTGTCGGAGAACCAGTAGGCCCAGAAGTTCATGGCGCCGCCAATGACGAGCGCGATCAGCATGCCCTGCTGGCCGCCGATGGCCGCGCCCATGGCGCCGAACAGGGCGACGATGCCGGCCATCAGGATGGAGGTCTTGATCCAGTTACCGAACATTGCGGTGTCCTTCCTGCAAAAGGTTGATTCAAAAGCCTAGTTTGGGGCCCGACCAGGCAAATTCAAGCATGGTGCGAGGCCCACCGGCCCAACCGTGGCGCTCAGGCCACGGTTGCGAAGCGTTCGCCCACAGAGACCGGGAAGCCGCGCAGGAATTCCGCGGCAGGCAGGCGCTTGCTGCCCGGACGCTGTAACACCGTGCAACGCAGGGCGTCGCGACCGCAGGCAACGGTGATGCCGTCGTCGCCTACCGCGATCACCGTGCCGGGCTCGCCCCGGCCGGGCACGACCTCGGCCGACCAGCACTTGACCACCGTATCGCGCAGGCTGGAAGCCGCCCCGGGGAAGGGGTCGAAGGCACGCGTCGCGCGCTCGATGTCGGCCGCCGGGCGCGTCCAGTCGATGTTCGCCTCGGCACGCCCGATCTTGGCAGCGTAGGTCACGCCCTCGGCCGGCTGCGGCCTGGCGACCAACTCGCCGCGCTGCAGGGCGGCCAGCGCGGCGACGATGCACTCACCGCCGAGCGCCGCGAGGCGGTCGTGCAGCGTGGCGGTCGTGTCGCGGGGCAGGATCGGCGTCGAGCGCTCGAGCAGCATCGCACCGGTGTCCAGGCCCTCGTCCATCTGCATGATGGTGATGCCGGTCGCGGCGTCGCCGGCTTCGATGGCGCGGTGGATGGGCGCGGCGCCGCGCCAGCGCGGCAACAGCGAGGCGTGGATGTTGAGGCAGCCCAGGCGCGGCATGTCCAGCACCGCCTTGGGCAGGATCAATCCGTAGGCCGCCACCACCAGCACGTCCGGCGCACAGGCCGACAGGCGCGCACGCTGCTCGTCCGTGCGCAGCCTCTCCGGTTGGTCGACCTCGATGCCACGCGCCAGGGCGAGCTGCTTGACCGCGCTCGGCGTGAGCTTCATGCCACGGCCGGCAGGGCGGTCGGGCTGGGTGAGCACCAGCGGCACCGTGTAGCCGGCCTCAAGGATGGCTTCGAGCGCGCAGGCGGCAAACTCGGGCGTGCCGGCGAAGGCGACGCGCAGCGCCGCGGGGGAGAGGGTGTCGGCCATCACGCGGTGATGCGGGCCTTCTTGGCCAACTTGCTCTTGATGCGGCTGAGCTTGAGCTGGGACAGGTATTCGACGAAGACCTTGCCGTCGAGGTGATCGATCTCGTGCTGGATGCAGACCGCGAGCAAGCCGTCGGCCGCAAGTTCGTAGGGCTCGCCCTTGTCGTCGAGGGCGCGCACCCGAACCCGCTCCGCACGCGTCACCTTCTCGTAGATACCGGGGACGGAGAGGCAGCCTTCCTCGCACACCTGTTCGCCCGAGCGCTCGAGAATCTCGGGGTTGATCAGCGTCATCAGGCCGGATTTGTCCTCGCTGACGTCGATGACCACCACGCGCATGTGGACGTTGACCTGGGTGGCCGCGAGCCCGATGCCGGGCGCCTCGTACATGGTCTCGGCCATGTCGCGCACGAGCTGGCGGATGTCGTCATCGACCGCTGCAACCGGCTTGGCAACCGTATGCAGGCGGGGATCGGGGTATCTGAGAATGGGTAGGAGAGCCATGAATGCCTTGCCGCGTTAAACCTTTAAGTGCAGAATTTCAAGCGTTTTCACATGCATGCGCATGTACTGCGCCGGGGACTCGAAGCGCTTCACGACCGTGTTTGCTTCGCGCATCCGGTTCGACCCTGTCCATGCAACAGCGTTCCAGGGCCTCGTCGGCACGCCCCGCATCTACCGGAAGCGATCAATGACCCGAATTATATTCTCTCTGCTCGTCGCCTTCGCGGCCCTGTTTGGCGCGAGCGCCCACGCTCAATCCGGTGTCCGCCTTGCTGACAACGCACCCGACAGCTACACGGTGGTCCGTGGCGACACCCTGTGGGACATCTCGGGCCGCTTCCTGCAGGAACCCTGGCGCTGGCCCGAAGTCTGGCGCCTCAACCGCGAGCAGATCCGCAACCCGCACCTCATCTACCCGGGGCAGGTCATCCTGCTCGACCGCAGCGGCCCCTGGCTGAGCATCGGCCGGCGCATCGGCGGCACCCAGGACGATCGCGTGCAGCCGCGCATCTACAGCGAAGCACTCGACAGCGCCCTGCCCAGCATCCCGCTGCAGGTAATCGAGCCCTTCCTGAACCGCCCGCTGGTCATCGACGGCCCCCGCCTGGAAGGCTCGGCGACCATCATCGCCACCGAGACCAGCCGCGTGCTGACCGGCACGGGCGACACCATCTTCGCCAAGGACGTCGGCGACGCCGCCGAGGTGTGGCACATCTACCGCCCGGCCAAGCCGCTCGAAGACCCGGTGACGCGCGAAACCCTGGCCTGGGAGGCTGCCTACCTCGGCACCGCGCGCGTGACCGAACGCGGCCAGCCAACCACCCTCGAGGTCACCACCTCGGTCGAGGAAATCGGCGTCGGCGACCTGATGATGCCGAGCGATCGCCCGAGCGTGTTCTCCTTTGCGCCGCATGCGCCCGAGCGCGACGTGAACGGGCGCATCATCTCGATTCATCGCGGCGTGAGCGAAACCGGTCGTCTGCACGTGGTGGCGCTCAACGTTGGCGAACGTGACGGCATCGAGCGCGGCCACGTGCTGGCCCTGTTCCGCAACCGCGGCACGGCCGAATATACCGGCGACGGCGGCAAGGAGACCTTCCAGCTGCCCGAGAAGCGCTACGGCATGGTGTTCGTGTTCCGCGTCTTCGATCGCATCTCCTACGCCCTGGTGATGGAATCCGACGGCCCGGTCACGCTCTCCGACGTCGTACGCCAGCCCTGACGGTCGCCGCCGAGACTCACACGCACTCCCAGGCCTCTTGTCCGCCGATCACGACGACCTCGCCGACTGGTTGCGCCTGAGCTCGCTGCCGGGCCTGGGCGCCGACCGCCAGCGCAGCCTGCTTGCCGCCTTCGGCCTGCCGCGCCACATCTTCGGCGCCGGCCGCAGTGCGCTCGCGGCAGTGGTGGGGGGCGAAGCCGCGGATACAGTGCTCGGCACCCCGCAGGCCGAATGGATGGAGCGCGCGCTCGCCTGGGCGGCCGAGCCCGGCAGCCACGTGCTCACCCTTGCCGACGAAGCCTATCCACGCAGCCTGCTCGACATGGCCGACCCGCCGGTGCTGCTCTACGTCAAGGGCGACCCGGCCCTGCTCCAGCGCCCGGCGATCGCCCTCGTGGGGGCGCGCTCCGCAACCGCTCAGGGAGAGGCCAACGCCGAAGCCTTCGCCCGCGAGCTGGCGGCGCAGGGCTTCACCATCGTCAGCGGGCTTGCTCTGGGTATCGACGCGGCAGCCCATCGCGGCGCACTCGCCGCAGGTACAGCCGGGGGCGGCACGATCGCCGTGATCGGTACCGGAATCGATCGCATCTACCCCGCACGCAACGCAACACTTGCCCGCGACATCGCCCGCTGCGGCGTGGTCGTCAGCGAGTTCCCGCTCGGCACACCGCCACTGCAGCACAACTTCCCGCGCCGCAACCGGCTCATCGCCGGTCTCGGGCAAGGCGTGCTGGTGGTCGAGGCCGCACTCAACAGCGGCTCACTGATCACCGCGCGACTGGCGACCGAATGCGGCCGCGAGGTGTTCGCGATCCCGGGCTCGATCCATTCGCCACTGTCGCGCGGCTGCCACCGCCTGATCCGTGAAGGCGCCAAGCTGGTCGAGACGGCCGAAGACGTCGTCGAGGAATTGCGCGGCCGGCTCGGCTGGGCGGCACCCGAGCGCCCGCACACGGCGGCCGGACGCCGTCGACGCGAACGCAAGGATGTCGCTTCGACGCCGCCGACCATGTCCCAGGCCGAGCTTGCCCTCGACGGCGAGGCGGCACGGGTGCTGCAGATCATCGGCCATGACCCGGTGGACATCGACACGCTGGCCCAGCGCTGCAGCTTGACGGTCGATGCCCTGTACGCCATCCTGCTTCCGCTCGAGCTGGATGGACTCCTCGCGCGCTTGCCCGGGGGGCGCCTCCAGCGCATCTGAATCCGGCCGCACATCACCAGCCGCACGCAAGCACAGCGGGCGGAGCCCTCCATCCGGCATGCCGGTCCTGGAACCGCCCACCACGCTGCCGACCGCCCCAAAATGAGGCCGCCTTGTTCGACATCCTCGTATATCTCTTCGAAAGCTACATCCACGCAGACGCCTGCCCCGAATCCGATCTGCTCGCCCGCAAGCTGTCGGCGGCCGGATTCGACCAGGACGAGATTTCCGAAGCGCTCGACTGGCTGGCCGGCCTGCGCCGCGTGGCACGCGACATCCACCCCGGCATCGCGCCCAGCAGCGGATCGGTACGGATCTACACCGATGAAGAGCAGAAGCAACTCGACGCCCGCTGCCGCGGCTTTCTGAGCCTGCTCGAAAGCGCTGGCGTCCTCGGCGCCGCGCACCGCGAGCTGATCATCGAGCGTGCGATGGCCCTGAACGACTTCACCATCTCGCTGAATCGCCTCAAGGTCATCGTACTGATGGTGCTGTGGCAGCAGGAAGAGCCTATCGACACCCTGATGGTGGACGAGCTCCTCACCGAAGAGGAAGACTGGGCCTACGAACCGACCTTGCATTGAGTGGTCAATCCAGCCTGCTTGCAAGCGCAAGCAGGCTGTCCTTATCATCCGCCGCTTCCCGAACCCCGCGCGCCCGCTGGGCGCCACAGTCGTCTCGACACGAGCATGAGCAAGCAACTGATCATCGCGGAAAAGCCTTCCGTTGCGCAGGACATCGCCCGTGCGCTGGGCGGCTTCACCAAGGAGAAGGACTACTTCGAGTCCGACGAATACGTCTTGTCGTCGGCCGTGGGTCACCTTCTCGAGCTCACCGTGCCCGAGGAGTTCGAGGTCAAGCGCGGCAAGTGGACCTTCGCCCATCTGCCGGTGATCCCGCCCCACTTCGCGGTCAAGCCGATCGAGAAGACCGAGGATCGGCTCAAGCTGCTCACCCGGCTCATCAAGCGCAAGGACGTCACCGGCCTCATCAATGCCTGTGACGCGGGCCGCGAGGGCGAGCTGATCTTCAACTTCATCGCCCAGCACGCGGGCAGCAAGAAGCCGATGCAGCGCCTGTGGCTGCAGTCGATGACCGCACAGGCGATCCGCGACGGCTTCGCCCATCTGCGCGCCGCGCAGGACGTCGAGGGCCTGCGCAACGCGGCGATCTGCCGCGCCGAATCCGACTGGCTGATCGGCATCAACGGCACGCGCGCGATGACCGCGTTCAACTCCAAGACCGGCGGCTTCCACCTCACCACCGTGGGCCGGGTGCAGACGCCGACGCTGGCGATGGTGGTCGAGCGCGAGGACCGCATCCGCAAGTTCAAGTCGCGCGACTACTGGGAACTCGAGGCGCGCTTTGGCTGCGCCGCCGGCGAGTACCCGGGGCGCTGGTTCGACGAGAAGTTCAAGAAGCCCGAGGGCGACGAGCACGCCACCGCCTTCCGCCTGTGGGACAAGGCCCAGGCCGAGGCCATCCGCAGCAAGTGTGCAGGCAAGCCGGGCGTGGTCAGTGAAGAGGCCAAGCCCTCCACCCAGTTGTCGCCGCTGCTGTTCGATCTCACCAGCCTGCAGCGCGAGGCCAACGGCCGCTTCGGCTTCTCCGCCCGGGTGACGCTGCAACTCGCCCAGGCGCTGTACGAGAAGCACAAGGTGCTGACCTACCCGCGTACCGACGCGCGCGCACTGCCCGAGGACTACCTCGCCACGTTGAGCGAGGTCATGCGCACGCTGCCCGACCAGTACGCGCCCTTCGCCAACGAGATCGCCAAGCACGGCTGGGTGAAGCCCAACAAGCGCATCTTCAACAACGCCAAGATCTCCGACCACTTCGCGATCATCCCCACCGGCGCACTGCCGAAGAACCTGTCCGAAGCCGAACACAAGATCTACGACCTCGTCACCAAGCGCTTCCTGGCGGTTTTCTACCCCGCGGCCGAGTACCAGATCACCACCCGCATCACGCGCGTCGAGGGCGAGGCCTTCAAGACCGAGGGCAAGGTGCTGGTCAATCCGGGCTGGCTGGCGGTGTATGGCAAGGAAGCGGCCAACGACGAGAAGGATGCCAAGGACGGCAGCGCACCGCAGCTGGTCGCTGTGAAGCAGGGCGAAACGGTGTCCACCGAGGACATCACGGTCAAGTCGCTGCAGACCAAGCCGCCAGCGCGCTTCAACGAAGCCACGCTGCTCTCCGCAATGGAAGGCGCGGGCAAGATGGTCGACGACGAGGAATTGCGCGCGGCGATGGCCGAACGCGGTCTCGGCACGCCAGCCACCCGCGCGCAGATCATCGAAGGCCTGATCAGCGAGCAGTACATCCATCGCGAAGGCCGCGAACTGATCCCGAGCGCCAAGGCCTTCTCGCTGATCACGCTGCTGAAGGGACTGGGCGTCACCGCGCTGACCTCGCCCGAACTCACCGGCGGCTGGGAATACAAGCTCGCGCAGATGGAGCACGGCAAGCTCAGCCGCGAAGCCTTCATGAACGAGATCGCCGAGATGACGCGCGAGGTCGTAGAGCGCGCAAAGCGCTACGAGTCCGACACCGTACCGGGCGAGTTCGTGACGCTGCAGACGCCGTGCCCGAAGTGCGGCGGCGTCGTGAAGGAGAACTACAAGAAGTTCGCCTGCCAGGCCTGCGACTGGAGCACCTGGAAGATCGTCGCCGGTCGCCAGTTCGAGTACGACGAGATCGAGACCCTGCTGCGCGAGGGCAAGGTCGGCCCGCTGCTCGGCTTCCGCAACAAGATGGGGCGCCTGTTCAATGCCGACATCGTGTTGAACGAGGACAAGCAGCCCACCTTCGACTTCGGCCAGCCCAAGGAGGGCGAGGAGGCCGAGGCGGTGGACTTCTCCGCGCAGGAGGCCGTCGGTGCCTGCCCGAAGTGCGCCAGCCGGGTGTACGAGCAC
The DNA here is from genome assembly GCA_029289265.1 of Gammaproteobacteria bacterium. GTDB lineage: Bacteria > Pseudomonadota > Gammaproteobacteria > Burkholderiales > Rhodocyclaceae > JARFTX01. Next base: position 16,295 of record JARFTX010000025.1, read on the forward strand.
GGCATGGCCTATGTGTGCGAGAAATCGGTGGGACCAGGCAAGAGCTGCGATTTCCGCTCCGGCAAGATCATCCTGCAGCAGCCAATCGAACGCGAGCAGATGGCCAAGCTGCTGACCGAGGGCAAGACCGACCTGCTCAAGGGCTTCGTGTCGGCACGCACGCGGCGCAAGTTCTCCGCCTTTCTGGTGCGCGGCAAGGACGGCAAGGTTGGCTTCGAGTTCGAAGCCAAGGCACCGAAGGCGACCAAGCCCGCAGCGGCGAAGGCGGGCGAAACCGCAGGCGAGGGTGCTGAAGCACCCGCTCCGCGCAAACGCAGCACCACGCGCAAGGCGAGCTGAACAGACCAGAAAGCTCGCGACTTGCGTCGCGCCTACAGCGAGGCCGCACGCGGCGCGGTTTTCCGCGTGGGAGCGGCACCCGCCGCGAGGGGTTGAAGGCGATGCCCCCTTCAACCCCCTCGGCCGCGCACGCCGATCCGGTTCAGCCCGATTTGGCGGCGTTCAGGCGCTTGACCCCGGCGACGAAGCGCGACAGCGTCTCGGACAGCACACCACGCGGGATCATCACTTCGATGAGCTGGAAACGCCCACGCGTCGCCATCGCACGATCCAGCGCCTGCTTGAGCTGGGCCCGGGTGTGCACGCGCACGCCGTCGCCGCCCATGCCCGCGGCCATCTGCGCGAAGCCCCAGTCGTCGAGATCATTGAAGCCCGACTCGGGCTGGAAGGTGCGCAGCATCTCCCAGCTGCTGTTGTTGAACAGCAGCACGATCGGATCCCAGCCGTAGCGTCGGCAGTTGCCCAGTTCCCAGCCCGTCATCTGAAAGGCGCCGTCGCCAACGAGGATGAGCGGACGCTGGCCCGTAGCCGCCTGCAGGCCGAGGCCCGCGGGCACACCAAAACCCATCGTGGCGTAATAGCCCGGCGCCACCAGGGCGGTGTGCTCGATGTCCATCGCGGTGAACAGGCAGTCGCCCATGTCGGAAGCGATCGGCAGCTTGCCATGCTCGGCCATCAGGTCATTGACGGCCAATGCCACGTCGGCTGGCGCGATGGTGGCCTCGTCGGCCACCAGGCCATGCGGGAAAGCCGGGCGCGACACCTCGAAGTGTTTCGCCGCCGGGGGCACGCAGGCAAGCAGGCCATCGACAAGCGCATCGAGCGGGATGCGTGGGTAGGTGTGGTAACCCATCGTCACCCGTCCCTCCAGCGCCTGGATGGTCTTGCGCAGGTCGATGTGCTTCTCTGACACCGCGAAGTTGGTGTCCGAGATGATCACGCCGAGCAGGAACAGACCGTCGGAGTCCTCCACCAGCCGCGTCACCTCGGGCAGGCCGGCCAGGCCCATGTAGGTACCCATCAGCGGTGCGCCATGATCTGCAAGCAGGCCGCGGCCCATGAAGCTGGTCACCACCGGCAGGCCAAGGCGGCGCGACAGCTCGGCGACCTTGTCCTCGAGCCCGAAGCGGCGCACCTCGACCCCCACCATCAGCACCGGCGCGGATGCGCGCCCGATACGTTCGAGGATCTCTGCGACACACGCCTGCAGCGCCTCGCCATCGACCGCTGGCGGCGGCTCGGCGATCACCGCTGCGCAGGGCTGGGCGACCATGTCGCGCGGGATCTCGATGTACACCGGCTGCGAGTTGCGCAGGCAATTGGCGAGGACGCGCGCGATGTCGGCGGGCGCGCGCGCTGCATCGTCCAGACGCACCTGATCGCAGGTGATCTCACGGAAGATCTGGAACTGGGAGTCGAGCGTCTTGGCCTGGTGATGCAGCAGCAGCCCGGAGTTCGACTCGCCGCGGCCCGGACCGCCGGACAGGACCACCAGCGGTGATTTCTCGGCATACGCTGCGGCCACCGAGTTGATCATGTTGAGCGCACCTGCGCCGTAGGTTACCGCGGCCACGCCCAGTCCGCCGCCGATGCGTCCGGCCGCGTCGGCGGCGAAGCCCACCCCTGGCTCATGCGAGAGCGTATGCAGGGGCAGGATCTTCGATTCCTCGATGATGCGGAAATAGGGCAGGGCGAAGTCGCCCGGGATGCCGAAGATCTGCCGCGCGCCATGCGCCTTGAGCGCATGCAGCAAGGATTCGGTAAGCGTCATGGGGTGTCTCCTCAGGTGGTCTTGTGAGGAGCATTATGCTGCGCATCCCACACATAAAGTGCGCGTTATTCGCGCATTTATCGGTAATATGCGCACAATTCATGCATATGAAAGCACATAAATGAGCACTTTCACCGTAGACCGTCAGGATCTGGCACTCCTCGATGCCCTGCAGCGCAGCGGCAATGCCACCAATGCCACGCTTGGCGAACAGGTCCACCTGTCCGCATCCCAGGTGAGCCGGCGCCTGCAGCGCCTGCAGGAAGGCGGACTGATCGCCGGTTACGCCGCACTGCTGAACCCCGCAGCCGTCGGCCTGGGCGTCACCGCCTTCGCCCATGTCGTGCTCGAGCGCCAGGGCGGGGCACGCAGCGAAGCCTTCGAAGCCGCCGTCGCCGGCTTGCCCGAGGTACTCGAGTGCTTTTCGGTGAGCGGCAACGCCGACTACGTACTGCGCCTGGTCGCTCCCGACCTGGCCGCTTTCTCCGAACTGATGATGAAGCGCGTGCTGTGCCTGCCCGGCATCGCCAACGTGAAGACCGACATCGTGCTCGGCCGCGTGAAGCAGACCCATGTCCTGCCCCTGGACCACATCACCCAGCCCAGCCAGCCCAGGCAACGCGTGCGCTTTTCCGGAGGCTGAAATGAGGACGGGCCCCGCAGGGCCCGTATGCAACTCCGCGCGCCGACTGGCGCGGCTGCACTCAAGCTCAGGCTTCGAGTAGGCTGCGCAGCATCCAGGCGGTCTTCTCGTGCACCTGCATGCGCTGGGTCAGCAGGTCGAGCGTAGGCTCGTCGCTCGCCTTGTCGGCGACCGGCGCGATGCTGCGTGCGGTCTTGATCACCGCTTCCTGGCCCTGGACGAGCAGGCGGATCATGTCCTGCGCCGAGGGTACCCCGTCCGGCTCACTCATGCTGGTGAGCTTCTGGAACTCCTTGTAGGTGCCGGGCGCCGGGAAGCCCAGCGCGCGGATGCGCTCGGCGATCTGGTCAACTGCGAGTGCGAGTTCGTTGTATTGCGCCTCGAACATGAGGTGCAGCGTGTTGAACATCGGCCCGGTGACGTTCCAGTGGAAATTGTGCGTGGTCAGGTACAGGGTGTAGCTGTCCGCCAACAGGCGCGAAAGGCCCTCGGCGATCTTGGCGCGATCCTTCTTGGTGATGCCGATATCGATTTCCATGTCGCTTCTCCTGTGATTGATGCGCTGGAGCGGCTGCGTCCAGCCGGGATGGTTCAATCGTAAGCCAATCGGTCCAATGAATCCAATTGATCGCCGGAATACCTTTCATGCCGCAGGGCTATGCCTGGCGCAGCCCCGTATCCACCTGTGGAACACGCCCCACCGGCCGTACCCCGGGCAGTTCGCTGTCCAGGATCGCCGCTCGTAGCACGTCGATCGCCCCGCTGCGCGGGTAGGTGACACGCCACGCCAGGGCGACACGGCGCTGAGGCTCGGGGTCGCTGAACGGCCGTACCGCGACCAAGGGGTTCTGCGCCGACATCTCGTCGACCGCCGAACTGGGCAACACCGTCACGCCGAGACCCGTGGCCACCATGTGGCGGATGGTCTCGAGCGAACTGCCCTCCAGCGTGCGCTGCAGCCCGCCGATGTTGCGGCAGCTCGGGCACACCTCGAGCACTTGCTCGCGGAAGCAGTTGCCCGCGCCAAGCAGCAACAACTGGTCGTCGGCGAGGTGCTCGGCCGAGACCGACTCATCCTGCGTCCACGGATGGGCCGACGGCATCAGCACCCGGAACGGCTCGTCGTAGACCGGCTGGGCGACGATGCCGGTCTCCTCGAACGGCAGGCTGATGATGATGACATCGAGCTCGCCGCGCTTGAGCGACTCGGCCAGGCGAGCGGTGAAGTTCTCCTGGATGATCAGCGGCATGCGCGGCGCAAGCTGGTGCACGCGCGGGATCAGGCGCGGCAGCAGGTAAGGGCCGATGGTGTAGATCACCCCTACGCGCAGCGGGCCTGCAAGCGGATCCTTGCCCGCCGCGGCGATCTCCTGGATCTGGCTCGCCTCCATCAGCACCTTCTCTGCCTGCGCGACGATGCGGCGACCGGTCTCGGTGATCTTGACCTCGGAGGCGCTGCGCTCGAAGAGCTGGACGCCGAGCTCCTCCTCGACCTTCTTGACCGCCACAGACAGCGTCGGCTGTGACACATGGCATTTCTCGGCCGCACGGCCGAAATGACGCTCGTACGCCAACGCGACGAGGTAGCGGAGATCGGTCAGGGTCATGGCGTTTATGCGTTCCGGAAAAGGAATGGAGCCTGAAGCGGATAGCTGGGGATGTTACAGCTTCCAATGCCCTCCTGCGCGACCGGCGGCTCACCGCTATACTTCGCCAGCCCTGACTCAGCTCAAACCCATCGATGCGCTCCCACTCCGGTACTGCCGGCGGACTGGCCCTGATTCTCACCGCAAGCCTGTGCGCAGGACAGGTGCGGGCAGAAGACAGCTTCTTCGCACCGCTGCCGGTCGTGCTCAGCGCCTCGCGCCTGCCCCAGACCCTGCACGACAGCCCGGCTGCGGTCACGGTATTCGATGCGGACTTCATCGCTGCCACCGGCTACCGCGACCTCAGCCGCCTGATGCGGCTCGTCCCCGGCTTCCAGGTTGGCCAGGAACGCGGCAACGCACACTGGGTCACCTACCATGGCCTGGGCATGGACTATCCACTGCAGATGCAGGTCCTGATCGACGGGCGCTCTTATCCTGCGCCCTCGTTCAACTCTTCGGCGGAGCGCATCTCGCTGCAGGATATCGAGCGCATCGAGGTGGTACGCGGCTCGAACTCCGCCGCCTTCGGCTCGAACGCCTTCCTGGGCATCGTCAACATCCGCACCCGGCATAGCGCCGACAACACCGGAACAAGCCTGCGTCTGAGCCGTGGCGCGCCCGGCATCCTGGACGTCAGCGCGCGCCATGCCGTCGAATCGGCCCCGCTCAGCCTGCGCATCAGTGCGCAGCACGAGGCCGACGAAGGCTTTGCCGGGCTGCATGATGGTCGCCGCACGAACCTGTTGTCGGTGCGGGGAGATCTCCAGCTCGACGAACGCAACGAGCTCAACCTCAATGCGGTGTTTGCCGAGGGCCGGCGCGACGCGGGCTATGAGCGCTCCTTCTTCAACAGCGCCGGCATGCGCGAATCGCAGCACGCCAACCGCACCTTGCACCTGCGCTGGCGCCACGTCGCCGCGGCCGAAGAGGAGTGGCTGGTGTCGGCCTACTGGAATCGCCAGCGCGTGCGTGACGAATGGCGGCTGGATTCGCGCATCAACCCCCCGCTCCCGCTCGCGCCTGGCGTTGCCTTCGGTGCCGACGTCGGCAACACCGCAGTGACCGACCAGCACAGTCTCGAAGTCGAGCACCGCTGGCGCCTCGATCCCGCCACACGCGTGCTGTGGGGCGCCGAATGGCGGCATGTCGAGCAGGCCTCGCCCTTTTATTTCCACGCTGCCAAGGCGCACCAGCGCAGCGAGCAGCGCCTGTTCGCCAATCTGGAATGGCGCAGCGCACCGGCATGGCTGTGGAACTTCGGCGGCATGGTGGAGAAGCTCGGTGGCGATGCCGCTCGTTTTGCGCCACGCGTATTCCTCAACTGGCAGGCCGCTCCCGACATGACCTGGCGTCTCGGCCACTCGCGCGCCTGGCGCCAGCCCGGACTTTTCGAACGCAATGCCGATGTGCGCATCGTTTCCGACACCGGTGCGCTGCTGCAGCAACGCCAGCTTCCCAATCCGGCCCTGAGGCCGCAGCGCATCGACGCCTTCGAACTCGGCTTCCTGGGCGTACTGCCTGACCAGCGCAGCACCCTCGACGTGCGCCTGTTCCATGAGCGCATCGATGATCTCATCGTGCGCCAGCCCGGACCGCTCATCACCGACCTGCCCCGCACCGGCGACGCGGGCTACCTTGCCTTCCTGGAGACCCTGCGCAGCACGCGCTGGGAGAACTACGCCGGCGAGGTCCGCCTCAGCGGACTCGAGTACCAGTTGCGCACCAGCCCATGGCCCGGGACCGAGTTCATCCTGTCGCACAGCATGATCGATCGCCGCGCCGCGGACGACCGCATCCGCGGCAATACCGCACCCTACTCCGGCAGCCTGAGCTGGCTGCAACGCGTCGGCCCCTGGCAATCGATGCTGAGCGTACTGCGCATGGGACCGATCGACGCCGGCTTCAGCTACGTGCCCGGCTTCAGCTACACCGTGCCTGCGTACACCACCGTGGACTGGAGTGCAGCGCGCAGCTTCCGCCTTGAACACGGCACCCTGAGCTTGCGGCTGAGCGCGATCAACCTGCTCGGCCGCCACCAGGAACTGGCCAACCGGCCACTGCAGGCACAGGCGGAGTATCGCAACCGGCCGGCGAACCAGGCCGGGCGACAGGTCCATGTCACGCTGCAGGCGGAATTCTGACGCCCCTGGCGGGCAGGCAGAGGCGCCGGCCTTGAAGTCACGCC
>JARFTX010000025.1:22891-46544 GCA_029289265.1 Gammaproteobacteria bacterium
AGGATGCGGATTCCCGCGTCCACGCACTCGTGCACGTCCATCAACTTCCACGACCACGCGTGAATACCGATATGAAGAAGATCATTGCCGTCAGTGCCCTCGCCGTCGCGCTTGCAGCGGCGCTCCCGCAGGGGGCCTTCGTGTCGCCGGCCATGGCGCAGGCGACCGCTCCCTCCATGGTGTCGCCCAACCGCTACGGGCTGCCGGACTTCGGCGACCTGGTCGAGCAGGTCGGACCTGCGGTCGTCAACATCAGCGTCGTCCAGCGCCAGGCACAGGGCGTCACCGGTGAGAACCCGTTCGCGAACGACCCCTTCTACGACTTCCTGCGTCGCTTCGGGGTACCCATGCCGGGATTCCCGGGCCAGCCGGGCATGGGGCCGCGCGCACGCCAAGGCATCGGCTCGGGTTTCATCGTCAGCCAGGACGGCTATGTGCTGACCAATGCCCATGTGGTGGCAGGCGAGAACGCGGATGCCGCGCTGTCCGAGGTCATCGTGCGGCTGATCGACAAGCGCGAGTTCAAGGCAACGGTGGTGGGGGTTGACCGCCGCACCGACGTCGCCCTGCTCAAGATCGACGCGCAGAACCTGCCCACCCTCAGGATCGGCAATGCCGACGACGCCCGCGTCGGCGAGTGGGTGGTGGCGATGGGCTCACCCTTCGGATTCGACAACACGGTCACCGCCGGCATCATCTCGGCCAAGGCGCGCCGCCTGCCGGACGAGACCTACGTACCCTTCATCCAGACCGACGTCGCGATCAACCCGGGCAACTCGGGCGGCCCCTTGTTCAACCTCGCGGGCGAAGTGATCGGCATCAATTCGCAGATCTACTCGCGCTCGGGCGGCTTCATGGGCATTTCGTTCGCAATCCCGATCGACGTTGCCATGAACGTCAAGGACCAGCTCGTCGCCCACGGCCGTGTCCAGCGCGGCCGCCTGGGCATTGCCATCCAGGGCGTCGACAAGGAGCTTGCCCAGTCCTTCGGGCTGGCCGAGGCTCACGGCGCGCTGGTGGCCAGCGTCGACCCGGGCAGCGCGGCGGAGAAGGCCGGCCTGCAGCCCGGTGACGTGGTGCTGCAAGTGGATGGCCGGCGCATCTCCGATTCGGCCGAACTGCCGCGCGTAATCGGCGAGAAACGCCCGGGGACCCAGGTGCGCATGGAGATCTGGCGCGATGGCCGCAGCCGCAGCGTCACCGCAACGCTCGACGAACTGACCACCGATACGGTGGCCGCAGCCGACCCCCTGCCCAGCCAGGTGGAAAAGCTGGGCGACAAGCTCGGGCTGAGCGCACGCGCCCTCACCGCCCAGGAGGCTTCCGAACTGCGGCTGCGCGGCGGCCTGGCCGTGGAGAGCGTCGATGGCGCCGCCGCGCGTGCCGGATTGCAGCGCGGCGATGTAATCCTGGCCATCAACAACCAGCCGGTGACCACCATCGCCGAGTTCCGCGCTCAGTTGCAGCGTTCGGGCAACCGCTTCGCACTGCTGATCCAGCGCGGCAGCGCACGCATCTTCGTCCCCGTCCGCATCGAATAAGTCATTCGACACGCTGGCGGGGGCTGCAGCACGTGTGTTGCAGCCCCCCGCCAGCGTTCAGAAGCGGAACCGCGATACCGAATCCTGCAGCTGTGCTGCCAGCGCCTCCAGGTGGCGTGCAGCCTCCACGGTCTGATCGACGGTGCGGCCGTTGTCCTGGGCCATGCCGGCGATCTCGCTGATGCTGGAAGTCACCGACTGGCTCGATACCCGCTGCGAACCGGTGGCCTGCGCGATGTGGTCCAGCCCGTCCACGACCTCTACGACCAGCACATTGGCCGAATCGAGCACCTGGCTCACCGTTTCAGCTACTGCGCGGCTCGACTCGATGTGATGCAGGCCATCCTCGATCGAACCCTGAACGGAATCCGAGCGGCTGCTGATCTCGCGCGTCAAGGCATCGATCTCGCCTGCCGAGCGCGCGGATTTCTCTGCCAGCTTGCGCACTTCGTCGGCCACCACGGCAAAGCCACGGCCCTGCTCGCCTGCCCGCGCCGCTTCGATCGCCGCATTGAGTGCAAGCAGGTTGGTCTGCTCGGCAATGTCCCGCACTTCGCTCGTCATGCGCGAGATCGCCTGCGTCGAGCCAACAAAGTCGCTCACCGCATCGGCCATCTGCTTGACGGTGGCTTCGACCTGGCCCACCTCGCCGACAAGTCGCCGCAGGCTCTCCTGCCCTTCCCGAGCGCGCTGCAAGCTGTCATGCGAACGCGCACGCACGGCCTCGGTGCGCTCGGCAATGCTGGAGATGTTGCCCATCATGGCGTCGACGGTCTCCGCCGCGTTTGCCGATGTGGCGCGCTGGCGTTGCGAGCCCTGGGCAACTGCAGTGGCGCTTCCGGCCAGCTGCCCGGCCGCGTTGGTGACTGCCGAGGCCGACTGCGCGACCTGGCGTACCAGTGCGGCCAGGGTTGCCAGCATTTCATTGAAGGTGAGCGCGGTGCGCCCGATCTCGTCGTGGCCACCCACTTCCAGGCGCCGGGTCAGGTCACCACCGCCTTGCGCAATCTGTGCCAGGCCTTCATTGAGGTGAGACAGCGGACGACTGACGAAGCGACGGATGAACAGATAGACGAAACCGATCAGCGGCAAGGAGACGAGGAAGGCAAACACGATGCTCTGGTTGCGAAAATCGATCACCGCCGCATTGGCCTTGTCGAGCGAAATCCGCATCGACACCGCACCGAGCGGTGTGCGATCGGCGACCTGGTGACATGCGATGCAATCCTTTCCCAGCCAGTCGCGCAAGGCGAGAGACGGGATCACCACACGCAGATGCTCGCCATGCTCGGCATTGTGCTCGACCCGCATCGTGGTCCGGCCCTCGGCCAGGGCCAGGCGTTCGTCGGCATCGCCACCGACCGTCGGCAAGCCGCCGTCGCCGAAGACCTTGCTCACTGCCTCACCACGGATCACCTTGAGGTCGCGCACGACGCTGAGTTCCTTGATCTGGTCAAGGAACACGTCGCGTTGACCGACCGTACCCGTGATCATCATGCCGGTGAGGCCGGCCATGGTCATCTCATTGATGCTGCCGGCAAAGTCCTTGGCCTGCTCGATCGCCATGTTGCGGTTGACCCGTGTCTCCCACGCGATCATCCCACCCCAGGCCACGACCAGCATGAGCCAGATCACCAGGGTGAGGCGAAGCCAGATCGGTGTATCAGCCAGACGGCGCATCATTCATCTCCTTGTCCGCAGGGACATATCCCTTGCTTGCTGTTTCTTGCTTATAGACTGCTTATTACGACGCCGTCGCGGCAGGCTTTAACACTACGCACGCGATTGCCTCCGCTCATACGATCGGAATATCATCGCTTGTCGATATGCGATGTGCTGAACCAATCCGCAAGGCGCACTGTCGCAAGGCGGTCAGTCAGCAACCCACATGCCCGCTGTGCCGCTGCCGACACGCATTACCCTTCCCACAACGCTAAGAGGTCGTCAATGAAGAAATCCATCCTGTTCGGCGTCATCGCCCTGTCCGTTGCAGCCACCGCTTCCGCTCAGGTCAAGCCGGAAGACCAGATCAAGTTCCGCCAGGCCGGCTACAGCTTCATGAGCTGGAACATGGGCAAGATCAAGGCCAACGTTGAAGGCGAGTTCAACGCGCAGCAGGTGCAGGCCGCTGCCAACGCCATCGCAGCCATCGCGGGTTCGGGCATGGGCGCACTGTACGGCCCGGGCACCGACAAGGACATCGGCGACCGCAAGACGCGCGCCAAGCCCGAACTGTTCCAGAACATGGAAGATGTCGGCAAGCTGGCGATGGATTTCAACGCCGCTGCAGCGAACCTGGCACAGGCTGCCGCCAGCGGTGACAAGGCCGCGGTGCAGAAGGCCTTCGGCGAAACGGGCGCCACCTGCAAGGCCTGTCACGACAAGTACCGCGCCGACTGACCCGGCACGGTACTTGTACTCCAACGACAAAGCCACCCAAGGGTGGCTTTGTCGTTCTCTACGCCAGGCAAGGGACGACCTTACCAGGCGGGTACCGGAGGCGGTGGCGGTGGCGCAATGAAGCTGCCCGTCGCCGCGTAAAGCACGGCAGCCGTGATCGCCAACGCAAGCAGCAAAGCCACGATGCCGCCACCCTGCGCGGCTTGGGCATCGGCCTCATCGACCTCCTTGTCGCCGGTGATCATCGGCTTGACCAGGTTGTCCTTCTTGAACACGGCATAGAACAGCACTGCCCCCACGTGCAGCGCGACGAGGACGATGATCGGCCAGTAGTTCTGCCGGTGCAGGCCGCTCAACCAATCGCTGGTATCGCCGCTCACCAGCGCGCGCAAGGGGCCGGAAAAAGCGATGTCATCGTTGGCAAAAAGCCCGGTGACCGCCTGGTAACTCATCACGCCGAGCAGGGCGAGCACCGACAGGGCGCCGAGCGGGTTGTGACCAAGCCCGCTCCAGTGACCGCGCAGGTGCGCCCACAGATGAGCGGGGCCCGGGACGAAGTCCGCAAAGCGGGCATAGGTGGAGCCGATGAAGCCCCACACCAGGCGAAAGGTTAGCAGCCCCAGGATGGCAATGCCGACGCGGCCGTGCCACTGGATGAAGCTGCCGCCGAGTTGGCCGGTAACGTAGGCCGCAACCACGAGGACGGCCAGCAGCCAGTGGAACAATCGGGTGGGCAGGTCCCAGACGCGGACTTTACGTGTCGTCATGTGTGTGTCGTTCCATGATCAAAATGCGTGGTGTTGCGAAGAAGGCTGCGCGCCGCAAGATCGTCTGCCCGAGCACAGACCCGGCGTCGGCGCGCGGGTTCCGGCGCACAGGACATCATCCAGCCTTGCGCTGCGCCAGGAACTCGCGCAGATGGCGCCCGGTGTGCGACTCCGGCGTCGCCATCGCCACCTCGGGCGGGCCTTCGGCCACCACCCGGCCGCCGCCATCGCCGCCCTCCGGGCCGAGGTCGATCAGCCAGTCGGCCTCGGCCATGACGTCGAGGTCATGCTCGATCACCAGCACCGTATGGCCAGCATCGGTCAGGCGGTGCAGCACCCGGATCAGCTTGTCGACGTCGGCCATGTGCAGGCCCACCGTCGGCTCGTCCAGCACATACAGGCTGTGCTTGTCGGCCGGCAGCGGCACACCACCCGTGTCTGCGGAGTCACCCGGGCGGCGGCGCACCTTGGCCAGTTCGGTCACCAGCTTGATGCGCTGCGCCTCGCCGCCCGACAGCGTCGGGCTGGGCTGGCCCAGCGTCAGGTAGCCAAGGCCGACGTCCTGCAGCAGCTGCAGCGGGTGGGCGATCGCGGGATGGGCGGAGAAGAAATCCACCGCCTCGTCCACCGGCATCGCCAGCACCTCGGCGACGGTCCTGTCCTTCCAGCGCACCGACAAGGTCTCGGGATTGAAGCGTGCGCCGCCGCAGCCCTCGCAGGGCGTCTTCACATCGGGGAGGAAGCTCATCTCGACGGTGGTCTGGCCGGCGCCATCGCAGACCGGGCAGCGCCCGGCGCCGGTGTTGAAGGAAAAGCGCGAAGCGTTCCAGCCGCGGGTGCGGGCGTCGAAAGTGTCGGCGAAGAGCTTGCGGATCGCGTCCCAGAAGCCGACGTAGGTCGCCGGGCAGGAGCGCGGGGTCTTGCCGATCGGGGTCTGGTCGACCTCCAGCACACGGCCGACCTGTTGCCAGCCATGGACGCCCTTGCAGCCGATCAGGGCCTGGTCGACCTCTTCGGGCTGTGCCTTGCCGCGGCGGCGGGCACGGGTGGCCTCGGGGTCTCCAAGGCGGGCGCGCAGGTTGGCGTGGATGACGTCGCGTGCCAGGCTGGACTTGCCCGAGCCGGACACGCCCGTCACCACCGTCAGGCGCGCGAGCGGAATGCGCACCGTCACGTTGCGTAGGTTGTGCAGGCTGGCGCCTTCGATGCGGATCGCCGCATGGTCGTCGGGCACCGCGCGGCGCGGCCGCAGCGGGTGCTGCAGCGGGTGGCGGAAGCATGCGCCGGTGGCGGATTCGGGCGCGGCCAGCAGGTCGTCGATGCCGCCTTCGGCCACCACCCGGCCGCCGCGCACCCCGGCGCCGGGGCCGAGGTCGATGACGTGGTCGGCGCGGCGGATGGTGTCCTCGTCGTGCTCGACCACCAGCAGGGTGTTACCGCGGTCGCGCAGCGCCTCCAGGGTGTCGAGCAGCAGGCGGTTGTCGCGCGGGTGCAGGCCGATGGTCGGCTCGTCGAGGATGTAGCAGACGCCGCGCAGGTTGGAGCCGAGCTGCGCGGCGAGCCGGATGCGCTGCGCCTCGCCGCCGGAGAGCGTCGGCGCGCCGCGGTCGAGCGCCAGGTAGCCGAGCCCGACGCGCTGCAGGAAGGCGAGCCGGGCGCCGATCTCGGCGACGATGTCGCGCGCGATCTCGGCCTCGCGGCCGGCGAGCTCGAGCGCGGCGAAGCGCGCCGCGAGCGCATCGACCGAGCAGGCGGCGAGCTCGTGGAGGGCGGCGCCGCGAAAGCGCACCGCGCGGGCGAGCGGATTGAGGCGCGCGCCGTCACAGGCCGGGCAGGGCTCGCTGCCGAGCTCGGCGGCGTCGCCGAGATCGAGCCCGTCGGGGTCGTCGATGCGTCCGCGCACCGCCAGCCCGGTGCCGTAGCAGGCCGGGCACCAGCCATGCTTGGCGTTGTACGAGAACAGCCGCGGGTCGGGTTCGGGGAAGCTGGTGCCGCAGCCCGGGCAGGCGCGCCGGGTCGAGAAGGTGACCGGCGTGGCGCCGACGCGCCCGAGCGCCAGCACGCGGGCCACGCCCTTGCCGTGCTCGAGCGCCTCGGCGAGCTGGGCGCGCAGCGTCGCCTCGTGCTCGGGCGCGACCACGACGAGGCCCACCGGCAGCTCGATGGTGTGCTCACGGTAGCGGTCGAGCCGCGGCCACTTGCGGGTCGGCAGATACTCGCCGTCGACGCGCAGCTGCTCGTAGCCCTTGCCGCGCGCCCACTTGGCGAGCTCGGTGTAGAGGCCCTTGCGGTTCGTCACCAGCGGCGCCAGCAGCTCGACCGAGGCGCCGCGGAAGTCGTGCTGGATTTGTGCGGCGATCGCCTCGAAGCTCTGCGGCACCACCGCCAGCCGGCAGTCCGGGCAGTGCTGGGTGCCGAGCTTGACGTAGAGCAGGCGCAGGAAGGGGTGGATCTCGGTGAGCGTGCCGACCGTGCTCTTGCGCCCGCCGCGGCTCACCCGCTGCTCGATCGCCACCGTCGGCGGCAGCCCGCGCAAGGCGTCGACGTCGGGCCGGCTCGCGGTCTGCACGAACTGACGCGCGTAGGCGTTGAGCGACTCGAGATAGCGGCGCTGGCCCTCGCTGAAGACGATGTCGAAGGCGAGCGTCGACTTGCCTGAGCCCGACAGCCCGGTCACCACCGTGAGGCGCTCGCGCGGGATGTCGAGGCTGACGTTCTTGAGGTTGTGCTCGCGCGCGTGGCGGATCTCGATCGCCGGCGCGCGCCGGACGCGCGGCGGCGGCTCGGCGGCGTGCAGGGTCGCGGTCGGACCGGCGCCAACCGGTACGGAACCCGATTCCCCGGGCGCGACCGCGGCTCCCTGCGCCTGCACCGGCTCCGCACCCTCTCCGAGCGATTCGGCATATTCGCGCAGCGCGCGCCCGGTCGGCGAGGCGGCGCAGGCCCTCACCGCCGCCGGCGGGCCGGCGACCACCAGCGCGCCGCCCGCCTCGCCGCCGTCCGGGCCGAGCTCGACGATCCAGTCAGCGGCGCGCAGCACGTCGAGGTTGTGCTCGATCACGACCAGCGCGTGGCCGGCGGCGAGCAGCCGGGCGAAGGCGCCGAGCAGGCGCGCGACGTCCTCGAAGTGCAGCCCGGTGGTCGGTTCGTCGAACAGGAACAGCAGCCGGCCGGCGGCGCCGCGGCCCCGCGCCGCCGGCTTGGCGGCGACGGCGAGGTGGCCGGCGAGCTTGAGGCGCTGAGCCTCGCCGCCAGACAGCGTCGGCACCGGCTGGCCGAGGCGCAGGTAGTCGAGGCCGACCTCGGCGAGCGGCGCCAGCGCCGCGCAGACGTCGGCCTCGCCGACGAAGAAGGCGAGCGCCTCCGACACCGTCATCTCGAGCACGTCGGCGACCGAACGGCCGTTCCAGGCGAGCTCGAGCACCTCGGGCCGATAGCGCCGCCCGTCGCAGTCCGGGCAACGCAGATAAACGTCGGACAGGAACTGCATCTCGACATGCTCGAAGCCCGAGCCGGTGCAGGTCGGGCAGCGCCCCGAGCCGGCGTTGAAGCTGAAGGTGCCGGCGGTGTAGCCGCGGCGCTTGGCCTCGGGCAGCGCCGCGAAGCGCTTGCGGATCGCGTCCCAGGCGCCGACGTGGCTGACCGGGGTCGAGCGCGCGCTCTTGCCGATCGGCGACTGGTCGACCATCACCACGCCGGCGAGCGCCTCGGCGCCGTCGATGCGCTCGTGCGCTCCGGGCGGATCTAACGTCTCGCCGAACTGCTTGGCGAGCGCCGGGTAGAGCACGTCCTGGACCAGCGTCGACTTGCCCGAGCCGGACACGCCGGCGACGCACACCAGCGCGCCGAGCGGCAGCGCGACGTCGATGCCGCGCAGGTTGTGGGCGCGGGCGCCGACCACAGTGAGCCGCGGCAGCCGCTCGGGCGCAGGCGCGTCGTCCGTCCGCGCGATCGGCGCGACGCGGCGCCGCCCGGCGAGCCAGGCGCCGGTGAGCGAGGCCGGGTCGGCGGCGACCTCGTCCGGCGTGCCGTAGGCGACGATCTCGCCGCCGCGCTCGCCCGGTCCCGGCCCGATGTCGAGCAATCGGTCGGCGGCGCGCATCACCAGCGGGTCGTGCTCGACCACGACCAGGGTGTTGCCGGCGTCGCGCAGCCGCGTCATCACGCCGAGGATGCGGTCCATGTCGCGCGGGTGCAGCCCGATCGACGGCTCGTCGAGCACGAACAGAGTGTTCACCAGCGCCGTGCCGAGCGCGGTGGTGAGGTTGATGCGCTGCACCTCGCCGCCCGACAGCGTGCGCGACTGACGGTCGAGGGTCAGGTAGGCGAGGCCGACGTCGGCCAGATAGTCGAGGCGGGCGCGGATCTCGCCGAGCAGGAGTTCCGTCGCCTCGTCGAGCGGGCCGGGCAGCGCGAGCGCGGCGACGAAGGCGCGCACGCGGCCGATCGGCAGGGCCATCAGCTCGTGGATCGCCAGTCCGGGCGGCGCGACCCCCAGCCCGGTGTTCGCTGCCTCCCGGGCGGTCTCGGGTGCGACCGTCGATGCCGGCGAGGCGGCCGCCACCGCTATCGGGACATCGGACCTGGACTTGCGCTTCGCGTCGGAAGGCAGCGACCGGCTTGCGACTACTCCGGCGTCTGCGGCCGCTGGCGCGGCGCTCGCCGGACCGGCGCCCCGGCCGTCGCCGCCGAGCCGCCACAGCAGCGCCTCCGGCTTCAGGCGCGCGCCGCCGCAGGCCGGGCATTCCGTGTAGCTGCGGTAGCGCGACAAGAGCACGCGGATGTGCATCTTGTAGGCCTTGGTCTCCAACCAGTCGAAGAAGTGGCGCACCCCGTACCACTTGCGCGGCCACGACGAGGACCAGCTCTTCCAGCTCGCGTCGCCCTCGAGCACCCAGCGGCGGTGCTCGGCCGAGAGCTCGCGGAAGGGCACACCCATCGGCACGCCGTACTTCGCCGCCATTTTCGCCAGATCGTCCTGGCACTCGCGGAAACTCGGGCTCTGCCACGGCTTGACCGCGCCGTCGGCGAGCGTCTTGGCCTCGTCGGGAATCACCAGCCCGAAATCGACGCCGATCACGCGGCCGAAGCCGCGGCAGGTTTCGCAAGCACCGATCGGCGAGTTGAACGAGAACAGCCCCGGGGTCGGCTCGGCGTAGTGGATGTCGCAGTCGGCGCAGTGCAGGTCGCGGCTGAAGCGCCAGGTCGCGCTCGCACCGTCGGCGCCGGTCGCCTGCACCGCGAGATGGCCGCGGCCGCGCGCGAGGGCGGTCTCGAGCGCCTCCAGGACGCGGCTGCGCTCGGCGCCGGCGAGGCGGAAACGGTCCTGCACCACGTGCAGCACCTCGCCGTCACGCCCCGCCTCGCGGGCATGGATGCGGGTGTAGCCCTGGCGTTCGAGCAGCGCGGTGATCTCGGCCTCGCTGAAGTTCGCCGGCACCGGCACCGGAAAGGTGACGGTGAGGCGCGGATCGTCGCCGGCGCAGCGCGCGGCGAGCGCCGCGGCGATGCTCTCCGGGTCGTCGCGGCGCACCGGCACGCCGCAGCCGCGGCAGTGCAGCCGCGCCGCGCGCGCGTACAGCAGCTTGAAGTGGTCGGCGAGCTCGGTCATCGTGCCGACCGTCGAGCGCGAGGTCCGCACCGGATTGGTCTGGTCGATCGCGATCGCCGGCGGCACCCCGTCGATGCGGTCGACCTGCGGCTTGTCCATGCGGTCGAGGAACTGCCGCGCATACGGCGAGAAGGTCTCGACGTAGCGCCGCTGGCCCTCGGCGTAGAGGGTGTCGAACACCAGCGACGACTTGCCCGAGCCGGACACGCCGGTGACCACCGTCAGCTCGCCGAGCGGGATCTCCAGCGACAGGTTCTTGAGGTTGTTCTGGCGGGCACCGTGGATGCGGATGGAGTCGGACATGGGCGAAAAGCGGCGGGACCGATCGACCACAGATTCTATCCGCCGAGCGTCGGTTCCGCAGGTGGCGGCCGGCCAACCCGGCACTTCCCACCCGCAGGGCCTGGCCTCAAGACGAACGCCCCGGCGACCGCTGGGGTCGCCGGGGCGTCCAAATCCGCGGCCCCGAGGGTTCGGGGCGGGCAGAAATTACTTGGTCAGGTTCTGGAACTGGGCCAGCGCCGCCTTGCGGGTCTCTTCGGCCAGCTTGGCGAAGGCCTCGCCCTGCGACTTCATCAGCTCGAACAGCGCGGTGTTGGCGTCGACGTTGAACTTGACGACGTCTTCCGGCGACTTCAGGTTCTTCGCCTTCTCGGCCTCGGACTTGAAGAAGCTCATCAGCTGCTCGCCGGACTTCTTCTGCAGCTCGATCGACTTGGTGATCGTCTCGGCCTGCATCGCCATCAGCGCCTTGACGGCTTCGACGGGCTTCTGGAAATCGATGGTGTTCATGTTTGCTCTCCGTTGGGGTTGATGTTGCAGTGCACAATAACTGCATTGTAGCGGCTCTCGCGCCGATGTCAACCTCCTCCTCGAGCGCGCCCGACGATTGCGCGTCCGGGTGGCGGGCGACCACAAGGGTCGCCCCTACGGGCAAACCGGGGCGTCGTGCGTGTCCCGGCCGTAGGGGCAGACCTTGTGCCTGCCCGCCACGCAGGCACGAATCGATCGGCGGCCGGCGACGGCGGCGCGCCCGACGGTTGCGCGTCCGGGTGGCGGGCGACCACAAGGGTCGCCCCTACGGGCAAACCGGGGCGTCGTGCGTGTCCCGGCCGTAGGGGCAGACCTTGTGCCTGCCCGCCACGCAGGCACGAATCGATCGGCGGCCGGCGACGGCGGCGCGCCCGACGGTTGCGCGTCCGGGTGGCGGGCGACCACAAGGGTCGCCCCTACGGGCAAACCGGGGCGTCGTGCGTGTCCCGGCCGTAGGGGCAGACCTTGTGCCTGCCCGCCACGCAGGCACGACGGCGGCGCGCGCCGACCGCCAAACGCCGGGTGACCACCGGCGACGTCAGGGGACACAGCGTACCCCGAGCCGAGACCATGGCGTTATCATAGGCCTTGCAGTGGCTCGTCGAACCCTTCCGGAGAGCATCTCATGCACAACGGCCTTGTGCGCGCCCTGATCGGCGCGACCTTCCTGACAGGCTTCATCCAGGCGCACGCCGGCGTCACCCACGCCGACCTCAATCCGATCCTGCAGCGCCATTGCGTGATGTGCCACGCCGGCGAATCCGCCGCCTCCGGGCTGCGGCTCGACACGCTCGACGGCCTGCTCGCCGGCGGGCGCAACGGGCCGGTCGTCGTCGCCGGCCGGCCCGAGGCGAGCGAGCTGATGCGCCGCCTGACGGGCGAGAGCGCGCCGCGCATGCCGATGACCGGACCGCCCTTCCTGCCCGACGACCAGATTGCCCGATTCGGGCAGTGGATCGCCGCCGGGCTGCCCCCAGGCGACCGCGCGGCGGCGCCGGCCGAACCGGCGGCACCCCGGCGCGCGCCCGGACCGGGCGAGATCGTGACCTACGCCGACGTCGCGCCGATCTTCGCGATGCGCTGCGCGAAATGTCACACCGACGGCGGCCTGACCGGTCCCCCACCGGAAGGCTACCGGCTCACCTCGCATGCCGAGACGCTTGCGCCGTTCGACCGCGCTCGCGTCGTGCCGGGCAATCCCGGCGCGAGCGAGCTGATGCGGCGGGTGCGCGGCCAGGCGCTGCCGCGCATGCCGCACGACGGCCCGCCCTGGCTCGACGAGACCGAGATCAACCTGATCGAACGATGGATCGCCGACGGTGCGCGCGACGCCGAGGGGCAGCCGACGGCGAACCCCGAGGGTGCGCGAGTGAGGCTGCACGGCCGGCTCGGACCACACCGCCAACTCGACGGCCTCGAGCTGGTGCTCACCGGGCGCACGCGGATCGACAACGGCCCGCGTCCCGGCGACTACGTCGAGGTGCGCGGCGTCGTCGACGCTGCGGGCGGCATCGTCGTCGAACGACTCAGGAAACGCTGAGCAGACTAGAGCCGCGAGTGGGTGCCGTCGCAGTAAGGCTTGTTGCCGCTGCGCTTGCAACCGCACAAATAGACGGTGCCGGACTTCTCGGGCGTGAAGGCGAGCGGCGCGAACGGCCCGCCCTTGTGCGACCCGTCGCAGAACGGCTGCTGCTGGCTCTTGCCGCAACGGCACCAGTAGTACGCCTTGCCGGCTTCCACTTCGACGGCGAAGGGGCCCTTCTGGGCCATGTTCGGGGTCGGTTCGGTCATGGTGGCTCGCTCCTGTGGTGTGACTCGGACCGCGGCGCCGCCGCTCAGGCACGCCGCGACATCGGGGCCGGCGCGCCGGCGTCGACCGCCTCGTCCAGCACTTCGCGCGCCAGTGCCTCGGCGACGCGAATGCCGTCGATGCCGGCCGAGAGGATGCCCCCGGCGTAGCCGGCACCTTCGCCGGCGGGGTAGAGGCCCTTCACGTTGAGACTCTGGAAGTCGGCGCCGCGGGTGATGCGCAGTGGCGACGAGGTGCGCGTCTCGACGCCGGTGAGGACCGCGTCGGCCATCGCGAAGCCCTTGATGTGGCGCTCGAAGGCGGGCAGCGCCTCGCGCACCGCCGCGATCGCGTAGTCGGGCAGGCTGGTCGCGAGGTCGCCCAGGCGCACTCCCGGCTTGTACGAGGGCTCCACCCCACCCCACGCGGCCGACGGCCGGCCGGCGATGAAATCGCCGACCAGCTGGCCGGGCGCGTCGTAGTTGCCGCCGCCCAGCTCGAAGGCGCGCGACTCCCAGCGGCGCTGGAACTCGACCCCGGCGAGCGGCCCGCCGGGATAGTCGGCCGGCGTGATGCCGACGACGATGCCGGCGTTGGCGTTGCGCTCGTTGCGCGAGTACTGGCTCATGCCGTTGGTGACGACGCGCCCCGGCTCGGAGGTCGCGGCCACCACGGTGCCGCCGGGACACATGCAGAAGCTGTAGACCGAGCGGCCGTTCGTCGCGTGATGCACCAGCTTGTAGTCGGCCGCGCCGAGCAGCGGATGGCCGGCGTGGGGACCGAAACGGGCGCGGTCGATCAGCGATTGCGGGTGCTCGATGCGGAACCCCAGCGAGAACGGCTTCGCCTCCATAAAGACGCCGCGCGCGTGCAGCATCTCGAAGGTGTCACGGGCGCTGTGGCCGAGCGCCAGCACGACGTGGTCGCAGCGCAACTGCTCGCCCGAGGCGAGGGTGAGGCCGCGCACCCGGCCATCCTCGATCCAGAGGTCGGTCACGCGCTGGCCAAAGCGGATCTCGCCGCCCAGTGCCTCGATGTCGCGGCGCATGTGCTCGACCATCGCGACCAGGCGGAAGGTGCCGATGTGAGGCTTGGCGACGTAGAGGATCTCCTCGGGCGCACCGGCCTTGACGAACTCGGTGAGCACCTTGCGGCCGTAATGCTTCGGGTCCTTCACCTGGCTGTAGAGCTTGCCGTCGGAGAAGGTGCCGGCGCCGCCCTCGCCGAACTGCACGTTCGATTCCGGATCGAGCACGCGCTTGCGCCACAGCCCCCAGGTGTCGCGGGTGCGCTCGCGCACCGCCTTGCCGCGCTCCAGCACGATCGGCCGGAAACCCATCTGGGCGAGGACGAGCGCCGCGAAGATGCCGCACGGGCCGAAGCCCACCACCACCGGGCGCGTCGCGAGCGCGTCCGGAGCGCGGCCGACGAAACGGTAGTTCATGTCCGGGGCGCGCGTGACGTGCGGATCGCCGGCGCAGCGGGCGAGCACCCGGGCTTCGTCGGCGACCTTCACATCGACCGCGTAGATCAGGCTCGGCGCCCGAATCTTGCGCACGTCATAGCTGCGCTTGTGGACGGTGAAGGCTTCAAGCGCCTCGGCGGATAGTGCGAGGCGCTCGAGGATTACGGCCGGCAAGGCCTCGGGGGGATGGTCGAGCGACAGCCTGAGTTCGGTGATTCGCAACATGGGGGTCCGGGTCGGGAGCTCGCCGCGGCGTCCGCCGGGCGCGTTGGCCGGATTCTACTCGCCCGGGCGCGTTGCGCGGACAAGCAAAAAGGCCCCGGGGCGGACTCCCGGGGCAACCGAGCGCGAGGCTCAGGGGATGGGGCGAGCCGCCCGATCGGGCGGCTCGGCAAGAAGGCTGACGATCAGCCGATCTTCTCGGGCAGCTCCGGACGCTCGGGCAGCTCCGGACGCTCGGGCTGCTCCGGGCGCTCGGGCTGCTCCGGGCGCTCGATCTTCTCGGCCTTCTCGGGTAGCTCCGGCTTCTCGGGACGCTCCGGGCGTTCGCGGCGCTCCGGGCGCTCCGGGCGCTCGACACGGGCGAGCAGCATCAGGCTTTGTCCGTCGGCCGCGCCGATCTTCTCGGGCAGTTCGGGACGCTCGGGCTGTTCCGGACGCTCGGGCCGCTCGGGGCGCTCGACCTTCTCGGCCTTCTCCGGCAGCTCCGGCTTCTCGGGACGCTCGGGACGCTCACGCCGCTCCGGACGCTCGGGACGCTCGACGCGGGCCAGCATCATGATGCCGGAGTCGAGGGCGCCGACCTTCTCGATGCCTTCCGGCTTTTCCGGGCGCTCTGGGCGCTCCGGCATCTCCGGGCGCTCGGGCTGCTCGGGCCGTTCCGGACGCTCGACCTTCTCGGCCTTCTCGGGCAGTTCCGGCTTTTCGGGGCGCTCCGGACGCTCCGGACGCTCGCGGCGCTCGGGCCGCTCGGGGCGCTCGACGCGGGCGAGCTGCATGACGGCGTCGGTCTGGGTGTAGCTGCCGAAGACCGGCGTCGTGACCGGGGTGTCGGCGCGCGCGGCGGAGACTGCGCGGTCCGATGCGGACGGCTGGGTGGCGGCCTGGGCGGCCGTGATCGCGAAGGCGGCGGCGATCGCGAGGGCGAGTTTGCTGTACGTGAGCATGATCAGACTCCTTCCAGTTGAAAATTCGGTGTTGCCTGTATCGCCCGTCGCATCTAGGAATGGGTGCTCTTTGTCGGGCTTGCACATCCCTATGCACGCCCCGTGCCAGCGTGACAAATTACCGCGATAATTTTACAAGCGCCTGTTTTTATGAGATTTATGAATTCAACGGTGGGAAGGGCCAAATCGGCACGGAAAGATTGACTGGGGCAAATACCCCACTTTGCGCGACCGTACCCATCGCGTGTGATAAACACCCACATGCCCAAATCGGGTTTCGCCCGGCCATATTGAAACGCCCGCATCGACAGGGCGGATCGCCGTGCCGATACGGGCGTCGGAATCGACGGCGCCGGCGTATCCCCGGCGCGGAGGGTCAGGCCGCCGCCATCGCCTTGGCGAGCTTGGCCTTGAGGCGCTGCGCGGTCTTCTCGGCGCCGACCACGAAGCGGCTGTGGCGGCCGCGCGCGACCTCCTCGAGCGCGTCGCGGGCGGTGAACTCGAAGACCACGGCGGGTCCATTCACCTCGACCAGCCTGACCGTGATCTCGACCCACATGCCGAGCAGGGTCGCACCGACGTGGTCGAGCTCGATGCGGGTGCCGACCGAGTCCTTGCCCGCCTCGACGTGCTCGAGCAACAGGTCGCGGCACACGACCTCGATGTCGTAGAGCAGCGCCGGCGTCGAATAGACGCGGCAGTCGTCGCCCATGAAGCCGATGGTGCGGGCGGGGTCGATGTCGTAGCGGCGGGTCGAGGTGAGGCCGGGTTGCAGGACTTCGCTCATGTCGAGTCTCCTAGGCTGGGGTTGTTCGAGCGGGGTTCAGGGTGCCGGGGCGTAGCGGCGGCGGATCGCGTCGGCCTCGAGGCGCGCTTCGGTGTAACGCGCCAGGGCGCGGGTGCCGCGCGCGCAGTTGCGGAACACGCACATTCCGCGGTCCATCATCGCCGCCGCCATCGCGTCGTAGAGGGGGCCGCCGTCGACGATGCCGATCACGGGTTTTTCACAACTCGCCGCAAGCGGCGGAAAGATGTGCACGGTGCCGGCCGGATCCGACAGGTCGTGGCCGGGCCGCAGCCGGCTCGACTCGAGCGCGCGGATCGCCGGCGCAGTCGGATCGAGGCCGACCACCACCGCGTCGATCTCGGGGTCGGCGAGGAAGGCCTCGGTGACGAGCAGGTGGGCCTCGTCGTCGGCGCCGGGGTTGATGTCGATCGGGTTGCGCACCTCGACCAGCGCGTCGAGCCGCTTGGCGGCGAGCACCTCGCGCACGCGCGCGACGGTCGCCTCGCCGATCTCGCCCATCTGCAGCGCGAAGGTCGGCGTCGCGGTCGCGTCGGCGATGCCGACCGCCTCGAAGCCGGCGCCGCTGATGCCGCCCAGGCGCGGCCCGACGCGCTTGCCGTGCAGCGCGCCGGCGATGTAGAAGAGATCGTCGAAGGCCTCGAAGTCGTCGGTGACGATGGCGCCGGCCTGGCGCAGCACCGCGTCGAACAGCACCGGGTCGCCGGCGATCGACGCGGTGTGGCCCATCACTCCGCCGGCGCCGGCCTCGGTGCGGCCTGACTTGTAGACCACCACCTCCTTGCCGGCGAGCACCGCGGCGCGCACCGCGCGGGCGAAGGCGAGGCCGTCGCCGTCGCGAAAGCCCTCGATATAGACGCCGATGGTCTCGATCTCGGGGCGCGCCGCGAAGTAGGCGAGAAAATCGCCGTGGGTGAGGTCGGTCTGGTTGCCGATCGCCATCATGTAGCGCGGGTCGAGCCAGGGGTTGCGGGAGAGCCGCGTGATCATGAAGGCGCCGCTCTGGCTCACCAGCACCGCATTGCGCTCGGCCTTCTTCTGCGGCTTGGGCAGGCGCTCGAGCGGAATGAACCACGAGTCGTAGCCGCCGGCGTGCGAGACCACGCCGAGGCAGTTCGCGCCGAGGAAGATCGGGCCGCCGCCAGGGCGGGCGTGGGCGGCGGCAATGCGCTCGGCCATCGCTGCCGCCGGCGCGCGGCTCTTGGCGGTCTCGCCGAGCCCGCCGGGGATCAGCATCACCGACTCGGCGGCGTCGGTCGCGATGATCTCGTCGACCAGCGCCGGCACCGCGTCGGCGCCGACCGCGACGATCAGGAGGTCGAGCTTGTGCGGCAGCGCCGCGAGGTTCGCGGCGCAGCGTACGCCGTCGATCTCGGTTTCGCCGTCGCGCACGATCGTCAGGCGCTCGCGCGGGTAGCCGCTGCCCATCAGGTTCTTGAGAATGATGCGGCCGAAGTTCATGCCGCTCGCGGACACCCCGACCAGGCCGATCGAGGCGGGATGGAGCAGCTTGTCGATCTTCGCCAGCGGCCGCGGCGCGCGCGCCGGGGCCGGCGCGCCGATCTGGCAGCGCGCGGCGCCGACCGTCACGGTCTTGCCGAAGCGCACGTCGGCGAGCTCGAGCAGTCGCAGCGCATGGGGCTGGTCGCGGTGGGCACCGGCATATTCGCGGCCGAGCGCGAGCACCAGCCCGAAGCAGAACTCGAGCACCGCGTCCGGCGCGCGCCGCCCGGCCGCCGCGGCGAGCGCGGCGATGCGCTGGTAGACGACGGTGCGGCGAAACAGCCGCAGGAAATCGGCGGCGTTGGTGAGCTCGACCGCGGCCGCGACCGCGGCACGGTCGCGCGCGAACTCGGCGGCGCCCAGCCGGGCATCGAGCCCGCCGACGCCGGCGCGCAGCACCAGGCCGAACTCGCGGGTGTGCTCGAGCGCGATGCGCACCGCGGTGGCGTCGGCGGCCGGCGCCGAGTCCTCGGCGGCGAGCACGCCCCCGAAGCTCGCGACCAGCTCTTCGAGCTCGCCGCGCGCGAGTTCGTCGCGCCCGGCCGCCGCGGCCTGCGCGAACAGCGCCGCCGCGGCGGCCTTGACCGAGACTTCGCTCGGCATCGTCATCGTCCGATCATTCACGCTTCGTCCCCCTTGTGCGGCCGCGCCTTCCTGCGCAGCCGGTGATCCATCGTCGGCGCCGTGCCCCGCTCACGCCACGACGCCCGCCTCGCCCTGCTCGGCGAGCCGCGCCACGAAGCGCGCGTTCTCGACCACCTTGCGCTGGATGTGCTCGATCTGCGCTTCGTCGAGATGGCGGAAACGGCCCATCGCCTTCAGGTACTCGGTGACCGGCAGCGGGTCGTCGACCGGGTGGGTGAAGTGCAGGCCGGTGTCCGGCGTGTACTCCCACAGCATCACGAAGTTGGTCTCGACCGCCTTGCGCGCGACCTCGATGTTGAGCTGGGTCGGGAAGCGCCAGCCGGTGGTGCAGGGCGAATAGACGTGGACGTAGGCGAAGCCTGACTTGGAGGCCTCGATGGCGCGGTCGAGCTTGGCGTAGAGATCCTCCATGAAGGCCGTCGAGGCGGTCGCGACGTAGGCGCAGCGATGGTTCACCATGATCAGCGGCAGGTTCTTGGCGTCCTGCGTCTTGCCGCGCTGCGACTCGCCCACCGGCGTCGTCGAGGTCCAGGCGCCGTAGGGCGTGCAGCTCGAGCGCTGCATGCCGGTGTTCATGTAGCCCTCGTTGTCGACGACCATGAAGAGCATCTGCTCGCCGCGCTCGGCCGCCCCCGACAGCGACTGGAAGCCGACGTCCGAGGCGCCGCCGTCGCCGGCGATCGCCAGCGCCGTGATCTCGCGGCCGACGCGCTTGTACTGGCGCTTGATGCCGGCGAGCATCGCCGCAGTGTTGGTGAGCAGCGGGTGGAACACCGGCACCTTGGTGCCGGTCGCGCCGTTGTAGCCGACCGAGCCCATGCCCGGCACGCAGCCGGGCGGGGTCGCGAGCACGGTGTCGGGGCCGACGCGGCGCAGCGTGTGGCGCATCAGCAGCTCCGTGTTGCAGCCCTGGCAGCCGGCCAGCCCCGGCGCGAACAGGTCCTCCCAGTCGCCGACCTCGTTGTAGATGTGGGCGGTGGTGACGTAGCGCAGCGCGCCGTGCGGACAGGCCGGCACGCAGGCCGGGCTGCCGTCGCAGGTGTCGCACTTGGCGACGTGGCCGCTCGCCTCGTCGAGCGCGATGCCGGCGTAGGCGCAGCCGATCGTGCACAGCAGGCAGTCGACGCACTTGCTCTCGTCCCAGCCGATCACGCCGCTCGCGCCGTCCTTGGCGAGCGCGCCGGCCGGGCACACCGTGACGCACTTCGGATCGGCGCACTGGCGGCACAACGCGAGCTCGAAGGCCTGGTCGCGGCCGACGATCTGGATGCGCGAGCGCGCGACATCGTCGGTGCCGGTCTTGGCCTGCGCGCAGGCGATCATGCAGTCGCCGCAGCCGTCGCACTTGGACGCGTCGAAGGCGATGGTGTTGAAGGCTCGTCCCATGGTCTGCTCCTAGCGCCAGGTGCGCGACATCAGCTCGCGGCCGACCGCGAGCGGGTTGGCGAACAGGCGCTCGCGCTCGGCCGAGAGGTCCATGCGGCGCACGATGAGCTGCGCCATCACGCCGCCGTCGAAGAACTCGTTCACGCCGAACATGCCGGTGAGCCGCCCGTCGCCGTCGAACACGGCGCGCACGTAGCGGCCGCTCTGCGGGTCGTGGCGCACCCGCTCCTCGCCGCCCTCGGGCACGGCAGCGCGGCCGACCGAGATCGCGTGGCGGCCGAAGAAGTGGTAGGTGTTGAGCGGCACGCCGCCGGCGTAGTCGCGCAGGCCCGGATCCTCTGCCATCGCCATGCCGGCGATGCGGCCCTGGGCGGCGGCGTCGGGCAGGATCGCGTTCATGATCTTGTCGTCGCCGAAGAAGCCTCGGGCCTGGGCGCAGTCGCCCGCCGCCCAGACGTCGGCGCGGCTGGTGCGCATGGCGTCGTCCACCAGGATGCCCTTGTCGTGGTCGACGCCGCTGCCGGCGAGGTAGGCGAGATCGGGCCGCACGCCGGTCGCGACCAGCAGCAGATCGGCGTCTAGTTCGCTCCCGTCGGCGAGCGTGAGACGGCTGCCGGCCTCGGTGCGCTCGAGGCGCACGACCCGGCTGCCGGTGCGGATCGTCGCGCCGTGGTCGGTGAAGGCGCGCTCGATCATGCCGGCGGCAATCGCGTCGAAGTAGCCGGAGGTGAGCCGCTCGCTCATCTCGACGATGGTGACGCTCGCGCCGGCCTTGACCAGGTTCTCGGCGGCGTGCATGCCGACGAGGCCCGCGCCCAGCACCACCGCACGGCGCGCGCGCGGCGCCGCCTCGCGCAGCCGCAACGCGTCGTCGAGGGTGCGCAGCACATGGTAGTCGACGGCGTCGATGCCGGGGATCGGCGGGATCACCGGGGTCGCCCCGGTCGCGAGCAGCAGCTTGTCGAAACCGAGCGCCGTGCCGTCGGCGAGCCGTGCGACGTTCGCCGCGGCGTCGAGGCCGACGAGTGCCGCGTTCGGCCGGTAGGCGACGCGGTTGCGCGCGAAGAAGTCGTCGTCGCGCAGGAAGATCTGCTCGGGCGCCGACTTGCCGGAGACGACGTAGGGCAGCACCGTCGGCGAGTAGGGCAGGTGGGCGTCGCGCGTGACGACGGTGATTGTGCCTTCCGCATCGTGCATGCGGATCGCGGTGATCGCCTCGAGCGCGGCGTGGCTGCTGCCGGCGATCAGGTAGCGGGTGTGTTCCATCGCCAATCCCTCAGTCGTTCTCGTTGAGCCACACCGGCGTGGTGGGCGCGGGCCCGGTGAGCAGGGCCTCGGTGTCGGCAATGACGCGGTGGAAATGCGCGACGGTGAGATCGGCGCCGGCCAGGCCGCCGATGAAGCTCGTCGCCGGCACGTGGCGGCCGAGGCGGTAGAGCGCGCCGAGCGTCTCCTGGAACATCGGCCCGCAGTTCCAGCGGAAGGCGACCGAGCGGTCGACCACGCCGAGCGCGCGCACCTTCGCCAGCGACTTGAGCAAGGCCTCGACCGGGAACGGGCTGAAGGTCTTGAGCTTGATCAGGCCGACCGCCTTGCCGGCCGCGCGCGCCTCGTCCACGGCATCCTTGGCGGCGCCGGTCATGCTGCCGAGCGTCATGATCGCGAACTCGGCGTCGTCGAGGCGGTACTCCTCGACCAGCGGCGCGAAGCTGCGGCCGATGCGGCGCGCCCAGTCGGCATGGACCTCCTCGATCACCGCGAGCGCGTTCTGCATGCCGCGGCACTGGCCCTTGCGGTAGCGCACGAAGGTCGCCGGGCCCTTGCCACCGGCGCCGCCGGTGAGGGGGTCGACCGCCATCGGGCGCAGCGGGTCGAGGGCAACGTGCCAATTCACGTCCTTGTCCCCGAGGAAGGCGTCGACATCGGCCTGCTCGGGCAGCTCGACGCGCGAAGCGCCGTAGGACAGGTAGTTGCCGTCGAGGCAGATGTTGACCGGCAGCATCACATCGTGGTGCTCGGCGATCTTGAAGGCCATCACGGTGGTGTCGAGCACTTCCTGCACGGTCTCGCAGTAGAGCTGGATCCAGCCCACCTCGCGCACCGTCATCGCGTCCTGGTGGCCGCCCCAGACCGACTGCGGCGTGATGCCGTCGCGGGTGACGATGGACATCACGATCGGCAGGCGCATGCCGGAGGTGCGGAAGTAGGGCTCGAACATGAAGGCGAGGCCGGGGCCGCAGGTCGCCGTGTAGGTGCGTGCGCCGGCGAGCGCGCCGCCCTGCAGCACCGACAGCACCGAGTGCTCACCCTCGGCGTCGACGATGTCGGCGTCCATGCGGCCGTCGGCGATCAGCTTGGCGACGTGCTCGACCAGCGACGACTGCGGCGTGATCGGATAGACCGCGACCATGTCGGGACGGGCGAGCGCGACGCCCAGCGCCGCGGCCTCGTTGCCCTCGCACAGGATGACCTTGGGCTTGGCGCGCGCCGCGACCGGCGCCTCCAGCGTGGCAGTGTCGTTCATTGGGCTTCCTCGATCATGGTGATCGCCCGCTGCGGGCACTCGTGGGCGCAGATGCCGCAGCCCTTGCAGGTCGCGAGGTTGAAGTCGAACCACGCGGCGTGCTCGACCACGCACTGCACCGGGCAGTAGAGCCAGCACACGGCGCACTTCACGCACTTGTCGCGGTCGACCACCGGGCGCATGCTGCGCCAGTCGCCCGGCAGCATCGGGTTGAGCTCGGTCGCGACCGGGCACAGGTCGTCGGGGACGTCGGCCCGCTTCAGGTCGAAGAACGGGTAGCTCTGGTGCCGGCTCATGCCGCGGCCCTCCTGTCGAGCTGATGGACCGTGGTCTCGGCATAGCCGCGCTCGAGCGCGGTCATGTTCTGCGCGAGACCGGCGTCGCGGAAATCGGAGTCCTCGAGCGCGCGCTTGAGCGCATCGAGCGAGACGACGCCGGTGGTGCGGGCAAACGCCCCGAGCATCAACGTGTTGGTGATCGGGCGCTTGAAGATCTCGAGCGCGATGCGCACCGCGTCGCACAGGCCGACGGTCGCGACCGTGTCGGGGATCTCGAGCTCGGCGAGCGGCCGGTGGGTTGCCTGCACCAGCGTGCCGCCGGGCTTGAGCCCCGCGAAGATGTCGACCGAGCGCGGCAGCGTCGGATCGACGCAGACGATGCAGTCGGGGTGGTAGATGTTGGTGAGCTGGCGGATCTCGCGCTCCGAGGTGCGCAGGAACGAGACCACCGGCGCGCCGCGGCGCTCGAAACCGAACGACGGAATCGACACCGCGTAGCGGCCCTCCTCGACCAGCGCCGCGGCGAGCATCGCCGAGGCGAGCACCGAGCCCTGGCCGCCGCGGCCATGGAAGCGTACTTCGTACATCTCGTCTCCTCCTGCTTCGCAGGGGCGGGGCTCGACGGCCCCGCCTTGTTGTGTCGATCGACCCGCCGGCACGGGCGGATTCAGCCGGCTCGGGCGACGCGGAGGGACTTCACCGCGCTCACCGCGACCCTTCCCGCCGCTACATTCGTATCCTCAGCCCGCCCCGCCCCAGCCCGGCTTCACCGCCGGCCCGGCTTCTCCGCGGCCGCGCACCGGCAGGTGCGGCAGCGCAAAGCCCTGCGTGAAAGCGGCGCGGCGCACCAGCGTGTACTTGAAGTCCCACCCGCTCGCGAGCGCGAGCGCGCCGGCGGCGGCGAGCGCCACGCCGGCGCCGGGCAGGCCGGTGAGCGCGACGAGCGCGAGCGCGGCCGGG
>JARFTX010000131.1 GCA_029289265.1 Gammaproteobacteria bacterium
CACGGCGAACTATCTCGAGGCGCCGGCGATGACCGCCGCCCAGGCCCGCGAGGCCCTCGGCCGTGGCCGCGAGCTCGCCCACGGGCTCGCCGAGGGCGGCTGCAACGTCGTCGGCTTCGGCGAGATGGGGATCGGCAACACCGCCGCGGCCTCGCTCCTCACCCACTGCATCACCGGCGCGCCGCTCGCCGAGGTCACCGGCCGCGGCACCGGGCTCGACGACGCCGGCCTCGCGCGCAAGCGCTCGCTGCTCGAGCAGGCGGTCGCGCGCGGCGGTCGCCCGCGCGACCCGCTCGAGGCGCTGGCGCAGTACGGCGGCTTCGAGATCGCGATGATGGCCGGGGCGATGCTGGGCGCCGCCGAGCGGCGCATGGTGCTGCTGATCGACGGCTTCATCGTCACCTCGGCGCTGCTCGTCGCCCACGCGCTCGCACCGGCGATCCTGCCCTACTGCGTGTTCGCCCACCGCTCGCAGGAGCCGGGCCACGCCGTCCAGCACGCCCACCTCGGCGCCGAGCCCCTGCTCGCGCTCGAACTGCGCCTGGGCGAAGGCACGGGGGCGGCGCTCGCGCTGCCGCTCGTCCAGGCGGCGGTGAACTTCCTCAACGAGATGGCGAGCTTCGAATCGGCCGGGGTCAGCGGCGGGTGATCGCGTGCCCTCAGTAGCCCTGGAACACGAAATCGATCGCGCGCGTCAGTTCGTCGCGGTGCCCGGCCAGCGAGCACACCGGCGATCGCAGCGCCCGCGCCGGCACCGCGGCGAGCTTGGGCGTCTCGACCACGCAGGCGACGCCTTCGACCTCGACCACCGGCGCCAGCTCGGGCGGCAGCCTGGCCTCGGCGAAGCGGTCGCGGCGCCGCAAGGGGATCACGATCCGGGTATGCAGCGCGTCGAGCAGGTCGGCCTGGACGTCGAGCAGCCACGGCGTCGTGTCGGCCTCGGAAAACGGATTGCGATAGACGTCGAAGCGGGCCATTTCAGAAGGTACGGCACTCGGCGAGCGGCAGACCCTCGGCGTCCACGGTACGGTTGTAGGCCTCGATGAAACCGGCGTTCTCCACCTTCCAGCGGCGGGCCTGTTCCTCGCGCACCAGGCTCCGCAGGAACTGGTCGCAGGCCTGCGAGACATTGATCCCCAAGGCGCGCGCTTCGGCGAGCACATCGGCGGAGAGCGTCAGATTGGTGGCCTTCTTGGCCGAAGCGACGGGCGCTGACATGACGAGACCTCATAACGAACACGCATCGATTATGCGCATGTTACGCCTTCGATTGAGCGCTCCGCAATATCGGCCGGCGCGCGAAGCGCCCCGCCAAGCAGCCACAGCGAGGCGGAGGAGCGGCTGATGCGCTACCAGCTCGAGCTGTTCCTGACCGCGCTCGGCTTCTTCACGCGCATCCCGATGCCGGCCGGACTGCCGTGGTCGATTGAACGGCTCAACCACGCGGCGCGCTACTTCCCGCTGGTGGGCTGGGTGGTCGGCGCGGTCGCCGCCGGCAGCTACCTGGCGTTGGCGCTGGTGCTGCCGGCATCGGTCGCGGTGCTGCTGTCGATGGCGGTGTCGATCCGCCTCACCGGCGCCTTTCACGAGGACGGCTGGGCCGACACCTGCGACGGCCTGGGCGGCGGCTGGGACAAGGCGCAGGCGCTCGCGATCATGAAGGACTCGCGCATCG
>JARFTX010000132.1 GCA_029289265.1 Gammaproteobacteria bacterium
TGCGCGCGATCTTCGGCGAGAAGGCCTCCGACGTGAAGGACACCTCGCTGCGCGTGCCCTCGGGCATGGTCGGCACCGTCATCGACGTGCAGGTCTTCACGCGCGAAGGCATCGAGCGCGACAAGCGCGCGCAGTCGATCATCGACGACATGCTGAGGAGCTTCAAGACCGATCTGGCCGATCAGATGCGCATCGTCGAGCGCGACGCCTTCGCCCGGATCCGTCGTCTCATCGTCGGCCAGAAGGCCAACGGCGGGCCGCGCAAGCTCGCCAAGGGCACGGTCGTGAGCGATGAGTATCTCGATTCGCTCGAGCCCTACCACTGGTTCGACATCCGCATGGCCGACGAGGAACTGGCGAGCCAGCTCGAGGCGGTCCGCGAGGGCCTGGAGAAGACCCGCAATGACTTCGACCACGCCTTCGAGGTCAAGAAGAAGAAGCTCACCCAAGGCGACGAGCTGCCCCCGGGCGTGCAGAAGATGGTCAAGGTGCACCTTGCCGTCAAGCGCCGCCTGCAGCCCGGCGACAAGATGGCGGGCCGCCACGGCAACAAGGGCGTGGTCTCGCGCATCGTGCCGGTCGAGGACATGCCCTACATGGCCGATGGCACCCCGGTCGACATCGCGCTGAACCCGCTGGGCGTACCGTCGCGGATGAACATCGGCCAGATCCTCGAGACCCACCTGGGCCGCGCCGCCAAGGCGCTGGGCCAGAAGATCGACGGCATGCTGCGTCGCAGTGCCGCGGCTGCCGAGGTCCGCGATCTGCTAGAGAGGATCTACAACGACGTCGGCCGGCCGGCCGAGATCTCATCGCTCGCCGACAACGAAGTGATCGAGCTCGCCGACAACCTCAAGAAGGGCGTTCCGTTTGCGACGCCGGTGTTCGACGGCGCGAAGGAGTCCGAGATCGAGGCGATGTTCGAGCTCGCCGGGCTCGATTCGAGCGGCCAGGTCACGCTCTACGACGGCCGCACGGGCGAAGCCTTCGACCGCAAGGTCACGGTCGGCTACAAGCACGTGCTGAAGCTCCACCACCTGGTCGATGACAAGATGCATGCGCGCTCGACCGGCCCATACTCGCTGGTCACCCAGCAACCGCTGGGCGGCAAGGCCCAGTTCGGTGGCCAGCGCTTCGGCGAGATGGAAGTGTGGGCGCTCGAGGCCTACGGCGCCGCCTATACGCTGCAGGAGATGCTCACGGTCAAGTCCGACGACGTCGTGGGCCGGACCAAGGTGTACGAAAACATCGTCAAGGGCGAGCACAAGATCGACGCCGGCATGCCCGAGTCGTTCAACGTGCTGGTGAAGGAAATCCGCTCGCTCGCCATCGACATCGATCTGGACCGCTATTGAACCGGGTGCAAGCCCCCGACCGCCTACCCGGATGGAGTGACACATGAAAAGCCTGCTCGCTGACCTGTTCAAACAGGCCCTGCCCGACGAAGACCAGTTCGATGCGATCACGGTCGGGCTCGCCTCGCCCGACAAGATCCGCTCGTGGTCCTACGGCGAGGTCAAGAAGCCCGAGACCATCAACTACCGCACCTTCAAACCCGAGCGTGACGGCCTGTTCTGCGCCAAGATCTTCGGCCCGGTCAAGGACTACGAGTGCCTGTGCGGCAAGTACAAGCGCCTCAAGCACCGCGGC
Organism: Gammaproteobacteria bacterium; assembly: GCA_029289265.1. Taxonomy (GTDB): domain Bacteria; phylum Pseudomonadota; class Gammaproteobacteria; order Burkholderiales; family Rhodocyclaceae; genus JARFTX01. The sequence continues at coordinate 1,651 of JARFTX010000132.1, forward strand.
G
>JARFTX010000026.1 GCA_029289265.1 Gammaproteobacteria bacterium
ACCTCGTCCGCAGCCGCTTCCGCCTGCCGCCGCCGCCGCTGCCGGAGCTGCAGTCGTAAGGCGAGCCGGCCGAGCGAATTGCTGCGCGACCTTGCCTTGTGCAGGCGCGGTGTTGCTATGAGGTGTCCGATCCCGTCGGGTGCGGTGCATTGAGCCCTGCGGGAGTGCACGGTGCAGAGCAGCCCTGGTCAGAGCTTGACGATAGAGATATGCCAATGGTGTTGTCGTGAGTTTGCGTGAGCTGTACGATCGCGTTCATGACAAATGAGCACGACGCCGGCTACAAGTACCTCTTTTCCAACCCCGAGCTGGTGCGCGATCTGGTCGCGGGCTTCATTCCCGACGCGTGGCTGCAGAGCCTCGACTACACGACGCTGGAGCGGGTGCCGGGCAGCTACGTGAGCGATGACCTGGCGCGGCGTGCGGACGATGTGATCTGGCGCGTGCGCGCCGGCGGCGAGTGGGTGTATCTGTACCTGCTGATCGAGTTCCAGAGCGGCGTCGATCGCTACATGGCGCTGCGGATGATGGTCTATGTCGGCCTGCTCTACCAGGATCTCGTCAAGCGCGGCGAAGTGCTCGCCGACGGGCGGCTCCCGCCGGTGCTGCCGATCGTGCTCTACAACGGCTCGCGGCGCTGGCGCGCGGTGCGCGACGTGGCCGAGCTGATCCCGCCGGTGCCGGGCGTGGTCGAAGAGTACAAGCCGCGCATGCAGTACCTGCTGATCGACGAGAACGCGTACTCGGATGCGGAGCTCGCCTCGCTCAAGAACCTGGTCGCAGCCGTCTTCCGCCTCGAACACCCGGCGAGTCCCGAGGCGATCGGCGAACTGCTCGATCTCCTCGCCGCCTGGCTCGAAGACAACCCGGCGCTGCGGCGCAGCTTCGCGGTGTGGATCCGGGCGACGTTGATGCGGCGCAAGGAGTATCGTATCGTCTTGCCACAGGTGGACGAACTGCAGGAGTTGAGGATCATGCTGGCGGATCGGCTGGAGCAGTGGGCCAAGGCGTACAAGGCTGAGGGCATGCAGCAGGGGAAGCTCGAAGGCAAACTCGAGGGCAAACTCGAAGGTAGGCAAGAGGGCGAGGCGCTGATGCTGCGTCGCGTGCTCGAAAAGCGTTTTGGTACGCTACCGGCCGTGGTCGGTGCACAGATCCGCGAAGCGGACGAGGATCAGCTCAGGCGATGGCTCGATCGCGCGCTCGAGGCGAATCGCCTCGATGACGTCTTCGTCGAGAACGGGACCGGCACGCACTGAGCGCTTGCCAGGCGCCCACCACTCCGGCGAGCCGAAGGTAGCATCGCGGGGCAAATTTCCTCTGTGGTGATCCCCGATCTCTGTGCAATCAACCCGGCGGCTCGCCGAGGTGGTCTTCGGCATATCGTCGGATCGACACGTAGGTCGCGATCAATTCATCGGCCAACTTGCGTGCCTGGTCGAGCGCCGCGGCGAGTTCTGCGACGTCCTCGACGTACTCGTGAACCAGCCGATTGCGAAGCAGGCGCATCCCGAGCCAGGCTTCGGGGTTATGGACGAAGCCGAGCTTTTGGGCCCGGTTGAGGTTGTCGAGTGCCGTCCCGGTGCGTTCGCCGGTTGCGACAAGAAAGGCCGGCACGAGCTCGTTTATCAGCGTGTCCTGCATTCTGGCGAACTTGCCGACAAACGATTCGAGTCGATCGATACCTTCGGGCGTGCCGATCACTCCGCGCAGCCAGTCGCCCGTGAGATCGGAATCAGCACCCTCGAAAAGTCTGCCGATGACGCCCGTCAAGTGCGCCTCCTCGCGTGCGACGAGGTCGAGCAGCCGCCACAGTTTCTTGCCTGCCTCGGTCATAGCCGAACTCCGTTTCGCCGTGCTTCGATGTCGATCGGTCGAAGCGGCGAGCCAAGACGGTGGGTGACGATGTCTATGCGCTGCTCGCCCAGCTCGCGCTGAAGCGCCGCGTACAGCCGCATCTCACGCTGCAGCGTCTCGGCGGGCGAGCCCGCAAACTCGACGTAGAGGTCGATGTCACCGCCGCGCGCCGCATCGTCGGCGCGGGAGCCGAAAAGCCACACCGGAACATCGCCTCCGAAGGTGCGATCGACGGCGTGGCGAATGCAAGCGCGTTGTTCGGGGGTGAGGCGCATGGCCGAATTCTAGTCCGCGGCGGTGTGCAGCGGGAAATAGCCTCGCCTGCCGCGGCATCGGTCGTGAAGTCGAGCCGGCCCTCGGCGTGGTTGTCCTGCACCAGCGATTCGAGCCCAGGTTCGTGGATGGGGATGATGCCTTCCTTGAGCCCATCGATCTTGCGCCGATCGACGTCGATGCACAGCACGTCGTGGCCCGATTCCGCGAGAACCGCAGCCTGGACCAGGCTGACGTAGCCGGTGCCGAAGCTGGTGACGTTCATGGTCGTAGTGAAAGTCCGAGGGTGGTTGGAGGGGTTCGAGTCTTACATGGGGTCGCTTCGATCCCGCTAAAAAGCCCAGCTCGGGGCCGGTGACATGCCTTGGTGCCGGTAGTCTGGGGCGTGGGCCTGCATCCACAGCTCCATCATTATCAGAATCCAGACCATCTCGCCGTAGTAGCCGGGATGCTCCGGCAGGTGCCTGTCGAGCAGCGCGCGGATGAAGTCGGGACGGACGATGCCGCGTGTGGCGAAGCTCGCCAGGGCGTCGCCGGCGAGCGCCTTGAGGCCGTCGTGGCGGCAGGCCCAGACGCCGAAGGGCAGGCCGAAGCCGTGCTTCTTCTTGGCGATGATCGCGTCGGGCAGGAAGCCGCGCAGGGCTTCCTTGAAGAACCAGCGCAGCGTAAGTCCGCGCAGCTTCCATTGCGGCGACAGCGTGGCAGAGAAGTCGAGCAGTTCGTCCGCGAGCAGCGGAAAGCCGACCTCGACGCCGGCGAGGCCCGTGGTGCCCACGACCTTGGGCAGGTCGTTGTCGGCGAGTGTGTATTTCCAGTCGAATGCGAGCATGCGATCGACGAGTGAGCCGGTCTCGGCGACCTGCCACGTCTCGCGCTGCATCGCCAAGGGGTGACCGGTGTCGATCGCGGCGAGAAAATGCGGCTCGAACACGGTCGTCGGGCCGAGGCGTCCGATCATGTTGTACATCTGGATGCGGTCGGGCATCGGCACGCGCGCTTGCTCGACGTAGCTGACGCCCTTCTTGACCAACGGGACGCGGCCGAGTCCGGGGAGGGCGGCGACGGGCTCGATCAGGCCGCGGCGCAATGCGGCGGGGATGTTTTCGTACCAGCCGAACACGCGCTGCTTGGCGTAGCGCGTGTTGCCGCCGAACAACTCGTCGCCGCCGTCGCCGGCGAGCAGCTTGTCGATGCCGGCGTCGCGGGCGCGCCGGGCGCAGATCCATGCCGGCGCGGCGGAGGAATTGCCGAAGGGCTGGTCGTAATGGGTGGCGACGCGCGGGATCGCGTCGAGCAGGTCGTCGGGGGTGACGTAGTACTCGTGGTGATCGGTGCCGAAGTGGCGGGCGGCGATGCGGGCGTACTCCATCTCGTCGTAGCCGGCGGCATCGAAGCCGATCGAAAAGGTCCGCGCCGGCCGCCCGAGCACCTTGCCGAGCATGCCGGATACGGTGGAGCTGTCGGTGCCGCCCGAGAGGAAGGCTCCGGCCTCGAAGCCGAGGGCCTCGCGTGCGACCGCATCCTGGACGATTTCGAGAAAACGGCGCTTGGCCTCGTCGAGACGCAGGCCCGGCTGCGGCGCGAAGCGAGGCGTCCACCACGGCTGGCACTCGGCCTTGCCCTGCGACCAGTGCAGCACATGGCCGCCGGGCAGGCGTGCCACGCCGTCGAATACGGTGGTCGGCGCCGGGATGACGTGAAAATAGAGATAGTCGAAGATCGCCTGGGGCGACAATTCGTCCCCGCGATCGGGCACGGCGTCGGCCCGGTCGGCAAAGGCGAGCGCCCCGTCGCGCATCGTGTAGCACAGCGGCCAAGTGGCGAAACGGTCGGTGGCGAGCCAGGCTTCGTTGCGCTCGGGGGAGAGTGCCACGACGGCAAAGCGGCCCAGCGCGCCGGCCGGCGCCGAATGCCCATCGGCCAAAAAGGCCTCCAGCCAGGCCGCCGCAGCCCCTTGCGAGGCAGAAACGGCTGCCCGATGCGGATCGAGGAAGCGGGGTTCGCCCACGGCGAGGCACAGCCAGCCGTGGGCATGAAACACCGAGAGCCCGGCATCGTGGGCGAGAAAGCCGCCGGGAAACGCCAGGCTCGCCATGCCTTCGGGCTGGCGAGCCGAGCCTGCGGCCGGGTCGGGGGAGCCCAGCGCGCCAATGAATCGTGCCGCCACTTCGGGATGCTCCGATGCGGATTGGAAGCGCGCATCATCACGCAGACGGCATCGGCGGGCAAGCAGCTATTTCACGATCCGGAGGCAATCAAGCGGTGGGCTCCGGACTGACCGGGGCGTCGAAGAAGTGCGGCCCGCTGGTCGCCAGTCGTTCTGCACCGGCGGCGAGGTCGGCAGCGCGGATCCACGTGAGGCGGGTGTTGCCGAGACGACCGTGGTGCAGGGTGCCTTCGCGTTGGAGGTGCGCGATCAGTCGTTCCTCACGGCGCAGGCGGTTGGCTTCCGCGGAGATGACACGGGTGGGTACATCGATGCGGCGGCCTTCCGTGTCGATCACGGAGCCGGTCATCGGTTCGGGCGCATAGAGCGGTACGGGCAGCGTCGCGGCGAGGCGGTCTTCGACGAAGTGGGTGAAGGTGATGGACGAAAAACCCGCGTCGACGCACAGGATGAGCGCATTGCGCTGGAGCATTCGCGCAAACGGCGAGTCGGGGCCGAAGGGGCGGTCGGTCGCGTCGTGGCCGGCGACGAAGGCGGCGGCGTCGCGGCCCCAGGCGAGCAGCGGGTGGGTCGGACTGAGGCTGCGCACGACGCCCTTGCCGCGCCGAAAGACCTCGGACAGCAGCCCCATCGCCGACGGGCTGCGCCGCACGTCCATGGGCTTGCCGGTGGCGAGGAACTCGGCCGAGCTCATGTTGTGGTAGGTGAGCGAGGGCATCACCAGCAGACCGGCTTCGCTCACCGCCTCGCGCAGCGCGGCGCCGAACTGCGCAGGGCTGCCACGAAAGCCGTTGAGTGCCCGCCACGACGAATGCACCACCAGGGTATCGCCCTGACGCACGCCGATTCGCGTGAGCCGGCGAACGAGCGCATCGGCGTCGTAGCCGAGCAGTCGTGCGACGATGGCGCGCTTGAGCGTGGCGAGGGCCTGGCCGGGGGGGGCGAAGCGGGTTCGGATCAAGCGGTTCTCCCTAGGACAACGTCACGCAAAGGTAGCACAGCGCAGTCGGATCCGGATGCGCACGACGTGCGCGACGCCCGTGCAGGAACGGTTCGGTATCCCGCAATTCTTCTGCGCATGTGGAATAGATCACGCGGTGCGTGTGCCTGACCCCGATACCATCGCGCGGTGTGGGGGAATTCCGCCATCGGCGGCAAGCCCAGCCGCACGGCCCGAGCAAGGCGAGTCCGGCGGGTCGAAGCAAGCAGTAACCGATAACGAGGTGGGCCGGCGGATCTCATGGCCGTTGCACCGACCTTGAACAAGAACGCAGCATTGTGCTCAGGGGAAATCATGAAATCGTTGAAACGGGCCGGGGGGGCCTTGTTGTTCGCGGCAGCGATGCTCGCATCGGGGGCGTCGTCGGCGATTCCGATCGTGCATGTGGTGGATCCGAACCCGAACGTGCCGATTCCGTATCTCGGCAGCTACTCCTACGTCCACGACCTGACCGTCGGCGGATTCGTGCCGGGCGTCGACACCCTCGACTCCGCGTCGATGTCGTTGCTGCTGCGCGACGATGCGGGCAACGAGGTGTTCCAGTTCGAGGTCGGGCTCGGCCAGGTGCAGGGCTTCCAGAACGTGAACAACGGTTCGCAGGGCGAGCTCTATGCCTTCGCGCTGACCGCACCGTCGCTGCTCGATCTGGCGCTGGACGGCCTGATCAACGTGACGATCCGTTCGCTGGCGCATTCGAACTCGCAGTTTCAGACCGGTTTCATCTTCGACCACTCGACCCTGACTGCGCAGGTCACCAAGGGCGTGTCCGGGACGAGCCCGGCCGGCGTGATTCCCGAGCCTTCCATGCTGCTCCTGCTCGGCGCCGCCTTGGCCGGATTGGGCTTCGCCACCAGTCGGCGCGCCCGCCGGAAGTAATCGCAAGCGCGGCGTCCGGCTAGCGGCGTCGCGGCGATCAACCCGCCGACGTCGGCTTGCCCGTGCGGCGTCGGCGCAGCGTGTGAAGGCGCTCGAGCAGCCACGATTCGGCGCCGGCCGGCCGGCCGGCGAGCCACCATAGCGCGAGCACGGCGGCCGGATAGGTGAGGAGGCCCAGGCCGATCTTGGCGACCAGAAGCAAGGCTGGCCCAAGTTCCTCCGCCTGGCCGAGCGCGGTCACCGCAAAGGTCATGACCGCAGCCGCCGCAAGCGGCCGGATGCTGGCCGCAGCGAGCTCTCCGATGCGCACGCTGGGCAGTGCCCGCAGGATCAGCCAAAGCGACAGTCCGATACCCGCAGCCGCGACCGCCAGGCGCAGCCCGGCGATTTCGAGGGCTTCGCCGCCGCGCAGCAGCGTGAGCGCGAGCGCCGCGAAGAGCGCGACCTGGCTCCACGTGACCAGCGTCACCGAGCGCATGCGCCCCAGCACCAGCAGCACGTAGCCGCCGCAGGAGGTGATCGCATGGGCGATCGCGACCAGCGCGAGCACCTGCACGAAGGGCACGGCGAGGCGCCACTTTTCACCGAGCAGTACGACGACCGCCTCCTCGGCGACGAGCGCGAGGCCCACCGCGGCGGGAATCGCGATCAGGGTCTGGATGCTCTGGGCGAGCAGGAACATGCGCTTGAGCGCGTCCGATCGATCCTTGGCCTCGGCGAGCGCCGGGAAGAGGGCGCGGTTGATCGGCGCGAGCAGCTCGGCCGAGGGCAGCACCGAGATCTCGTCGGCGAGCGTGTAGGCGCCCATGGTTGGGGTCGGCGCCCAGCGGCCGACCAGCATGCGGTGCAGGTTGTTGTGGAAGAACTCGCCGATGCCGCGCACCAGCATCCATTGCGACACGGCGAAGATCTCGCGAAAGCGCTCGAGCGACAGGCGCGGGCGCATCGGGTGCATCGCGTAGCTGAGTCCCACGCCGACGGTGCGCCCGGCGAGCGTGCCGACGACGAGTGCCCAGTACGAGCGCAGCCACAGGGCGGCGGCGATGGTGAGGGTGAACTCGGCGATGCGCCGCGCGAACAGGAAGCGGAATTCGGCGCCGAACTGCATGTTCTTGTGCAGCGCGACGATGCCGATGTTCTCGAGCCCGGCGAGCAGCAGCGTGAAGGCGAGACATTGCAGCACCGGCGCGACGCGCGGATCCTGGAAGTATTCCGCGGCGAGCGGCGCGACGGCGAAGAGCAGCGCTGTCGCCAACGTCGTCTGGATCAGGCGCAGCGTGAAGGCCGTGTCGTAGTGGGCCTGCGTCGCATTGCGGTTCTGGATCAGGGCGACATTGACGCCGAGGTCCATCAGCACGTCGGCGAGCCCGACGGCGATCAGCGCCATCGCGATCACGCCGAAGTCGTCCGGGGTGAGCAGCCGCGCGAGGATCAGGGTGCTGACGATGCCGACCAGGCGGTCGGTCCAGCGCATTGCGATGGTGAGCAGCGCGCCGCGCGAGACGCTGGAGCGGGCGAAGCTCACCGGCCGACCCGCCCAGTGCTGCGTGATGTCCTGCCCGTGCGAGGAAGGGCGCCCTCCGCGGGCAGTCGCCCGGGCGCAGTCATGCGTCGTGCGCGGCGCCAGGGAGACGCGCGCCGCGATCTGTCACACCAGCACCTCGGTCACCGCCGGATGGCCGAGGAAGGCCTGCGGGCTCGCGCTCGCGCCGTAGGCGCCGGACTGGAACACCACGACGAGATCGCCCGGCGCGGCCGCCGGCAGCGCCATGCGCTCGGCGAGCAGGTCGAGCGGGGTGCACAGCGGCCCGACGACCGTGACCGATTCGGTGTCCGCGGCATCCATGCGGGTGCCGATCGCGACCGGGTAGTTCTTGCGGATGACCTGGCCGAAATTGCCGGAGGCCGACAGGTGGTGGTGCAACCCGCCGTCGGTGACGAGGAAGGTGTGGCCGCGCGAGACCTTGCGGTCGAGCACCCGGCAGACATAGACGCCGGCCTCGCCGACCAGATAGCGGCCTAGCTCCAGCACGATTTGCGCTTGCGGCAGATGACTCGCGGCCTCGTCGACCAGGGCGGCGAGGTGGGCGCCGATCGGCGCGAGATCGAGGCGGCGCTCGCCCGGGAAGTAGGGGATGCCGAAGCCGCCGCCGAGGTTCAGGAAGGCGACCGGCGCCGGCGCGTGCTCGGCCAGCCGCAGGGCGAGCTCGAAGCTCTTGCGCTGCGCCTCGACGATGGCCTCGGCCCTGAGGTTCTGCGAGCCGGCGAAGAGGTGGAAGCCCTCGAAGGCGAGGCCGGCCGCGCCGATCGCGGCGAGCAGGCGCGGCACTTCCTCGGCGTCGACGCCGAACGGCTTGGGCCCGCCGCCCATCTTCATGCCCGAGCTCTTGAGCTCGAAGTCGGGATTGACGCGCACCGACACCCGCGCCGGCAGCCCCAGCGCCTGCGAGGCGGCAGCAAGCACGGGCACTTCGCGGAAGGACTCGACATTGACCATGATGCCGGCGGCGACCGCCTGGCGCAGCTCGGCCTCGCTCTTGCCAGGGCCGGCGAAGCTGATCTCGTGCGGATCGGCGCCGGCATCGAGCGCGACCTTGAGCTCCCCGCCCGACGCCACGTCGATGCCGTCGACACGCTGCGCAATGTGGGCGACCAGCGCGGCCATCGGGTTCGCCTTCATCGCGTAGTGAAGCTTCACCGCAGGCGGCAGCGCAGCGCGCAGCTCGGCGATGCGTGCGTCGAGAAGACCCCGGTCGTAGGCGTAGAACGGCGTGCGCCCAACGCGCGCGGCGAGCCGCGAGAGCGGCAGGCCGCCGACGACGAGCTCGTTGCCGTCGACCGTGAAGCCGGTCATCGGGGCGTGGGCGGGAGGCTGGCGGGTCGTATCGGTCATCGGTGGTGGGGCTTGCTTGCTGTCAGTGGCGCTCGGGCAGGGAGGTCGGGCGGGGGCGGCAGGTGTTCAGGTGCCGGTCGCATCGCGCTCCAGCCACTCGGTCGAGAGCGTCTTGCGGTCGATCTTGCCGTTGGGGTTGCGCGGCAGCGGGCCGTCGCGCGCTTCGATTTGGGCCGGTACCATGTAGGCCGGCATGCGGATGCGGCATTCGGCGAGCAGTTGTGCGGTGTCGAGGCGGCCGCCGTCGGGCGGGGTCGCAATCACGCAGATGGCCTGGCCGAGCGTGTCGTGCGGCACGCCGAACGCGACGCACTCGCCCACGAGCCGCGTCGCGTAGAGGATCTCCTCGACCTCGGTCGGGCTCACGCGATAGCCCGAGGTCTTCATCATTTCGTCGCGGCGGCCGATGAAGTAAAGATAGCCTTCCTCGTCGGCCCGGACCGTGTCGCCCGAGAAGACAGCGATCTCGGGCAGCACCAGGCCCTTGTCGCGCCCGGACTGGGGCGGCAGCGGGCGGAAGCGCTCGGCGGTCTTCTCCGGGTCGTTCCAGTAGCCCAGCGCGACCAGCGCGCCGCGCTGCACCAACTCGCCCGGCTCGTTAGGCGCGCACGGGGTGCCGTCCTCGCGCAGCACCAGCACCTCGGAGTTGGGGATGGACTTGCCGATCGAGTCGGGTCGGCGGTCGGCCTCCCCGGGCGGCAGGTAGGTCGCGCGAAACGCCTCGGTGAGGCCGTACATCAGGTAGGGGCGGGTCGCCGGCAGCATCCGGCGCAGCCGCTTGAGCGTCTCGAGCGGCATGCGCCCGCCGGTGTTGGCGAGGTAGCGCAGGTGCTCGGTGACGGTCTCCGGCCAGTCGAGCTGCGAGAGCTGGATCCACAGCGGCGGCACCGCCGTGAGGCCGGTGACGCGCTCGGCGACGACCGCCTTGAGCACGTCGCGCGGCAGCAGGTAGTTGAGCAGCACGACGCGCGCGCCGACGTGGAAGGCGGTGGTGAGCTGCGAGAAGCCGGCGTCGAAGGAGAGTGGCAGTGCCGCCAGCAGAGTGTCGTCGGCGCGGTTCTCGAGGTACTGGGCGACGCTCTTCGCGCCCGTCACCATGTTGCGGTGGGAGAGCACGACGCCCTTGGGACGGCCGGTGCTGCCCGAGGTGTACAGGATCGCCGCCATGTCGGTGTCGACGATGCGGTGACCGGCGCGCGGCGGCGCGTCGGCGAGCTCGCGCCACAGGTGCACGCTCGCGCCCGCGAGCTCCGGTCGGCGCGCCGGCTCGCCGGTCAGCACGACGTGGCGCAGGTCATGGCAGCGGGTGAGCGTCTCGGCGAGCGTCGCGAAGCGCTCGGGCGAGGTCACCAGCACGCGCACGTTGCAATCCTGGAGGATGTAGCCGACCTGCTCGGGCTTGAGGATGGGGTTGACCGGGACGAACACGCCCCCGGCCGCGGTGGTGCCGAACGCGGCGGCGATCAGTTCCACGCGCTTGTCGAGGTAGATCGCGACCCGCTCGGAGCGGGCGAGCCCGAGCGCGATCAGCCCGGCGGCGAAACCGCCGACCGCCGTATCCAGTTCTGCGTAGGATCGGCTCTGTCCGGCGAAGGTGAGCGCGGGCGACTCGGGCGTGCGCTCGGCTGAGTGGCCGATCAGCTGATGCAGCAGGAAGGTCGATGTCATGGACGGGTTCCGTGGCGCCCCATGCGCGGGGGTTGCGGTCGGTATTCTGGCATTCCGTTGGCTTGCGGTCGCGTTAATTATCACCGTTCGACCGCACGCGGCGCACGACTTTGCCGCCGAAGTGGTGCGCCGCCGCGGCGAGTCCGCGCGCGCTCGCCGGGTTGAAGGCGACGAGGCCGACGCGCTCGCGCCTGAGCGGCGTCCAGTCGCGTTTGTAGGCATCGTCGCCGATCAGGTAGTCGATCTCGGCGACGCCGTCGGACTCGATCACGTGGCGCATCAGCGCGGCGGTGAGCACCGTGCCGACCGATAAGTCTCGCCAGGCCGGGTCGTAGGCGAGCTTGACGATATGCGCCTTGCCGGCGGCGACCAGCCAGATTTGCGCGGCGGCGGGTTGACCGTCGAGCTCGATTACGCCGAGTCGCAGCCAGCCGCAGCGGGCGGCGAGGCGGCACAGCCCGGGGATGAAGTCCGGCCAGGGCTCGGGGCGCTTCCAGCTCGCCGCGTAGACGCGCTCGAAGCCCGCGATCGCCGCCTCCAGCTGGGCGTCCGGGGCCTGCTGGATGCGCAGGCGGAAGTCGGGTCGCCGTTCGAGCCGGTTGCGGGCGCGGCGGAACGTGTTGCGCAGCGCCGACGGGCGCTCGGCCAGGTAGGCCTCGAAATCGGCGGTGACGATCGGTGCGTACCAGTTGCCGAAGCAGAAGTAGGTGTCGGCGATCCAGCCCGCCTGGCGCAACGCTGCCAGCGCTGTGGCATGGAACGCTCCCCCTGCGGCGAGCGGCGCGAGGCGCAAGACGGCCGTGCCGTCGTAACGCAGTTTCGCGAAAGTCGCCGCGAGCGATGCCGGATCCAGTTGGTCCAGGCCGATCGGGGCGTAGAGCGGGGTGTAGAAATTGGCGAGCGCATCGACCCTGTGTCGTGATTCGGGGAGGCGCATGAGCGGCAGGAGCGCGGCGTCGTCCTGCCCGGTCGGCCCGACCGGCGCGAACTTGACCGCGGTGCCGGGCGGAAGCGCCGTCGCCGCAAGGAGATCGAACCACTCGCGCGTGCAATGGGGATCGCCGGCATCGAGCTCGGCGGCGGGCTGGGACATGGTTGCGCTTGTCATTGCGCCGCTCCCGCGCTGGCGCCAGGGCCTGGATCGGCGACGGCGGCATCGAGCAGCGCAGCAAGCCGGCGGGTGCGCTCGCGGCGGGTAAGGCCTTCGAGTGCGGCCTCGCTCGCCAGAGTGCCTTCGTCCGGCGCGGCGACGAAGCGGGCGAGGAGTGCTGCGATCGCGCCGGCGTCGTCGAGCGGCGCGATCGCCTGGATGCCGGCCGCGCGCACGGCCGCGGCGGTGTCGCCGGCCGGGTCGGTGAGCGCGATCAAGGGGCGCCGCGCCGCGAGATATTCGTAGAGCTTGGCGGGGATCTGGGCGTTGCAGTTGGCGGCCTGGAGCACCAGCAGCGCGTCGGCCGCCGCCATTTCGGCCAGCGCATCGCGGTAACCGATCGGCGGCAGGATCTCGATCGCCTCCGCCACGTCGTGGATGCGGGCGAGCTCGTCCAGCAGCGCCTCGTGGCCGGCAGCGCGAAAGCGCAGGCGCAGCCGCGCAAAGGCCTGCGGGGCGTCGCGCCGTAGGCGCGCGAGCGCCGTAAACAGGGCCGTGGGGTCACGCTCGCTGGGATAGACGATGCCGCTGTGGAGCAGCGTGAGCCGGCCTGGCACGAGCGGCCCGCCGGCCGAGGGCAGGGGAAACTCGTCGTCGTAGCCGTTCTCGAGCAGCACGATCCGCCCGGCGCGCTGCGGGTAGCGTTCGCGGTAGCTCTCGGCGGCTCCGGGCGCGGTGAAGGTGCTGAAGCAGGCCCGCGCTATGGCCGCGCGCTCGACCCGCAGAAAGCTGCGCCACTGGGCAGGGTCGGTCGGATAGTCTTCCTGGGCCATCGGATCGCGGAAGTCGGCGATCCACGGCAGGCCGGTGAGGCGTGCCAGCGTCGCCGCGACGACGTGGGCGGTCGCGACCGGATAGGTCGACCAGATCGCGGCGGGCCGGTGGCGGCGGATCGCCGCCAGCCCTGCCGGTACGGCGCCGAGCCACCACGAGATCCAGCGGTCGGGGCGCGCCGCGAAGCCGGGGTAGCGGCCGGCGATCGCAAAGTGCCGCGCCGCGTCCCAGGCCTGCGCCCGGATGACCGGCGTGCCCGCGGGGATCTCGGCGGCGAGGTCATCCGCGCAGCGCTCGTAGGCGCGCGGGTGGGCGCTGAGTACCACCGGCGACCAGCCGAATTCGGGCAGATGGCGCACGAAGCGCAACGTCCTCTGGATGCCACTGCTCCCCGCCAGCGGCGGGAAGTGGTAGGCGATCATCAGGACGCGCTGCATCGCTCGGCCATTGGCGTTCGTGGGCAGGGGGTGTTCGTCGGCAGCAGGCCGGTGTTCAGGGATCGACGGCATATAATAGGCGATTGCGGCGAGGCCGAAAAATTCGTCATATGGGCGACGGCGTAGCCGGCGGCTCGGGGCGCCGATCCCCGCAGCGGGCAGCCCGACGGGCGTCGGACCGCGGGGAGGTGTCGCGCTAGCGGGGGCGCAGTGGTATGTTTCCCCCTGCCGCAAGGCGCAAGCCGCAAGAGCAGTGCCGGCGCGTCTGGCGCCCTCGAAAGTGAATCGACCGGAGCATCCGATTGAATACCAAGCACGAAGTCCTCGCGATTCTCGACGAAGTCCTGAGCCTCGATGGTCGGGCCGCGGATTTCGACCTCGATACGCCGTTGCTCGGAGCCTTGCCCGAATTGGACTCGATGGCGGTGGTCGGCGTGATCAACCTGCTCGAGGAGCGCTTCGGCTTCTTCGTCGAGGATGACGAGATCGACGGCTCCACCTTTGGCAGCGTCGGTTCGCTCGTCGCCTTCGTCGAGGGCAAGCAGGCCCACGCCGGCTGACCGGCTGCGCCTTGAAGCCGGACGCCTTCTTTCTCGATGCGCGCTCCGGCCGGCGCTTCTGCCTGGCGACTCGTCCTTCGGTTGCCCCGGTGGGCGGCCTGCTCTATCTCCATCCCTTTGCCGAGGAGCTGAACAAGACCCGCCGCATGGCGGCGCTGGCGGCCCGTGCCTTCGCCGCGCAGGGCTGGCTGGTGCTGCAGATCGACCATCTCGGTTGCGGCGACAGCGCCGGCGACTTCGGCGACGCCGCCTGGCACGACTGGATCGACGACGCCGCGCTCGCCTGGCGGTGGCTGCGCGGGCAGTGCGAGGGGCCGCTCGCGCTGTGGACGCTGCGTGCGGGGAGCCTGGTCGCCGCAGACTGGCTGGCCGCCTCGGGCGAGCGCCCGCCGTGGTTGATGTGGCAACCCGTGTTCGACGGCGATCGGCATCTGGCGGCCTTCCTGCGGCTCAAAGCGGCGGGCGAGATGCTCGAAGGCGGCGAGGCGAAGGCGACGGTAGCTGGCCTGCGCGCCCGCCTCGCAGCGGGCGAAGCGGTCGAGGTGGCCGGCTATCGTATCTCGTCGCCGCTCGCCGCAGGCATGGCCGCGGCCCGGCTCGAGTCGTCATTTGCGGTCGAAGAGGCGCCGCAGGCAGCGCCAGCCGCGGCGACACGCCTGCACGCGGCCGGCGAGTGCCGCATCGGTCCGGCTGCCCTCTTCGAGATCGCTTCCGCGCAACGCGCATCGGTGTCCCCGGCGGTCGAGGCGCTCGTCCGGCGGGCATATGAAGCCGGCGTTGAGATCGCGGCCGAGGCGGTGGTCGGGCCGGCCTTCTGGCAGAGCGTCGAGATCGAGGCGGCCCCGGGGCTGATCGAGCGCTCGTGCGCCGCGCTCGCCCGCTTCCTCGCATGAACGTGCTCGAGTCCGCCCGGGTGTTCGACTGCGCGGGCGACGCGCTGGTCGGCATCGTGACCCGCCCCGAGACGGCCGCCACGTGCGTGACCGGCGTGCTGATCGTCGTCGGGGGGCCGCAATACCGCATCGGCAGCCACCGCCAGTTCGTCCATCTGGCCCGCTACCTCGCCCAGCGGGGTGTCGCGTCCATGCGTTTCGACCACCGCGGTTGCGGCGACAGCACGGGCGAAGCGCGGACGTTCGACGCCATCGATGAGGACATTCGTGCGGCGATCGACGTTTTCGTCGCCGAGGTGCCGGAGCTGCGGCGGGTGGTGCTGTGGGGGTTGTGCGATGCGGCGAGCGCGGCGTGCCTCTACGCGCGGCTCGATCGTCGGGTCGGCGGGCTGGTTCTTGCGAATCCGTGGGTTCGCACGGCGGGGGGAGAGGCCCGGACCCGGCTTCGGCACTATTACCTGAAGAGGCTCATTGACGGGTCCTTCTGGGCCAAGCTCGCTTCGGGGCGGCTGCGCCCGGCGCAATCGGTGAAAGGCTTCGTCGGCGCCATTCGTGCGGCCTGCGATCGGCGCGCGTCGCGCGATCGGGAATCGCCGTCTGCGGACCTGCCTTTCCGCATGGCGGCCGCACTGGCCACAAACGGCGCACCGTTCCTTGTGATCCTCAGCGGTCGCGACTACGTCGCGCGGGAGTTCGAGGCGATGCTGCGTTCGCGTCCGGAGTGGGCGCGGATGCTCGTTCCCGGCGGGCCGGGAACGGTGGTGCATGCGCCCGATGCCGACCACACGTGTTCCAACGAGGCAGCCCGGGAGGAGGTCGCGCGCACCAGCCTGGACTGGCTTGCCGGACTCGACGGCGCGATCGGGGAGAAGCCCCGGCCGTAGGGCTGGCAGCTCACGCGCTTCCCGTTCGTCCGGTTCCGGGCGCCGCGAACCCGCCCGACCGGCGCTCAATCAGAGCGTGACATTGTTCTCGAAACTGGGAATAATCGCCGCGTAGAATGTCGTCATCCTACGTGCCGGGCCCCCTGACCGGGCGCTCGCAATGGCGGTGGCGCCGCATGGGGCGATCCTGGGGAGGTGTCGGCGATGGGCACAAGCGCTGCGATCGGTCTGTCGGACCAGGGGGTCGGGGATGCGCGACAGGCGGGCCGCATCGGGCTCGTCGACTATGTCGTGATACTCGCGCAACTCGGGCTCGTCCTGCTGCTGCTGCGCCAGTTCCAGATCGAATCGGCAGCTTTCCTTCGGCTCGCGACGCTCGCGTTCGGTGGGTTCGCGATCAGTGCCTGGTTGCCCCTGCGGCTGCGCCTGCCGTTCTTCGTGCTCCTCAGCCTTGCGGGGATCGTGGTCGTGTTGGGCGCAGAGAACGCGGCCTGGCTCGTGGCGATCGGGCTGGGGCTGATCGCGATTTGCCACCTGCCGGTCGCCTTCGTCTGGCGTGCCGCGCTACTGCTCGCGGTGGTCGGCGTACTCGCGCTGCAGCGGGCCGGTTATCTCGCAGCCCCTTGGTCCGAGGCGGTCTGGCCGATCCTGGGGGCGATGTTCATGTTCCGGCTGATCGTCTATTTCTACGATCTGCGCCACGAGAAGGCTCCGGCATCGCCCACGCAGTCGCTCGCCTACTTCTTCATGCTGCCCAACGCCTGCTTTCCGCTCTTTCCCGTCGTCGACTACAAGACCTTCCGGCGCAACTACTTCGACGACGATGCATACCGGATCTACCAGGTCGGCATCGAGTGGATGGTGCGCGGCGTGATCCACCTCATTCTCTACCGCGTCGTCTATTACTACCTGACGCTCGCCCCGCACGAGGTGACGGACCCGGCGCAACTCGGCCAGTATCTCGTATCGAATTTCCTTCTGTACCTGCGCGTCTCGGGCCTGTTCCACCTGATCATCGGCATGCTGTGCCTGTTCGGTTTCAGGCTGCCCGAGACCCACAATCGATTCCTGCTCGCCTCGAGCTTCACCGACTTCTGGCGACGCATCAACATCTACTGGAAGGACTTCATGCAGAAGGTCTTCTACTACCCGGCGGTGTTCCGGCTGCGCAAGCTGGGTACCGAGAAGGCCCTCGTGATCGCCACGCTCTACGTGTTCATCATGACGTGGTTCCTGCATGCCTACCAGTGGTTCTGGCTGCGCGGCACGATGCTGCTGGTTGTGCAGGACATCCTGTTCTGGACGATTCTCGGGCTGCTGGTGGTGGCGAACTCACTCTACGAGATGAAGCGCGGGCGCACGCGCCGTCTCGGCGCACCGGCGCGGGGCTGGCGCGATACGGGGGTGCTGATCCTCAAGACCTATGCGACCTTCTGGTTCATCTGCATCCTCTGGTCGTTCTGGACTTCCGAATCCCTCGAGTCCTGGTTCGGGCTGTGGCGGGCACTGGGCGGCAGCTACAGCCTGGAGATCCTGGTCTATCCGGGTCTCGTCCTGGCGGTCATCGCAATCGGCAGCCTGCCCGGCGATTCGCTGCGCAATGTCCGTGCCTCGGCGGTGAGCGACCGCGTCTGGCAGAGGAGCCGGGCGATGACCGTCGCCTCGCTGGTGGCGCTGATCGGCATCAGCGTCGAGGGTGTGCACTCGCGCATGGGGCAGGAGGTCGGAACCTTCGTCCATTCGCTGCGCTCGGGACATCTGAGCCGTCTCGATACCGCCAAGCTCGAGCGGGGCTACTACGAGGGGCTGCTGTCGGTCGATCGTTTCAACTCCCAGCTGTGGGAGGTGTATATGAACAAGCCCAAGAACTGGCTGGACGTCGATAACGCGAACGTCAAGCAGTTCGTCGGCGGGTTCGCGCAGACCGAACTGATCCCCTCCTTCGTCCAGTCGACGCGCTACGGCACCCTCAGCATCAACCGTTTCGGCATGCGCGACCGCGACTACGATCTCTTGCCGGCGGCCGGGACTTTCCGCGCCGCCGTACTTGGAGCATCTTCGGTGATGGGATGGGGGGTCGCCGACGGCGAGACGTTCGAGGCGCTCGTCGAGGACCGCCTGAACAGCGAGTGGGCGGGCGGCGAGTTCGCCCGCTTCGAACTGCTCAACATGGGGGTGGCCGGCCACCAGCCCACGCAGCAGATGGTGGTGGTCGAACGCGCCTTCGAGTTTCAGCCCGATGCGATCTTCTATGTCGCGACCGGCCGCGAGATCTCCCGCGCGACCGATTATCTCGCCGAAGTGATCGGCCAGCGCATCGACATCCCGTACGAGGGGCTGCGCTCGATCGTGGAGCGCGCCGGCCTCGCCCCCGGCACCGAGCGCTCGCTCGCGCGTGCCCGGCTCGAGCCCCATGCCCGCGACGTGCTCGCCTACGTGTATGGATACATCGCCGGCGAGGCGCGCCGGCGTGGGGTCGTTCCGGTGTGGATCTTTCTCCCGCAGGTCCGCGAAGGCGCATGGCAGGAGGAGACGCCCGAGACCATCCAGATCGCGCGCGACGCGGGATTCGTCATCATCAACCTCGAGGACTTGTACGGCGATCAGCCGATCGATGCGGTGCGCCTTGCGCCGTGGGACGACCATCCCAATGCGGCCGGCCACCGATTGATCGCGGAGCGGCTTTTCGACGAATTGTCGCAACACAGGGGCACGATATTCCGCTCTGCACGCCAGTGAATCACGACCCATTCGACCAAGGGAGAGTCTTATGAGCGGGGACACCGATTTCAGGAAGGAGGTGCGCGACTTCATTCTCGAGGAGTTCCTGCCGGGGGAGAATCCCGACGAATTGACCGACGACCTGCCGCTCATCAGCGGCGGGATCCTCGACTCGATCGCGACGCTCAAGATGGTCCTGCACTTCGAGGAGCGTTACGGGATCGTGCTCGAGGCCCACGAGGCGGACAAGGAGCACCTCGATACGATTCGCGACATCGCGGCGCTGCTTGCGTCGAAGAGGGGGTGATCGCGATGAGCCCGGATCGTCCTCTGCATGCTTCGTTCGCGCCGATGGCGGCGCAACGGGGCGAACACCCCGCCGTGGTCGAGCCGGGCGGCCGCTCGATCGGTTACGCGGCCCTGGACGCCTTGTCGGCGCGCCTGCGCGACCGGCTCATCGCGATGGGGGTAGGGCCGGGGGCGCGGGTCGGGCTGTACATGCGCAAGTCGATCGACGCGATTGCGACCCTGTACGGGGTGCTGCGCGCCGGTGCCGCCTATGTCCCCGTCGATCCCGACGCGCCGCCGGCCCGAAACGCCTACATCCTGAACAACTGCGCGGTCTCGGCGATCCTGCTCGAGACGCGCTTCGTCGACCGGCTGGTCGAGGAGTTTCGGGCGCTCGGTGCGGTGCCGCCTCTGATCGAACTGCAGGATCCCGGTGGCGGCGTGGCGCTCGCGCAGGCGCTCGACCGCGCCGATGCGTCGAGCGCCGCGCCCGCCCGCGCCGATGCGCAGTCCCGCCCGGGCGATCTCGCCTACATTCTCTATACCTCCGGTTCGACGGGCCGGCCGAAAGGAGTGATGCTGTCGCACGAGAACGCCGTGAGCTTCATCGACTGGTGCTCCGACACCTTCAGGCCGCAGGCCGGGGATCGCTTCTCATCGCACGCGCCGCTGCACTTCGATCTGTCCATCCTGGATGTGCACGTCGCCCTCAAGCACGGTGCGACGCTGGTGCTGGTTCCCGAGGAACGGGCCAAGGATGCCCTGCACCTCGCCCGCCTGATCGCCGAAGAGCGCATCTCGATCTGGTACTCGGCGCCTTCGATACTGAGTCTCATGGCGCAGTTCGGCGATCTCGACCGCCACGACTTCTCGGCACTGCGGCTGGTGCTCTTCGCCGGCGAGGTCTTCCCGGTCAAGCATCTGCGCAGCCTCTGCGCACTCGTGCCCGGTCCGCGCTACTACAATCTGTACGGCCCGACCGAGACGAACGTCTGCACCTATTACGAAGTCATCCCGCCCGTGCCGGACGACCGTACGGCGCCCTATCCGATCGGCAGGGTCTGCGAGCACCTGCGCGGAGTGGTCGTCGACGAGTCGAACGCCGCGGTCGCGGCGGGCGGAGAGGGCGAGCTGTGCATCAGCGGACCGGGTGTCATGCAGGGTTACTGGATGCTGCCCGAGCAGACCGAGCGCGGTTTTCTCGTCGACGCCGACGGCATGCGCTGGTATCGCACCGGCGACATCGTCGTCGAACAGCCCGACGGCAACCTGACCTATCGCGGCCGGCGCGACCGGATGGTGAAGCGGCGCGGATATCGTGTCGAGTTGGGCGAGATCGAGGCGGGGCTCTACCAGCATCCGGCGATCAAGGAGGTGGCGGTGGTGGCCGCCCCCGATGCCGAAGCGGGTGTGCGCATCACCGCGTTCCTGAGCAGCCGGGACGGCCGCAAGGCTTCACTGATCGAACTGAAGCGCTTCTGCGCCGAACGCCTGCCGCTCTACATGATTCCGGACCGCTTTTCCTGGCTCGACGCGCTGCCCAAGACCTCGACCTCCAAGGTCGATTACCAGAGCCTGAAGGAGCTCGGCTGATGGATTTCGCCTTCTCGGACGAGCAGAAGCTGATGCGCGAGAGCACGGTACGCTTCGCACGGGGCGTGCTCAACAAGGAGGTCGCCGAGCGCGACCGCGAGCAGGTCTTCTCGCGCGAGCTGTGGCGCGAATGTGCCACGATCGGCATACAGGGGCTGCCGGTCCCGGAGGACTACGGCGGAGCGGGGGCTCGATGCGCTCTCCTGCGCGGTGGTGCTCGAGGCGCTCGGCTACGGTTGCCGGGACAGCGGCCTGGTGTTCTCGCTGTGCGCCCACCTGCTTGCCTGCGTGGTGCCGGTCTGGCGCCACGGCAGCGAGGCGCAGAAGCAGCGCTATCTCCCGGGCTTGTGCGACGGGTCGATGATCGGGGCCCATGCGATTACCGAGCCCGGATCCGGGTCCGATACGTTCGCCATGCGCACCCGTGCCGAACCCGATGGCGACGGGTGGCGCATCAACGGCAGCAAGACGTTCATCTCCAACGGTCCGATCGCTGACGTGGCCGTCGTCTTTGCCGTCACCGATCCGGACAAGGGTTTCCACGGCGGGCTGACGGCCTTCCTCGTCGAGCGCGGCATGCCGGGGTTCTCGTCTGGCCAGAAGTTCGAGAAGCTCGGTCTGCGGACGTCACCGGTGGGCGAACTGGTGTTCGAGGAATTGCGAGTGCCGGCCGAGGCCGTGCTCGGCCGCGTCGGCGGGGGCGCGGCGGTGTTCGCGACGGCGATGGACTGGGAGCGCTGCCTGCTGGTCGCGAGCCACATCGGCACGATGGAGCGGCTGCTCGAGACGTCGATCGCCTACGCCCGCACGCGCCAGCAGTTCGGACAGGCGATCGGCAAGTTCCAGGCGGTGGCCCACAAGATCGCCGACATGAAGGTGCAGCTGGAAGCCTCGCGCCTGCTGACGTACCGTGCGGCGTGGCGCCTGGACCATCTTCGCAATGCGTCGCTCGATGCCGCGATGGCGAAGCTCGCGACGAGCGAGTCGCTGCTGCGCGCCTCGCTCGACGCGGTCCAGATCCACGGCGGGTACGGCTACATGGTCGAGTACGAGGTCGAGCGTGCGCTGCGCGACGCGGTCGGCAGCACTCTTTACTCGGGCACGTCGGAGATGCAGCGCAACATCATCGCCCGTTGGCTCGGACTCTAGCCCGCCGCCGCTCTACATGCTCTTGATCATGGTCCCGACGCCATGGTCGGTCAGGATCTCCAGCAGCAGGCAGTGCTCGACGCGACCGTCGATGATGTGCACCGACTTGACGCCGCTGCGCGCGGCGTCGAGCGCGGAGCCGATCTTCGGCAGCATGCCGCCCGACAGGGTGCCATTCTCGACCAGGGCGTCGATGTCGCGCGGGGTCAGGCCGGTCAGCAGCTTGCCGCTCTTGTCGAGCACGCCGGGCGTGTTGGTGAGCAGGACGAGCTTTTCGGCCTTGAGGATTTCGGCGAGCTTTCCGGCGACGACGTCGGCGTTGATGTTGTAGGTCTCGCCGTCGGTGCCGACGCCGATCGGCGCGATCACCGGGATGAAGTCGCCCTGATCGAGGAAGGCGATCAGGCTCGGATCGATGGCGGTGATCTGGCCGACCTGACCGATGTCGACGACGTCGCCGAGCGGCGCGTCCTTCTTCTGCATCATCAACTTTTTCGCGCGGATGAAGCTTGCGTCCTTGCCGGTCAGGCCCACGGCCTTGCCGCCGTGCTGGTTGATGAGATTGACGATCTCCTTGTTCACCTGGCCGCCCAGCACCATCTCGACGATCTCCATCGTTTCGGCATCGGTCACGCGCATGCCTTCGACGAACTCGCCCTTCTTGCCGACGCGGCCGAGCAGGGATTCGATCTGCGGGCCGCCGCCGTGCACGACCACCGGGTTCATGCCGACCAGCTTGAGCAGCACCACGTCGCGCGCGAAGCAGTCCTTGAGCCTGGGGTCGGTCATCGCGTTGCCGCCGTACTTGATGACGATGGTCTTGTCGAAGAAGCGCTTGATGTAGGGCAGCGCCTCGGCCAGGATCTCGGCCTTGAGGGCAGGTGCGGTGCTGCGCGTGTCGATGGGGGTCGGATCGGTGGGCATCTTGGGGTCCTCGGGTCGGCTTGGGCGCGATTTTAACCCGGCGCACGTTGGGTGGGCAGCGGCGCCCAGGGCATGGTGCGGGATTCGGCGCGACAGCGTTCGATCGATTGGTTAAAGTGCCCGGATCGGTCAGGGGGAGGTGGCATGGGGGAGGCACGGGCGGTCCGGGCGCACGGTGGGCCGGGAGTGGCGGCGAGGGCCTATTGCGTGCTGGCTGCAATCCTGGGGGTCGCAGGCTGTGTGCTGTTCGTCGCCACCCATCCCTTCGGCCTCGCGCCGCCGCTTGCCGGCCTAGCGCTGTACACGGCTGCGATTGTCCGGCGGCGCGATCTGTGGCTGCTGGCCCTGCCGGCACTCCTTCCGGTCGTCGATCTCGCGCCGTTTACGGGGATGATCTACCTCACCGAGAGCGACGCGCTGGTGCTGGCGACGCTCGCGGTGGCGGGCGTCCAGGCGCTCGGCGGTACCGTATCGGCGACGGGCAGCACTCGGTCATGGCGCTTCGGGCCGATCCAGTGGCTGCTGGTCGCGGCGATGACCGCAAGCTACGTGGTGTCGACGCACTGGCGGGTCCTGTTCGAGCTGCCGCTCGATCCCGCGCTGCTGGTCGGCTATGCGAGCCCGCTCAACGGCCCGCGGCTTGCCAAGGGCTTCCTGTTTGCGCTGCTCCTGTTGCCGCTGCTCGCGGTCGCGTTTCGCCGCGACCCTGAAGGCGCCGGGCGCCGCCTGGCGGCAGGTGTGTTGTGCGGGGTGCTCGCGGTGTCGCTCGCGGCGCTGTGGGAGCGCCTCGCCTATACCGGCTTCACCGACTTTGCCACCGACTACCGGACGACGGCACTGTTCTGGGAGGCAAACGTCGGCGGCGCGGCGCTGGACGGCTGGCTGGCGCTGTCCCTGCCCTTCCTGATCGGGGCCGCCTGGCAGACCCGCTCGGATACCCGCCTGCTGGGGTTGGCGGTGCTGCTCGCGCTTGCCGGCTATGCCGTGTTCACGACGTTTTCGCGCGGACTCTATGGGGGGGTGGTGGTCGGTGCCGCACTGACCCTGTGGCTCTTGTGGCGCCCGCGTGCCCGGTCGACATCCGGGGTGGCGGTGCGCACCGTCGTGGGCATCGCCGTCGCTCTGCTGGCTGCGGGGGCGATATGGCTGATGGCCGGCGTATTTCAGGGAGGCGGCTATCGGGGCCTGGCCGCCTGGGTGGGGCTCGCCGGCGTCGTCTATGCCGCCGGCCCGATGGTGCCCAGGGCTCAGGGCGGACTCTGGGCCGCTGCCGCGTTCGCCGTCCTGGGCGCGCTGGCGAGTTTCGCGGCACTGCTCTGGCTGCCCAAGGGTGTCTACGTCATCTACGCGGTGAGCGTCGCGGTCTTCTTCATGCTTGCGCTGCTGCCCGGACGCGCTACCGGCGAAGCGCTGCGCGCGCGCGCGGCGCTCGGATGCGCGGGGTGGGTCGCCGTCAATGCGGTGCTGGTATCGGCCTACTGGGGCGGGCCGACGGCGTTCGCGCCGAGCCTTGCGGCCGCTGCAGCCTTGCTGCTGCCGCTGGTCGGTGCCCGCATGCACGCTGCGCTCGCCTGGCGGGCAGACCTTCGCGGCATGATCTTCGGCGCCATGGTCGTCGCGACGGCGGCTGGGGCGGTGATCACGCTCAACACCTATTACGCGAGTGAGCGGCTGGCCGCGATCGAAAAGGATCTCGCCGGACGGAAGCTGCACTGGGCGATCACCCTCGCCTTGCCGGCCGGAGCGCACGAAAACTGGGTCGGGATCGGCACCGGGCAGTTCGCCGAGCGCTACTTCTGGCACGCCGCCGATGCACGGCCCGGCAGCCACAGCCTTGTCACCGATGGTTATGGAGACGTGCTGCGGCTGGGCGGCCCGCGGCATACGCTGGGCTTCGGGGAACTCTACCGCGTGTCGCAACGGGTGGTGCGCGATGCCGAGCCACCTTTCGCGATCGAGGCGCGCGTTCGCGGACCGGAAGGCGATGCAGGCCTGCATGTGGAGCTTTGCCGCAAGCATCTGCTCTACGACCTTTATTCCTGCGCCCATCAGGCGATGCGTGTGCCCGGCTCCGGGGAGTGGGAGACGGTCGAACTTGCACTGGAGCGGCAGAATCTAGGAGGTGCCAGCGGACTGTTCGGCCGCGGGCTGGTCTTGTCCATCGCCAATCCCGGCCGCCAACTGGTCGATGTGGCCCACCTCTCGGTCCGCGATGCGCGGGGGCGCGAGCTGGTCGAAAACGGCGGCTTCGATCAGGGTACGGCGCGCTGGTTCTTCACCAGCGACCGTCACCACCTGCCGTGGCATGCAAAGAACCTGTGGCTGCACTATCTGGTCGAGCACGGCTGGTTTGGTCTGGCGGCCTTTACCGTGCTGACGCTGGCGGCCCTTTTTCGCGTGGCGCTCGGCGGTGCGGCGCGCCATCCGCTGGCGCCCGCGCTCGCCGGCGGGTTTGCCGGGTTCTTTGTCGTTGGGGCATTCGACAGTCTGGTCGACGTGCCGCGACTCGCGCTGCTGTTCTTCCTGCTGACCTTTGCCGCGATGGGGCTGCGTGGGCCGTCCGCCAGTCGCCCTCTCAGCGGGTGAGGGAATCGGTGCGCACGTCGATCACATGCGGCGCCTGGAAAGCGCCGGGAGCCCATTTCTCCGGTGGAGTGAGCGGCGAAGTCCCGACCGGAAAGGCGAATTCCGCTGTTGGGAGGAGGCCATCACGGCCGGTGCCACGGGCGTCCGACACGAGGCCACGCAAGGAGGACGAGGCGCTGAGCGTGAAGTCGAGCGTCGACGGATCGCCCAGCACGCCGGGCGGAAGGGGGATGTTGCCGGCGTGATTGCCCGGCAGCCGGAGCGTGAACATCCCGAATCCCGAGGTCAGGTTGTTGCGCGTGAGTACGTCGATCCCCGCAGGAAAGTGTTCGTCCCAGACTCGCGCGAACCAGGCGGGTCGCAAGCCCTCGGTGATCAGGGTGTTGTGCGAGAGCACCAGACGGTTGCGGGGCCAGGCCGGGCCTTCGGCGCCGTAAGCGACGAGGATGGGGTTCTGCGTGGCAGCGCTCTGCCCGATGACGTTGCCGACCACGAGGGCATCGCCGCCATTGGGAAACTCCAGCTCGTAGGACGCGCCGCCGCCGGGACCGTCGTAGATCAGGTTGTAGCGGATCTCGTTCTCGCGGGCGCGCGACTTGATGAGGTGGCCTTCGTGGCCATTGTGAAAGCGGCTGCCGCGCACTTCGAGGCGAGCGATGCGACCGACGTAGAGCAGATGGCCGAGCGTGGTGCCGTCGCGCGGCGCTTCGGCGAACAGGCTGTCGCGCACGACGAGCTCCGCGTCCTCGAAATTGGCCGTCAGGATTCCGTTCTGGTTGTCCAGGAAGGCGCTGTCGCGCACCTCCAGACGGCCACGTTCGAAGCGGATGCCGGCACCGTTTCCGTCCGGCACCCGGGCGCCGCGAAACTCGATGTTCTCGATACGGAAGTCGCCGTCGCGGATCACCCAGATTGCCTTGCCTTCGGCGTGCGCGCCGTCGGCGATCAGGACCGGGCGCTCGCCCACGCCGCGGATGGTGAGATTGCGCTGCAGCCAGACCGCGACATCCCCTCGATACTCGCCCGGCAGGATCAGGACGGTGTCGCCATCGCGCGCAAGCCTGGCGGCGTCGGCGATGCGGACGACCGCCTCGCCCGGGCCGACCAGAATCGTGTCGGCCCGGACGGAGGCGGGCATCAGGAGAATCAGCAGGGTTGCGAGCGCCGCGAGCAGGGGCAAGACCGATGTTTCCGTGGGGTGGGCGAGGCCCCATTGTGCCGGCGGCGGCGTCTGCCGGGCAACCGTCGGGGGCGCGCCGCGATGCCCTGCGGGCCGCACCCCGGACGGGCGGTGGTCAGTCGATGGTCAGGCGCTTCGCCTGGGCCTGCGCCTTCTTCGGCAGGGTGAGTTCGAGCACGCCGTCGGCAAACTTCGCCGAGGCGGTACCTTCATCGACTTCCTGTCCGAGTTGGAAGCTGCGCGACACCTTGCCGAAGTAGCGCTCGGTGCGCAACACGCGCTCGCCGTCCTTGACCTCCTTCTCCTGCTTGCGCTCGGCGCTGATCGAGACGACGGGGCCATCGATATGGACGTGGATGTCCTCCTTGCGGATGCCGGGCAACTCGGCGTGCACCTGATAGCCGTCCGGATTCTCCTTGACGTCTACACGCATCTCGGGCGCCTCGACTCCGGTGCCCTGGCCGAAGTCGACCGGGCGCACGAAGAAGCCGCGGAACAGTTCATCAAGCGGATCGCGACGAATGATGTTGGCCATGATCTTCCTCCTTGCGGGTTGTGCCATTGGCATGATGTCCTCACCCTGAATATAGGTCCGCTCACAGGGATTTCAAGGGTTCCGCTGCCCGGATTCGGGCCGGCCTCGAGTCGTCGCTCCTGCCACTGCATGCGGCGGAATCAGATGCGCAGGATCGCGTCGCGATTGGTCCAGGAGAAGACTTTCTCCGCCGCTTCCAGGCGGGGGAGCCAGAGGTGTCTGCGGTGCTCCGAAGGGGCGATTCGGACGGACGGCTCTTCGCCGACGCACAGGCTGAAGAGGTGCTCGACATTGTGGGTGACCGCGGGATCGTAGCGGATGCGCCACTGAGGATGGATCTCGAAGCGGTAGGTGTGGCGCCAGTCGCGCAGCATCGTCGGGGTCGCCAGGATCCCGGTCTCTTCGGCCGTCTCGCGCACCGCCGCCTGCAGCGGTGTCTCGCCGGGCTCGAGGCTGCCGGTCACCGACTGCCAGAATCCGGCGGGCGCAACCCGCTCGAGCAGGAGGAATCGCATCGACGGGGTGTGGATCACCACCAGCACCGACACCGGTTGCTTGAAGGCGGAGCCGGCCATGTTCAGAGATCGGGCAGCGACGGGTCGTCGCCTGCAAGGCCGACGAAGATCCACATCGGCGTCCCGCGCTCGGCCCAGTCGTGCGCCGATTCCGCGAGGATCTCGACGGCGGCGGCGAACTCGGCCGGGCTCTCCGTGCGAAGCGCGTCCGCGCCGTCGAGCACGATCACGTAACCCCGGGCCGGCATCCAATCCAGGTCGGTCAGGCAGTCGGCGAGCGCGTCCCAGTTGTGGCCGAACCATTCGGGAAAGCGCAATGCCTCGGCGATCCGGGCGAGCAAGGCGGGCTTGTCGCGACAATCGGACAGATCGGCCCTGACGTGCTCGAGTCCGAGCGCATCGGCGGCCGCCTCGAGGTCGGCGAGGCGGCCGGCCGGAAGACGATAGAGCCCGGCGTCGCCATGGCGCGCGAGTCGGGAGGCGAGGTCCGTGGCATTCATGGTTCGACGGGGATGCGCGTGAAGCTGCGGTAGTGATCCGCAGTGTAGTAGAAGACCTCCGGCGGGTTGCCCCCCGCGACGATGCGGCGGGCTCCGCGATCGCGTGCGCCGGGCGTGGGCACCGTGTATTCGCGGTAATAGCCGCGTGGCTTCTGGGGCAGCAGGCCTTCCCGGTTCTGGAACACGGTGCCGTCCTTCCGGTAGGGAAAGGGTCCGCCCTGGCGGATCAGGTCGAGCGTCTGGATCGCTTCGGCGGGCAGATCGAGGGCTGAGGCACGGGAATCGGCGTCGGCAGTGCAGGCGCTGACGAGCGCGAGCGTCAGCAGCAAGCCGGTGAGGGCGGCAACAGACCCCAGTCCGCGCGAGATGAGGGCTTGCAGAAAGCGGACGAGCATGCGCTCGGCGCGCCTCATCGGCAGGGTCAGCCGGGCAAGCCGGGCGATTGCCCGCCCGAGGCGGCCGGACTCTGCCGGACGCCGTAGCGCTCGACCAGGCCTTGCATGAAGTCGGTGATCGCTGTGAGGCGCGGATTGGCCGGATCGAGCCGGCGCGAGCGGGCAATCAGCGAGCGCGCCTGCGTCGCAAAGCGTTCGTTCCAGCCGTTGTGCTCGATGTGGCGCAGCAGCGCGAGCGCCGCGTTGAAGAGCACCTGGGGGCTGCCCGGCATCTTGCGCACGGCCGACATCATCTCCTTGACCGCGCCGTCGTAGTCGCCCGCCTTTGCCTTGGCAGCGCCGGTGGCGATGTAACCCTTGACCTCGAGCAACAGGCGCTCCTCGATGGCCTCGGCCAGAGCTTCGCGGCCGCCGAGGCGCAACATCGAGCGGGTCGTCTCGATCGTTTCCTCGTCGGCGGCGTTGCGCAGAATCTCGACGGCCAGGTCGCTGCCTTCGGCCTCCAGGCCGGCATCCAGACAGGCACGCACCAGCTGCTGTCGGAGTTCCACCGAGAGGTCCGCGCCCTGCTGTCCGGCACCGATCGCGCGTTGCAGGGCGGCGCGGGCGCCTTCCGCGTCGCCCGTGCGCTGGCTCACCAGGGCCCGGGAAAGGCCGCGGCAAGCTTCGGTGCCCGGCAATCCGGCCATCGACTTTTCGAGATCGCGAATCGTCGATTCGGCTTCGGCGACACGGTCGCGAGCCAGCTGCGCACGCACCAGGCGCACATGATCCTCGGGCGTGCGCAGGTCCGAATACTTGCTCTTGCGCACCACCTCGCCCAGGACCTGCTCCGCCGCTTCGTAGTCGCCCACCGTCATCGAGACCTCGCCGAACTGGCGCAGGCGTCCGACCCGGTGCGGGGAGAGCTGCACCGCATTGGCGAGGATGTCGCGGGCGCCTTCGGGCTGTCCCAGTTCCAGCCGCGTGCGCGCGAGCAAGTCGTAGGCGTCGAGGTAGTAAGCGCTCTCGGCAACCAGCGCTTCGAGCACCGGCAGAGCCTCCTCGAGCCGACGTCCGGCGATCAGCACGCGCGCAAGTCCCAGACGTGCCCATGGAACCGGCCGGCTCGCGAGAACCTCCCGATAAAGCGACTCCGCTTCGATCATGCGGCCCTGGTCGACCAGGAGTTCGGCCCGCAGACGCAGCAGATCGGTGCGGTAGCGCGGGTGCTGGGCTTCGGCTCGGGCGCAGTAGGCGATCGCGCCGGGAACATCGTCGGCACCGACCAGGCGGTAGGCGGGCAGGAATGCTTCGCGCTTGTCGAGGGCGCGCTGGAGTCGCTGTTGCAGCGTGCCGGCGGTGAGCGGCTTGAGGATGTAGTCATTGGGGACGAGCTCGGCCGCCCCGACCACGCGCTCGTAGCTGCGCTCGGCCGTGATCATGATGAACAGCGTTTCAAGCGGGATGATGTGCGCGCTGCGCAGATCCTCGAGCAGGTGCTGGCCGTCCTGGCCCTCGCCCAGGTCGTACTCGCACAGAATCAGGTCGAAGCGACGCTCGCGCAGCTTGCGCACCGCGGCGCCGGCCGATGAGGCGAACTGCACGCTGGTGACGTTGAAGCTGTCGAGCATCGTGCGCAACTGGGCACGCATGCCCTGGTTGGCTTCGACGACGAGTACGCTGATGTCTTCGAGGTGCGCCATATCGGTCTCGCGCGACGGTGGCGCGCGGTCGCGCCTGGGTGGCCCGGGTATAGCTTACGCCCTGCGAGGCGACTTGCAGAAGTGCTGCGCGCTGCCGAGCCGAAGGCGGGGCCGGGCGGATCGAATCGGCGTCGATTCACCCGGCGCGGTCCGAACGGCCGAGCTTCAGCCCTTGGCGACCTCGACCTGCGTGTCGACCCGCTGGCGCAGCCGTATGTGCAGCTCGCGCAACTGCCTCTCGTCCACCTCGCCCGGCGCGTCGGTGAGCAGGCACTGCGCGCGCTGCGTCTTGGGGAAGGCGATCACGTCGCGGATCGACTCGGCGCCGGTCATCAGCGTGACGATGCGGTCGAGTCCGAAGGCGAGACCGCCGTGGGGCGGTGCGCCGAACTTGAGCGCATCGAGCAGGAAGCCGAACTTGATGCGGGCTTCCTCTTCGCCGATGGCGAGCGCCCGGAAAACCTGGCTCTGCACGTCGGCCTTGTGGATACGCACCGAGCCGCCGCCGATCTCCCACCCGTTGAGGGCGAGATCGTAGGCCTTGGCGAGGCAGGCGCCGGGATCGCTCTCGAGCAACTCGGCGTGGCCGTCCTTGGGCGAGGTGAACGGATGGTGGCAGGCGGTCCAGCGCTTCTCTTCCTCGTCGTACTCGAACATCGGGAAGTCGACCACCCACACCGGCGCCCAGGCGGCGCCGTTGACGAAGCCCTTTTCGTGCCCGAGGCGGGTGCGCAGGGCGCCGAGCGCGTCGTTCACGACCTTGGTCTTGTCGGCACCGAAGAAGATCAGATCGCCCGACTGCGCGCCGGTACGCTCGAGGATGGTGACGAGCGCCCGCTCGTGGAGGTTCTTGACGATGGGCGACTGCAGCCCTTCTTCGTTCGGCTTTGTCGCGTCGTTGACCTTGATGTAGGCAAGGCCCTTGGCGCCGTAGATGCCGACGAAGCGGGTGTACTCGTCGATCTCGCCGCGCGTGAGGCTCGCGCCGCCGGGCACGCGCATGGCTGCGACGCGCCCGCCGGAGTTGGCCGGTCCGCTGAAGACCTTGAAGGCGACGTCGGCGACTGCGTCCGTGATCTCGGTGAGCTCGAGGGTTACGCGCAGGTCCGGCTTGTCCGAGCCGTAGCGACGCATCGCCTCGGCGTAGCTCATGCGCGGGAACGGGCTCGGCAACTCGATGCCGAGCGTCTCGCGGAAGACGCTGCGCACCATCGACTCGACCAGCGCGGTGATCTCGCCCTCGTCCATGAACGAGGTCTCGAGGTCGATCTGGGTGAATTCGGGCTGGCGGTCGGCGCGCAGGTCCTCGTCGCGGAAGCACTTGACGATCTGGTAGTAGCGGTCGAAGCCCGAGACCATCAGCAACTGCTTGAAGAGCTGGGGCGACTGCGGCAGCGCGAAGAACTGTCCGGGGTGCACGCGCGAGGGCACGAGGTAGTCGCGCGCGCCTTCGGGCGTGCTCTTGGTGAGCACCGGCGTCTCGATGTCGATGAAGCCGTTGGCGTCGAGGAAGCGGCGAAACGCCATCGCGACCTTGTAGCGCAGCTTCAGGTTGTGCTGCATCTGCGGGCGGCGCAGGTCGATCACGCGGTGGGTGAGGCGCACGTTCTCGGAGAGGTTCTCGTCGTCGACCTGGAAGGGCGGCGTGGCGGCAGCGTTGAGGACCTCGATGTCGTGGCACAGCACTTCGATCTCGCCCGAGACGAGGTTGGCGTTTTCCGTGCCGGCCGGGCGCCGGCGGACCTTCCCGGAGACCTTCAGCACGTACTCGTTGCGGACCGACTCGGCGGTGCGGAAGGTGTCGGCCCGATCGGGGTCGCACACCACCTGCACCAGACCCTCGCGGTCACGCAGGTCGATGAAGATGACGCCGCCGTGGTCGCGGCGCCGATGGACCCAGCCGCACAGGGTGACCGTCTGGTCGAGATCGGCGGCGGTAACCTGGCCGCAGTAGTGAGTACGCATGAGTGGGGTTCCGGAACTAGAAGATTGCGGCCGTGCCGCGTGAAGAGGTCGGGTCGGTCTGCGCCGCGGCGCGCGCCCGCGCTGCCTCCGCAGCCTTCGGCGCACGGACACCGGCCTGGCGCGGGTACGCCCGAGGCCGTGCCGCCGGCGTCGTGTTCGTCAGGAGGCGTCGGACGGCGCTCAGCCTGGATGGCATGCGCAGGCGCCGCCGCAGCCTGCGGCCGGCGCGGGCGCCTCGGACTTTTCGGTCGGCTTGGAGGCGGAGCCGCCGCCCTTGAAATCCGTCGCGTACCAGCCCGTGCCCTTGAGCTGAAAGCCGGCGGCCGACACCAGCTTGACGTAGCGCTCGCTCGAGCACTCGGGGCAGGTGGTCAGCGGCGCAGCATTCATCTTCTGGATGTGCTCTTTCCGGACGCCGCAGCTCTCGCACTGGTATTCGTAGATCGGCATGGCAATCTCCCGTAAAGCAAACGATGAAGTTTAGCGTAAGCCTGCGGCAGCGAGAAGCCGGAGCGCAAGCGTGCCGACGCCCCCGCACAGCGCGGGCGGTGCCCGGAAGTTGGGGGCGGTGCCGGCGGTTTCAAGCGGCGGGCGCCGCTCAGAAGCTCCCCAGGTAGGCGGCCGTGATCGCGTCGCCCCAGAAAAGCGCGAGCACGCCGGCTGCCGCGAGGTAGGGGCCGAAGGGGATCGGAACGTTTCGCCCGTGGCGTGCGAAGAGGATCAGGCCGATGCCGACTGCGGCGCCGACCAGCGACGACAGCAGGATGGTAAGCGGCAGCACCTGCCAGCCCAGCCAGGCGCCGATCGCTCCGAGCAGCTTGAAGTCGCCGTAACCCATGCCTTCCTTGCCGGTGAGAAGCTTGAACAGCCAATAGACCGACCACAGCGCCAGGTAGCCCGCCATCGCCCCGATCACCGCGCTGGGCAGCTCGGCGTAGGTGCCGCCGAGGTTGAGCGCGAGTCCGCCCCACAGCAGGGGCAGCGTCAGGCTGTCGGGAAGCAGTTGCGTGTCGAGATCGATGAAGGCGAGCGCAATCATCGCCCAGATGAAGACGAGCGCGCCGAGCGCCGCCAGACCGAATCCGAAGTGCCAGGCTGCGTAAGCCGACAGCAGCGCCGACAGCACCTCGACGACCGGATAGCGGCGCCCGATCGGCGCGCTGCAGTGGCGGCAGCGCCCGCGCAGGATCAGGTAGCTCACCACCGGGATGTTCTCGAGCGCGGTGATGAGGTGACCGCAATGCGGGCAACGCGAGCGCGGGGTGGCGAGATTCAAGCGCTCCGCAGCGGGCGGCTCCTCGCCGCGCAGGCTGGCCGCCTGCGCGTGCCACTCCTGTTCCATCATGCGCGGCAGGCGATGGATCACGACGTTCAGGAAGCTGCCGACGAAGAGCCCGAGCAGCGCGGCGAGCAGGGTGAATCCGATCGGTTCGACGAGCAATTCGGCCATGGGAGGTCTGGAATGAAGCGCCCGGCACAGGGCCGGGCGCAGGAGACGATGCGACGCTGCGAGTCTAGACGACCGCGCCGAGCTTGAAGATCGGCAGGTACATCGCGACCACCAGGCCGCCGATGACCACGCCGAGGAACACCATGATGATGGGCTCGAGCAGGGTCGAGAGGCCGGCCACTGCGGTGTCGACCTCTTCCTCGTAGAAATCGGCGACCTTGCTGAGCATCGAGTCGAGTTGGCCGGATTCCTCGCCGATCGACACCATCTGCACGACCATGGTCGGAAAGACGTCGGCGCTTTGCATCGCCACCGTCAGGCTGCTGCCGGTGCTGACGTCGGTCTGGATCTGCTTGGTCGCGGTGAGATAGACGTGGTTGCCGGAGGCGCCCCCGACTGAATCGAGCGCTTCCACCAGCGGCACGCCAGCGGCGAACATCGTCGACAGCGTGCGCGCCCAGCGCGCGACCGTTGCCTTCAGGATGATCTCGCCGACCACCGGAAGCTTCAGCACCAGACGGTCGACCGCATTCTGCATCGCCGTCGAGCGCTTGTACGTGTAACTGATCGAGACTATGGTGCCGACGACGATTGCCAGCATGATGTACCAATAGTCTACGAAGAAGTCGGACATCGCGACGACGATCAACGTCGGTGCGGGCAGGTCGGCGCCGAAACTCGAGAACACGTTCTTGAACTCGGGGATCACGAACAGCATCATCACCGAGATGACGAGTACGGCGACGACCACGACCGCGATCGGATAGAAGAGAGCCGACTTGATCTTGCCCTTGATCGCGAGGATCTTTTCCTTGTAGGTCGCGAGCCGGTCGAGCAGGTTGTCGAGGATGCCGGCCTGCTCGCCGGCGGCAACCAGGTTGCAGAACAGCTTGTCGAAGTAGAGCGGATGCTTGTTGAAGGCCTGCGAGAGGCTGGATCCCGTCTCGACATCGTTGCGGATCTCGTTCAGCAGCCGCGCGAGCGAGGGGTTGGTTGCGCCCTTGATGCCGATGTCGAAGGACTGCAGCAGCGGCACGCCCGAGCGCATCATGGTCGCGAGCTGGCGGGTGAAGAGGGCGATGTCCTTTTCCGTGATCTTGTGGCCACGGGACATCTTTTGCTTCTTGATCTTGGTGATCGTGACCGCCTGGCGGCGCAGTGTCGCCTGCACGATCGATTCGCCTGCGGCGCGCATCTCGCCGCGCACGATCTTGCCGGTCTTGTCCTTGCCCTCCCAGTGAAACAGATGGTCCTTTGGTTTTGCCGCCGGAGCCCGTCGGGCCTGCGCTGTGGTGGTCGCCATGAATGTGTCTTCCGCTTACGCCTATTCGTTCGTCGTCGCCAGGACTTCCTCGAGCGACGTCATGCCCTGCTTGACCTTCAACAACCCGGACTGGCGCAGATCGCGCACGCCCTCGCGATGGGCCTGTTCGGCGATGTCCATCGAGTTGCCGTTCGTCATGATGATATGCGCAATTTCCTCGCTGATCGGCATGACCTGATAGATGCCGACCCGTCCCTTGTAGCCACTGCCCTTGCAGCGGTCGCAACCGACCGGCCCATACGGCTGCCAGCTTCCGTTCAGGTCCTCGGCGCTGAAACCCGCCTGCAGCATGGCTTCGATCGGGATGTCGACCGGCTGCTTGCACGTGCAAAGCCGTCGCGCGAGTCGCTGTGCCGTGATCAGAATCACCGACGATGCGATATTGAACGGCGCGACGCCCATATTCTTTAGCCGCTCGAGCGTGGTCGGCGCATCGTTGGTGTGCAGAGTCGAGAGCACCAGGTGGCCGGTCTGCGCCGCCTTGATCGAGATCTCGGCGGTTTCCAGGTCGCGGATCTCGCCGACCATGATCACGTCGGGATCCTGGCGGAGGAAGGAGCGCAGCGCCGCGGCGAAGGTGAGGCCGGCCTTTTCGTTCACATTCACCTGGTTGATGCCGGGCAGGTTGATTTCGGCCGGATCCTCGGCGGTCGAGATGTTCACGCCGGCGGTATTGAGGATATTGAGACAGGTGTAGAGCGATACGGTCTTGCCCGAGCCGGTCGGGCCGGTGACGAGGATCATGCCGTAGGGCCGCTCGACCGCATCCATCAGCGCCTTCCTCTGGTCGGGCTCGTAGCCGAGCGCGTCGATGCCCATCATCGCCGAGGACGGATCGAGGATGCGCATCACGATCTTTTCGCCGTGCAGGGTCGGCAGCGACGAGACGCGGAAGTCGATCGCCTTGTGGCGCGAGAGGACCAGCTTCATCCGCCCGTCCTGCGGAACGCGCTTCTCGGAGATGTCGAGCCGCGAGATGACCTTGATGCGGGCCGCGATCTTGTCTTTCAGGATCAGCGGCGGCTGGGCGATCTCGCGCAGCACGCCGTCGGTGCGCACGCGGATGCGGTAGTACTTCTCGTAGGGCTCGAAGTGGATGTCCGAGGCGCCCTCGTTGATCGCGTCGACCAGCACCTTCTGGATGAACTTGACGACCGGCGCGTCATCGACTTCGGCCGCAGCGTCGTCGCTCTCCTTGTCCGACGGCCCCTCCTGCTGCAGGAGGTCCATGTCGAAGTCGTCGCCGGTGAGATCGCGCAAGGCCTTTTCGGCCGAATCGGAGACCTTTTCGACCAGTTTGGCGAGCTTTTCCGCTTCGGCCACCACGAGGTCGACCTGCATGCCGGTCTGGAAGCGGATCTCATCCAGGATGCGCATGTTCGACGGATCGGCGGTGGCGATCGTCAGGCGGTTCTGGCGCCGGGAGAGCGGGATGACCTGGTGCTTGCCGATCAGCTTGCGGTCGATCGCTTCGCGCGGTATCGCGGCCTGGTCGAGCGCGTTGACGTCCAGGAGCGGGTAGCCGAAAGTCTCTGCCGCAAAGGCCGCGACCTCCGGGTTACTCATCAGCTTGCGCTGCGCGAGTTCCTGGATGAAAGCATTGGGCCCCCCGGAGGTGCCGTTGGTCGAACAGGCAAGCGCGTCGGCCTCGGTGATGCGGCCTTGCTGGATCAGTGCGCGTGCGAGCCCGCTGAGGGTGGGCTGGGGGTTTGCTGCCATCTCGTGTTCCGATCAGCCTCCTGGGTCGCGCGTACGAACCGGCTCGTTCCGGGCGGCGAAGTCCTCACCAACCCGTCGCGCGTGGATGTATGTCCGAAAAATCATCCGGGCATACGAACATCGATCTTGCACGCGGCGCCGCGGCTTGTAAAGGCCCGATGGGGGAAATCACCCGCTTGGCGCAGGCACTTCGCTCAGTCCGGGGCCTCGTTGCGCTGCGGCACGGTATCCGGTCGGAATAGCCTGGCCATGCGCACCATCTTGTCCTCGGTCTGGATTACCTCGATCGCCACGCCGGCGATCCGGACCGAAAGGTCGGCCTCGGGAATGGCCTGCAGATACTCGAGGATGAGCCCGTTGAGCGTCTTGGGTCCTTCGACCGGAAGATTGAGGCCGAGCCGTCGATTGAGTTCGCGCAGGTTCTGCCCCCCGTCGACCAGGACGCTGCCGTCTTCGCCCCAGGCGAGCTTGTCGCTGCTGTCGGGCATGCCGGTGGTGAACTTGCCGATCAATTCCTCGATGATGTCCTCGACGGTCAGCAGGCCCAGCAACTCTCCATACTCGTCGACGACAAGCGCGAGCCGCTGCTGGTTCTCCTGGAAGAACTGCAACTGGGAGTAGAGCGGCGTATCGGCCGGGATGAAGTAGGGTTTGGTGACCAGTCCGTGCAACTCCTCGACGTCGAAATCGGACTGCAGCACGTGGCCGAGCAGGCGGCGCAGGTGCAACACGCCAATCACGCGCTCGTTGTCGCCCTCGAGCACCGGCAGGCGAGTGTGGTAGCTGGTGGCGAGCTTGTGCCGGATGTCGGCCGGCGACGCGCGCAGGTCGATGCTCTCGATCGCGCCGCGCGGGGTCATCACGTCCTCGACGGTGATGTGCTCGAGATCGAAGAGATTGACCAGGATGTCGCGGTTCTTCTGGGGAATGTACTGGCCCGACTCGAGCACCAGGGAGCGCAACTCTTCGATGGAAAGCGTGCCCGGCGTATTGTCCTTGCGAGGTTGGAGGCGCAGCAGCCAGAGCAGCGCCGAGACGAAGAGATTGACGAACCAGACTGCCGGGTACGAGATCTTGAGCAGAAAAGTGAGGGGATAGCTCACGAACAGCGCGAGTCGGTCGGCATGGTGCGCGCCGATGACCTTGGGCGTGATCTCCGAGAAGACCAGGATCAGGAAAGTGAGCAGCACCGTTCCGGCTGCGAGCGCAAGACGCTCCTCGCCAAAGAGATGGATCGTGATCACGCTCGCCAGGGTGGCGGCGGCGACGTTGACTAGGTTGTTGAACAGCAGGATGACGCCGAGCAAGCGATCGGTGCGCTCGAGCAGGGCAACCGCCAGGCGTGCGCCGCGATGACCGGCAGAGGCCAGGGAGCGAAGCCGGTAGCGGTTCGACGCCATCATGACCGTCTCGGTCATCGACGACATCGCTGAAAGCACGAGCAGAAGAAGCAGCGCGCCGAATTGCGCGCCTAGGGAAATATCGTCCACTCGGGATCGTCAGAAGGCAGGTCGTGCGAGTATTTCGAGGCGGCCGCGG
This sequence comes from Gammaproteobacteria bacterium, assembly GCA_029289265.1. Taxonomy (GTDB): domain Bacteria; phylum Pseudomonadota; class Gammaproteobacteria; order Burkholderiales; family Rhodocyclaceae; genus JARFTX01. The sequence goes on from JARFTX010000026.1 coordinate 37,501, forward strand.
CGTGTCAAGGCCATGCCGCTCGGGTCACCCCGCACGCGCGAGCAGCACCTCGACGACGAAGCGACTGCCGACGTAGGCGAGAATCAGCGCGAGGAAGCCGGCAAGCGTCCAGCGCAGCGCCACGCGCCCACGCCACCCCCAAGCGACGCGGCCGAACAGCAGGGCGCCGAACAGCAGCCACGAGACGATCGCGAATATGGTCTTGTGATCGAGGCGGAAGGGCTGGTTGAACAGGAGCTCGGAGAAGGCGATACCCGATCCGAGCGTGAGCGTGAGCAGGATGAAGCCGATGGCGATGAGACGAAAGAGCAGGGTCTCCATCGTCAGCAGAGGCGGCAGCCCCATCAGCGCCCGACTCAGCTGTCCGCTGTGCAGCTGGCGCTCGGCAACCGCCATCAGGACCGCATGCAGCGCTGCGAGGGTGAACAGGCTGTACGCGAGCATCGCGACGACAAAGTGCGCGCGAAAGGCTGGCGAGGCCGCGTTGACGAGGACGTGCTGGTCCGGAAACGCCAGCGGCAACAGGCTTCCCACCACCCCCGCGGGCAGGATCAGTGCGTGCAGTCCGTCGAGGCGCGCGTAGAAGGTTTCGATCCAGTAGAAGCAGATTGCCAGCCAGATCATCAGCGACACCGCCGAGCCGAAACCGAAGCGCATCTGTTGCTCGCCGAAGATTGCGGCATGCACCATCAGGCCGTGTGTCGCCAGCGCCAGCAGCAGCAGGAGCCGCTCGTGCGAAGACATGCCCCGACGGCCGCGTCGGGTGGGATCGGCCTGGCTGCTGCGCCAGAACCAGTAGCCCAGGGCACCGTAAAGCGTGGCGGGGACGAGATGAAGTAGAATCGGTTGCATTGAACTGCTTAGTTTACTCCAAGCCCATCACCACATCGCAATATGCTCGACAATCTCACCCAGCGGCTTTCCAAGGTCGTCAAGACCCTTCGCGGCCAGGCGCGCCTCACCGAGGACAACATCCAGGAGGCGATGCGCGAGGTGCGCATGGCGCTGCTCGAAGCCGACGTCGCGCTCCCCGTCGTCAAGGACTTCGTCGCCCGGGTTCGCGACAAGGCGGTCGGCCAGGAGGTGATCGGCTCGCTCACCCCGGGCCAGGCGCTCGTCGGCGTGGTGCACGACGAGCTCAAGGCCCTGATGGGTGGAGCCCACGCGGGGCTCGATCTCTCCACCCAGCCGCCGGCGGTCATCTTGATGGCGGGTCTGCAGGGTGCGGGCAAGACCACCACCACCGGTAAGCTCGGCAAGCTCTTGCGCGAGCGGATGAAGAAGAAAGTGCTGGCAGTGTCTGTGGACGTCTACCGGCCGGCGGCGATCGAACAGCTCAAGACCGTGGCAGCCCAGGCCGGCATCGATTTCTTCCCGGCCGACACCGCAGGCAAGCCCGTCGACATCGCGCGCGCGGCGCTCGATCACGCGCGCCGTCACTATCATGACGTGGTGTTGGTCGATACCGCGGGCCGGCTCGCGATCGACGAAGCGATGATGGAGGAGATCAAGGCGCTGCACGCCGCGGTCAAGCCGATCGAAACGCTTTTCGTCGTCGATGCGATGCTGGGCCAGGACGCGGTGAATACAGCACGGGCCTTCAACGAGGCGCTGCCGCTCACCGGCGTCGTGCTGACGAAACTCGACGGCGACTCGCGCGGCGGCGCGGCACTGTCGGTGCGCCATGTCACCGGTAAACCGCTGAAGTTCGCAGGCGTCGGAGAGAAGCTCTCCGGGCTGGAGGAGTTCCACCCCGAGCGCATGGCGAGCCGCATCCTCGGCATGGGCGACATTCTCGGTCTGGTCGAGGAAGCCCGTCGCGGTGTCGACGAGGAGAAGGCGCGCGACTTCGCGCAAAAGCTCAAGAGCGGCAAGGGCTTCGATCTCAACGACTTCAAGGACCAGATCAGCCAGATGCGCAAGATGGGCGGCCTGTCGTCGATGCTCGACAAGTTGCCGGCGCAGTTTGCGCAGGCCGCCGGGCAACTGCAGGGCGGCGCCGAGGAGAAGCAGATCGGACGCATCGAGGCGATCATCAACTCGATGACGCCGCTCGAGCGCACCAAGCCCGAGATCCTCAAAGCGAGCCGCAAGCGTCGCATCGCCACGGGCGCGGGCGTCTCGGTGCAGGAGGTCAATCGCCTGCTCAAGCAGTTCGAGCAGACGCAGAAGATGATGAAGCAGTTTTCCAAGGGCGGCATGCAGAAGATGATGCGCAGCATGAAGGGCATGCTGCCGGGGATCATGCGCTAAGGTCGGGCGAGGGGCAGTCATGGCGTTCGGGGCGATCATCATCGGCGACGAGATCCTGTCCGGGCGTCGCAGCGACAAACACCTGGCCAAGCTGATCGAGCTGCTCGGGGCGCGCGGCCTCAAGCTCGCCTGGGCGCGCTATGTCGGTGACGACGGGGCGCGACTCGAGCAGACGCTGCGCGAGAGCTTCGCCAGTGGCGACATCGTGTTCAGCTTCGGCGGGATCGGCGCCACGCCGGACGACCGCACGCGCCAGTCGGCGGCCGCCGCGCTGGGCCTAGCCCTCGCGCTGCACCCGGAGGCCGAAGCGGCGATCCGCGGGCGTTTCGGCGACCAGGCCAACCCGCATCGGCTGCAGATGGGCACCTTCCCGCTCGGCAGCGAGATCATCCCCAACCCCTATAACCAGATTCCAGGCTTCTCGATCCGCAACCACTTCTTCGTGCCGGGCTTTCCCGTGATGGCCTGGCCGATGGTGGAATGGGTGCTCGACACCCGCTTTGCCGCGCTCCACAACCGCGAGGCCTACGTCGAGCGTTCCATCATGATTGCCGACGCCTACGAGGGCAGGCTGATCGACCTGATGGAGCGCATCGTCGCGAACTACCCGGACCTGCAACTCTTCAGCCTGCCGACCGTGACCACCGACACCGAGCGGCGCACGCTGGAACTCGGTGTCAAGGGCAGCCCCGAGCGGGTCGAGGCGGCGATGGGCGAGATCCGCGTCGAGGTCGCCGCCAGGGGCTACGCCTGGCAGGACGGGGCGTGAGGCTCTTTCGCCGGAGCGTGGTCACCCCGCCGAGCGAGGAGGCGCGCACGATTCGGCTCGGAGGCGAGGAGATCGCCTACGCGTTGCGGCGCTCGGCTCGCCGCACCTTCGCACTGCAGGTCGATGCGCGTGGGGTGCGCGTATCGGTGCCGCTGCGTGCCGGGCCTGCGGAAATCGAGCATTTCATCGTAAGCCACGAGCGCTGGCTACGCGACCGCTTGGCGCGCCAGGCCGCGCAGCCGGTGGCCCCGGAGTTTGCCGGCCGCGACGGCGAGGCGTTTCCGATGCTGGGCGAGCCTCGCCGCTTGAGTCTGCAGGGCGCGGCGCGCGGGGCGCGCTGGCGCCGCGGTGCGGACGGCATCGAGGAGTTCGTGCCGGGAGCCGGCCAGGAGCCGCGTGCGGCGCTGGTTGCTGCGCTCAAGCGGTGCGCGCTGCCGTGGTTCGCCGGCCGGGTCGCCGAATACTGTCACCGGCTGGGCCTGGCGGTGCCGTCGGTACGCCTCACCTCGGCGCGCACGCGCTGGGGCAGTTGCAGCGCGCGAAGCGGCATCCGCCTGCACTGGCGGCTCATCCATCTTCCGCCTGCGCTCGGGGACTACGTGGTCGCGCACGAGGTCGCTCACCTGGTCGAGATGAACCACTCGCCGCGCTTCTGGGCTATCGTGGCAAGCATCTATCCCGACTGGCAGTCGGCACGCGTCCGCCTGCGCGCTGCAGCCCAGGGCTTGCCCCGGCTCGACCGACATTCGGGCGACATGCCGTTCGGCGAAGACTGAAGGAGGTTCGAATCATGCGGATCCTGCACACCATGCTGCGCGTGGGCGAGCTCGAACGCTCGATCGCGTTCTACACCGAGGTACTCGGCATGCGGTTGCTGCGCCGGCAGGACTACCCCGAGGGGCGGTTCACGCTCGCCTTCGTCGGCTACCAGGACGAGGCCCATGGCGCCGTACTCGAACTCACGCATAACTGGGACACGGCCTCCTACGACCTGGGCAACGGCTTCGGCCACATCGCGCTCGCCGTGCCCGACGCCCGCCAGGCCTGCGACGATATTCGCGCCCGGGGAGGCAAGGTGGCGAGGGAGGCGGGGCCGATGAAGCACGGTACGACCGTGATCGCCTTCGTCGAGGACCCGGACGGCTACAAGATCGAACTCATCCAGCGCGACTGAGCGCGGGTGGGACGGCTCGGACCGACTGCTCAAGCCTCGTCGAATTCCCGCTGAATGCGGCGCACCTCGTCGAGCGAGGCGAGGAAGACTTCGACGCAGACCGGATCGAAGTGGCTGCCCCGTCCGTCCCGCAGGTACGAGATGGCGTCCTCGAGCGGCCAGCTCTTCTTGTAGGGGCGTTCTGTCGTGATCGCGTCGAACACGTCGGCGACGGCGACGATGCGCCCCTCGATCGGGATCGCATCGCCCGCGAGTCCGCCCGGATAGCCCGTGCCGTCGAACTTCTCGTGGTGCGAGAGCGCGATCGACGCGCCCAACTGCACCGTCGCCGAGGCCGAGCCGCTGAGGATGTCGTAGCCGATGCGTGCGTGCCGCTTCATGAGTTCGCGCTCGGGCGTCGTCAGCGTACCGGGTTTGAGCAGGATGTGGTCGGGAATGCCGAGCTTGCCGACGTCGTGCATCGGGGCGGCATGCAGCATGTTGTCGACATGCCCGGATGCCATCCCGAGCCGGCCGGCGATCAGGGCCGAGTAGCGCGCCATGCGTTGGATGTGGGCGCCCGTTTCCGGGTCGCGGAACTCGGCAGCGCGTGCGAGTCGCATCACGGTCTCGCGCTCCCGCGCGAAGATCTCGGCGGTGGCCTTGCGGACTTCTTCTGCGAGGGTTTCCGCGCGGTTTCGTGTGTCGAGGTGCGCCTGGCGCAACCTGAGCATGTTGCGCACGCGCGGCTCGAACTCATGGGAATCGATGGGTTTGGTGAGAAAGTCGTTCGCGCCGCAGCCCAGCGCCTCGTAGCGGGTGCTGCGTTCGCTGCTGGCAGTGACCATGAGGATGGGCACGTCGTCGCGCTCGTGGCGGGCACGGACCTCGCGGATGAATTGGAGCCCGTCGATCTCCGGCATCATGTAGTCGACGATGATCAGGTCGGGCTCGTTCTCGAGACACCAGCGCAGGCCCTCGCGCGCCCTCGAGAACGCGTGCGGCGTACAACCGGGCTGCCGCGCCACGAGTTTTTCCATGAGCAGCAGATTGAGCGGCGTGTCGTCGACAATTGCAACCTTCATGTCGCTACCATCCTCGCGCCGGGCAGCGCATACCGGAATTGCATGATAGCAACGATTCTGCGCCGCGACTGCGCCCGCTCGTGTGACGTGCGCCACGCAGGGAAAGAGTCGGCGCCGGCGGGTACCAATGTCGCCTCGCAACCGTGGAATTTGTGCGGATCCAGCTTGCAGGCCGGTGCGGGGTAAGCAAATCGACGGAGCGCGAGCGCAGCCCCAGGCTTGAAGGGCGCGCGGGCGCTTGTCCTGCGCGCCTGGCAGAGAAGAGTGGGCCCAGCAGGACTTGAACCTGCGACCAAGCGATTATGAGTCGCCTGCTCTAACCAACTGAGCTATAGGCCCGTGACTTGTGGCGTTGCGCCGATCGGGCGGACGGGGTGTCGGCCCGGATCGGTCGGGTTCCGGTCGGTGCGCGCCGAGGCCGGGGCCCCGGCGGCGCCTTTCGGCGGCCCGCGCTCGATCAGGAGTCGCTGTCGAGAAAGCTGCGCAGCCGCTCGGAACGGCTCGGGTGGCGCAGCTTGCGCAGCGCCTTGGCTTCGATCTGACGAATGCGTTCGCGGGTGACGTCGAACTGCTTGCCGACCTCTTCCAGCGTGTGGTCGGTGTTCATCTCGATGCCAAAGCGCATGCGCAGCACCTTGGCTTCACGCAGCGTGAGCGAGTTGAGCACTTCGGCGGTCGCGTCGCGCAGGCTCGAAAACATCGCCGCGTCGGCCGGGGCGAGCGTCGCCTGATCCTCGATGAAGTCGCCCAGATGCGAGTCGTCGTCGTCGCCGATCGGCGTCTCCATCGAAATCGGCTCCTTGGAGATCTTCATGATCTTGCGGATCTTCTCCTCGGGCATCTCCA
>JARFTX010000027.1 GCA_029289265.1 Gammaproteobacteria bacterium
GCTCGGGCGAGAAGTAGGGGATGCCCTTGAAGACCAGGCTCTCGCCCTCGGTCAGGGTGTCGCCGATCTGCAGCTGGCCGTGGTTGTGGATGCCGATGATGTCGCCGGCGACGCCGTCCTCCTTGAGCACGCGCTCGTTGGCCATGAAGGTGAGCGCGTTGGCGAGCTTCATTTCGCGGCCGATGCGCACGTGCCTGACCTTCATGCCGGAGGCGTAGCGGCCGGAGCAGATGCGGAAGAAGGCGATGCGGTCGCGGTGCTTGGGATCCATGTTGGCCTGGATCTTGAACACGAAGCCGGAGAACGGGGCCTCGGCGGGCTGCACCAGGCGGGCGTCGGCCTGGCCGGCGCCGGCAGCGCTGAGGCCCGCCACGCGCGGCTGTGGCGGCGGCGCCCAGTCGATCAAGGCCTGCAGAATTTCCTGCACGCCGAAGTTGTTGATACCCGAGCCGAAGAACACCGGGGTCTGCTTGCCGGCGAGGAAGTCGCCGAGCGAGAAGGGGTGGGAGGCGCCCTGGATCAGTTCGACGTCCTCGCGCAGCTTCTGGATTTCCAGCGGGAAGAGCTCGTCGAGCAGCGGGTTGGCGATGCCCTTGATGGTCTCCGCCGCGCTGCGCTTTTCTTCGCCCGCGGTGAAGCGCAGCACGCTGTCGTCGAGGAGGTGATAGACGCCGCGGAAGGTCTTGCCCATGCCGATCGGCCAGGTGATCGGCGCGCAGTCGATCTTGAGCACTTCCTCGATCTCCGAGAGGACATCGAAGCCTTCCTGCACCTCGCGGTCGAGCTTGTTCACGAAGGTGATGATGGGGGTGTTGCGCAGGCGGCACACCTCGAGCAGCTTGATGGTCTGCGCCTCGACGCCCTTGGCGGCGTCGATCACCATCACCGCCGCGTCGACCGCGGTCAGCACGCGGTAGGTGTCCTCGGAGAAGTCCTGGTGGCCCGGGGTGTCGAGCAGATTGATGGTGTGCCCTTCGTACTCGAACTGCATCACCGAGCTGGTCACCGAGATGCCGCGCTGCTTCTCGACCTCCATCCAGTCCGAGGTCGCGTGGCGGGCGCTCTTGCGCGCCTTGACCGTGCCGGCGAGCTGGATCGCGCCGCCGAAGAGCAGGAGCTTCTCGGTGAGCGTGGTCTTGCCGGCGTCGGGGTGGGAGATGATGCCGAAGGTGCGCCGCTTGGCAACGTCGCGCATCAGCTCGGGCGGATAGGGGGTGCGGGTCATCGGAGTGCGCCGAAAAAAACGATGCCGCCGGCCGGGGCTTCGGCGGGCGGCGGGCCGCATTTTACCAAGGAATTGCGGGGCCGGTCCCCGATCCGTTAGATTGGCCGCCATGGCTGCGCGACTGCTCGACCTCGGCGACACGGCGCTTACCGTGGAGTTCGGCGCGCACATCGGTGCGGAGCCGCTCGCGCGCGTTGCCGCGCTCGAGTGCGCCTGCCGTGCGGCGATCGCGGCGGGACGGCTCGCCGGCGTGATCGAGACGGTGCCGACCTTCCGCTCGCTCACCGTGCACTTCGATCCGCTCGCCACCAGCGCCGCCGAGCTCGCGCCCGAACTCGAAGCGCTCGCCGCCGCAGCCGGCACCACCGAGCCGCCCGCCGGCCGCCGCTGGCTCTTGCCGGCCTGCTACGAGGGCGAGGCCACCCCCGATCTCGCCGAGGTCGCGCGCGCGGCCGGCTGCACGCCCGACGAGGTGGTCGACCTGCACATCGGCACCGACTATGTCGTCTACATGCTGGGTTTTCTGCCCGGCTTCGCCTTCCTGGGCGACGTCCCCGAGCGGCTGCGCCTGCCGCGACGGGCCGAGCCGCGCCAGCGCGTGCCGGCCGGCAGCGTCGCGATCGCAACCCAACTGACCGCGATCTACCCGTGGGAGAGCCCCGGCGGCTGGCACCTGATCGGCCGTTCGCCGGCGCCGCTGTTCGATGCGCGGCGCGCCCGGCCGGCGTTGCTCGAGCCGGGCGACCGTGTGCGCTTCGAGCCGGTCGACGCCGCCGAATGGCGACGGCTCGACGCGGCCGTCGCCGCGGGCGAGCTCGATCCCGCGGTCTGGTGCCGCGACGACGGTGCGCCAGCCGCGCCGCCCGACCGCAAGCGGTCGTTGCCCGGCGGCAACCGGCCGCAGCACGGCGCCGACCTCCCGCTACCCGACGCGAACGGAGGCGCGCAGCAATGAGTGCCGAGCTCGAAATCGTCTCGCCCGGCGCTTTTGCCTCGATCCAGGACTTCGGCCGGCTCGGCTGGCGCCGCCTCGGCGTGCCGGTGTCGGGCGCGCTCGACCGGCGCCTGCTGCGCATCGCCAACCGGCTCGCCGGCAACGCCGAGGACGCCCCGGCGATCGAATGCTTCGATGGGGGCCAGCGCTTCGCCGCGCACGAGGCGCCGCTGCGGCTCGCGGTCGCCGGCGCGGCGGTGCTCGAACTCGAAGGACCCGACGGCACCCGGCGTCCGCTCGCCGCCTGGCGCAGCCTGACGCTCACAACCGGCGAGTCGCTGCGCGTGCGGCGCATCGAAGGCGGGCGCCTGGCCGTGGTCGCCGTCGCGGGACTCGCCGTCACGCCGGCACTGGGCAGCGCCTCGACCTACGGGCGCGCCGCGCTCGGCGGCTGGCAGGGGCGCGCGCTCGCGGCCGGCGACCGGCTGTCGGCGACGCCCGTCCCGCCCGGACCGGACCACCTCCTGCCGGACCCGCCGCCCGACGCCACGGGACCGGTGCGCGTGGTGATGGGACCGCAGCACGACCACTTCGCGCCAGAGAGCGTCGCCACCTTCCTCGCAGCCGAATACCGCATCGGTAGCGCAGCCGACCGCATGGGCTTGCGCCTGGAGGGGCCGGTGCTCGCGCACCGCGCTGGCCTCGGCCACGAGATCGTCTCGGATGCGACCGTGCCGGGCGCGATCCAGGTGCCGGGCAACGGCCAGCCCATCGTGCTGCTCGCCGACGCCCAGACCGCCGGCGGCTATCCGAAAATCGCGACCGTGATCTCGGCGGATCTCGCGCGTCTCGCTGCGCTGCGACCCGGCGAGACGGTGCGCTTCGCCGCCCTCGAAGCCGGGACAGCGGTCCAACTCGCCCGCGACGCGGAGGCCGCGACGCGCGCACTGCTCGCCACGATCCGCCCCCTCGCCGCCGGCGGGCCGGATCTCGCCGCGCTCTATGCGGTCAATCTGATCGGCGGCGCAATCGACGCGCGCCGGCCCGACGACGCTTACCCCGACACGAGGAGCTAACCCGTGGAACTGAACCTCAACGCCGATCTCGGCGAGTCCTTCGGCGCGTGGAGGATGGGCGACGACGCGGCAATGCTCGAACTGGTCGACAGCGCGAGCATCGCCTGCGGCTTCCACGCCGGCGATCCGCTGGTGATGCGGCGCACCCTGCATGCGGCGAAGAAGGCCGGAGTGAGCATCGGCGCCCACCCGTCGTTTCCCGACCTGCAGGGCTTCGGTCGGCGGCGCATGCATGTCGCCCCCGACGAGTTGCAGGCGATGATCCTCTATCAGCTCGGCGCACTCGCCGGCATGGCCCACGTCGAGGGCCTGGCGATGACGCACGTCAAGCCACACGGCGCGCTCAGCAACATGGCGGCCGAGGATTCGGCGCTCGCGGCGCGCGTCGCGCGCGCGGTGCACCTGTTCGATCCCGAGCTGATCCTGCTCGCGCCGGCCGGCTCGCAGCTCGAGCTGGCCGGCCTGCGCGAGGGCCTGCACGTCGTCGCCGAGATCTTCGCCGACCGCGCCTACACCGATGCCGGCACGCTCGTGCCGCGCGGCCAGCCCGGCGCCGTGCTCGCCGACACGGCGGCCTGCGTCACCCACGTGATGCGCATGCTCGATGCGGGCGGCATCGTATCGCAGTCGGGGCGGCGACTGCCCGTGCCGTTCCAGAGCCTCTGCGTGCATGGCGACAGCCCGCACGCAGTCGAGGTCGCCCGCGCCGTGCGGCGCGCCCTGGGCGAGGCCGGCTGCCGGCTGCGCCCGCTCACCGAACTCGCCCCGCTCGGCCCTTCTGTCTGAGCGCCGAGGCACCGCGAACCTTATCGCGCCACCGCAATTCGGCGACGCCGCCGGCGTGGCTTGCCACCCGGCGGAGCGATGGCGGGACGTCGTGCGCGAGGGCGCCGCAGTCAGTGCGCACGGCAACGGCAGCAGGCCCTACCTGCTCCCGCCCGAATCGGCGAAAATGGCGCCCTTCCCCCATCGCCCCCGAGCAAGGAACACGATGCGCCTCAAGCCCCAGCACATTCAGCCGGTCATCATGGCCGGCGTGATGGCCTTCCTGATGACGGGCGTGGTGACCTTCATCAACCTGGGTCTGCCGCCGGACTTTCTCGTGCTGTGGGCGCGCGCCTTCGTGATCGCCTGGCCGCTTGCGGCGATTGCCGCCTTCGTCGCGATTCCGATCGCGCAGCGGCTCACGCTGCGCATCGTCACGCGGCTGGAGCGTAGTGGATCGAACCAATGAAAAACGCGCCGTGCCGCCCTGGAGCGGCACGGCGCGCGATGCGGAATGCGGGCTTAGCGGCCCTTGCCGACCTGGTCGCCGATGACGCCGCCGATCGCCGCACCACCGACGGTGCCGAGCACACTGCCGTCGGTCACCACGGCCCCGGCCACGCCGCCGACGCCGGCCCCGACCGCGGCGCTCTTCTGACGCGAGGACAGACCGTCCCAGGTCGCGCAGCCGGTCGCAAAGAGCATCAGTACCAGGGCGGTCAGAATCGTACGTGCATGCATGGAAGCCTCCTTTGTCGGGCGAATTCGCCAGCGCGAAACCCCGCACCGTGTTTTTCGGATGACCACGCTATTTTCGATCGTTCCCGTTGCAAAAGTTTCAGGATGGTCCGAATGCATTGTTTCAACTTGTTTTTCGTCACGCGATCGGCACGCCGGCTCGGGCCCGTAGCGGTGGCAGTCATCGACGACTGACCGACGACCATGACCGCGGACGATCCGGAGCTCGCGCTGCACTGCCATCCCGCCACGGCCAACCCGGTCGTACGCTGCGTGACCGTGCAAGTCGTGCCGCAAGGCGATGGCGGCCTCGCCCTGCGCTATCGCATCGACGCCGCGCCCGAAGCGGTGCGAGTCCCGCCGCCGCAGACGCCGGGCCCGGCCGACCGGTTGTGGACGCGCACCTGCTTCGAGGCCTTCGTTGCGCTGGCCGACGACGAGGCCTATCGCGAGTTCAATTTCTCGCCGTCCGGCGAGTGGGCCGCCTACGCGTTCAGCCGCTACCGCAAGCGCGACCCGGCGCACGACCCTGACGCTCGCGGACGCCTGGAACTCGCCGTCGGCGAGACCGGGCTCACGCTCGCCGCAACGCTCGATGCAGCACTCCTGCCGCCCCGACGCGCCGGTGCGCGGCTCGCGCTCGGCCTCACCGCCGTGGTCGAGGACGGCACCGGCAGCCTCTCGTACTGGGCGCTCGCGCACCCCTCGCCGCAACCCGACTTTCACCACCGCGCCGGCTTCGTCCTTGAGCTAGACTGGGCCCCCGCCACCGACCCGTCAGTCCCGCCATGTCGATGAAGACCGGCCTCGAACGCCTGCTCGAAGACCCCGCCCTGCGCCGCCCGCTCGCCGGCCGCCGTCTCGCGCTGCTCGCCCACCCGGCCTCGGTGACGCGGGAGCTGACCCACGCGCTCGATGCCCTCGCCGCCCTGCCGGACCTGCGGCTGACCGCCGCCTTCGGCCCGCAGCACGGCCTGCGCGGCGACAAGCAGGACAACATGGTCGAGTCGGCCGACTTCCTCGACCCGCGCCACGGCATCCCGGTGTTCAGCCTCTACGGCGAGGTGCGCCGGCCGACGCCGGCGATGATGGACACGTTCGACGTGCTGCTCGTCGACCTGCAAGACCTCGGCTGCCGCATCTACACCTTCATCACGACGCTGCGCTACGTGCTCGAAGCCGCCGCCGCCCACGGCAAGGCGGTGTGGGTGCTCGACCGGCCCAACCCGGCCGGCCGCCCGGTCGAAGGGCTGGCGCTGCGTCCCGGCTGGGAGAGTTTCGTCGGCGCCGGGCCGCTGCCGATGCGCCACGGGCTGACCCTGGGCGAGCTCGCGCGCTGGTTCGTCGCGACGCTCGGGCTCGACCTCGACTGCCGGGTCGTGAAGATGGAAGGCTGGAATCCCGACGCCGCGCCCGGCCACGGCTGGCCGCTCGGCGCGCGCACCTGGGTGAACCCCAGCCCCAACGCGCCCAACCTGTCGATGGCCCGCTGCTATGCCGGCACCGTGATGCTCGAGGGCACGACGCTCTCCGAGGGCCGCGGCACGACCCGCCCGCTCGAACTCTTCGGCGCGCCCGACTTGGACGCCGGCGCGCTGCTCGCGACGATGCACGCGCTCGCCCCCGACTGGCTCGCCGGCTGCGCGCTGCGCGAATGCTGGTTCGAGCCGACCTTTCACAAGCACGCGGGGCAGCTCTGCCACGGCGTCCAGATCCACGTCGAGGACGCCGCCCACTACGACCACGCGACCTTCCGCCCGTGGCGGCTGCAGGCGCTCGCCTTCAAGGCGATCCGCCGCCTCGCCCCCGACTACCCGCTGTGGCGCGACTTCCCCTACGAGTACGAGTTCGACCGGCTCGCCATCGACCTGATCAACGGCAGCCCGCTGCTGCGCGAGTGGGTGGACCATGCGGCCGCGACGCCGGCCGACCTCGACGCGCTCGCCGCGCGCGACGAAGCCGCGTGGACGGCTGAACGTTCGCCGTTCCTGCTCTATCCTTGAACTGCGCGCCCGTGCCCGGGCCTTCGGAGACGCCGCGATGAACGACGAACTGCGCATCTTCGCCTGCAATTCGAACCGGCGCCTTGCCGCGGACATCTGCCGCTGCCTCGGCCTGCGCCTCGGCGCGCTCGAGATTGCCCGCTTCTCCAACGACAACCTGCACGTGCAGATCCGCGAGAACGTGCGCGAGCGCGACGTCTTCGTGGTGCAGTCGTTCACCCACCCGGTGAGCGAGCACATCATGGAGTTGCTGATCACGCTCGACGCGCTGCGCAGCGCCTCGGCGCGGCGCGTCACGGCGGTGATCCCGTACTACTCGTACTCGCGCTCGGACAAGAAGGACGCGCCGCGGATCTCGATCACCGGCCGGCTGGTCGCCGACATGCTGCGGACCGCCGGCGCGGATCGGGTGCTGACGATGGACCTGCACGCCGACCAGGTGCATGGCTTCTTCAGCGTGCCGGTCGACCATCTCACTGCGATCCCGACCATTGCCGAGCACTTCCGCACCCACTACGACCTCTCCAACATGGTCGCGGTGGCGACCGACGCCGGCGGGGCGAAGCGCGTCGGCCGCTTCTCGGAGCGGCTCGGCATCCCGATGGCCTTCATCGACAAGCGCCGGGTGAGCGACACCGACGTCAAGCAGGGCGAGGTGGTCGGGCGCGTGCGCGACCGCGACGTGGTGGTCTTCGACGACGAGATCTCGACCGCCGGGACGCTGCTCGCCACCGTCGAGACGCTGAAGGCGGCCGGCGCGCGCAGCATCCACGCCGGCGCCGTGCACGCGGTGCTGTGCGGCCCGGCGATCGAGCGCCTGCGCAGCGCCGATCTCGCCTCGCTGGTCGTCACCGACACCGTCGACATCCCGCCCGAAAAACGCCTCGACAAGCTCGCCACGCTCACCGTCGCGCCGCTCCTCGCCGCGGCGATCGAGCGCATCCATACCGGCGAGAGCGTTGGGGCGCTGTTCGAGTAGGCGGAGCGCCCGTCAGACGTGCGACAGGCGCTCGACCGTATCCGGGTAGCGTTCGACCAGGCGCAACAACAGCGCGGCTTGGGCGTTCGGTTTCGCCCGGCCCTGCTCCCAGTTTTCGAGCGTGCGGGGATTGGTGCGCAGGTAACGCGCGAAAAGCGGGCGCGACAAGTGCAGGCGCTCGCGCAACGCGACGAGTTCCTCGGCACTGATCTCAGGCACCGGCAGTTCCTCGACGTCGTGCGTGCGCAGGGTCCGCTTGCCGGCCCGCTCCCCGGCGAGCGCCTCGAAACCCTCGACAATCTCAGCGAAAAGGTTGCGCTTCGTCATTGCCTTGCCTCCAGTTCCCGCTTCAGCATGTCGCGGAGCAGCCGTCTTTCCGACATCGACAGGTCGGTCGCCTCATCCTTGTCATAGAGCGTGAACAGCCAGAACTGGCGCCCTGTCTCCCACCAGAAGTAGATCACCCGCAATCCGCCCCGCTTGCCTTTGCCGCGGCGCCGGTCGCCGTAGCGGAGCTTGCGCAAGCCGCCCGTTCCTTCGATGACGGCGCCAGCGCAGGGATTCTCCATCAACGCATTCTGCAGATCCCGAAACTCGTCATCGGCGAGGTAATCGGCACGATGACGCGCAAACGCGGGCAGTTCCTTGAAGAGCGCCTTCATCGATGAACTCTACGCAGATTACGTTGTTTTGGCAAGCCGAGCCGGACCCCGTCACCCGGGCTTTTGCGAGGCCGGCGTCGCACGCTCCAGCGACCAGTTGCGCAACTGCTTGATCTGCTCTTCCATCGTGCGCGCGAGCGGCACGATGCGCGAGGCGCTCCACATCACGTCGCGCTCGGTGAAGGGACGGCGTTCCTCCCAGGCGTGCACGACCGCGGCGCGGATGCCCTGCTCGATCTCTGCGCCGCTCCAGCCGCGTGTGAGCGTCGCCAGGGTCCGGAGGTTGAAGGCGGCGGGGTCGCCGCCGGCCGCGCGCAGGTGGATGTCGAGGATTGCACTGCGCTCCTCGTCGCTCGGCAGATCGAGGAAGAAGAGCTGGTCGAAGCGGCCCTTGCGGATCACCTCGGCGGGCAGTTTCTCGATGCGGTTGGCGGTGGCGACGACGAACACGCCGGCGGGCTTCTCCTGCATCCAGGTGAGGAAGCTCGAGAACACGTTGTCGTTGTTGCCGCCGCCGCGCGTGCCGACGTCGTAGCCGAAGCTGTTCTCCATCTCGTCGATCCACAGCACCAGCGGCGCGATCTGCTCGGCGACCCGCAGCGCGTGGTCGAAGGCGTACTCGGGCGAACCGAAGGCGCCCGAGAGCACGAGGTTCATGTCGAGGCGCACCAGCGGCAGCCGCCAGGCCCCGGCGACGAGCTTCGCCGCCATGCTCTTGCCGCAGCCGCTCACGCCCATGAAGAGCACCCCCGAGGGCAGCGGCACGCCGGCCGCGGACGCTTCGCCGGTGAAGAAGGCACGGCGGGAGCGCACCCACTCCTTGAGGTTCTCCAGGCCGCCGACGTGGTCGATGTCGACGGTCGCCGGCACCAGCTTGAGACAGGCCTCGCGCATCAGCACGGCCGCCTTTTCGGCGCGGATTTCGGCGAGACACTCGTCCCGCGCGAAGCGCCCCTCGGCGGCGAAGCGACGCATCAGGCGGGCCGCCTCGGCAAGAGTCAGACCCTTCATCGCGGTGGCGCAGCGCGCGAACCAGTCCTCGCCGAAGGCTTGCGCCGGCGCGGCACGCGCCGCCTCGGCACGCAAGGCCGCGCCGAGTTCGTCCTCGCCCGGCGCGCCCAGGTCGACCAGGAACACCTCGCGTTCGAGCACCTCCGGCACGCGGATGCGCGGGCACGACAGGAACACCGCGCCCTCGCGCCCGTCGAGCGTCGCATGCAGATCGCGCAAGGCCCGCACCAGTCGCGGGTCGCCGTCTAGGAGCAAGGGCAGATCCTTCATCCACCAGAAGGCATCGCCGTCGGAGACGAGAATGTGGTTCAGCGCCTCGAACGGTTCGGTGATCGGCGCGACCACCTTACCGTTCACGCTCAAACCGCGCGTGCTGCTCCATTCGACCGGCGGGCGCCCCGCACCGAATCGCTCCTCGGCGAGCGCCCCGAGCAGACGCCCGAGCCGGGCTTCCTCGTCGCAGCGCACATAGACGAGCGGAACACGCGCGGCGAGCGCCTGGCGAAGGCGCCTAAGGGCAGATTCACTCATGAAGACTCCCGCAGGCCACTCGGACCCCGTTGTGGTGCGCAGCGCAAACCCTGGCCGGGAAATGACAAACGTCGAGACTCACTACGATCTGCGCTTCCAGTGACGGGGATCGCGGCTGCCGTGCATGACCGCCAGGACCGTCACGGTCCGACCCGCGATGCGATAGAAGATGCCGAACGGGAATCGCCCGATCAGCGCCCGGCGCAGGCCCCGATACACGGCCGGATACATAAGCGGATTGTCGACGAGTCGCTCCAGGGTCGCGGCGACCTCGTCAAGAAAGTCCTGGCCCAGCCCGGGACGCTGCCGCTGGTACCAGTCGGCCGCATCCTCGAGGTCCTGCTCCGCATCCTTGCGCAGCCGGACGTCGTCGCTCACAGACGCCGACGCAGATCCGCGATCACCCGCGCGGCCGGGCGGCCGGGGTCACCGTCGATCTCGAAGGCGTCGAGACGACGATCGAGCTCGGCGCGCTGGGCGTCCGTGAGCGGTAGTACGGATTGCTCGGCAGCGATGCTGTCCCACAGATCCTCGACGAGGCGGATGCGCTGCTCGACGGGGAGATCCATTACCGATGGCTTCATGCCTGCCTCCTGTCATGGCGAAACGGTAACCCATTCGCGCACGGATAGGAACACGAACCCCGCGCCGCGGTGCGTGGGCCATGCAAACCGCGACCCTCGCCAGGCCTCACAGCAGCGGCGCGAGCCAGCGCTCAGCGGCCTCGACGCTCATGCCGGCGCGGCGCGCCCAGTCTTCGAGCTGGTCGCGACCGATCTTCGAGATCGCGAAGTAGCGGCTCTCGGGGTGGGCGAAGTAGAAGCCCGAGACGCTCGCCGCCGGGGTCATCGCGAACGACTCGGTGAGGCCCATGCCGGCGTTGGCCGGGGCGTCGAGAAGGCGGAAGAGCGCCGCCTTGACGGTGTGGTCGGGACAGGCCGGATAGCCGGGTGCCGGGCGGATGCCGCGGTACTGCTCGCGGATCAGCGCGTCGTTGTCCAGCGCCTCGGCGGCGGCGTAGCCCCAGTGCTCGCGGCGCACGCGCTCGTGCAGCCACTCGGCGCAGGCCTCGGCGAGCCGGTCGGCGAGGGACTTCAGCATGATCGCGCGGTAGTCGTCGTGGGCGGCCTCGAACTCGGCGAGCTTCGCCTCGATGCCGAGCCCGGCCGTGACCGCGAAGGCGCCGATCCAGTCGTCGACGCCCGAACCCTTGGGCGCGACGAAGTCGGCCAGGCACAGGTTGGGCTTGCCCGCCGGGCGCTCGTGCTGCTGGCGCAGCCCGTGCCAGGTCATCAGCAGGCCGTCGCGCCCCTCCGGCGCGTAGAGCTCGATGTCGTCCCCGACGCTCGCCGCCGGGAAGAGCCCGAACACCGCGCGCGCCGAGAGCCAGCCCTCGGCGACGATGCGCTCGAGCATCGCCCGCCCGTCGGCCAGCACGCCGCGCGCGGTCTCGCCGACCACCGGGTCGTCGAGGAGCTTCGGGTAGCTGCCGGCGAGGTCCCAGGTCTGGAAGAACGGGCCCCAGTCGATGTAGTCGACCAGCGTCGCAAGCGGCACCTCGAGTGCGCGGACGCCGACGGTGTTGGGCCGCGGCGGCACGTAGGGCGCGAAACCCGCAAGATGGCTGTTGCTGCAGGCGGCGACCGGCGCCGCTGCCCAATCGGTGCGGAACGCATTGGCGCGCGCTGCTTCGAGGCCCACCAGCTGCACACCCTTCTTCGCCGCGTGCTGCGCCCGGATCTTCTCGTAGTCGGCCGCGGTCGCGGCGCGGAAGGCTTCGCCCTGCTCCGTCGAGAGCAACGCGGTCACGACCCCGACCGCGCGCGAGGCGTCGGGCACGTAGATGACGCCGTGGCCGTAGTGCGGTGCGATCTTGATCGCGGTGTGGGCGCGGCTCGTGGTCGCGCCGCCGATCAGGAGCGGCACGTCGAAGCCCTGGCGCTGCATCTCGGCGGCGACGTGGCTCATCTCCTCGAGCGAGGGCGTGATCAGGCCCGAGAGCCCGATCGCCTGGGCGCCGTGCTCGCGCGCGGCGTTGAGGATCTTCTCGCACGGCACCATCACGCCCAGGTCGATCACCTCGTAGCCGTTGCAGCCGAGCACCACGCCGACGATGTTCTTGCCGATGTCGTGCACATCGCCCTTGACGGTCGCGACGACGATGCGGCCCTTCGAGGCCGCGCCGGTGCGCAGCTTCTCGGCCTCGATGTAGGGGATCAGGTGCGCGACCGCCTGCTTCATCACGCGCGCCGACTTCACGACCTGCGGCAGGAACATCTTGCCCGCGCCGAAGAGATCGCCGACCACGCTCATGCCGTCCATCAGCGGGCCTTCGATCACCGCGAGCGGCGGCCGGCCCTCGGCTTCGAGCCGGGCGCGCACCTCCTCGGTGTCGGCGACGACGAAATCGGTGATGCCCTTCACCAGCGCGTGCGCGAGGCGCTTCTCGACCGCCCACTCGCGCCAGGCGAGGTCCGTCGCGGCCTCCTTGGCCTTGCCCTTGACCGACTGGGCAAGCTCGACCAGCGCCTCGCCGGCGCCGGCGCGGCGGTTCAGCACGACATCCTCGACGCGCTCGCGCAGCGCCGGCTCGAGCTCGTCGTAGACGCCGAGCTGGCCGGCATTGACGATGCCCATCGTGAGGCCCGCGCGGATCGCGTGGTACAGGAACACGGTGTGGATCGCCTCACGCACGGCGTCGTTGCCGCGGAAACTGAAGGAGACGTTGGAGACCCCGCCCGAGGTCTTGGCGTAAGGCAGATGGGCGCGGATCCAGCGCACCGCCTCGATGAAGTCGACCGCGTAGTTGTCGTGCTCCTCGATGCCGGTGGCGATCGCGAAGATGTTCGGATCGAAGACGATGTCCTCGGGCGGAAAGCCGATCCCCGTGAGCAGCCGGTAGGCGCGGGCGCAGATCTCGGTCTTGCGAGCGAAGGTGTCGGCCTGGCCGGCCTCGTCGAAGGCCATCACGATCACCGCCGCGCCGTACTGGCGCGCGAGCCGCGCCTGGCGCAGAAACTCGGCCTCGCCCTCCTTCATCGAGATCGAGTTGACGATGCCCTTGCCCTGGATGCACTTGAGCCCCGCTTCGATCACCTCCCACTTCGACGAGTCGAGCATGATCGGCACGCGCGCGATGTCGGGCTCGGCGGCGATCAGCTTGAGGAAGCGCTCCATCGCCGCCTTGGAGTCGAGCATCGCCTCGTCCATGTTGATGTCGATCACCTGGGCGCCGTTTTCGACCTGCTGGCGCGCGACCGCGAGCGCGTCGTCGAAGCGGCCCTCGAGGATCATGCGCGCGAAGGCCTTGGAGCCGGTCACGTTGGTGCGCTCGCCGACATTGACGAACAGGCTGTCGGCTCCGATGCTGAAGGGCTCGAGGCCCGACAGCCGCAGCTTCTTCTCAAGCCCGGGCACCTGCCTCGGTGCGAGCCCCTCGACCGCGTGCGCGAGCGCCGCGATGTGCGCCGGGGTGGTGCCGCAGCAGCCGCCGACGATATTGACCAGCCCGGCCTCGGCCCACTCGCGGATCGCCGCGGCGAGCTGCTCGGGCGTCTCGTCGTAGCCGGTCGGCGCGAGCGGGTTGGGCAGGCCCGCGTTGGGGTGGGCCGAGACGTGGGTGTCGCAGACGTGGGCGAGCTCTTCGACGTACTGGCGCAGCTCCTTCGCGCCGAGCGCGCAGTTCAACCCGAAGGCGAGCGGGCGGGCGTGCGCGAGCGCGTTCCAGAAGGCCTCGGCGGTCTGGCCGGAGAGCGTGCGCCCGGAGGCATCGGTGATCGTGCCCGAGATCATCACCGGCAGGCGCCGGCCGAGCTCGGTGAACAGGCGCTCGACCGCGAACACCGCGGCCTTGGCGTTCAAGGTGTCGAACACGGTCTCGATCAGCAGCAGGTCGGCGCCGCCTTCGACGAGCCCGCGCGCGGCGTCGAAGTAGTCGTCGGCGAGGGTGTCGAAGTCGATGCTGCGGTAGCCCGGGTCGCTCACGTCGGGTGAGATCGACAGCGTGCGCGAGGTCGGCCCCAGCACCCCGGCGCAGAAGCGCGGGCGCGAAGGGTCGCGCGCCGTGTACTCGTCGCACAGCTCGCGCACCAAGCGCGCGCCGGCGACGTTGATCTCGTAGGCGACGTCTTCGAGCCCATACTCGGCCTGCGAGACGCGCGTGCCGTTGAAGGTATTGGTCTCGATGATGTCGGCGCCGGCGTCGAGGTAAGCGCGGTGGATGCCGGCGACAAGCTCGGGGCGCGTGAGCACCAGCAGGTCGTTGTCGCCCTTCAAGTCGCGCGGGTGCGCGGCGAAGCGCTCGCCGCGGTAGTCGCGCTCGCCGAGCCGGTGCTGCTGGATCATCGTGCCCATCGCGCCGTCGAGCACGAGGATGCGCGTGGCAAGCAGCTGGCGGAGTTCGGCTGAGCGGTCGGATTGCATGGCGGTCACCTCGGGTAGCGCAGAATGCCTCGGACCCCGTCGGCGCCGCCAATGCAAACGGCGCCGCAAGGCCCTATGTCGGGTTTGCGAGCGCCGTTGTTCGATTGCCGAGCCTGGCCCCGCGGTGGGGTCGCAACGCTCCTCGGCAAGGCCCGGATTCTAACGGCCGAGGCGGCGCCTTGCCAAGGCGCCCAGCGCTCGACTCACCAGAAATGCGGCCAATGCCGCACCCGATGCGGCCACGGCCGCCACGGATAGGGCCAACCCCATCGCGGCCCCCAGAAATAGGGATCGTAGGCCCACCAGCCGTGCCCCATGCCCATCAAGACACCGTCGCGAACATACTCGTAGCTGTAACTGGTGCGCACGACCTCGCCGTCCACGAAATGGACGTTGAAGCGTGTGGCCCGCACGCCCGGCCACTCGTTCGTGACATTCCAATCGTAGACTTCCTCGCCCGACAGCACGAAGCGCTGGATCGAGCGATGGGTGCCCAGCATCCGCAGCACTTCGTCAACACTCATCCCGACCCGCACGCGCGCGAGATTACTCTGTTCGAGCGCGTCGAACTGGTCGAGCACGCGGCCCGCGCTGTCTACCTGATACATCCAGGCCGTGTGCCCGTTGGGTTGCGTCGAATAGGCCAGGGTGCGCGTCCCATCGGCATTATCGAAGACCTGGGTCGGCGCGCCGCGACGCGACAAGACCTCTTCCTCGGTCAACAGCATCGGGGGTTTCCCGATGCCCGCGCAACCCGCCAGAAAGACGAGCAACAAGCCCGGCACCAGCCTCGCGAACATCGCTCTCAACATCGTCCTGCTCCCGTCCTCGGGAAGACGCTGCACCCGGGGGCTGAAGCGGCCCAGCAGTTCCAGGTCGCATTGCCCGCGGACTCGGCACATTCGGCGGGCACCACTGCCTCAGCCACGCTTGCCCGAACGGCGTCTTCCCCGCACCCGTGACCCTGCCCGCGCCGACGACCCACCAACGATCAGGGTGACAGGCGCATCCGCTTCCACGTGCCGTCGGGCTGCATCGCAAAAGCGATGCGGTCGTGCAGCCGCGACGGCCGCCCCTGCCAGAACTCCCAATAGTCGGGCCTGAGCCGATAACCGCCCCAGTGCGGCGGGCGCGGCGGCCGCAGCCCGAACTTCAGGCCGTATTCCGCGGCCCGGCCGACGATGACGGCGCGGCCCGGAATGACCTCGCTCTGGTGCGACGCCCAGGCCCCGATGCGATGGGTCAGCGGGCGGCTCGCGAAGTAGGCGTCGGACTCCTCCGCGCTCACCTTCTCGACCACGCCCTCGATGCGCACCACCCGCTCCAGCTCCTGCCAGTGGAACTGCAAGGCCGCGTGCGGGTTCGCCTCGAGCTCGCGCGCCTTGCGGCTGTTGTAGTTGGTGTACCAGACGATGCCGCGCGCATCGAAGCCCTTGATCAGCACCGGCCGGGTCGACGGGCGCCCATTGGGGCCGACCGTCGCGACCGTCATCGCGTTGGGCTCCGGCCCGCAGCGCTCCAGCGCTTCGGCGTACCACCGCGAAAACTGCGCGATCGGCTCGTCGGCGACCTGCTGTTCGTCGAGGCCGATGTCGCCTTCGCGTGAATCGGCAACCGGGGTGCTCGTCACATCCACTCTCCATGCAAGAAATCGGGGCGCCGCACCCGCGCCTCGCCGGCGGGGCCGGATCGGACGAGGCGCCGGCCGGACCGGGAAATATCGTCAATTTTACGCCGTGGCCGCCAGGCTCGTCCTTCATCGTCCAATTTGATGAGGCCGTGGAGGCATTCGTTCAACTGCCGGTATGATGGAATTTCCCGTCGAAACCGGCGCGCCCGCCATCAAGGGCCCCGTCCCGTCCAACCCAGGAGCGAACGCATGAAGCACCTCACGCCTCGCGAAGCCCACGAGTTCCTGCAACAAAACCCCGACGCGTTGCTGATCGACGTACGCAGCGAGATCGAGTTCCTGTTCGTCGGCCACCCGGTCAACGCGATCCACGTGTCCTGGAACGACGGCCCCGACTGGGACATCAATCCGCATTTCGTCGGCGAGGTCAAGCGACTGGCCGGCCACGGCGGCGAGCGCCCCATCGTGCTGATCTGCCGCAGCGGCAATCGCTCGGTATCGGCCGGCGAAGCCCTGATCGAGGCCGGCTTTCACAAGGTCTACAACGTCCTGCACGGCTTCGAGGGCGACCTGGACGAGCACCACCACCGCAACGCCGTGAACGGCTGGCGTCACGAGGGCCTTCCCTGGGCGCAGTGCTGACGGGCGCGCAGTGCCCCGGCACGACCTCCCACTACGACGACGCGCCTGCCCTGTGACCGCTGGGGGTAGCCGCCGGCGGCTCAACCCGCGGTGTCGGCCCACCGGCTTCGCGCAGTCACGGAACAACCCCGGCCGCGACCGCACATCGCGCCGTCCCTGCATTCCTTCGCCTCAGCACGGCGCCTCCAGCCCGCGTCGGTACTGGATCGCCTCGGCGACATGCGCCGCGCCGACGCGCTCGGCGCCGGCCAGATCGGCGATCGTCCGCGCGACCTTGAGGATGCGGTGGTAGGCCCGCGCCGACAGGCCGAGCCGGCCGATGGCCTGCGCGATCAAGGCTTCGCCCTCGCGGTCGGGCCTGCACAAACGGTCCACCGCGCCCGGGCCGAGCCGGCTGTTCGCCCGGCCTTGACGTTCTTCCTGGATCGCAAAGGCGCGCTCGACGCGCTCGCGCACGCAGGCGCTCGACTCCCCGGCGGGCTGCGCCTGCATCTCCACAGGATCGAGCAGCGGCACCTCGATCACCAGATCCATGCGATCGAGCAGCGGACCGGACAGTTTGCCGCGATAGCGGCGCACCTGATCGGGCGAGCAGCGGCAGCGTCCCCGGCGATCGCCGAGATGCCCGCAGGGGCACGGGTTCATCGCGGCGATGAGCTGGAACTGGGCCGGAAACTCCGCCCGCATGCGCGCCCGCGACACCGTGATGCGGCCGGTTTCGAGCGGCTCGCGCAGCGACTCCAGCACCCGCCGCTCGAATTCCGGGAGCTCGTCGAGAAAGAGCACCCCGTGGTGGGCCAGGCTGATCTCCCCCGGCCGGGGGTTGGCGCCACCGCCCACCAGGGCGGGTGCCGAGGCCGAGTGATGCGGCGCGCGAAAGGGCCTCCGGGCCCAGTGGCGGGCGTCGAAGCCGCCTTCCAGCGACTGCACGGCGGCACTCTCGATCGCCTCCGCTTCGTTCATCGGCGGCAGCAGCCCCGGCAGGCGCTGCGCCAGCATCGACTTGCCGGTGCCCGGAGGCCCGAACATCAGGAGGGGGTGACGGCCAGCCGCGGCGACTTCGAGCGCGCGACGCGCGAGCGCCTGCCCCTTGACGTCCGAGAGGTCGGGGGCGTCGGCCGGCGCGGACTGCGTTTCAGGCGCAGCACGCAGCTCCAGTGCGCCCTGGCCGCCCAGGTGCGCGCAAACGGCCAGTAGGCTGTCGGCGGGCAGCACGCGTGCGCCGCGGGCGAGCGCGGCCTCATCGGCGTTTTCGGCCGGAAGAATCAGCCCATGGCCCGTCCGTGCGGCCTCGAGCGCGACCGCCAGCGCGCCCCGCACCGGGCGGAGGCTCCCGTCGAGCGAGAGTTCGCCGACGAATTCGTGATCTGCGAGGGCAGGCGCGGGGATCTGACCGGACGCAGCGAGAATGCCCAGCGCGATGGGGAGATCGAAGCGCCCACCCTCCTTCGGCAGATCGGCGGGCGCCAGATTGACGGTGATGCGGCGCTGCGGGAACTCGAAGCGCGAGGTCTGAAGCGCCGCGCGGACCCGGTCACGCGCTTCGCGGACTTCGGTGTCGGGAAGCCCCACCAGGTTGAATGCGGGCAGGCCGTTGGCGAGGTGGACCTCGACCGTGACTGCGGGCGCCGCCAATCCGGCGAGCGCCCGGGTTCGTACTAGAGCAAGCGACATCGATGCCTCCGGAATATTCCGGAGGCAAGTTTAGCGCGTCTGGCCGGACCCGGCTCGCCGCGCGGCCACCAATTCAGTCGGCATCCTCGTCCGACCGACTGCGGGCAAGTTCGGCTTCCAGCACGGCGACGCGCTCCTCGAGTTCGAAGAGCTTCTGGCGGACATGCGCCAGCACCTCGCGCTGCACGTCGAATTCCTCGCGGGTGACCAGATCGAGCTTGCCGAAGGCGCTACCCAGAAGCGCCTTGACGTTCTTCTCGATGTCCTTGGCAGGGCTGTTGGCGGCGAGCTCGGAGAGCTTGGCGCCGATCTCGTCAAGTATGCGCGGGCCGGTCATGGCAGAACCTCTCGTTAGTCTCGGGGTGGATGGCTGAAGTCTAGCACGCGCCATGCATGGGATTGCACCACCGGCAGGCAGATCGCACCAGAACAGTGCATCGACAACCCGCAACCTGCGCTGCAGCGCAGCATTGCGCGCGCGCACTTCACACAAGTATCTGTTTTTACAGACAGCAAATGCACTGGCACGCCCCATGCTAAAGCTGGCTCGTAGGCCATCACCCGACTGGAGCACATGCCATGCAAGAGCCCATCCGTTCCACCACTTCCGTCGCCGACAGGAGGACGTCATGAAACTGGTTACCGCAATCATCAAGCCCTTCAAGCTCGACGAGGTGCGCGAGGCGCTGTCCGCGATCGGCGTGCAGGGCATCACTGTCACCGAGGTCAAGGGCTTCGGCCGGCAAAAGGGCCACACCGAGCTCTACCGGGGCGCCGAATACGTCGTCGATTTCCTGCCCAAGGTCAAGATCGAAGCGGCGATCCAGGCCGACATCCTCGACCAGGTGATCGAAACCATCGAGAAGTCTGCATCGACCGGCAAGATCGGCGACGGAAAGATCTTCGTCTTCGATCTTGAACAGGCCATCCGCATCCGCACCGGCGAGACCGGCACGGACGCGCTGTAAAGGGGAAACTCTCATGAGAACAACAGCAAAAATCCTGCTCGCCGCGCTCGCCAGCGGCATTGCGGGGCCGGTCCTCGCGGACGAGATCGCCGTCGGCGACATCGCGAATCACGTCTTCGAGCTTCAGTACGCCATGGATACCTTTTACTTCCTGGTGTGTGGCGCGCTGGTAATGTGGATGGCGGCCGGCTTCTCGATGCTCGAGGCCGGCCTGGTGCGCTCGAAGAACACGGTCGAGATCCTGACCAAGAACGTCGCGCTGTTCTCGGTCTCCTGCATCATGTATCTCGTCTGCGGCTACGCGATCATGTACGGCGGCAACGTCTTCCTGTCCGGCATCGCCGGGGGCGAGGATCTCGTCGCGGAGACGCTCACGGCGTTTGCCGAGCGCGAGGACGGCTTCCACGGCGACTCGATCTACTCCGACGCCTCCGACTTCTTCTTCCAGGTCGTGTTCGTCGCCACCGCGATGTCCATCGTCTCGGGCGCGGTCGCCGAGCGCATGAAGCTGTGGGCCTTCCTCGCCTTCGCCGTCGTCATGACCGGTTTCATCTACCCGATGGAAGGCGCCTGGACGTGGGGCGACGCGTCGGTGTTCGGCCTCTACACGCTGGGCGACCTCGGCTTCTCGGATTTCGCCGGCTCCGGCATCGTGCATATGGCGGGCGCCTCGGCCGCGCTCGCAGGCGTCCTGCTGCTCGGCGCGCGCAAGGGCAAGTACGGCCCGGCCGGAGAAGTGCGCGCGATTCCCGGCGCGAACCTGCCGCTCGCCGCGCTCGGCACGCTGATCCTGTGGATGGGCTGGTTCGGCTTCAACGGCGGCTCGGTGCTCAAGCTCGGCGACATCGCCAACGCCAACGCAGTCGCGATGGTGTTCCTCAACACCAACGCCGCCGCGGCGGCCGGCGCGGTCGCGGCACTCGTCATGTCGAAGGCGATCTTCGGCAAGGCCGACCTGACCATGCTGCTCAACGGCGCGCTCGCCGGACTGGTGACGATCACCGCCGAGCCCTCGACGCCGACGCCGCTGCTCGCAACGCTGTTCGGCGCGGCCGGCGGGGCGCTGGTGGTGCTCTCCATCACCTTCCTCGACAAGCTGAAAGTCGACGACCCGGTCGGCGCGATCTCGGTGCATGGCACCTGCGGCCTGCTCGGCCTGCTGCTGGTGCCGGTCACCAATGGCGATTCGACCTTCTTCGGCCAGATCGTCGGCGCCATCACGATCTTCGTCTGGGTGTTCGGTGCGAGCCTCCTCGTCTGGGGGATCCTCAAGTCGGTGATGGGCATTCGCGTCAGCGCCGAAGAGGAGTACGAGGGGGTCGATCTGGTCGAGTGCGGCCAGGAAGCCTACCCGGAGTTCAGCGCCAAGTAGGCGCTGATCACCGCCCGGACGCCTCGCGTTCGGGCGGCGCACCGAAACGGTGCTGCAGCGGCGCCCATGCACCACACGGCGACGCGGCACCAAGCCCTGGAAGCTTATGAACGGCCCGCTTCAAGCTTCTGCAAACGGTTTCCCCGCCTGGCACGCATAGTGCTTTGTGCACTGCAAAATCGATTCATTCAAGGAGAAAGACCATGCGCAAGACCCTCACTGCCATCGCACTCGCCCCCCTCGTCGCCGCTGGTACGGCCGTGGCCCAGGAGCTGCCGATCTCGGCCAACGTGACGATTGCCTCGGAGTACCAGTACCGCGGCTTCAGCCAGACCAACGAGAAGCCGGCGCTGCAGGGCGGCTTCGATTTCGAGCACGACAGCGGCTTCTACGTCGGGGTCTGGGGCTCGAACATCTCGTGGCTTTCGGATAGCGACCCGGACATCAGCAGCAGCCTCGAGCTCGACTTCTATGCCGGCTACACGATGGACGTCGGCCCGCTGGGTCTCGACGTCGGCCTGCTGCAGTACTACTATCCGGGCAAGTTCCCGGCGGGTTTCAACAAGGCCGATACGCTGGAAGGCTATATCGGACTGAGCTGGGAGTTCCTGTCCTTCAAGTACTCGCACTCATTCACCGATCTGTTCGGCTTCGACAACTCCAAGAACAGCCAGTACTACGACCTTTCCGCCTCTTACGAGATCACGCCGGGCCTGACGCTCGACGCGCACTACGGCTACCAGCGCATCAAGGGCGCCGGCAACGACAACTACAAGGACTGGAGCCTGGGGGCAACGCTCGCCTACGGCGGCTTCGACTTCGGCCTCCACTACGTGGACACCAACGTCAAGGGCGACAAGCTGGCCGACGAGCGCATCATCGCGTCGATCAGCAAGTCTTTCTAAAGCCTGCAGTCGAACCGGGGCGGCTCCTCCTCACGCCCTGGTACTCGGGCACCCCGTGCGGGTGCCCGTTTTTTCAGCGGCGCTCCGGCCCGAACTGCCGTCCCGGCAACCGTTCCGGGCCGGGGTCACCCTGCCGTTCAGGCGGTGCGGGCGAACGCCTGGTCGATCTCGGTGCGCAGCGCCGGGTAGTTCAGGGCGACCGGAAACTGCGGGTAATCGCGCACCACCGACTCGGGCGGATGGAACAGGATTCCGCCGTGCGCCTCGCCCA
This sequence comes from Gammaproteobacteria bacterium, assembly GCA_029289265.1. Lineage (GTDB taxonomy): Bacteria > Pseudomonadota > Gammaproteobacteria > Burkholderiales > Rhodocyclaceae > JARFTX01. The sequence continues at coordinate 21,809 of JARFTX010000027.1, forward strand.
GCATCGCGAGATCGTTGTACGAGTCGCCCGCCGCCACCACCTTGAATTTCAGCTCCTTGAAGCGGCGCACCGCCTCCTGCTTCTGGTTGGGCATGCGCAGACGGTAATCGACCAGCAAGCCCGCTTCGTTCGCCACCAGGCTGTGGCAGAAGAGCGTCGGCCAGCCGAGCTGGTGCATTAGCGGCTTGGCGAACTCGTAGAAGGTGTCGGAGAGGATCACGACCTGATACTGCGCCCGCAGCGCGTCGAGGAACTCGCGCGCGCCGGACATCGGTCCCATGCCGGCGATGACCTCCTGGATGTCGGGCAGACCCAGCCCGCGGCGCGCGAGGATGTCGAGGCGGTACTTCATCAGCACGTCGTAATCGGGCTCGTCGCGGGTGGTGCGACGCAGTTCGGGAATGCCGGTGCGCTCGGCGAACTCGATCCAGATCTCCGGAACGAGCACCCCTTCGAGGTCGAGACAGACGATTTGCACGGATCAGCCCTTCGGTCGGTTGGCGGGAAATTCAGCGCGCGATTCTACCATCGGGGCCCGACGGCGCGGGCTCGATGGTTCAATGGGATGGTTCAATGGGGTCAGACTCCATTGATCGCGATCAATGGAGTCTGACCCCATTGAACCCCTCCATTGAAACCCTCACTCCGCCGGAATCGCCTCGAGCGCTTCCTCGATCTCCAGCCAGCGCAGCTCGGCCTCGTCAATGGCCGTCGCGAGTTCGGCCTGGCGGACCAGCAGGCCCTGCAGCAGCGCCACGTCGGCGCCGGCGGCATAGAGCGCGGGGTCCGCGAGCCGATCGTCGAGTTGCGCCTTCTCGCGCTGCCGCTCGGCGAGCCGGCGTTCGAGCTGCTCGCGCTCCTTGACCAGGGGGCGGCGAGCGGCGAGCCGGACTTGGCGGTCGGCCGCGGCCTGGGCGCGGTCGGCCTTGCGCTCGGCCTTCTCGGCAACGCGATCCGGGCATTGCGCGGCGGCCAGCGCTGCGGCGCGGCGCTCGGCAAGCCAGTCGCGGTAGTCGTCGAGGTCGCCGTCGAAGGGCTGGACGCGCCCGCCATCGACCAGCACGAAGCGGTCGCAGGTGGCGCGCAGCAGCGCGCGGTCGTGCGAGACCAGCACCATCGCGCCTTCGAAGTCCTGCAGCGCGAGCGTGAGCGCGTGACGCATCTCGAGATCGAGGTGGTTGGTCGGCTCGTCGAGCAGGAGCAGGTTGGGTCGCCGCCAGATCAGCAGCGCCAGCGCGAGCCGCGATTTTTCGCCGCCCGAGAAGCTCCCGCACGGAGTCGTCGCGCCGGTGACCGCGCCCTCGCCGCTCACGTCGCCGCGGAAATCGAAGCCGCCGAGGTAATTGCGCAGATCCTGCTCGCGCGCCTGCGGATCGAGCCGCTGCATGTGCTGAAGAGGCGACTCGTCGGCGCGCAGGGTTTCGAGCTGATGCTGGGCGAAGTAGCCGGTGGCGAGCCCCTTGCCGTCGGTGCGCGTGCCCGCGCCCAAGGGCAGCCCGCCGGCGAGCAGCTTGATCAGCGTGGACTTGCCGGCGCCGTTGCGCCCCAGCAGGCCGATGCGCTCCCCGGGACGCAGCACCAGATCGAGGCCGGTGAGCACGGGCGCGACGCCGTAGCCGACGGCACCGTCCTCGATGCGCAGCAGCGGGTCGGGGGCGGCCGGCGCCGGCCGGAAGGCGAACGCGAACGGCGTATCGATGTGGGCGGCCGAGACCAGCTCCATCCGTTCGAGGGCCTTGATCCGGCTCTGGGCCTGGCGCGCCTTGGTCGCCTTGGCGCGAAAGCGCCGGATGTAATCCTCGATGTGGGCGATCTCGCGCTGCTGCTTCTCGTAGAGCCCCTGTTGCTGCGCGAGGCGCTCGGCGCGCTGGCGCTCGAAGTCGGTATACCCGCCCGAGTAGAGCGTCAGGCGCTGCTGCTCGATGTGCGCGACGTGGCTCACGCAGGCGTCGAGGAACTCGCGGTCGTGGGAGATCAGGATCAGCGTGCCGGCGTAGCCGCGCAGCCACTGCTCGAGCCAGATCACGGCGTCGAGATCGAGGTGGTTGGTCGGCTCGTCGAGCAGCAACAGGTCCGAGCGGCACATCAGCGCCTGGGCGAGATTGAGGCGCATCCGCCATCCGCCGGAAAAATCGGCGACCGGCCGGGCCAGGTCGGTGGGCGTGAAGCCCAGTCCGTCGAGCAAGGCGGCCGCACGCGCCGGCGCGGCGTAGCCGTCGATCTCGCCGAGCCGCGCGTGCAGCTCGCCGATACGGGCGCCATCGTGGACGTCCTCGGCTGCGGCGAGGGCGGCCTCGATGGCGCGCAGTTCAGCGTCGCCGTCGAGCGCGTAGTCGAGGGCGCTGCGATCGAGCGCGGGGGTCTCCTGCGCGACGTGGGCGACCACCCATGCGGGCGGCATCTCGAGGTCGCCTTCCTCCTGATGCAGCCCGCCGCGCAGCAGCGCGAACAGACTGGACTTGCCGCTGCCGTTGGCGCCGGTGAGTCCCACCTTCCATCCGGGGTGGATCTGCAGGGTCGCCGCATCGACGAGGATTTTCGCGCCGCGGGCGAGGCGCAGGTTTCGGAACTGGATCACGGGGGCGCGAACGCGTCAGCGTCTGACTGGCCAAAGGCGTTATTCTACGCGTCTGCGCCGGCCTCCTTCACGGCCCGTGCAGCATCCGATCCGAAACCCCGATGCCCAGACCATCCATACTCCTTTTCCTGCTCTTCGCCAGCGCGGTCGCCGTCGCCGAGCCCGGCCCCGAACTCGGCCCCGAACCCGACCTCGAACGCGCGCGAAGCCTGCGCGAGCAGGCGAAGGCGCTGCGTGCCGAGGCCGAAGCGGGGTTTCGCACCGCCGAGCCCGACTGCTACCGGCGATTCTTCGTCAATCGCTGCCTGGACCGGGCCAAGGCGACACGGCTCGAACAGATCGGCCAGGCACGCCAAATGGACATCGAGGCGAGCCGCATCGAACTCGCCAAGAAGCAACGCGACGCGCTCGCCGCAGGCCGCATCGATCCGCCCCCCGGTCCGCCACGCGATGAGGCGCCCGTCCCGGCTGAAATCGGTGCACCGGCCTCCGACGAAGCGGCCGAGGCGATTCGACGCGCCCGCGAGGCCGAAGCCGGCCGTGCCGACGCCGAAGCCCAGGCCGAACGCGAGCGCCGCGACGCCGCGCGCGCGGCCGAACGCGCCAAGGCCGAGGCCGAGGCGGCCGAGCGCGCCGAGAAGGCGGCGCGCGACCGCGAACGCTACGACGAGCGCATCGGCCGGCGCGAAGCGGAACGCGGCGAGCCCTGATTCGGCGCGGCCCCTCTCCGGCCGCGCGCACTAGCCCGCATTGCTCACACGGTCGCGTAGCGAGGGCGTCGAGACGCCGGCGTGGCGGGCCGCACGCACCGAGGGGCGGCGAAGGCGTAGTCGAACTACGTCGAGCCGGCCCGCAGGGAGTACGGCCCGCCACGGCGAGCGTATCGGCGGCCGCAGTAGCGGCAGTGTGAGCAATGCGGGCCAGGGTCAGGCGTCTTCAGCCTCCGAACCGACCGGTGCGTGCCGAACGGCCCCGTCGAGCGCATCCTCGAGCCGGTCGTTGCCCCAGAAGAGTTCGTCCCCGACTCGAAAACTCGGCGCGCCGAAGAGACCCAGCTCGGCGGCACGCTCGGTCTGGCGGCGTAGCGCGAGCTTGTTGTCCTCGGAGCCGGCTGCGGCGAGAAGCTCGTCGGCGGGGAGCCCCATCGCAGCCAGAATCTCGCCGATCACCGCCGGCTCGGAGATCTCGCGATCCTCGGCGAAATTCGCGCGCATCACGGCACGCGAGAACTCGGGCACCCAGCCGGCCTCGACGCCGATTTGCGCGACGCGGGCCGCGAGCAGGCCATTGCGCGGGAAGCGGCTCGGGGTGCGAAGCGGCAACCCATATTTGTCGCACAGGCGCGCCAGATCGCGCCACATGTAGCGTCCCTTGGGCGGATAGATGTTGAACGGCGAGTCGTTCCAGCCGAGCGCGAGAAACACCGGACCGAGCAGGAAGGGCCGCCAGGCGATCTCGACACCGGCCTGCTCGGCGAGCGGCTCGATGCGCATCACCGACAGATAGGAATACGAACTCGCGAACTCATACCAGAATTCGATCGTGGGCCGCGCCATGGGGGTGCTCCGTCGAAGGATCGGATCGTCACTGTAAGCCATCCTCGCCGGCCCGGGCCAGCGGGCGTGCAACCGGACGGTTGGCGATCCAGATGCCCGCGCCGACCAGGGCCAGCGCCAGGACCACCGCCGGAGTCAGCGGCTCGCCCAGCAGGACGATGCCGGCGATCACGCCCATCACCGGGGTGAGGAAGGAGAACGAGGACAGGCGCGTGGCGGGATACTGGCTCACCAGCCAGAACCACGCGACATAGCTCGCCGAGGCGACGATCACGATCTGGAAGGCGAGCGCCGCCCAGACTTCCGGCGTCGGCGCGAATACGCCCGGCTCGCCGACGGCGAGCGAGAGCAGCGGCAGCGCGAGCGCCGAGACCGCGAGCTGGTAGAGGAGCGTCTTCTCGGCCGAGGCACGCGCGAGCCGGCTCGCCTTGACGGTAAGCGTGGTCGCCGCCCACAGGATCGCCGCGACCAGGATCATCAGGTCACCGATCCAGGCGTCGCCACCGGAGTCGAGCAGGTTCTCGCCGAACAGCGCCAGCACGCCGCCGAACGCCAGCGCCATGCCGGCCCACTGGGCCCGGCGCATGGACTCGTGCGGCAGCAGCCAACGCGCACCGAGCGCGACCCAGAACGGCGCCGTGTACAGGAAAATCACGCCGCGCGAGGCGTTGGTGTATTCGAGCCCCAGGAAGATCAGCGCGAACTCGGCAGCGAAAAGCGCCCCGGCGAGCAATCCGGGGCCGAGCGTGCCGTCGGGCGCCCACAGCCGCACACCGCGCACGTTCGCCCAGGCCCACACCAGCATGGTCGCGCCGAGCGAGCGCAGCCCGGCCTGCCAGATCGGCGAGATGCCGGCGTTGCCGAACTTGATCGCGACCTGCTGCAGGCCCCAGACGATGCATAGCACCACCATCAGCCCCATCGCGAGCCCGTCGAGCTGCGGGCGGTTCGGCGGCATCGCGGCGGGTCAGTCGACGACGACCACCGGCCCGATGCCGGACGGGATCTGCAGGCGCGCGCGCAGCTCGCGCGTCACCTCGATGCGGCCGTCGTCGGCCACCCGCAGTGCATGGTCGATTCGATAGCGGCGCGTGTACTCGCGCCAGTCGTCGCCGGCGATGAAGGCGGGCTTGCTCGCCGCGTCCGACAGCGTCCCGGCCGCCTCGCGCGGGGTGATCACCACGCTGAGCGACTGGGTGCCGACGGCCGGGCGGCCCGTACGGGGGTCGAGCAGGTGCGCGTAGCGCTCGCCGTTCAGGTCGAAGTAGCGCTGGTAGTCGCCCGAGGTGCCGATCGCCTCGCCGTCGTAGAGCGGCAGCGTCGCCAGGGGGCGCGGTTCGCGCGGATGCTGGATGCCCAGCCGCCACGGCGTGCCGCCCTTGGAGCCGAGCGCCATGACGTTGCCGCCGATGTTCACCAGCGCATCGGTGATGCCCTGCTCGAGCAGGATCGCGACGGCGCGGTCGAGCGCGTAGCCCTTGGCATAGCCGCCGAAGTCGATCTGCACGGCGGGATTGCGGCTCGTCACGACATTGCCGTCGATGTCGAGGTCGGCCATGCGCGGACGCGCCGCGATGAGCGCCGCGAGCACTTCCGGATCGGGCTCGCGCGGCACGAACTCCTCGGCGTGAAAACCCCACAGCTCGATCAGGGCACCCAGCGCCGGATCGAACAGTTCGTCGCCGGTCGCGGCGAGCACCTGCGCGTCGCGCAGCATCTCGGCGAGTTCGTCGGAGACGGTCGCCGGCTCGCCGCTCGCGATCGCCTCGTTGAGCGCGGTGAGTTCGGACGGCTCCCAGGCGTGGTAGGCGCGGTGCAGGCGGTCGAACTCATGCAGCACGGCGGCCATCGCCGCAGTGGCCTGCGCCTGCGACTCACCCCACACCGTGAGGTCGACGCGGGTGCCGAAGACGTAGGCCTCCTGATGGAAGGTCTGGGGGCGCGCGCAGCCGGCCAGGAGCGCGACGAGGACGATCGCCACCAGCGCCGCGGCAAGCCCGCGGCCAAAACCGACCCGGCGCATCACCGGCACGCCTCTTCGAGCTTGTCGAGAAAGAGCCCTGCGACCGAGAAGCCGGTCTGCGCCGCGATCTCGACGAAGCAGGTCGGGCTGGTGACATTCACCTCGGTGAGGTGGCCGCCGATCACGTCGAGGCCCACCACCATCAGGCCGCGCGCCCACAGCGTCGGCGCCAGGCACTCCGCGATCTCGCGCTCGCGCGCGGTGAGCGGCATCGCCACGCCGCGCCCGCCGGCGGCGAGATTGCCTCGGGTCTCACCGGCGCGCGGGATGCGGGCGAGCGCGTAGGGCACGACCTCGCCGCCGATGATCAGCACGCGCTTGTCGCCCTCGGCGATGGCCGGCAGATAGCGCTGGGCCATCACGGTGCGCGCGCCCTCGTGGGTCAGCGTCTCGACGATGACGTTGCGGTTGGGGTCGTCCGCGCGCACGCGAAAGATCTGGCTGCCGCCCATGCCGTCGAGCGGCTTGAGGATGACGTCGCCCAGTTCGTCGATGAAGGCGTGCACGTCGGCCGGCGTACGCGCGACCAGCGTGGTCGCGGTGAACTGCGCGAACTCGGCGATGGCGAGCTTCTCGGAGTGGTCGCGGATCGCCCGCGGATCGTTGAAGATGCGCGCACCGCCCGCTGCGGCGCGCTCGAGCAGCCAGGTCGCGGCCACGTACTCGAAGTCGAAGGGCGGGTCCTGGCGCATCACCACCGCGTCGAACCCGGCGAGCGCGGCGACGGTCTCGTCGCCGGCCTGGTACCAGGCATGGTCGTCGTCGGTCGGCGTGATGGCGCGCGCGCGCGCGGCCACCGTCCCGTCCCGCCAGGTCAGCGCCTCGCGACCGATCGCATACACGACGTGGCCGCGCCGCGCCGCCTCGCGCATCATCGCGACGCTCGAATCCTTGTAGGCCTTGAGCCCGGCTAGCGGGTCGAGAATGAAGGCAAGATTCGCCACCGGCGCACTCCCGCTCAGGCCGCGAGGTCAGCTTCGAGCTCGGATTCGGTCGGTGCCGTCTCCTCGATCTCGACCGACGCGGCGAGCAGCGCGAGCCGCGCGACCACGCCGTAGGCATAGAAGCGGTTGGGCGGTGCGTCCGGCCCCTGGCAGGCATCGGGCAGGCTGCAACAGGCGTCGAAGGCGAGCGGCTTGAAGTGCATGCCCGGCGCGTTGAGGTTCTCGTCGCGGCCGCGCTCGGTATGCACCCGGTAGAAGCCGCCCACGACATAGTGATCCATCATGTAGACCACCGGCTCGGCGACCGCGCCGTCGAGCGTCTCGAAGGTGTGCACGCCTTCCTGGATGATGACCTCGTGCACCTGCAGGCCTTCCTTGACGACCGCCATCTTGTTGCGCTGGCGGCGGTTCAGCCCGACCACCTCGGAGGCGTCCTTGACCGTCATCACGCCCATGCCGTAGGTGCCGGCGTCGGCCTTGACGACGACGAACGGGGTCTCGGAGACCCCGTATTCCTTGTACTTGGAGCGGATCTGCGTGAGCAGGCTGTCGACCTTGGCGGCGAGACACTCCTCGCCGGTGCGCTCCTGAAAGTTGATCTGGCCGCACACCTCGAAGGCCGGGTTGATGCGCCAAGGATCGATGCCGATCACGTCGGCAAAGGCGCGCGAGACGCGGTCGTAGGCCTCTGCATGGCGCGACTTGCGCCGCGCGTGCCAGCCGGCGTGCAGCGGCGGAATCACCCACTGCTCGTAGAGGTCCTCGAGAATTGGCGGGACTCCGGCCGACAGGTCGTTGTTGAGCAGCACCGCGCAGGGATCGAAGCCCGCCAGCCCGACGCGCCCGCCGTGGCGCTCGATCGGCTCGAGCGTGAGCTCGCCGCCGTCGCCCAGGTCGAGCGCGGTGGGTGCGGTGATCTCGGGCAGCAGGCTGCCGACGCGCACATCGAGCCCGGTCAGGCGCAGCATCGACACCAGCCGCGCGACGTTGCGCAGGTAGAACTGGTTGCGGGTGTGGTTTTCGGGGATCAGCAGCAGCTTTCTCGCGTCGGGACAGATGCGCTCGATCGCCGCCTGCGCCGCCTGCACGCACAGCGGCAGAAAGGCGCTGCTGAGGTTGTTGAAGCCGCCCGGGAACAGGTTGAGATCGACCGGCGCGAGCTTGAAGCCGGAATTGCGCAGGTCGGTCGAGCCATAGAACGGCGGCAAGTGGTCCTGCCACTGCACGCGCATCCACTGCTCGATCTCGGGAATGTGATCGAGGAAGCGCTGCTCCAATTCGAGGATGGGGCCGGTGAGCGCAGTTGTCAGGTGAGGAACCATGGTTGCTTGTCTCGATTGGGAGGGCCGCCCGAGGCGGGCCCGAAGGGTTCGCGCGATTACGTGTGCGCCCCGTCTCCGACGCCGTTCGGGTGCGATCCCGTCAGGGCGTGCGGACCGGTCGGGCAATGCTCGCGTCGGCTGCGGCGCCAGCCGAATGCATTGGCGCCAATCTTACACCACCCGGCCGGTCCGCCTCATTGCGGCACGAAAGCGCGAAAAGCCTCGGGCAGCGGCGCGTTCTCGAGGCTGCGCTGGGTGAAGAGGTGGCGGCCGTCGCAGACGAAACCGAGATCGCCCCAGTCGACCGCGTTGAGCGCGTCGCGGAAGGCCGCCAGATCGACATCGGTACGGTGCGGAAATACGGCCAGCACCGCGCCGTCATAGTGCGGGCAGTCGTGCACGAAGAAAGGCGCAGCCGCGCGCGTTTTGCCATTGACATAGACGCGCGGGCGCGGCGACTGGTGGTAGCCGCGACCCCATTGCCACCAGTTGCTCGCGTCGAAGGGCCGGATGCGCCGGGCGATGAGGCGGGCGCGGTGCGGCAGCAGCGCCTCGGGCGGCGGCTCGCCCGGCTCGCACCAGATCATGCACCGGGTGGCGCCGGTTGCCACCGTCGCCGAGCAGACGAAGTCGCGCGTGCCGTGCACGGGGTCTGCGTAGATCTCGTCGGCTCCCGAAACGGCGCCGACCTTGACGAAGGCCACCTCCGAGAGGCGCAGCGGATAGTCGCCGCGCACGAACATCAGGTGCCCGGCGCATTCGGCGAGGTGGCGCTCCTGCCAGCCGGGCGCGGCGAGCGCGGCGGCGAGGTCGTCGCCGGCGCCGATCGCGGCGAAGCGCATGGTGCGCTCGAAGCAGCCCTTCTCGAAGCGCCAGATCAGGCAGTTGGGCACCGCGTCGTCGAACACGCGCGCATCGCCCAGTTCGATCGCATCGGTGATCGTGCCGGCCTCGAACAGCAGGCGGTTCAGCCGCACCGCCGAGGTCGCCTTGAGGAAATCGCGCGGCGTGATGAAGACGAGCTCGCCGCCGGGAGCCAAGTGGCGCAGGCACTTCTCGATGAAGAAGAGATAGAGGTTCGAGCGGCCGTCGAAATGATCGAGCGCGAGGAGCCGCCGGGTCGGCGCAGGGATGTCCTGGAAGCGCACGTAGGGCGGATTGCCGATGATGGTGTCGAAGCGCTCGGACTCGGGGTAGGCGAAGAAATCCAGGTGGAACGCGCCGGGCGGACAGTGGGCGGCGTCGTACTCGATCCCCACGGCACCCGGCAGGTGGCTCAGAAAGGCGCCGTCGCCGCAGGCCGGCTCGAGCACGCGGCCGCGGTTGCGCACCAGGGCGAGCATGGCGCGCACGACCGGCTCGGGCGTAAAGACCTGGCCGAGGGCGGCGACATCGAAGAGTCGAAGGGGAAGCTGGGCAGACATCGGGGTTCGGCACTCGAGGTGGACGGTGGACATGCCCGGTCCGCAGAGCGCGGCCAGCCGTGTCACGGGCGCGGCAATACTAGCGTGTCGTCCAGGTCGCGACCAGCCGCGCCGGCGCGCCACCCCACCGCCTGCAGAATCGGCAGTCGCTCGAATTCTTCCGGCGGCACGGGCGGGCTGGTGATGTAGCCCTGGTACATGTCGCAGCCGAGGATGCGCAGGATCTGCAACTGCACTTCGGTTTCGACCCCCTCGGCAAGCGTCTTGAGCGCAAGGCTTTGCGCCATCGCGATGGTCGCGCGCACGATCGCCTCGTCGTTGCTGCCCGCGCTCATGCCGCGTATGAAGCTCTGGTCGATCTTCAGCTTGTCGAGCGGAAAGCGCTTCAGATAGGCGAGCGACGAGTAGCCGGTGCCGAAGTCGTCGACGGCCAGCCCCACGCCGAGCGCGCGCAGCCCGTCGAGCTTGGCGACCGCCTCGCCGACATCGCTCATCAGCGCCGACTCGGTGATCTCGAGCTCGAGGCGCGACGGCGCGAGGCCGCTGCGATCGAGCGCATCCGCGACCCGATCGACGAGATCCTTCTCACGGAACTGCCGCACCGACAGATTCACAGCGACGCTGCCGAACGGCAGACCGCGGTCGAGCCAGTTTCTGGCCTGGGCGCAGGCCTCGCGCAACACCCACTCGCCGATCGGCACGATCAGCCCGGTTTCCTCGGCGAGCGGGATGAAACGCATCGGGCTCATCAGCGAACCATCGGGCTGGCGCCAGCGGAGCAGCGCCTCCGCGCCCACCGCGCCGCAACTCGGCTCGAGACCCACCAGCGGCTGGTAGAAGACCCGGAACTCGCCGCGCTCCAGCGCCCGGCGCAACTGCAGCTCGAGCTCGAGCCGTTCGTTGGCGGCAGCGGTCAGCTCGCTCAGGTAGAACTGGATCGTGCCGCGGCCACGGTCCTTGGCGCGGTACATGGCCGCGTCGGCGTGCTGGATCAGCTCGGTCGCGGACTCGCCGTCGTCGGGAAAGATGCTGATGCCGACGCTCGCGCTGGAAGCAATCTCCTGGCCGCTCGTGACGCGGCAGGGCTGTTCGGCGAGGGCGATGATCTTGCGCGCGAGGATTGCCGCCTCGTCGGGAGACTGCAGCGTGTCGATGATGACCAGAAAATCGTCGCCGCCGAGCCGGGCGAGCGTGTCCTCGGCACGGATGCCGTCGCGCAGCCGGCCCGCGATCTCGACCAGCACCTGGTCGCCGGCAGGGTGTCCGAGACTGTCGTTGATGTTCTTGAAGCGATCCAGGTCGACGTAGAGCACGCCGACCATGTTGCGATGGCGGCGCGCCTGATCGATGGCGTGCTCCAGGCGCGACTGGGCAAGCAGCCGGTTGGGCAGATCAGTGAGCGGGTCGTAATGGGACAGGTGTTCGAGTTGCTGCTCGGAATGCCGGAGCTGGCTCAGGTCGGTCATCACGCCCACAAACTGCGTGGCGGCGCCCGCCGCATTGCGCACGGCGCTGAGCGTGAGCCACTGCGGATAGATTTCACCGTTCTTGCGGCGATTCCACACCTCGCCCTGCCAGAGCCCCGTCTGCAGCAGGTTTTGCCACATCGTCGCGTAGAACATGGCGTCGTGGCGGCCGGACTTGAGCATGCTCGGCTTGGCGCCGATCGCCTCGTCGGCGCGATAGCCGGTGATGGTCGTGAAGGCCGGATTCACGGTGACGATGCACCCGGCGGTGTCGACGACCATCAGCCCGTCGTGGGTGCTCTCGAAGACCTTGGCGGACAGCCGCTGGGCCTCGGCCGTGCGCGAGGTCTGCACGGCGAGCGCGGCAATGCGGGCGAACTCGTCGATGCGTTCGCGCAGCGCGCCGCCGGGCACCCCGGGCGCGTCGAAGTAGACGCCGAAGGCCCCGAGCACCCGCCCGGTGTCGTCCTTGAGCGGCAGGGCCAGCACCGCGCGAAAGCCGCACTGCTCGACCATGTCCTCGAGCCCGACCCAGTGCTGATGACCCAGCACGTCATCGGTCGCAACCGCGTTGCCCGACCAGGCCGCCGTGCCGCAGGCGCCATGTCCGTCACCGGGCACGAAACCCTCAAGGCTCGCATGAAAGATCGGCGGCATGTCGGGAGCGGCCCCCACGCGCAGGCCCCCGGTGACCGGATCGATCAGCAGGATGGACACCCGCAGGCGGGGTTCGATCCCGTGCAGTCGCCGTGCGAGGCCGTCGAGAATGGCACCGAGCGGCTCCATCGCCACCAACTGGTCGAGCACGGCAGCCCGTGCGACGCGGACCTCCTGGTCGCGGGCGAGCAGCGCCTGCTGGTGCGCCTTTTCGAGGGTCGCGGTAAGCTCGAACAGGTAGCCTTCATGGCGCGTCAGGTAGTCATTGACGCCTAGGCGCAGGGCGCTTGCAGCCAGCTCCTCGCCTCCGCGTTCCGCCATCAGCACGATGGGCAGGTGAACATTGCGCTCCAGCCGCAAGATGCGGGTGAGCTCCAGCCCGTCCATGTCGGGCAGGCGATAATCGACCAGCAACACGTCGAATTCGGGCATGCAGCCGCCCTCGGCCAGACGCGCGAGCATCGCAGCAGCCGATTCCGCGGCCTCGATGCGAACGTGCGGCGCGTATTGCGCGCAATGCCGGCGCACGAGTTCCGCATCGAGCGCGTCCTTGCCGGCATAGAGCACCTGCAGCCCCCGCCGCAACGCCGCGCGGCTCGCGGAAAACCGCTCGCGTGCCTCGTCGAGCCGGCGCGGCAGCCGCTTCAGGTAATCGTCGTGCTTGACCAGGTAGTCGTCCGCACCGACCTTGAGCGCGGCCACCACGGCTTCCTGGTCGCCGGTGCCGGTGAGCATCACCACGGCGAGCGGCAGGCCCTGCTTTCGCACCTCGGCCAGCAGTTCGAGGCCGGTGCCATCGGGCAAACGCAAGTCGGTCAGCAGCACGTCGAAGGGGCCATCACGCTCGAGCCGGGTGCGGCCGTCGCCGAGTGAGGTGGCGATCTGCAGGTCGATGTGGGGCGCATGACGGGCCAGGGCGCGGCGGGCGAGATCGGCGTCGGCCTCCGAATCCTCGACGTAGAGCACCCGCATCGCCCGCGGCTGCGGCAGCATCCGGATCGGGTCCGTCGTCATTTCGGCAACTCCAGGAAGAACGTCGCGCCCGCACCGGGGGCGCTCTCGGCCCAGGCGCGGCCACCCAGGCGCTGCATCGCCTTGCGCACCAGCGCGAGGCCCACACCCGTACCCGGGTAGTCCTCGGCACGATGCAGACGCTGGAACATCTCGAAAATCCTGTCGTGGTACTTCATGTCGAAGCCTATGCCCTGATCGCGGACCCACATCAGGACGTGACCATCCTCCTCGCGCGCCCCGATCTCGATCTGCGGTACGGCATCGGCGCGATGAAACTTGAGCGCGTTCTCGAGCAGGTTTCGCAGCACCAGGGTCAGCCCTTCGGTGTCGGCGCGGACCGTCAACGCCGGAACGTCTGTCGCGACGCGCGCGCTGCAGCGGGCGAAGTCGTCGGCGCGACGTGCCAACACGGTCGACACCAGCGCGGAGAGGTCGATTTCGCGCAGTTCGAGCTCGCGGCGTTCCATGCGCGAATAGGCGAGCATGTCTTCGATCAGCGCGTGCATCTGGCCGACGCCGCGGCGGATGCGGCTGATCAGCTCGCGCCCGTCGTCGTCGAGGCGGTCGCCGTAGTCCTCGGCCAGGATCTGGCTGTAGCCGTCGATGCCGCGCAGCGGCGCCTTGAGATCGTGCGACACCGAATACGAAAAGGCTTCGAGTTCCTTGTTCATGGCCTGCAGCTCGACCGTGCGCTCGGCCACGCGCTGTTCGAGTTCGGCGTTGAGCTTGCGGATCTCGCGCTCGGCGGCGAGGCGCTCGGTCACATCGTTGGCGAGCACCAGCTCGACATGGCGCCCCTCGTGCTGGAACGCGTAGGAGGTGATCTCGACGTCGATGATGCGTCCGTCGGCGAGGCGATGGCGCCACAGGCCGGCTTGGTCCAGCCCGCAGTCGACGTCCCTCACGTTCTCCAGCAAGCGCGCGACATCCTCCTGCGGCCGGATGTCGGCGATGGTCATCGTCAGGAACTGCTCGCGGCCGTAGCCGTAATGGCGGATCGCGGCCTCGTTCACGTCGAGGAAGGCGAGCGTATCGACGTCGTAGACCCACATCGACTGGGGGTTCGCCTCGAACAACTCGCGGTAGCGCATTTCGCTCGCACGCAAGGCCTCTTCCATACGCTTGTGCGCGTCGATGTCCGTATGCGTGCCGGCCATGCGCAGCGGTTCCCCCTCGTCCGAACGCTCGATGATCCGTCCCACCGACAGGATCCACTTCCACGCGCCGGACTTCACTCGGTGGCGGAACTCGACGCGGTACTCGGGCAACTCGCCCGCAACGTAGCGCCGGAAAATCGCGTGCGTGCGCTCGCGATCGTCCGGATGGAGTCGTTCCAGCCATGCCGCCACCGTGACCTTGAGCTCCCCCGGCTCGTAGCCGAGCATGCTCGCATACTCGGGTGAGACGATGGCCTCGCCGGTCTGGATGTTGAGATCGTAGATACCCTGGTTCGCCGCCTGCATCGCCAGGCGCAGGCGCTCCTCGGACTCGCGCAAGGCCTGCTCGACGGCCTTCTCGACACTGATGTCGAGGCAGGAGCCGACGTAGCCGGCAAAGCGGCCGTTGGCGTCGAGCCGCGGCATGCCCTGGGCGAGCACCCAGCCGTACTCGCCGTCGAAGCGGCGCAGGCGATATTCGAACGAGAACGACTCGCGCGCGGCGAACGCGTCGCCATAAAGCCTCATGCACCGCTCACGATCGTCAGGGTGCACGCCCTCGGCCCAGCCCCGACCCCGCTCCTGCTCGGCGGTGCGGCCCGTGTACTGGAGCCAAGCGGTATTGCACCACTCGTTGCCCATGTCGAGGCCCGTCATCCAGAACAACACCGGCGACGCGTTCGCCAGCACTTCGAGCCGGTTCATCGACTCCCGCTCGGCCTCGCGCGCGGCCTTCTGCGCGCTGATGTCGAAGAGCACGCCGCTGATCCGCGTGACCGCGCCGGAGGCGTCGCGTGTGAGCCAGGTGCGGTCGTCGAGCCACACCCAGCGCCCGTCCGCGGTTCGCAGCCTGTACTCCTGGCGGTAGTCGTCCGGGCCCTCGGCAAGATGGCGGGCGACCTCGGCCTCGATACGAGGCCGGTCTTCCGGGTGAATAAGGTCGGCGTAGATGAGGCGGCCGGACAGGAAGGCCTCGCGGGTGTATCCCCACTGCCCGAGGTTGCCGGCGGCGAAGGCGACCGGCCAGCCGGGCGCGTTCCGCCACTCCAGTGCGACGGCCGGCGAGCGCTCGATGTGCCGATACAAGCGCTCGAGGTCGGACTCGTGGACCTGCAGCGACTCGGCCATGCGGTCGATCGCCGCCCCCAGCCGCGCCAGATCATCACTGCCGGCCAGCGCCGCGCGGGTGCCGAAACGCCCGCGCCCGATCTCCGCGACCGCGGCGGTCAGCCGCGCCGCGCGCCGGAACCAGGCGACGTGAAGCACAAGCCAGAGCAGCGCAGCCATGCCCAGGACGATGCCCACCTCTCGCCACAGTTCGCTACGCACCCGCTCGAGCCAGAGCGCCATCGGCTGGTCGAGGTCGACGCGCACGATCAGTCTGTGATCGGACCCCACGGGCACGTGAGCCACCAGCGCAAAGTCGCGCACCGGGCGGTGCACCTGGATCGCCTGCACCGGACTGGCTTCCGCGCTCAGCAAGGCCTCCCGCACCGGCGCCGACTCGTCGACGAGCACGTCGGCCAGTCGGCGGTTGATGTCACTGCGCTGCAGCGCCGCAATGATCCGCCCGTCCGGACCGATCAGATAGGCATGGGAGGTGCCGGTGCGCAGCGCGAGCGCCGTGACGATGCGACTCGCCATCAAGGTGTTACCAAGTCCGGCCTGAACCTCGAGCCGCATCTGCTCGACGCCCAGACGCTCGAGCAAGCGCTGCTCCTCGCTCACGAGGACGGCCTCGCGCACCGACTCGATCTGCAGCAAGTAGTTCGTGCCGGCCGCGATCATCGCGAAACAGGCGAGCAACAGCGGCGCGAGGATGCGCGCCGGCAATGCCAGAACGGGATGCCAGCTCACCGCATGTCCCTCGTCTGCGCCAGGGCGCGGCGCGAAGACTCGGCGTCGAACAAGGCCTCCCACGACGGAGCGTCCCGCCGAGTGCCCCTGCTACGGTTGGTCACCCCTGCGGCAGCCTGTTCGGCCAGGGGGGGCGGATCGCCCGAAAGTCGAAACACGCCTTCGGCCAAGGAAACCCGGCGCGCACCGGCCAGCGCCGTAAGGTAGGCATCGGGTTCGAGCTGCGCACCCGTCGCAAGCAAGCGGGCCACCAACTCCGGGCTGTGCTCGAAAATCAGGAGCGCACGTGCCCACGCTTCGAGCAGATGGACGAGGTTGTCTTCCTGCCGAGGCAAGGCATCGGCGCGCACCACCAGCACGGTTACGAACTCTTCGACGAGTGCGCGGCTGTCTAGCAAGGTGCGATAGCCGTCGAGCGCCAGACGGGTGGAGATGGGCGCGAAGGTCGCGACCGCGTCGACTTCCGCACCGCGCAGCATCCGCTCGTGATGGCCCGCCTCGATCAGGACGATATCGATCTCGTTCTCGTGCAGACCGCTTGCTTCGAGCAACCGGGCAAACAGCCGGGCTCCCGGCGAGCCCGGCTCGACCGCGATGCGCTTGCCGCGCAGGCTGGCGGCGGACTCGATGCCCGGGCGCGCCATTACCGCATCTCCGCCAGCCGACACCGTCAATACGCCGACCACACGCACGGGAATGCCGGAATCGACCAGCCGGGCCGCATCACCGACCGACAGGGCCGCCGCATTGACGAGGCCGTTGCGCAGATTGCGCTTCGCCTCCGCCCCGGAGCTCAGCTCCACCACCTTCACCCGCGCCGGGTCGAGGAGGCGCTGCTCGCGCGCGAGCACCAGCGGCTCGTTGCCGATCCAGGGCGACAGACCGACGCGCAGCGGATCGTCGGGCACCGCGCTGCAGCCGCCCAACAAGCTCGCCAGGATCATCACGATACTTGCGCAAACCGATGCCCTGAGCAACCTGACGCCTCCCATCCTCGAATATCCCTGACTGCCCTGCCCACCCCGCCCCGCCGGCGCCAGACCTGCCGGTCGGCGGGGTCTGCCGGCGACTCCGGACCCATGCGACCGAGATACCGGATCCGATCCGGGCACAAAGCATCTAGACTAATATCAATCGCCTGTACTGACCAGCGCGACACGCCCAGTGTGGGCGTCCACTGCAGCGCCCACACCAATTATCCGGCGACCGGCGCAATGCCACCGGCCCGTCGGGGGCAGCGCTGTGAATTTTGTCTCGCCCGATCAAATGGCTCGCGCGCGATGCCCACGGCTCTCCATGGGCGCGCTGAAGTTGGCGGAACGACACTGCCCGTTTGTCAAGGCGAGCAAAGCAGCCGACAATGCTGCCCATGCCCCAGCACCCGGATCGATTCGCGCACACGCCCCTCGCGGCGCGCCCGGCCGCCCCTCCGAGACACTCCGCGCGGTTCGGGCGGGCGCTGTGCGTATGCCTGCTCGGCGCGAGCGCCATGCTCGCATCGGGCGCAAGATCGGCGCAGGACATCGAATTCGGCCAGGACGAGGGCTGGAGCCGGGAGCGCAAGGCACTGATGCTCAACCTCGGCATCGTGGCCGGCGTGAGCCTCTATGGCTTCACGATGTGGGACTGGGGCGAGAGCGGCTTCGCCTTCCAGAGCGAAGGCTGGTTCGGCCGCGACACCTCGAGCGGCGGCGCCGACAAGCTCGGGCACGCCTTCACCGGTGCCGCGGCGACCGCAATCGCCGCGTCGCTCTATCGCCGCTGGGGTTACGACGACGCCGAGGCGGCTCGGATGGGCGCGCTGAGCGGGCTGCTGCTCACCACCGCGGTCGAGATCGGCGACGGCTTCTCGCCCGACCACGGCTTCAGCTGGGAGGACCAGATCGCCAACATGGCGGGCGTCGGCCTGGAGTACCTGCGCCAGCGCTACCCCGCCGTGCGCGAGCGCGTGCACTTCCGCTGGGAGTACTTCCCGTCGCGGGCGGTGCGCGAGGGGCGCCACCACGACATCATGACCGACTACGCCGGCTCGCGCTGGCTGCTCGCCTTCCCGCTGCGCGGCTGGGGCGCCGACGGCCCGGTGCTGCGCTGGGTCGAGCTGCAGGTGGGCTACGGCACGCGCGGCTTCTCCGAGCGCGACCGCGCCCAGTTCCCCGCGGCGAAGCGCCACCCCTTCGTCGGCATCGGCATCCACGTGCCGCTGGTGCTCGAATCGCTGGGCGCGCGCCCCGGCGTGAGCCGCGCCTTCGAGTACATCCAGATCCCCGGCACGGCGCTGCCGCTGCCGCCTTAGGCGTCCCGAGTCGGCAAGGCCGCCGCTCGCCCGACGGCTGGTGCTTCGGCTG
The DNA here is from genome assembly GCA_029289265.1 of Gammaproteobacteria bacterium. Classification (GTDB taxonomy): domain Bacteria; phylum Pseudomonadota; class Gammaproteobacteria; order Burkholderiales; family Rhodocyclaceae; genus JARFTX01. The sequence goes on from JARFTX010000027.1 coordinate 40,152, forward strand.
CGTGCGGCAGGTGCGTGGCCCGACCCGAGCGCCCCGCCCTGCGTCCGATGATCAGCCCTGTGCCAGTGCGCCGTCGAGCCGCGGCACCGCAGCGAGCAGGGTGCGGGTATAGGGGTCACGCGGCGTGCGCAGCACCTCGGCGGTGGGGCCGCTCTCGACGACGCGGCCCTGGTGCATCACCGCCATGCGGTCAGCCAGAAACTCGACCACGCCCATGTTGTGGGTGATGAAGAGCATCCCCAGCCCTTCCTCATCGACCAGGCGGCGCAGCAGGCGCAGGATGCCGGCCTGGACCGAGACGTCGAGCGCCGAGGTGATCTCGTCGCACAGCACGAAGCGCGGCTCGAGCACCAGCGCGCGCGCGATCGCCAGGCGCTGGCGCTGGCCGCCGGAGAACTCGTGGGGGTAGCGCCACAGGCTGTCGGCCGGCATCTCGACCCGTTCGAGCAGTTCCGCGGCGCGGCGGCGGCGCTCGGCGTCGTCGGCGCCGATGCCGTGCACGCGCATCGGCTCGGTGAGCGTCGTGACGATGGGCAGGCGCGGGTTGAGGCTCGAGCCCGGGTCCTGGAACACCACCTGCATCGCGCGGCGCAGCGGCCGCATCGCCTGGCGCTGCAGGCGCGTGATGTCGCGCCCGGCGAGCCTGATCGACCCGGCGGTGGGCTCGATCAGGCGCAGCAGCGCCCGCCCCAGCGTGGTCTTGCCGCAGCCCGACTCGCCCACCAGCGCGACCACCTCGCCGGCACCGACCTCGAGCGAGACGCCATCGACGGCGCGGACGTGGTCGACCACGCGGCGCAGCAGGCCGCGGCGCACCGGGAAATGCACGGCGAGGTCGCGGATCTCGACCAGCGCACCGGACGCGGCGTGCGACCCCGCCGGGCTGGCGGCACCGCCCGCCCGGTCCGCCGACGCGACCGCTGCCCGCGCCACGGCCGACGCCGACGCTGCTTCCGCGGCAGCCGTCGCCCCGGCGCCGCCCGAGGTCCGCCCGGTGTTGGCCAGGTCGAGCGCGGCTGAGGCCGACGCCACGGCGGCGGACCGGCCCCATTCCACGCGAGGCCGCCCCGGCCGCTCGAGCCGCTCCGGCAGCGCTGCGATCAGGCTCTGGGTGTAGGGGTGGCGCGGCCGGCGCAGGACCTCGGCGACGGGGCCGTTCTCGACCAGCTCGCCGCGGCGCATCACGCCGACCGTGTCGGCGATCTGCGCGACCACGCCGAGGTCGTGGGTGATGAACAGCATGCCCATGCCGCGACGCTGCTGCAGCTCGCGCATGAGCCCGAGGATGCCGGCCTGCACCGTCACGTCGAGCGCGGTGGTGGGCTCGTCGGCGATCAGGAGCGCCGGCTCGCACACCAGCGCCATCGCGATCATCACCCGCTGGCGCTGGCCGCCCGAGAGCCGGTGCGGATACTCGCGCACGCGGCTCGCCGGATCGGGCATGCGCACTTCCTCGAGGGCGGCGACGATGCGCGCGGCGCGCGCCTCGGCGTCGAGCTCGGGCTGGTGCAGCGCGAGCGCCTCGTCGAGCTGCTCGCCGATGGTGAGCACCGGATTGAGCGAGGTCATCGGCTCCTGGAAGATCATGCCGATGCGCCCGCCGCGCACCTGCGCGAGCGTCGCCTCGGGCGCGCCGAGGAGCTCGGTCGCGGTGCCATCCGCGTCGTGCAGGCGGATGCTGCCCGCCGGATGACGGTGGCGGCCGGCCGGCAGCAGCCCCATCACCGAGAGCGCGGTCACCGACTTGCCGCTGCCCGACTCGCCGACCAGGCAGTAGGTCTCGCCGCGGCGCACCGCGAGGCTCACGCCGGCGACCGCGCGCAGCCAGTCGCGGCCGTCGGAGAGCTCGGTGACGAGGCCGTCGATCTCGAGGAGCTTCACCGCGCCGCCCCCGCCTTCTGCGTGTGCGGGTCCACCGCGTCGCGCAGCGCCTCGCCGACCAGGTTGTAGGCGAACACGGTGAGGAAGATCGCCCCGCCGGGAAAGACCGCGAGCCACCAGTTGAAGGTCGAGGACTGCACCGCCTGGTTGAGCATCTGCCCCCAGGACGGATCGTCGACCAGCCCCAGCCCGAGGAAGGAGAGCGTCGCCTCGGCGAGGATCGCGGAGGCGACGCCGAAGCTCGCCGCCACCAGCAGCGGCGCGAGCCCGTTGGGCAGCATGTGGCGGAACAGGATCGACGGCAGCGGCAGCCCGCAGGCGACCGCCGCCTGCACGAAGTCCTGCTCGCGCAGCTTGAGGAACTCGGCGCGCACGTAGCGGGCGTAGCCCGACCACGAGGTGATGCCGATGATGATCATCATCATGTAGATGGAGCGGCCGAAGAAGGCGACGAAGGTGAGCAGCAGGAACAGCGTCGGGATCGCCTCGAAGATCTCCACGAGCCGCATGCCGATGATGTCGACGACGCCGGAGAAGTAGCCCATCAGCCCGCCGATCAGGGTGCCGATCACGAGCGCGATGCCGGTCGCGATGAAACCGATGCCGAGCGCGATGCGGGCGGCGTGGATCATCCGCGCCGCGACATCGGCGCCGTTATCCTCGGTGCCGAGCCAGTGGCGGCGCCCGTCGCCGGCCGCGGCGAGCGGCGCCTCGATGCCGGTGTCGCCGTAGTCGCGCAGGTAGTCCTTGGCCGAGTAAGGGATCGGCGCGCGCACGATGCGCTCGACGCGCCCCTCGGCCTCGAGCTCGCGGTACTGCTCGTAGATCGTCAGCACCGGCGGGGCGACGAAGGCGTAGGCGAGGATCGCCACCAGCCCGACGCCGCCGAGCCAGGCCGCGACCCGCAGCCACAGCCGCCCCGGCGCGAGGCCGAGCACGACGGCAAGCGCGAAGCCGGCGAGCCAGACCAGGTCGACCGGCTCGAGGTGGGCGAGCGCGGGGCTGCCGGCCACGCCGTCGACGACCAGGTAGAGCGGGTGGCTGTTGGCGATGAAGGGCGCGAAGGTCGCGACCAGCACCAGCACCGCGATCCAGGCGAGCCCGAGGCGTGCGCCGGTGCGGCGCACCAGCGCGAGCAGCACCTGGCGCGACCAGGCGCGGGCGCGCGCCTGCGCCATCGCCTCGGCGGCGGATTGGGGCGTGGGACCGGCCCCGGCCGGAGGATAGTCACGGACAACGGCGTCAGTCATAGCTCACCCTCGGGTCGGCGATGGCGTAGGCGATGTCGGCGAGCAGGTAGCCGGCGAGCGTCAGCAGGCCCGAGATCAGCGTCACCGACAGCACCAGCTCGCGGTCGCGCGTCTGCACCGCCTCGACCGCGAGCTTGCCCATGCCGTCGATGCTGAAGATGCTC
>JARFTX010000028.1 GCA_029289265.1 Gammaproteobacteria bacterium
TCCTCGGTACAGCCGATGCAGGGGTGGCCGCAGCCCACCGGCCAGGTGCCCGCGCCGGCGTCGCCGAACAGAACGGTCGGGCAGTTGGCGTAGGTCTCGGGGCCCTTGCAGCCGAGCTTGTACAGGCAGTAGCCCTTGCGGTGGCCCTCGTCGCCGAACTCGAGCGCAAAGCGGCCGGCGTCGAAATGCGCGCGGCGCTCGCAGTGTTCGTGGATCAGGCGCGAGTACGCGAACAGCGGCCGGTTCTCGGCATCGAGCGCCGGCAGCGCGCCGAAGGTGAGGAAATGGACGACGGTCGCGAGGAAGTTGTACGGATTGGGTGGACAGCCGGGGATGTTCACCACCGGCTTGTCGATGATCTTGTGCACGCCGGCCGCGCCGGTCGGGTTCGGATCGGTCGCCGGCATGCCGCCCCAGGAGGCACACGAGCCGATCGCGATCACCGCCGCGGCGTCGGCCGCGCACTCGCGGGTCATCTCGATCGCGGTCTGGTTGCCGACCTTGCAGTAGATGCCGTTGTCGCGGGTGGGGATCGCGCCCTCGACGACGAGGAGGTACTTGCCCTTGTTCTCGGCCATCGCCTGGCGGCGCGCCGCCTCGATCTGGTGGCCGGAGGCGGCGAACAGCGTCTCGTGGTAGTCGAGCGAGATCACGTCGAGGATCAACTTCTCGAGCGTCGGGTGCTCGGCGCGCAACATCGACTCGGTGCAGCCGGTGCACTCCTGGAAGTGCAGCCAGATCACCGAAGGCCGCCGGCCCTTGTCGACGGCCCGCTCGATCGCCGCGGCGGCGGTCGCCGGCAGGCCCAGCGTGGTCGCGAGCGTCGCGCAGAACTGCATGAAGCTGCGCCGGCTCATCCCCAGGCGCTCCTCGGCGGGCCGCGCCGCCCAGGCTTCGGCGAGTCGTTTCAGATCGTGATGCATGCACTCCCCCTCGTGGCTGTCGGTCCGGCCCTGCCTCGCGGCGGCCGTGTGTCGGGGAGGCGTTACAAGAAGCGTGCCCGGCATGCCTGCGGGCGGAAAACGGCGGCGCGACGGCGCATGTGAACGCCGGACAGCCGCGCGAGCGGCAAGCGCGATGCCGCTAATCGTCAATCGATGGAAAGGCGCTTACCGGCCTTGCAGCCGTGGGTGGGCAGGTGACACAGGTGGAAGCGCGGTGACCCCACAGACGGGACGGCAGCCGAGGGTGCCGCCTCCGGCAAGCAAGGTCGGCGTCGCCGCTCAGGCCGGTCGCGCGTCGGTCTTGGTGCGCTCGATGCGCATCACCTCGGGCACGCGGCGCACCGCACGCATGACGTGGGCGAGGTGCATGCGGTCGCGCACCTGCACGGTGAAGTTGAGCGCGACGTAGATGCCCTGCTCGTTGTCCATGGTCACGTTCTGGATGTTGCAGTCCTCGTCCGAGATCGCGCTCGCGACGCGGGCGAGCACGCCGCGCGCGCTCTTGGTCAGCACCCGGATCGTCACGTCGAAGAGCCGGTCCTCGCCCGCCTCCCACTCGACGTCGACCCAGCGGCCGCGGTCGCCGCGCACCTTGGCAACCGCCGTGCAGTCGTGGCGATGCACTTCCAGCCCCTTGCCCTTGCGGATGATGCCGATGATGGGGTCGCCGGGAATCGGTCGGCAGCAGTGCGCGAGCTGCACCGCGACGCCTTCGCTGCCGCTGATCAGGATCGCGCCGGCGGGCTTGGGCTTGATCACGTCGGGGCGACCCGACTCCTGGTCCTGGGCGTGGGCGAGGCGGCGCGCGACAATCACCGGCAGGCGCCGGCCCAGGCCGATGTCGGCGAAGATCTCCTTTTTGGTGCGCACGCTGCGGTCGCGCAGGAAGCGGTCCCAGGCGAACGCGCTGATCTGCCCGAGGGTGAGCCCGTGCGGGCGCAGCGCCTGGTTGAGCAGGCGCTCGCCGAGCGCGACCGACTCCTCGTGCTGGGCGTTCTTCAGGACATGGCGGATCTGCGCCCGCGCCTTGCCGGTGCGCACGTAGGAGAGCCACGCCGGGTTCGGGCTGGCGTGCGCGGCGGTGATGATCTCGACCTGATCGCCGTTCTGCAGCTCGGTGCGCAGCGGCATCAGGTCGCCATTGACGCGGCAGGCCACGCAGCGGTTGCCGATGTCGGTGTGGACCGCGTAGGCGAAATCGACCGGGGTCGAGCCGCGCGGCAGCGACAGGATCTTGCCCTGCGGCGTGAACACGTAGACCTCGCTGGGGAAGAGATCGACCTTGACGTGCTCGAGGAATTCGGAGGCCTCGCCCGAGGTCGATTGCAGCTCGAGCAGCGACTGCAGCCACGAGTGGGTGCGCTGCTGCAGCTCGGTGAGCGTCTTCTCGTCATCCTTGTAGAGCCAGTGCGAGGCCACGCCGCTCTCGGCGATGTGGTGCATCTCGAGGGTGCGCACCTGGATCTCGACCGGCGTGCCGAACGGGCCGATCAGCGTGGTGTGCAGCGACTGGTAGCCGTTCGCCTTGGGCAGCGCGATGTAGTCCTTGAACTTGCCCGGCACCGGCTTGTACATCGAGTGCAGCGCGCCGATCGCCAGATAGCAGCTCGGCACGTCGCGCACCAGCACGCGGAAGCCGTAGATGTCGAGCACCTGCGAGAACGACAGGCGCTTCTCGAGCATCTTGCGGTAGATCGAGAAGAGATGCTTCTCGCGGCCCTGCACGTCGGCGGTGATGCCCCACTGCGGCAGGCGCTCCTCGATCACCTTGAGCACCTTGCCGACCACCTCGCGGCGGTTGCCGCGCGCCGACTTGATCGCCCGCGCCAGCGCGCGGAAACGCAGCGGGTACTTGTGCTCGAAGGAGAGCTCCTGGAGTTCGCGGAACAGGCTGTTGAGCCCCAGGCGGTTGGCGATCGGGGCGTAGATCTCCAGCGTCTCGCTGGCGATGCGGCGGCGCTTGTCGGGGCGCACGCACTGGAGTGTGCGCATGTTGTGGAGCCGGTCGGCGAGCTTGATCAGGATCACCCGCAGATCGCTCGCCATCGCCAGCAGCATCTTGCGGAAGTTCTCGGCCTGCGCCTCCTCGTGGGAGCGGAACTCGATACGGTCGAGCTTGGAGAGCCCGTCGACGAGCTCGGCCGGCACCTTGCCGAAGCGCTCGGCGATCTCGTGCTTGGAGATGTGGGTGTCCTCCATCACGTCGTGGAGGAGCGCGGCGATCAGCGCCTGGGCGTCGAGATGCCAGTCGGAGACGATGTCGGTGACGGCGACCGGGTGCGTGACGTAGGGCTCGCCGCTGATTCGGAACTGCCCCTCATGGGCGTTGGCGGCAAAGTGATAGGCGGCCTCGACCCGGCCCACGTCCTCGGGCCGCAGATAGGTCTGGAGCTTGGTCTTGAGGCGCTCGAAATCGAGCGACAGCACGGACGAGGGCGGCGGCCTGAACGGCGCAGGCGCCGCCTCCGGGACAGTCGCCTGTGCGGGGGGAGGGGCGGCGTGACCGGCTGTCATGACGCGCGCGCTCCATCCCCCGGCCCGATCAGGCCTGTCCGCGGTTGAGCATCTCGCGGCCGACCTTGCCTGCCGCGATCTCTCGCAGCGCGACGACCGTGGGTTTTTCCTTGGTGTTCCGGTCGGCCTCGATCAGCGGCGTCGAGCCGATGGTGATCTGGCGCGCGCGATAAGTGGCGGCGAGGGTGAGCTCGAAGCGGTTCGGAATCTTGTTCAGACAGTCTTCGATGGTGATTCGGGCCATGGTCAATCCTGAGAAATGAAGTCGAAATAGAGCCGGTGCCGCGCATGCTGCTGGGCATAACGCAGGCGGCAGGCACGCGCGACCGCCACCAGGTCGTCGATCGCGCACTGCAACTCGTTGTTGAGTATAACGTAGTCGAACTCGGCGACATGGCGCATCTCGCCCCGCGCAGCGAGCAGGCGGCGGGCGATCACCTCCTCGCTGTCGGTGCCGCGCCCGCGCAGTCGCTCTTCGAGCGCGTCGAGCGAGGGCGGCAGCACATACACCCCCACGGCGTCGGGAAAGGTCTTGCGCACCTGCTGCGCCCCCTGCCAGTCGATCTCCAGCAGGATATCGCGGCCGCCACGGATCTGTTCCGCGATCCAGTTCTTCGAGGTCGCGTAGTAATTGCCATGCACCTCGGCCCATTCGAGAAACTCGCCCGCGTCGCGCAACGCCCCGAATTTCGGCACGCTCACGAAGTGGTAGTGGCGCCCGTCCTCCTCTCCGGCGCGCGGCGCCCGCGTGGTGTAGGAGACCGACAACTGCACCTGCGGGTCGCGATCGAGCAATCCGCGCACCAGGGTGGTCTTGCCGGCGCCCGAAGGCGCAGCGACGATGATCAGTGTTCCAGGCATCTGGGCCGTTCCGGTAGGGTGGGTGGCGTCGTGCTCCGCGGCGCCGTCTTTGCGCCCTGCTGCGCCGCCCGGGAGCTCGTCCCCCACGCACGCATGCAAGGCCGAACTGCGCGGAGCCTGTCGGCAAATTTTACACTTTTGCTTCAGCGACTCCGGCGCGAGGCGTGCTCAGCGCCGCATATCGTTGATTCGCAAGACCAGTCTTCATTCTGGCTCAAATCCTGCTAGACAGAAAGTGATAGGAGCGAATCCCCGCGAAAAGCCCGCAGAGGCGATGCGGCCGCGCCAGCCGCCACCGGGTCCGATTCGCGCCACTTCGCATTTGGGTGGCCCTCGCCGCACGCGCGGCGGGGCCGTCGGCGATGACCTGCTGGACGATTGCGAAATGGACGACTCGATTAACGAAGCCCCCACGGTTTGTCCGGGGATGGGCATGCTCGCTCCCGCGCCACCGAAAAACGAGCATCGCGTAGACTGGGCGATGCGTCAGTTCATCGACGAGCAAGTCGTCGACCGCTGTCGCAAGGGCCGCACCGAGTGCCTGTGGACGCGCGACTGCATGGCGGCACGCACGCGGATGTCGGCACGCGGCGTAAGCCTGCCGGTACAGGCGCGCATCATCGAATTCCTGCGCCCCGGCTGCGGCACCTCGCGGCGGCGGCACGCATCGGGCTGAGCGAGGCGTCGCGCCGTACATCTCCTGGTTCCGATGCGCGGGCGCGCATGGGTAAAGCGTCGATCAGTCCGGGCGCAATAGTCATTCGTCGTTGACCTTCAAGGGCGCACGCTTGTCACCGCCCCCTCGTCTGCACCTGAATCGCGAATGCGCCACGTACTGCTTGTGGCGGCTGGCAAATGGAATCGATACGTGTCAATGGGTACGACCTTGGGTACATGCCGTGAGGCTGTGCTCCTCCCCGACCCCCATCGAACGAGCCCGCGCTTCCCCGAGGTTCAACCCCAGCCGATCATGCGGCATTGAACACCCCCTTGTCTTCAGTGCCTATCCGCATCGGAATCGAGTATCTGTAGATTGAGCTTGCTGCGTCGTATACGCCAATCGGGGATGTGCCGTTCAAGCAAGGTCAAGAACTGCTCGCCATGAGTCGGGTCGATCAGGTGCAGGAGTTCATGCGTTACGACGTACTCGATGCATTCGACCGGTACCCTGGCCAAAGCGAGGTTGAACCACAGGCGGCGTGAATGGGTCGCGCAACTGCCCCACTTGGTCTTCATCCAACGCACGCGCCAGTCGGGGCGGGGCAGATCGAGCTCTGCCGCCCGGTGCTCGACCATTGGAGCGAGTCGGGCCTTGAGATCATTCCGGTAGTGTCGCTCGAGCACGCGCCAACGTTTCAGGGTGTCGGCGTTGGCGTGGCAGCGCAGCAGCATTCTGCCCCCGCTGACACGGATGGATTGCCGGCCCGTGACGTATTCGATGCCCAAGCGGTAGCGGCGACCAAAGAGGTAGTGACTCTCGCCTTCCACCATCTCGCGCGCTGATTGACGCGATTGGGCTTCGAAGCGTCTTTGCTGCTTGTGAATCCACGCCAGGCGGCGAACGACCGCAAGGCGGACCGCGTCGTCGTCCAGCGCGAGCGGCGCCGCCACACGCACGCGCCCGGCGGGTGGATATACGCCCAGGTGGAGGTGCTTGATGTCCTTGCGGACGAGCTCGACCTGCAGGTTGCCGACCCGCAGCGTGAGTGGCTCAGTATTCATGCTGGTTGCGGGCGAGTTCGACAAGCCGGCTGGCGAGCACCTCGGAGTCGTAGCCGGTTGGCCCTCGGTCATCCAGGTGCCGGATCGGCGCATCGCCATCCCGATGCTTCTGAGAGAGCAGGACTGCCCTGACCGCATTGAGCACCCGCTTGGTCTTCATCGTGTGGTCGCGCCAGCCGTCCTGTGCAGCGCTGCAAATCGCCTCGTCCACCGCGAGCGCCAAGGCGGCATTGCGATCGAGGTTGTCGAACAGGGCCTTTCGGGCCGGCGTGTCAATGGTGTCGGGGTAGTCGCTGACGGCTCCGGGATGGCTCGCCTGACGGGTCAGTTCGACGATCTTCGCAAGATAGGCCTGGTAGTCGAGCGCACCTTTGCGGCGCTGTTCGATCAAGGCATCGAGCAGCGCGGACATCTGCTCGTAGTAGCGCGGGTTCACCGGCGATTCGTCGATGATGAGCTTGCGGACGTTGTTCTCGATGGTCTCGGCCACCGCGTCGCGCTTGTCGCGCATACTCTTCGGCAGTGCATCCACCGCACGCTCACCCCGCTCGACGATGAGCTGGACCAGCGACAGATCATCCAGATCCGACAACACCTCGCTGTCCTCGGCCCGCACGTAGGTGTCGATCAGGTGGCGCATCGCCGGCTCGTACTGCTTGAGGTCAATGTAGTCGCCGCTGGCGAGCTTGATCTCGTCGCGAACCTTGGTGAAGTGATCGACCTCGGCCTCGAGGGTACAGATCTCGGCAGCCGAATAACCCGCTTCGGCCAGTTCATTGGCGAGGTTGGCGTAGGCGCGCAGCAGCCGCGCCACCATCTTGTAGAGCGTCAGGCGCTTGGGCTCGTTGGCCTTGAGTTGCGCGGCATTGCCGGACTCGACCGCGCAGAAGTAGTGCAGGTATTGCGGCGTGTCGCGTGGCGGCGCAACGGGTTCGCACAACGCCTTCACCGCCTCGCGCGCCTCCTCGAGATCCTCGCGCCCCTTGGTCAGCCGGTTCTCGAGCAGTCCGGCGACGTCGGCCCTGTCGAAGCCGTCGAGCGCACCGCTCGTGTAGTCCTGCACGGCCCCTTCGATGCTCTTGAACAGGTCCTTGTAGTCGACGATGTAGCCATAGTCCTTGTCTTCGCCGTCGAGTCGGTTGACCCGGCAGATCGCCTGGAAGAGGCCGTGGTCGCGCATCTGCTTGTCGATGTAGAGGTAGGTTGCCGAAGGCGCGTCGAAACCGGTGAGGAGCTTGTCGACCACGATCAGGAGCTTCATCTGCCCAGGCTCGTCCGTGAATTTCTTCTTCACCTGGGTCTCGAAGGTCTCGACCTTGTACATCGCCACTTCTTCGGGCTCATGGAACCAGTCCGCCAGCATCCGGCGATAGATCGCGTACTTGTGCAGACGCTCGGTCAGACCCTCGCCGGACGTCTCGCCCTTGATGTCCGACGGCGAGGGTTGGTAGCTGGTGACGATCGCGCATTTGCCGGCAAGCTCCGTCTTCGAGAACAACTCGAAGAGCTTGCAGGCCTGATAGACGCTGGAAGACACCACCATCGCGTTGCCTCGCCCGTCCATCAGCCGCGGCTTGGTGTTCATGTCGAAGAGGATGTCCTCGACGATTTTCTCCAGCCTGTCCTGACTCGACAGGATGCTGCGCAGCGAGCCCCAGCGCTGCTTGAGTTGCGCGCGGGCGAGATCCGCGAGGCCCGACGTCTTGGCGGCGAACCACTCGTCGATCTTCTTCGGGTTGGAGATGTACTGGTCTATGTCCCGGGCCTCGTAGCGCAGATCGAGCACCACCCCGTCCTGCACCGCCTCGTCGAACTTGTAGGTGTGGATGTAGCTGCCGAAGACCTCGATGCTGCGCGCCTTGTCCGCCTTGAGGAGCGGCGTGCCGGTGAAGCCGATGAACATCGCGTTCGGCAACAACGCCTTCATCGCCCGGTGCAGCTCACCCGACTGGGTGCGATGGCACTCGTCGACGAAGACGTGCAGGTTCCCCTTGGCGACGAAGTCCGCCGGCAAGGCGCGCCGCAACTCGCCGAGATAGCCCTCGATGTCGCCTTCTTCGCCGCTGCCGAACTTGTGGATCAGCGAGCACATCAGCCAAGGGGCGGTGTCGTTGAGCCGGGTGATGAGATCGGCACCGCTCTTGGCGCGATGGATCTCTTCGCTCACCCCTTTGAAGACCTTTGCGATCTGTTCGTCGAGTTCGGTGCGGTCGGTGATGATCAGCACCCGTGCATCGGGTGCGTTCTCGCGGATCCACTTGGCCAGCCACACCATGGTCAGGCTCTTGCCCGAACCCTGGGTGTGCCAGATGATGCCGCCCTCGCGCGTGGCAATACGGGCCTGAGCCGCGCGCACCCCAAAATACTGGTTGTGGCGGCACAGCTTCTTGATGCCGGCATCGAACACGATGAAATCGTGGATCAGTTCGAGAAACCGTGCCTTGCCACATACCTGCATCAGCTCCCGGTCGAGCGGGTTGGTGGTGTCCGCCCACGGCGGCGAAAGACCTGGGGTCGCGCTCTCCTTCCAGCGCAGGTAATACTTCTCCGGTGTTTCGATGGTGCCGTAGCGCATCCCCTCGGTGTCGTTGCCGGCCATCACGAACTGCACCGTCGAGAAGAAGTGCTGGATGAAGTGCTTCTGCTGGTTGTCCAGGCTCTGGCGAATGCCCTGCGAGACCGACACCGTGGAGCGTTTCAGTTCCAGCGTACCGAGCGCGATCCCATTCACGTAGAGCACCCCATCCGGGCGCTTGTCGAAGGCCTTGGGGTCGATCGCCTTGATCGCCACTTCCTCGGCGATGGCAAAGTCGTTGTCCAGCGGGTGCTTCCAGTCGATCAGGAACACCGTCACGGTCTGCTCGCCCACCTCGGGCTTGACCTTCACCCCGTAGCGCAGCAGCTCATACACCGCGCGGTTGCGGTCATAAAGGTTCTTGCTGGTGTCGTTGGCGGCCTTGTCGAGCAGGTGCAACGCACGCGTGATCAGGCCTTCTTCAACACCCTGACGCTCGAGCCAGGCGCGGAGCAGATCGGGCTCGATGCTGGCGTTCCCGGCGCGGCTTTTCCAGTTGCCCAGGTAGGTGTAGCCCAGCGCGTCGCGGAATAACGCAATGACGCGATCCTGGGTAGTGCGCTCGGTAGGACCGACTGGGCTCATGTTGAAGATGCTCCTCGGTCGTCAGTCAGGAAGCGCTGACGCGCCCGTTGAATAGACTCATGCAACCGCGCCTGCAGTGCCTCGCGCGGTGGCAGCACAGTCAGGTACTCGGCCACATGGATGCCGCTGCGGTCGAGTTCGAGCAGCTCGATCTGCTCGCGCTTCTTGCCGGCGCACAGGATGATGCCCAGCGGCGGGTTCTCGTCGGCTTCCTGTTCGTGCTTGGCGAGCCAGCGCAGGTAGAGCTCCATCTGGCCTTTGTACTCGGCGCGGAAGTCGCCCACCTTGAGGTCGATGGCGACCAGGCGCTTCAACTTGCGGTTGTAGAACAGCAGGTCGATGTAGAAATCGTCGTCGTCGATCTGCACCCGCTTCTGGCGGGCGACGAAGGTGAAGCCGGCGCCCAGTTCCAGCAGAAATTGCTCGATCTCGCGCAGGATGGCGTCTTCCAGATCGCGTTCGAGGTAGCGGTCGTTGAGTTGCAGGAAGTCGAGCAGGTAGGGGTCCTTGAGCAGCAGGTCTGGCGAGGGCTGCCCTTGCTGGCGCAGGATCTCGAGGTCGTCACGAATGGTCTCCTCGGGTTTGCGCGAGATGGCCGAGCGCTCGAACAGCATGGACTGCATGCGCTCCTGCAATTGGCGCGACGACCAGCGCTCGAGCCGGCAAAGCTCGATGTAGAAGTCGCGCTTGACCGGGTCGTCGAGATAGATCAGCGACTTCAGGTGGGTCCAGCTCAATTCTCTCCGCAGTGCGGAGACAATCCCCTCGTCCGGAAAAGTCTCCGCAAAGCGGAGACAATGGCGTAGCTGCTTCTCGCTCCAGCCGCGGCCATAGCTGGCGGTGAGCTGGGTGGCCAGACCTGCGATGACTGCCGCACCGTAGTCGGCCCGTTGCTCATTGAGCACGTCATGGCGGATGCGCTGGCCGATCTGCCAGTAGAGCAGCGTCAGCTCGGCATTTACCGCCATCGCCGCACGCTGGCGGGCGCTGTCGATGAGACCGCGGATTTCGGCGAGCAGCCCTGAGTCGTCTCGTTGGAGCATGTTCATGCCAGCCGGGTCCTGCCGGTGAGCAGTTCCTGCATCATCCCCTGCTTGAGCGCGCGGGTCTTGTCGCGGCGGCCTTCGAGGGCGGTTAGCTCGGCGTCGAGGTCGGAGAGGACGGTAGCGATGGCGGTTTGCTCGGCAAGAGTTGGCACCAAAATCGGTATTGAGTCCGCGATACCCCTGTTGATGTTGGTGAGTGCAGAGGCCTGAGAATTATCTATGATCCATCTTCTCGTTGGCTCCCAGCGAAGCGCATAGAAAAGAAAACGAGCATCTGCTAATGCCGGAAGTGCTCGCGCTCGATATGCAAAGCCAGTGCATACGGCAGGCTCCGCTGCGCCCAAGAATATGCTCGGATAGCCAATACCTTCTCGTTTTACCGATGATTTACCAAAAATGATATCTCCCGGTAATAGAGCATGGCTTTGGAGTTCGGCGTCGGAAACTCGTAATCGCCCGAGTTTTTCTATGCGAATCGAGGTGCCGTTATACAAATCCTGAACTGTGACATACAGCGCGCCAGCTCCCATCTCGCTTACAGGCTTATTTATTCCGGGGCATAGATCAGCAACGTCTCGAAGGCGCTTCGTCTCCCACTTCCCACCAAACCCCGGCAGCCGCGTCTTGCCGGTGAGCAACTGCTGCATCGCGGCCTGCTTGATGTCGCGCTTCTTGGCGATGAGCCGGTCGAGTTGGGTGAGCAGCGCGTCGACGTCCGAGAGGGCGGTGGCGATGGCGCGTTGTTCGTCGAGGCTCGGTAGTTGGATGGAAAGCGCCTTTAGTTGAGTCCCGGTAATTAGTGGCTGGCCTGAGCCGAAAACCAAACTGTTCAGCCGCTTTGTTTGGAGCACCCGCCAGAGGAAGTCGGGTAGAGCACTCTCACTCGTACTTAAGATAATTGTGTTATCCGTGACCCCGTACTGACCGGTGACAACGTTAAGGGTGCCAGCATTCGCACCAACCCGTGCGACCAGTATTGCTTTTCCCTCATACGCTGGCTTGTCCGTGTGGCCTATGATCCCCGTCGACCCGAAAACCGGAAAGTTCGACGCTCCCTTGATGGGTTTTGATTTTCCGGAAGAGACGCCCGTTGTGAGTGTTGCCAAAGGCTGAACCTCCCACTCCTCCGGAATTGCCCCCACCTCGGTCCGCTTGTACCCCGGCCTCAGTTCCATGCCACCCCCATCCGCCGCAGGTGGTCCTCAACACGCGCCGACAGCGTCTCCACCTCCGCCGCCAGCGCCGGCAGCGGCACCGCATAGCGCTCGGCCAGCTCACGCACCCGGCCGGTGAGCGTCTGCGACACGCGGTCGACCTCGGCCTGCAAGGTATCCGCCAGCGCCGCGAGCCACTTGTCGTCGATGACCAGCGACTGCAGGTCGTCCGCCCTCAAACTCGCGTAGCGGGCCAGCACCGCAGCATCCAGCGCTCGGGTGGCCTCCTTGACCTTCTTCGCGGCAGCGGCTTCCTGCTCGATCAGCGCGAGGTGGGTCTGCAGCGCGGCGCGTTCCTCGTCGGCATCGGCGTCCGCCTTGATCGCCTTCAGCCGGTCCTTGAGGCTCTTGGCGGTGAGCTTGCCGCGCTCGGTCTTCGCTTCGGCCAGCAGGCCGTCCTCGCCGCCGTGCTCTTCCTCGGCCTCTTCGACGGCACGCGCCAGGCTTTCGCGGTCCGCCTCCAGCGCGTCGATCTTCGCCTGCTCACCGGCGAAGAAACGTCCCACGAGCAACGCCGGGGGCAGCAGCTCGACATTGGGCTGGCCGTCCACCGTGATTTGCCAGCCGATCTGCACAAGTTGATAGACGTCGTCCTGCAAGGTCTCGGCCCAGTAGTCCATCAGGTGCTGATAGACGTCGTAGGGGTCGAGCAGCGGTGCGGTGCGGAAGGTGTCGAGCAGCGCCTCCGAGAGCGTCTCGATGACCGCCTTGGGGTGTTCCCCCGGGGCGATGGCGGCGAGGCGTGGCCGGGCGGTGTTGCGCCAGCCGTCGAACAAGGCGGCGATACGGGTCTTGAAGGCGGCGAACTCGGTGTGCCCGAGGATGGCGGGCTTGATCTCGGCCGCCGAGAGCTTGAGCCGCAGGTAGCCGGGGCGGTCGTCCTCGAACAGCGTGGCGCGCAGCTTGGGAAACACCGCCCAGTACTCGGCCAGCGCATCGACGTCGGCCACCGGGATGCCACCGCGCAGGTGGGCTTCGAGATCGTGCAGGTCCTCGGGTTCGCTCGCGTCGATGTAGCGCGGGATGTTGAGGTTGAAGTCGTTGGCTTCGACCTCGGACAAGGGCACCAGGCGCGAATAGCGTTCGAGCGCGGCCTGGCGGTTGAAGGTGTCGACGATCTTGTGGATGTCCTGCGAGCGCAGGCGGTTCTTGTTGCCGTCCTTCATGAAGCCGCGGCTTGCGTCGATCATGAAAATGCCCGCCTTGCCCGCAGCCCGCGCGGCGGCGCCTTCCTTGTCGAGCACCACGATGCAGGCCGGGATGCCGGTGCCGTAGAACAGGTTGGCGGGCAAACCGATGAGGCCCTTGATGTAACCCTGGCGGACGATGCGCCGACGGATCGCGGCCTCGGCGCCACCGCGGAACAGCACGCCGTGCGGCAGAATCACCGCGCCCTTGCCGGTGCTGTTGAGCGAGCCGAGCACGTGCAGCAGAAAGGCGTAGTCGCCGTTCTTGGCCGGCGGCAGGCCGAATTCGAAGCGGCGGTAGAGATCGTTGGCGGGGTCGAAACCGTTGGACCAGGCCTTGGTGGAGAAGGGCGGATTGGCGACCGCGAAGTCGAAGGTCTTGAGCCCGCCCTGCTTGTCGACGAAGTGAGGGCTGGAGAGCGTGTTGTCCTTCCAGATCTCGGCCGTCGGGCAGTCGTGCAGGATCATGTTCATCCGCGCCAGCGCCGCGGTGGCGTTGTCCATTTCCTGGCCGTAGATCGCGAGATCCAGCCCGGTGCGGGACTTGGCCTCGTCGTGAGCCTTGAGCAGCAACGAGCCGGAACCGCAGGTCGGGTCGTAGATGCTCTGGTTCGCGCTGTGGGCGCGCCCCAGGTCGATCACCATCGCCATGATGCGCGAGACCTCGGCCGGGGTGTAGAACTGCCCCTTGCTCTTGCCGGATTCGGTGGCGAAGTGACGCATCAGGAATTCGTAGGCGTCGCCCAGCAGGTCGTCGCCCTCGGCCCGGTTGGCCCGAAAATCCAGCTCGGGCTTGGCAAAGATGGCGATGAGGTTGGAGAGGCGGTCGACCATCTCCCTGCCCTTGCCGAGCTTGTCCGCGTCGTTGAAGTCGGCGACGTCGATCACACCCTTGAGTTCGTTGGCCTCGGCCAGCCGCCCGATGATCTTGTTGATCTTGTCGCCGATCTCCTTGTCGCCGCGCGCCGCAACCATGTCGGCGAAGCTGCCACCGGGTGGCACCTCGATCAGCGCATCGCGCCGGCCGGCGTAGCGGTCGGAGACATATTTGACGAACAGCAGGACCAGCACGTAATCCTTGTACTGGCTGGCATCCATGCCGCCGCGCAGCTCGTCGCAGGATTGCCAGAGGGAGGTGTAGAGCTCGGATTTCTTCAGGGGCATTCTTGGTTATCGATCCGGGGTAACGAATGGTCTCGATCCAAACGGTGACGCGACAGCCATCGTCCCGGCGTGGGCGCAATGCCTGACTGGAGGGCGGAGCTGCCGTGCTGGTCGGATGGGTCGTCGCAGCGGTAACGGCCGCTCGAAATCCATCGCCGATTGGCATGGCAGCGTCGCCATGGGCGCCTCTACTCGATGTTCTGAACCTGCTCGCGGATCTGTTCGATCAGCACCTTCATCTCCATCGCGATCGCCGACAGGTCGGCGGCGGCGGATTTCGAGGCGAGGGTGTTGGCTTCGCGGTTGAGTTCCTGCATCAGGAAATCCAGCCGCTTGCCGGCGGCGCCGCCGGCGCCGAGGATGCGGTCGACTTCGTCGAGATGCGCGGCCAGCCGGTTGAGCTCCTCGGCGACGTCGATACGCTGGGCGAAGAGTGCGACTTCCTGGCGGATGCGGTCGTCGTCGAGCGTGGCGAGCGCGTCGCGCAGGCGGGCGTTGAGCCGCTCGTGATATTCCGCGACGATCTGCGGCATGCGCGGCTGCGCCTGGGCGACGAGCTCGCGCATTCGCGCGGTGCGTTCGAGGATCATCGCGGCGAGCTTCTCGCCCTCGCGGCGGCGCGTGGCGACGAGCTCGTCGATCGCCGCGCGGGCGAGCTCCATGATGACCGGCTGGAGCTGCTCGAAGCTCACGCCGTCGTCGGCCAGCATGCCGGGCCAGCGCAGGACTTCTCCGGCGCTGAGCCCGGCGGCCTGCGGCAGGCGCGCACGGATCGCAGCCTCGGCCTCGCGCAATTGCTCGAGCAGCGCGCCGTTGAGCGCGAGCGTGCGCGGCGCCGACTCGTTGGTACGCAGGCTCAGCCGGCATTCGACCTTGCCGCGGGTGAGGCGCGCGGCAAGTCGCTCGCGGATGGCGGGCTCGGCAAGCCTGAGCTCGTCGGCGATGCGGAAACCGAGGTCGAGGTAGCGCGAGTTGACGCTGCGCAGCTCGAGATTGAGGCTGGCGCGCTCCAGGTCACGGGTCTGGACGGCGAAGCCTGTCATGCTGTGAATCATGTCTATGTTCTCCGGGAATCGGTGGCGATCAATTAAACTTGGGCCTCCGGACTCCCCCTGCAGCTGCGGGACGGCCTGTCGTGCAGACCGCTGACGAGCCCGAATCTTAGCCTTCATATCGATGCCGTCTCAAGCGAACGCCGCCCTGCCGTCCGGTTTCCAGCTCGATCAGTACCGCATCGAGCGACAGCTCTCGCTCGGCGGCTTTTCGATCGTCTACCTCGCGCAGGACGGCGAAGGGACGCCGGTCGCAATCAAGGAGTACCTGCCGAACTCGCTCGCGCTGCGCAAGGAAGGCGAGATCGCGCCGCAGGTGCCGACCGAGAACCAGCCCGCCTTCCGCTACGGTCTGAAGTGCTTCTTCGAGGAAGGCCGCTCGCTCGCCAAGCTCATGCACCCCAATGTCGTGCGCGTGCTGAATTTCTTCCGCGCCAACGGGACGGTCTACATGGTGATGCATTTCGAGCACGGCCGGACCCTGAACGAATACATCCGGCGCCACCGCGACGAAGTGCGCGAATCCTTCATCCGGGCGCTGTTTGCGCGCATGCTGAACGGCCTGCGCGAAGTCCACGCGCACAAGCTGCTGCACCTGGACATCAAGCCGTCGAACATCTACGTGCGCACCGACGGCACGCCGGTGCTGCTCGACTTCGGCGCCGCCCGCCAGACGCTGCTCACCGAGCGGCCGATCCTCAAGCCGATGTATACACCCGGCTTCGCCTCGCCCGAGCAGTACGGGCAGCGCGAGGGCCTCGGGCCGTGGAGCGACATCTACAGCGTCGGGGCGAGCCTGTACGCCTGCATCACCGGCACGCCCCCCCCGCATGCCGATGCGCGCGTCGAGAAGGACACGCTCGACCCGGTCACCCGCTCCCACGCCACGCGCTATTCGAAGCAACTGCTCGAGACGGTGGAGTGGTGTCTGCGGCTCGATCCGCTCGAACGCCCGCAAAGCGTCTACTCGCTGCAAAAGGCGTTGATGCGCAAGGCGGCCGGCGAGCCCATGCCGGCCTCGTGGTATACCGACATCGGCACGCGCCTGAAGACCTTCATTGGACGATCCTGAGGCCAGAACAAGTGAAATTCACCATCTTTCAGGACAGCCGCATCGGCAGCCGCAAGACCAACCAGGACCGCACCGCCTACAGCTTCTCGCGCGACGCGCTGTTGATGGTGATTGCCGACGGCATGGGAGGGCACCTGCATGGGGAGATTGCCGCGCAGATCGCCGTCCAGTTCATCGTCCAGGCGTTCCAGCGCGAGGCGGCGCCGGCCCTGAGCGATCCCGTGTTCTTTCTGTCGCGGGCGCTCGGCAACGCGCACAACGCGATCATCGACTACGCCTACGACAAGCGTCTCGCCGAGGCGCCGCGCACCACCGTCGTCGCCTGCGTGGTCCAGGACGGCTTCGCCAACTGGGCGCATGCCGGTGACTCGCGCCTGTACGTGCTGCGGCGCGGGCATGTCGCCGAACGCACCAGCGACCACTCGCGGGTCCAGCTGATGCTCGAGCAGGGGCTGATCGACGCCGAAGGCGCCGCCACCCACCCGGGCCGCAACCGCATCTATAGCTGCCTGGGCGGCAATCACGCCCCGCAGATCGAGTTCTCCCGGCGCTTCGCGCTGCGCGATGGCGACACCGTGGCCCTGTGCACCGATGGCGCGTGGGGTCCGCTCGGCGACGACGCGCTGGCTGAGGGCCTGACCGGCGTCGACGTGATCAAGGCCGTGCCGGTGCTGCTCGACCGTGCCGAGGACGTCGCCGGCCATAGCTGCGACAATCTGTCGATGATCGCGATGCGCTGGCACAATCCGTCCACCGAGACGCCGTCGGAGACCGTGTCGACCAGGACCATGGCCGTCGACGCATTCACGACGCAGCTGGACACCTTCGAGCGTACGCGCTCGCCGGCCAACGAGTTCGAGCTGACCGACGACGAGATCGAGCGCGCGATCGCCGAGATCAACGCGGCGATCCACAAGTTCAGCCAATAGCGCCCGATCCGCCGGACGACGATCACGACGCCCCTGTCGCCGACCTCGCCCGGCGCGCCGTGGATCGACGGCGCGGAAGCCTTTTCAGCACTTCATCCAGGAGCATCCATGCGCACTGCCCACCGAGCCCCCGACCAGCTTCGCCCCGTACGACTCACGCGCGGTTTCACCCGCCATGCCGAAGGTTCGGTGCTGGTCGAGTTCGGCGACACGCGCGTGCTGTGCACGGCGAGCGTCGAGGACACGGTTCCCCCTTTTCTGCGCGGGCGCGGCTCCGGCTGGGTCACGGCCGAGTACGGCATGCTGCCGCGCGCGACCCACACGCGCAGTGCCCGCGAGGCCGCGCGCGGCAAGCAGAGCGGACGCACACTCGAGATCCAGCGCCTGATCGGCCGCAGCCTGCGCACCGTGGTCGACCTCGACGCGCTCGGCGAGCGCCAGATCACGGTCGACTGCGACGTGCTGCAGGCCGATGGCGGCACCCGCACGGCGGCGATCACCGGCGCCTGCGTGGCCGTGTACGACGCGCTGACCGGGCTGGTCGCAGCGGGCAAGCTCGCCGCCCACCCGATGCGCGAACTCGTCGCCGCGGTGTCGGTGGGCATCGTCGAGGGCGAGGCGCGGCTCGACCTCGATTACGAGGAGGACTCGGCCTGCGACACCGACATGAACGTCGTGATGACCGCAGCCGGGGGCTTCATCGAGGTCCAGGGCACGGCCGAAGGCCGGCCCTTCGACCGCGCCGAACTCGACCGGCTGCTGGCGCTGGCCGAACAAGGCATCGCCACGCTGGTCGAATGCCAGAAAACCGCCCTCGCCGCCGAGCCGCAACGATGATCGAACGCCTCGTCCTTGCCAGCACCAATCCGAAGAAGGCCGTCGAGCTGGGCGCGCTGCTTGCGCCCCTCGGCATCGAGGTCGTGCCCCAGTCGGCGCTCGGCATCGCGGAAGCCGACGAGCCGCACCCGACCTTCGTCGAGAACGCGCTCGCCAAGGCGCGGCACGCGGCGCGCGAATCAGGCCTGCCGGCGATCTCCGACGACTCGGGCCTGTGCGTGACCGCGCTCGCCGGCCAGCCCGGCGTGCATTCGGCGCGCTTCGCCGGGGAGCCGCGTTCGGATGCGCGCAACAACGCGCTGCTGGTCGATCGGCTGGCTGGGGCGGCGGATCGCAGCGCCTACTTCTACTCGGTGGTGGTGATGGTGCGCGACGGCGAAGACCCGCGGCCGCTGATCGCCGACGGCGAGTGGCATGGCACCATTCTCGAGGCGCCGCGTGGCAGCGGCGGCTTCGGCTACGATCCGCTGTTCTACCTTCCCGAGCTCGAGCAGACTGCGGCGGAGCTCGATCCCGCCCTCAAGAACACGCTCAGCCATCGCGGCGCCGCGATGCGCCACCTGCTGCAGCGCCTGCAAGCCTTCGCGCAGTGACCGAACGACGCATCATCCCGCTCGCGGTGCGCGCGCCGGACGCTCCGGGGCGCCCGCGCGGCGACGCCGCGGCCCAGCCCGAAGCGGCCGCTGCGCCGGCACTCCAGAGCCCGCCGCCGCTTGCGCTCTACGTGCATTACCCGTGGTGCGTGCGCAAGTGCCCATACTGCGACTTCAACTCGCACCAACTGCGCGCCGACGGCGACGCCGGGGCGACCGAAGAGGTCTACGTCGACGCCCTGATTGCCGACATCGAGGCGGCGCTGCCGCAGGTGTGGGGCCGGCGCATCCATTCGGTGTTCATCGGCGGCGGCACGCCCAGCCTGATGTCGGCGGCCGCCCTCGACCGGCTTCTGACCGCGATCCGCACGCTGCTGCCACTCGACCCGCTGGCCGAGATCACGCTCGAGGCGAACCCCGGCACGGCCGAGGCGGCGCGCTTTCGCGACTATCGCTCGGCCGGTGTCAATCGCCTGTCGATCGGCGTGCAGAGCTTCGACGACGCCCACCTCGACCGCCTCGGCCGCATCCACGACGGCGCCGAGGCGCGCCGCGCGATCGAAATGGCGCTCGCGCAGTTCGAGCGCGTCAATCTCGATCTGATGTACGCACTGCCGCAGCAGACGGTCGCGGGTGCCCTCGCCGATCTCGACATCGCGCTCGCCTTCGGCACCGGGCACCTGTCCTGCTATCACCTGACGCTCGAACCGAACACGCCGTTCTGGCACGCGCCGCCGCCGCTGCCGGACAGCGACACCGCCGCCGACATGCAGGACGCCCTCGAAGCACGCCTCGCCGCATCCGGCTTCGGGCACTACGAGACCTCGGCCTTCGCCCGCCCCGGCCAGGAGTGCCGGCACAACCTCAACTACTGGAGTTTCGGCGACTACCTCGGCATCGGTGCCGGCGCGCACGGCAAGCTCTCCAGTCACACGGGGGTGGTCCGCGAGATGCGCCACAAGCACCCGGGGCGCTATCTCGAAGGCGCCCGCGCGCGCGACTTCGTCCAGGAGCGGCGCGAGGTGGCCGCCGCCGAGCTGCCGTTCGAGTTCATGATGAACGCGATGCGGCTCACCGCCGGCGTGCCGCGGGCGCTCTTCGCGGCCCGCACCGGCCTGCCGCTCGCGTCCATCGAGGCCGAACTTGTTGAGGCACGCCGCCTCGGCCTCGTCGACATCGACGCCGAACGCATCCGCCCGAGCGAACGCGGCCGGCACTTCCTCAACGACCTGCTGACGCTGTTTCTGCGCGAGGGTTAGCAACCCGTCGGAGCCGTGCCGGCACCGAGCGGCGCGACAGGAAGCAGCACATCCGCCAGGCATCGGTCGAAGGCGCCGCCACACGCGGGCAGCCCCGTCACACCCCACCGCTGCGCCGGCCGCACCCCGCCCGCCGCGGCCTCATCCCTCAGAGCCGCTACGGTCCCTCGCACAGGCAGTGCATGTACACGTGCCGGGGGTCGTTCCAGCGCGCCAGTGCCTCGGCCTCGGCGGCAAGCAGGCGCACGAGCGGCAGGCTCGCCAGGCCGCCGACCGGCATCGCCTCGGGCTCGATCGCGTCGGAGAGCCGCTGCATCAGCAGTTGCGTCGGCGACAGGCGCGCCGCGGGCCAGGTCAGCTCGTAGCGCTCCAGCCCGGCACGCGCCGCCGCGCGGGCGATCGCGGCATCGAGGCCGCCCAGCTCGTCGACCAGGCCGAGCTTGTGGGCGGCTTCGCCCGTCCACACCCGGCCGCGCGCGACCAGCTCGACTTCGGCCTCGCTCATCTCGCGCGCCGTCGCGACGGTGCGGATGAACCGCCGGTAGCCGTTCTCGATGCCGAGTTGCAGCGCCTCGGCGGCGGCCACGTCGAGCGGGCGACGCGGATCGAAGGCGCCGGCGAGCGGGCCGGTGGCGACGCCGTCGACGGTGATGCCGAGCTTGCCGAGCGGCTCGACGATCTCGGGGAAGAGCGCGAAGATGCCGATCGAGCCGGTGAGGCTGGCCGGATGGGCGACGATCTCATCGGCACCCGCGGCGATCCAGTAGCCGCCCGAGGCCGCGGTCGAACTCATCGAGGCCACCACGGGCTTCCCGGCAGCGCGCGTGACCTCGAGCTCGCGCCGGATCACCTCGGAGGCCCAGGCGCTGCCGCCGGGGCTGTCGATGCGCAGCACCAGCGCCTTGACCGCGTCGTCCTCGCGCGCCTCGCGGATCAGGCGTGCCAGCGTGTCACCACCGGCCGAGCCGGGCCCGCCGCTGCCGTCGACGATGGAACCTTGCGCGACCAGCACGGCGATCCTGTCGGGAGCACCGGCGCGCTCGCCGCGCACGGCGGCGAGATAGCGGCCGAGCGCGATCGTCTTGACCTCCTTGCCCTCGTCGTCCAACCCGACGTGCTCGCGCAGCCGGTCGCGCCACTGGTCGCGCGTGCTCAGCCGATCGACCAGCCCGGCGCGCAGCGCGGCCTCGGCCGCGTCGCCCTCGACCGCGGCGAGCGCCGCGCGGTAGCCGATCACGTAGTCGTCGAAGGCTTCGACGGCGATGCCGCGGCTCGCCGCGATGTCCTCGCGAAAGACGGTCCACAGCCCGTCGAGCAGGTCGCGGGAATTCTCCCGGTCCTCGTCCGACATGTCGCTGCGGGTGAAGGGCTCGGCGAAGGACTTGTACTCGCCGACGCGGAAGACGTGCATGCGGATGCCGAGCGCATCGAGCGCGCCCTTGAAGTAGGTCACGAAACGCGACAGGCCGCGCAGCAGCAGAAAGCCGTCGGGCGCGAGATGCACCTCGTCGGCGACGCTCGCGAGGTAATACTGGCCCTGGGTGAAGCGCTCGCCGCGGGCGAGCACGGGCTTGCCGCTCGACTTGAACTCCTCGACCGCGGCGCGCAGCTCGGCGAGCTTGGACAGCCCCGCCTGGTTGAGGGCGTCGGTATCGAGCACCAGCACCTGTATGCGCGGGTCGTCGCGGGCCGCCTCGACCGCTTCGAGCAGGTCGCGCAAGGCGGTCTGTGCGACCGGGGACGCATTCGGGCGCAAGAGCTGGAACGGGTCTTCGAGGGTGCGCTGCTCGACCAGCGCCCCGGCCGGCTTGAGCACCAACGCCGCCCCGTCGGGCAGTGGCAGCGTCGGCCGCATCACCAGCGCGACGATCGCCGCGATGATGAGCAGGAAGACGAGGTTCAGCACCGTGCGGCGCACCGCGTCGAGCCAGCGCCACACGTAGGCGAGCGTCCGTCCGATCAGCCTGAAGAAGCCCTTGATCATTGCTGCAGTCTCCCTGGTTCCGGCCGCGAGCGCGGGCCGGCGCATCCTGTCACGTGCCTGTCGCTCGATCGCCCGTCACCCCGCCGTCGGCAGCGCGGCGGCGGAACACCAGATCCCAGACGCCGTGACCGAGCCGCAGGCCGCGGTTTTCGAACTTGGTGAGCGGCCGGTAATCGGGTCGCGGCGCGAATCCGTCGGCGGTGTTCTGGAGCACTGGCTCGGCGGCGAGCACCTCGAGCATCCATTCGGCGTACTCCTCCCAGTCGGTCGCACAGTGCAGATAGCCGCCCGGTGCGAGCCGCGAGGCGACCAGCGCGACGAACTCGGGCTGGACGATACGCCGCTTGTGATGACGTTTCTTGTGCCACGGGTCGGGGAAGAACACATGCACGCCGGCAAGCGCGCCGACCGGGATCATGTCGCGCAGCACCTCGACCGCGTCGTGCTGCATGATGCGCAGATTGGCGAGGCCGCGCTCGGCGATGAGCTTGCACAGGTTGCCGACACCGGGGCCGTGCACCTCGATGGCGAGAAAGTCGGTATCCGGACGCGCCTGCGCGATCGCCGCGGTGGTCTCGCCCATGCCGAAACCGACCTCGAGCACCGTGGGCGCAGCGCGGCCGAAAGCGGCTTCGAGGTCGAGCGGCGCGGCGCGATAGGGGATTCCAATCTCCGGCATCCCTTCTTCGATGGCACGCCGCTGGCCCTCGGTCATGCGCCCCTGACGCAGCACGAAGCTGCGGATCGAGCGGCTGGAAAAACGCGCCGCGGCATGGCCTTCGGGCAGCGCTGCGGCCGCGCCGGCCTCGGACATGGCGGCCTCGGAGGCCGATTCGGTAGCGGGATCGTGCATGTCGGTCATGATCGCAATCGCGGGGTATCGCCGGCGGGTGCCCGGACGGCGACCACGCCCGCGTCGGGGCGTGGACGGGTCAGGTCCGGCACGGTGCTCAGGAGCCGATGAGGCCGGCCTCGGGCGAGCTGGGATCGGCGGAATAGAACTTGCGCGGCATCCGGCCGGCGAGATAGGCCTCGCGCCCGGCCTCGACCGCCTGCCGCATCGCGCCGGCCATGCGCACCGGGTCGCGCGCGGCGGCGATCGCGGTGTTCATCAAGACGCCGTCGCAGCCGAGTTCCATCGCGATGGTGGCATCCGAAGCGGTGCCGACGCCGGCGTCGACCAGCACCGGCACGCTCGCCTGGTCGATGATGAGGCGCAGGTTCCAGGGGTTGAGGATGCCCATGCCCGAGCCGATCAGCGAGGCGAGCGGCATGACCGCGACGCAGCCGATGTCCTCGAGCATCTTCGCCTGGATCGGGTCGTCCGAGCAGTACACCATGACCTCGAAGCCTTCCTTCACCAGCACTTCGGCGGCCTTCAGCGTCTCCGGCATGTTGGGGAAGAGCGTCTTGGGGTCGCCCAGCACCTCGAGCTTGACGAGCGCATGGCCGTCGAGCAGCTCGCGCGCGAGCCGCAGCGTCCGCACGGCATCGTCCGCCGTGTAGCAGCCTGCAGTGTTGGGCAGGATGGTGAAGCGCTCGGGCGGCAGCACGTCGAGCAGGTTCGGCTCGCCGGCGTTCTGGCCGATGTTGGTGCGGCGGATCGCCACCGTGACGATCTCGGCGCCGCTCGCGTCGATCGCCTCGCGCGTCTGCGCGAAGTCCTTGTACTTGCCGGTGCCGACCAGAAGACGGGAGCCGTAGGACTTGCCGGCAATCACCAGGGAATCGTTCATGTGAGGCCTGCTCGATGAGGTGGGTGGAGGCGCGCAGCGCTGGCCGCGCGCGGGGGGTACGGGCCGCGACCGGGGCGGGCCGCCCGAAGGGCGCTCAGCCGCCGCCGACCGCGACGACGATCTCGAGCCGGTCGCCGTCGGCAAGCGGCGTGTCGGCGTGCCGCCCGCGCGGCACGATGTCGCCGTTGCGCTCGACCGCGACCCGCTTGCCGGCAAGCTGCCGCGACTCGAGCAGCGCCGACACCGTCAGGCCGTCGTCGAGGACTTCGCGCTCGCCGTTGATGATCACTTGCATGGTGTCCCGGAGGGGCTGAATCGAAGCGAAAAGTTTAGCACGAGCCCCGCCGGCCGCGATTGCGCGCACCCGGCGGCACGATTAGAATGTGCGGCTCCGGGCGCCCTGCCCGGCATGCGGGTGTAGTTCAATGGTAGAACGGCAGCTTCCCAAGCTGCATACGAGGGTTCGATTCCCTTCACCCGCTCCACTGCCGCGCACTTCCGTGCGGACTGATTGGTCCGAACGCGATGACTCGGCGCCCCTATGCTGTCACCCCACGCCGACCGCCGCCGCGAACGCGCACAGATCTCCCCGGCTATGTAACCCAGGTTACATACACCCGACCGACCCATCCGCATGATTCGATTCGGGAGTCCGCCGCGTCGGCGGGACCGATCCGGTGGCCGGCCTGCCGGTCCAGACAGGAGAGCGTCATGGTCGAGCGAATCATTGCGACGGATAGCGCACGGGCGCTGATCGCCGAGTTGCGGCGACGGCTCGGGCCACTGGCGGTGCTGTTGCGATACGGCTACGGCGGGCGTACCCAGTTGCGCTGCGTTGCGCGGGAGCGGCTACCGCTGGGCATGGCCGAATTGCCGCTCGGCGAGATCGATGGCTGCCCCGTCTACGTGCGCGGCAGCGACCGCGCCCACTGGCAGTACCTGCAACTCAGCATCGACACGACACAACAGGACGCAGCACTCCAGGTGACGCCAGCCAGCCGGCTGCGCACAGGGCTGGTCGCGCAGACGCGTCGATTCTCGACGGAGGAGTGGGCGCTGCTATCCGTCAGGCTGCCCCGATTTGCCGTGCCGTGTGATCTCCCGCAACCCACGCCCATGGCTTGCGCCGCGCTCTAGTCACGCCCGCAATCGCGCCAAGCGCACGGACCCGGCGACAACGACCTCGCCGCACCTGATCGAGCCGCCAGGCCAACGCAAACCAAGCTTCACGCCGACTGAGGCAGCACCGGCCCGAAGCACGCGCGGTCGCGCCCCTCGTTCTTGGCCTGGTAGAGCGCGCCGTCGGCCCGCTGGAGCAGGTCGTCGGCGCTGTCGGCGGCGGCCAGCGTGGCGACGCCGGCGCTGACCGTATGGCGGCGGCCACTGGCGAAGGCGTGGTCGCGGGTGGCCGCGCAGATGCGCTCGGCCAGCGCCAGCGCCTGGGCCTCGGCGGTTTCGGGACACAGCACCAGGAACTCCTCCCCGCCCCAGCGGCCGACGCAGTCGGTCGAGCGCACCGATTCGTTCAGGACCGCGGCGAAGTCCTTCAGCACGCTGTCGCCGCCGAGGTGGCCGAGCAGGTCGTTGACCTGCTTGAAGCCGTCGAGATCGAGCAGAATCACCGACAAGGGCCGCTCGTAACGTACGGCCCGGGCGAGGTATTCGGCGAAGCGGCGGTTGAGCTCGGAGCGGTTGCGCAGCCCGGTCAGCGCATCGGTCTGCGAGCGCACGCGCAACTCCCGGTTGGCCCGGCGCAACCGAGCGATCCAGTACAGGTTGGTGAGCAGGACGGCGGCGAAGACGAAGGCAATCTGGGCGAGCAGGCGGTAGTCGGTCGGTGGCTGGATGGTGATCGCAACATGCCGATTGACGACCCGGGCGCGCTCGGCCGGTGTGATCGTGGCGATCGCCTTGTCAAGGATGTCGCGCAGCAGCGGCTCGTCCTGGCGCACGCCGACGCGCAGCTGGTTGTCGTAGCCCTGCGCGTGGCCGGCGATCTTGAGGTTGAACCAGCCCTCGCTGCGGATGGTGTTGGCCGCGACGGTGAGCGAACGCAAGGTCATGTTGGCCTCGCGCCGCGACACCTTGCCGAGCGCCTCGGCCTCGGTGTCGGTATGGACGATGTGGAGGTTGGGAAAGTCGCGGCGCACCCACTCCTCGACGGCGGTGCCGCGCGGCAGCGCGATGCTGGCCCCTTCGAGCCCGGCCGGATTGCTGATGTAAGGATGTTCCTCGCGCGTGATGAAGACGTTGGGGTCTTCGAAGAGCGGCTGCGTGAAGATGAGCCAGCGCTCGCGCTCCGGGGTCCGATTGAGGAAGCTCAACATCAGGCAGCGCCCCGTTCGAGCGGCGGCCAGGCTTTCCTCCCAGTCGCTGGTCCACACCAGCTCGAGCGCGACACCCGCGCGCTCGGCGGCAAGCCGCAGCAGATCGGCACCGATGCCTTGGTGCTCGCCCCGCGCATCGATGACCTCGAACGGCGCCCAGTCGGGGTCCACGCAGAAGGGGATCGCACCGGCCTGGTCGAGGTAGAGGCGCTCTTCCGCGCTCAGTTCGACCTCGACCGCGGGCGAAGCCGCAAGCAGCGGTGCGGCGAGCACGACGAGCGCCAGCGCCGCGACGCGTCTCGCCGCGCGCGCTGCGCGGTCACGCACCCGCATTCCGCTCGGCACCGCGCACAGGCTCAAAGCGGCGCGAGCTGCCGGTAGGCGCCGCCGTGATAGATCAGCGGCGCCCTGTCCTCGCGGTCGAAGCGCACCACTTCGGAGACGAACACGACGTGGTCGCCGCCGGGATGGCGCACGATGTTGCGGCACTCGAAGCGGGCACAGCACTCGCGGAGCAGCGGCACGCCATAGAGGCCTTCGTCGATGTCGAGTCCGACGAACTTGTCGTCCGAGCGCGATGCGAAAATCTGCGACAGGTGCTGCTGCTCGGCGCTCAGAACATTCACGGAGTAGTACTCGCAGGCCTCGAAGACCGGCCGGCTGGGCAGGCTGTTGGCGAGGCTCCAGACGATCAGCGGGGGATCGAGCGAGACCGAATTGAAGGAATTGACGGTGAGCCCGATCGGCTCGCCGCTCGGTGCGCGCGTCGCCACCACGGCGATGCCGGTCGCAAACATGCCGAGCGCGTCGCGAAAGGCGCGGGTGAATTCTTCGTGAGTGATCGGTCGGTCGGACATCGCGTGTCGGGGCTGGCTCGGCGGGCTGCCGGACGACAGCGCCCGCCTTGTTGGTGTTGGGAGCGCCGATTATCGCCGTGATCGGTGCGTGCGTCGAGAGCACGGTCCTCGCAGGTTCGGGCCTGTCCGCGGCGGCTCGCTTCAACGCCGAGGGGTGCGTGGCGTGGGGCATGCCGGGCATGCGGGGAACCTCCCGGATGCGCGCTCGGGCCTCGCAGGCCGGAGGCCACCAATCCGCTATGATGCGCGCTCACCGACCCCATCCGATCGCCGTGATCCGATTCGCCGAACGACTCGTCGCGTGGCAGCGCCGCCACGGCCGCCACGACCTGCCCTGGCAGAACACCCGCGACCCCTACCGCATCTGGGTGTCGGAGATCATGCTGCAGCAGACCCAGGTCGACACCGTCGTACCCTACTACGCGCGTTTTATGGCGCGTTTCCCCGACGTCGCGGTGCTTGCCGCGGCCGACCTCGACGAAGTGCTGGGGCTGTGGAGCGGGCTGGGCTACTACGCCCGGGCGCGCAACCTGCATGCCACGGCGCGCCAGGTCGCCACCGCGCACGGCGGGCATTTTCCGCGCGAGGTCGAGGCGCTCGCCGCGCTGCCCGGCATCGGGCGCTCGACCGCAGCGGCGATCGCGGCCTTCGCCTTCGGCGCGCGCGCGGCGATCCTCGACGGCAACGTGCGCCGCGTGTTGTGCCGCGCCTTCGGCATCGAGGGCCCTCCGGGCGAACGCGCGGTCGAGAAGCGGCTGTGGGCGCTCGCCGAGTCGCTGCTCCCCGAGCGGGCCATCGCCGCCTACACCCAGGCGCAGATGGATCTCGGCGCGACCCTGTGCACCCGCCACCGTCCTCGCTGCGGGGACTGCCCGCTTGCCGCCGACTGCGTCGCCCATCGCGAGGGACGCACCGCCGAGCTGCCGACGCCGCGGCCGCGGCGCGACGCGCCGCGACGCGCGGTGCGCGTTGCGCTGATCCGCTCGGGCGACCGGGTACTGCTCGAGCGCCGCCCGCCCGCCGGCATATGGGGCGGGCTCTTCGCGCTGCCGGAGATTCCCTCCTCCTGCGACGATGCGCGGGCGTGGATCGCCGGCCGCTTTGGGTTCGACGTCCGCCCAAGCCGCGAACTGGCGCCGCTCGAGCACGCCTTCACCCACTTTCGCCTGGCGATTCAGCCGATCGGCTTCGATGTCGATGCCA
Organism: Gammaproteobacteria bacterium; assembly: GCA_029289265.1. Lineage (GTDB taxonomy): Bacteria > Pseudomonadota > Gammaproteobacteria > Burkholderiales > Rhodocyclaceae > JARFTX01. The sequence goes on from JARFTX010000028.1 coordinate 27,662, forward strand.
CCGCGCTGGCATGCCACGAACCCGATCACGTGTGGCTGGAACTCGCCGGACTCGATGAGGCTGGCTTGCCGGCGCCGGTACGACGCATCCTCGAGTCTGCGGCCGGGGGGCGCTGACCGGGCGTCGATTGCGGCAGAGAAAACGACCGGTTGGGACGATTCAGACGCCGCTGCCCGCGCGCCATTCACTGCAGGAATGGCGGGACAGCCGCCCGTCAGTCGTCGACCAGCCCCTCGCGCTGGAGAAATACACGGATCAGGTCGAGGCTGCCGCGCGGGTCGTCGAGTTCGAGCAGTTTTTGGCGCACCTCCAGCGTGAGCGGAAGCACGCTCGCGAGCCGCATCCCCACCCAGGCCGCGTCGTCCAGCCGGTGCGGCGGGGGAAAATGCGCCTCGCCGGCGTCCTCGATGATCGCTTCGAGCAGCGCGACCAGACGCTGGTGCTGGGGCCCCACGGCGCAGGCTGCGGGTTCATCCAGCCACTCGATCTCGCCGAGCAGCAATCCGTTCTCGCCCACCTCGGTGCGGCGAATGCGGAAGCGCTGCTCGCCGACCGCGACGACATGCAGCAGGCCAGGCTGGTTCATGTCCCACCCGGTGATGCGCGCGCTCACGCCGACGGGATGCGGCCGCGCCGGCCTGCCGACCTCGGCCCCTTCGGCGATCAGGCACACGCCGAAAGGGCTGTCGTCGCGCAGGCAGCGGGTGGCCATGTCCATGTAGCGCGCTTCGAAGATGCGCAGCGGCAGCACGCCCCCGGGAAAGAGCACGGTCTGCAGCGGAAACAGTGGTAGCCAGACGGGGGCGCTCATCGGCGCACCTGGATGGGGCACCCGGCGCCGGCGCGGCGCCATCGCAGGCCTCGCCCGCTGCGGATCATCGCCCGGCGTCCACGGCGGGCGCCGCCTCGCCCCAGCGCGGCGCAAGCCGGTGCTGCACGCCCAACTGGTCAAGCACGCGCGCGACGACAAAATCGACCATGTCGCCGACCGTCTGCGGATGGGTGTAGAAGCCCGGGCTGGGCGGCAGGATCACGACGCCGAGGCGCGCAAGCCGCAGCATGTTCTCCAGATGCAGCGCCGACAAGGGCGTCTCGCGCGGCACCAGGACGAGTTTGCGGCCTTCCTTGATCGCGACGTCGGCGGCGCGCTCGATCAGGTTCTGGGAGAGGCCTGCGGCGATCGCGGCGAGCGTGCCCATGGTGCAGGGGCAGACCACCATCGCTTCGGCCGGGTTCGAACCCGAGGCGAGCGGCGCGAACCACTCCTCGCGGCCGAACACCCGCAGCCGCCCCTCTGGAGCGTTGAATCGGGCCGCGAGCCGAGCCTGCGCTTCGGCGGCGCGCGACGGCAGGTCAATGTCCATCTCCTGGCGCGCGACGATCTGCGCGACCTGCGAGTAGAGCAGCCACACCTCGCAGCCGGCGGCGAGCAGGCATTCGAGCAGGCGCAGCCCGTAGGGCATGCCCGAGGCGCCGGTGAAGGCGAGCGCTACGGTGCGCGGGGGCGGGTTCATGGCGGCGAGGCTCTCCGGTCGGCTTTTCCGCGCGCGGGCGGCACGCCGAAACGATACCGCAGCGCGGCGACGCTGTCGCGCCTGAGCATCTCAGGGCGCGATCGCCGCGGTGTGGCGGGCCCCATCCCCGTGCCGCAGCGGGCACCGCGCGGGGCGGCCGCGCCATCGCGGCGCTTCGGTACAGTCGCCGCACCGAAGGGCACGGATCGGCCATCCTTGCGGCGCGATACGTTCAGCCATCGCGGCTCACCCGCCACATCCCGGTTGAGGTGTAGCGCTCGCCGGTATCCGGCAGCACCGTGACGACGGTCGCCAGCCGCCGGCGCGCCGCCAGCTCGCAGGCGACATGGACGAAGGCGCCCGAGGACGGGCCGACGAAGAGCCCTTCCGCCGCGAGCCGCCGGCACATCGCGATCGCGTCGTCGAGGCTCACGGTGACGCGATCGTCGATCAGCGCCTCGTCGAGGATCGCCGGTACGATGTCCTCGGGCGCGCCGAGCGGCTTGAGCCCCTCGATGCCTGGACAGGTCTCGGGGATCGCGGCAACGACGTGAGTGTCGGGGCGCACCTCCTTCAAGCGCCGGCCGACACCGGTGAGCGTGCCGCCGGTGCCGACGCCGGCGATCAAGGCGTCGGGCGTGCCGCCGGCGAACGGCACCAACTGGGCGAGCAGCTCGCCGGCGGTGTCCTCGTAATGGGCGCGCCAGTTCTCCGGGTTGGAGTACTGGTCGCAGTACCAGTAGCGCTCGGGATGGGTCCGGGCGAGGCGCTGGGCCTCGCGCAGCGCGAAGTCGTAGCCCTCGAGCGGATCGGTGACGATGAGCTCGGCGCCGCAGGCGCGGATGCGGTCGAGCCGCTCGGCGCTGGCATTTCCGGGCACAACCAGAGTCACCGGCACGCCCAGCGCCGCCCCCAGCATCGCGTAGGAGATGCCGGCGTTGCCCGACGAGGAGTCGAGCACGCGCCGGCCGCCGGCGAGCCGACCCTTTGCGAGCGCCTCGCGCAGCATGCGCACAACCGGCCGGTCCTTGATCGAGCCGCCGGGGTTCACGCTCTCGAGCTTGGCGAACAGGCGCGTGCGCGGCGCCGCCTCGCGGATCACTGCGAGCTCGACCAGCGGCGTGCGCCCGATCGCCGCCATCAGCGGCGGTATCGCAGCGGGAGTCGACGCCAGGCGTTCCATGCGCGCCCCCCTCAAGCCTCAACGCGCGGGGCGCTGCAGAAGGCCTCGTAGTCGACGTAGCCCGGGAACTCCGCGCCGTCGCCGCAGTAGCGGCAGCGCGGGTTGCGCTCCAACGCGTACTCGTCGAAGCGGGCGGCGAGGGCATCGTAATGCAGCAGCCGGCCGACCAGCGGCTCGCCGATGCCGAGCACGAGCTTCACCGCCTCGACCGCCTCGAGCAGCCCGACCACCCCCGGCAGCACCCCCAGCACGCCGGCCTCGGCGCACGACGGCGCCATCTCGGGCGGCGGCGGCTCGGGGTAGAGGCAGCGGTAGCACGGGCCGGGGCGCTCCGGGCGGCCCGGCCAGAACACCGTGACCTGGCCCTCGAAGCGATACACCGAGCCGTGCACGCAGGGCAGGCCCAGACGCACGCAGGCATCGTTCACCAGGTAGCGGGTCGGGAAGTTGTCGGAGCCGTCGACGACGACGTCGAAGCCGGCCAGCACCTGCTCGACATTCCCGCTCGCGAGACGCGCCTCGGTGGCGACCACCTTCACGGTCGGGTTGAGCGCCTCGATCGCCTGGCGCGCCGAGGCGACCTTGCTCATGCCGACGCGGGCGTCGGCGTGCAGGATCTGGCGCTGCAGGTTGCTGCGGTCGACCACGTCGTGGTCGATCACGCCGAGCGTGCCGACCCCGGCGGCGGCGAGATAGAGCGCCGCCGGCGAACCCAGCCCGCCGGCGCCGATCAGCAGCACGCGGCTCGCGGCGAGCTTCATCTGGCCTTCTTCGCCCACCTCGGGCATCGCCAGATGGCGCGCGTAGCGCTCGCGCGCGTGGGCGTCGAGCCGGCGCGGCTGCTCGAACGGCAGCCCCTCGGCCTTCCAGCGCGTGAAGCCGCCCGCCATCGAGGCGACGTTGCGGTAGCCGAGCCGGCGCAGGTCCTCGGCGGCGAAGAGCGAGCGCAGGCCGCCCGCGCACATCGTCACGACGGGCCGGTCGTGGTCCGGCACCGCGTCCTCGATCTTCAATTCGAGGAAGCCGCGCCCGAGCCGCAGCGCCCCCGGCGGGCTACCCTGCGCAATCTCGTCGGCCTCGCGCACATCGACCAGCACCGCGCCGCGGGCCACGCGGCGCCACGCCTCGCGCGGATCGAGCTCGGGGATGCTCGCCTTCAGCTCGGCGAGCCGCAAGTCCTTCGCCTTCATGCGCCACCTCCTGCCACGGCGGGGATGATCGCCAGCACGTCGCCCTCGGCGAGCGGCGTCGCCATGCCGTCGAGCGCGCGCACGTTGCGCCCGCCGACGAAGATGTTCACGAACTGGCGCGGCTCGCCGCGCGCGTCGACGACGCGCTCGAGCACGCCCTCGTGGCGCCGGCCGAGCGAGGCGAGCGCCTCGCCCACGGTCGCGGCCTCGACTGCGACCTCGCCGGCGCCGCCGGTGTAGCCGCGCAGCGGCGTCGGAATGCGGATGACGACCTGGCTCATGCTCGGATCTCCTCTTCCTCGAAGCCGCGCTCGCCGTCGAGCCGCCACGAACGCAGCTCGGTGACCCCCCGCGCCGTCACCGCCGCGATCACGTAGGACCAGCCGCTCCACGCGAACTCGCGGTCGGTCTCGGACGGACGCGCCGGATGGTCGGGATGGGTGTGCCAGATGCCGACGAGCTCGAGCCCGCGCCGCGCCGCGTCGTTCTCCGCGGCGAGATAGTCGGCCGGATCGATTTCGTAGCGGTCGCGGGCGCGGTCGGTGCGCAGATTGCGCGTCGCGCGCGCCTCGGCGACGCGCGTCTCGCCCTCCTCGCGGCGCCCGAGCAGCACGCCGCAGGCCTCGTGCGGGTAGGCCCGCGCGGCCCATGCCGCGAGCCGCGCGCACTCCTCTTCGGGCAATCGCAGCACCCGGGTCATCGCCGACCTTCCGGGAAATGCTTCCCGTTCTCCGAATGCCGAGTTAGAACCGGCGCTCCGCGATCAGTTCTCGCCGCGCCCGGGCCGCCCTCAGGCGGCGAGCGCCGTGCTCGGCGGCAGCGCGCAGGCGGCGCGGTACTCGCGCGCGAGGCGGTCGGCGAGCTCGGCGACCGTCGGCACATCGTGGATCGTCGCCACGCCGTGGCCGGCGCTCCATACGTCGCGCCAGGCACGCGCCTCGTCGGCGATGGAGTGAAGCCTGCCCTTGGCGAGGCCGCGGGCGAGCGCCTCGCGCTCGAAGCCGGCGCGGGCGAGGCTCGGCCACATGAAGTTGGCGTTGGTGCCGGAGATCGCGTCCGTATAGACGATGTCGTCCACGGGGCAGTTAACCAGCATGCGCTTGTATTCGTCCTGGGCCATCGATTCGCGCGTGGCGATGAAGCGCGTGCCCATGTAGGCAAAGTCGGCACCCATCACCTCGGCGGCGCGCACGCTGGCGCCGTCGGAGATCGCACCGGCCAGCACCAGGACGCCATCCCAGAACTCGCGAATCTCACGCACCAGGCTGAAGGCGCTCTGGGTGCCGGCGTGGCCGCCGGCGCCGCTCGCAACCGCGATGATGCCGTCGACGCCGGCCTCGGCGGCCTTCTTCGCGTGGTAGGCGTGAATGATGTCGGAAAAGACCAGCCCGCCGTAGTCATGCACGATTCGGGCAGCCTCGCCGGGGTGGCCGAGGCTGGTGATGACGAAGGGCACGCGGTGGCGGACGACGAGCGCGAGATCATCCTTGAGCCTCGCATTGCTCGGGTGCAGGATCAGATTCACGCCCCACGGCGCGCAGGGCGCAGCGGGATGCGCTTCGCGATAAGCGGCGAGCTCGGCGTTGATCTGCCCGAGCCAGTCGTCGAGTTGGGCGAGCGGGCGGGCGTTGAGCGTCGGAAAGGTGCCGGCGACGCCGGCCTTGCAAGCGGCGACGACCAGATCGGGGCCGGACACCAGAAACATCGGCGCGGCGATTGCGGGCAGCCGCATCGTGCCTTTGAAGATTTCGGGGACAGGCATGCACGCCTCCTGTTAGCGGTTTTGGCGGACCAGACGACGCACGACTGTAGCACGGCGACGACTCGATTCAAACGACCGTTTGAACCATGATTCGCCTCGCGCCGCCGAGAGCGGTCCCCCGCGCGAAGGTGCCGCGCCGATGCTATGCTCGCGCCCCATGATGCCACTCGACACCGCCCTCTACATCGCCGCCCTGGTCGCCGTCGCCGTCAACGCCTCGGCCGGCGTGCTCGAGGCCGGACGGCGCCCCTTCGACCTCTTCGGCATGGTGGTGGTGGCGCTCGCCGCCGCGCTGGGCGGCGGTTCGCTGCGCGACGTGCTGCTCGACCGCACGGTGTTCTGGATCGCCGACCAGACCTACCTGCTTACCGCGATTCTTGCGGGCCTGGTGACCTTCGCGGTGGTGCGCGTGGTGCGCCTGCCGGCGAAGCTCTTTCTGCTACCGGACGCGATCGGATTGGCGCTCTTCACGGTGAGCGGCACCCAGGCGGCGCTCTCGGTCGGCGCACCGTGGCTGGTGGCGAGCCTGATGGGCGTGATCACCGGGGTGTTCGGCGGCATCGTGCGCGACATCCTGTGCAACGAGGTGCCGCTGGTCTTCACCGGCCAGCTCTACGCGACGGCCTCATGGGCGGGCGCGCTGGTGCTGGTGGGCCTGATGGCGGTCGGTGTGTCCGCCGGTTGGGCGGCGCTCGCCTGCGGCTCGCTGGTGCTCGGGCTGCGACTCGCGGCAATCGTCTTCGACTGGCGCTTGCCGGTATTCGTCGCCCGGCCCTGAGGCTGCGCCGACCGCCGGACATCGGTGCTCGGCGGCACGCGCCTCGTTCCGTGGATCGATCGGCACCGATTCCCGGCCGAGCGGTCTTGCGACTCAGACGTAGTCGCCGACGTAGGGATTGCCGGCGCGCTCCTCGCCGAAGGTCGACATCGGCCCGTGTCCGGGCACGAAGGTGACGTCGTCGCCGAGCGGGAAGAGCTTCTCGCGGATCGAGCGGATCAGCGTCGCGTGGTCGCCCTTCGGAAAGTCGGTGCGGCCGATCGAGCCGGCAAAGAGCACGTCGCCGACCAGCGCGAGCCGCGCGCCGCGATGGAAGAACACGACATGGCCCGGCGTGTGGCCGGGCGCGTGGATCACCTCCAGCGTCTCGTCGCCGACCGCCACCGTGTCGCCGTCGGCGAGCCAGCGGTCCGGCTCGAAGGCCTCGACGTCGGGAAAGCCGAACATGCGGCTTTGCTGCGGCATGCCCTGTATCCAGAAGCGGTCCTCCTGCTGCGGCCCTTCGACCGGCACCCCGAGCTCGCGGGCGAGCTTCGCGGTGCCGCCGGCGTGATCGATGTGGCCGTGGGTGAGCAGAATCCTCTCGATCGTCACACCCTGGCGCCGCGCCGCGGCGAGGATGCGGTCGAGATCGCCACCTGGATCGACGACCGCAGCCCGATTCGTCGCATCGCACCACAGGAGGCTGCAGTTCTGCTCGAACGGGGTGACGGGGACGACATGGCAGTGAATCATGGCTGGATCCTGCGGAAGGAAGTGCGAGGATTTTACCTTGCTTGACGCGCGGCGGCCGCGCGCCTTTCCGAGCTGATTCCGAACCGAGCGGCACACGTCAGTCGAGACAACCACTGCGCGCCCGAGAGCGCAAGCGTCCGGCGCACGCAGCCGCGGCCCGCCCGACGAAGTACTACCGACGCGACGAAACCGCATCGGCGGCCCACAGTCTATAGTTGAACAAATCAGTCGGAAATGCATCCGCCGGCCTGACGCTGCGGCGCCTGCGGTCCGACGGCCTCCGGCCCGAGGCGCGGGGTCGCAAAGGTCGATCACGACAACGACGCCAGGCGTGCCGCGGCAGGCAATGCCGCAGCACTCCCCCCAACGGAAGGAGACGGTCAGGAGAGGCCTGAGGCGACTGTACTTCTTGCTGCCCGATGTCACGACAGCACGCGCGATCGTCGACGAGTTGCTGCTCGCTCACATCCCCTTTGAGCACATTCACGTCTTGGCGCGGGCCAACACGCCGCTCGATGAACTGCCCGAGGCGGGTCTCGCACAGAAGACCGATCTGGTGCCGGCGCTCGAGCGCGGCCTCGCGGTAGGTGGCACGGTGGGCGCGCTCGCTGGGCTGGCTGCGGTGGTCTTTCCCCCGGCCGGCGTGGTCGCAGCCGGCGGCGCGATCCTGTTCGGTGCGCTCGGCGGCGCCGGTTTCGGCGCCTGGGTGTCGTCGATGGTCGGCGTGAGCCTGCCCAATTCGCGCCTTCAGCGCTTCGAGAAGGCGATCGAGCAGGGCATGATTCTGATGATGGTCGACGTGCCGAAGGACCGGGTCGACGAGTACGAGGAGCTGATCCGCAGCCATCACCCGGAGGTCGATATCGAGGGGACCGAGCCGACCATACCCGCCTTTCCGTGAGCGCGCAGGCGACGTGCGAGGAGTCGCCTCCCGCCCGCATAGGCAGCGCGCGCATGCGCACATGCGACGGTTGCCGCGAGTCTTGTCGCATGCTCTTGCGCAAACAGCGCCCGGGCACAAGACCGGCAGCGGTCCGCGGCAGCGGGCGCAAATGCAATGGGCGGTTGAAACGATGCGCATTTGCAACTAGCTTTAGTACGTGTGCTTGCGCGCGGCCCGCCGACGGCCAAGCGCGCGACGGGGGCGCGACATGGTCTTGGCCGTCGCATTGATTCTCGTCACGGTCGCCTCGGTCCTGTTCCACTTCCTGAGCCCGTGGTGGTTCACGCCGCTCGCGTCGAACTGGAAGCTGATCGACGACACCATCCTGATCACGCTCGTGATCACGGGGGGGGTGTTCGTCGCGGTCAATCTGTTCATTGCCTGGGCGCTGATCCGCTACCGCCACCGCCCCGGCCGGCGCGCCACCTACGAGCCCGAGAACAAGAAGCTCGAAGGCTGGCTCACGATCGGGACCTCGCTGGGCATCATCGCGATGCTCGCCCCCGGGCTCTATGTCTATACACAGATGATCCGCGTCCCGGAGGACGCAATCGTTGTCGAGGCGGTCGGCCAGCAGTGGCAGTGGCGCTTCCGCCTTCCCGGCGAGGACGGGCGGCTCGGGCGCACCGGGGCGGCCTTCGTGAGCCTCGACAACCCGCTCGGTCTCGACCCCGACGACCCCGACGGCCACGACGACCTGATCGTGCCGGGCCCCGACCTGGTGCTGCCGCTCGACCGCCCGGTGCTGGTGCTGCTGCGCGCCCACGACGTGCTGCACAACTTCTACGTGCCGCAGTTTCGCGTCAAGATGGACCTGGTGCCGGGGCTGGTGTCGCGCTTCTGGTTCACGCCGACCGCGACCGGCCGCTTCGAGATCCTGTGCGCCGAGCTCTGCGGCGTCGGGCACTGGAACATGCGCGGCCACGTCGAGGTGGTCGACAAGAGCGCCTACCGCGAATGGCGGGCGGCGCTACCTACCTTCGGCGCCGTGCTCGCGGCGGCCGCCGACGACGGACTGGACGAGGCGGCGCGGCGCGGGCGCGAGCTCGCGCGCGAGCGCGGCTGCCTCGCCTGCCACACCCTCGACGGCGCAGCCGGCATCGGCCCGACCTGGCAGGGCCTCTACGGCGCAGAGCGCCCGCTCGCAGACGGGCGCAGCGTGCGCGCCGACGCCGATTACCTCGCCGAAGCGATCCGCGACCCGAATGCGACGCTCGTCGCCGGCTTCCCCGCGATCATGCCACGCGTCGACCTCTCCGAGGCCGAGGTCGACGCCCTCGTCGCGTTCATCCGCTCGCTCGGCGCGCCAACCGCCGAGGCGCAGGGCGCCGATCCGATGCCGCCCGGCGACGCGCCGGCCGCCAACGAAGCCGCACACGGAGCGCCACGATGACGCACGACGCCGACACCCACCACGAGCCGTCGAGCTTCTGGACGCGCTACGTCTGGAGCCAGGACCACAAGGTGATCGCGATCCAGTACACGCTCACCGCGATCGCGATCGGCCTGGTCGGCCTGGTGCTCTCCAACCTGATGCGGCTGCAGTTGGGCTTCCCGGGTCGCTTCGACTTCATCGACGCCGCCGCCTACTACCAGTACGTCACCATGCACGGGATGATCATGGTGATCTATCTCCTCACCGCGCTCCTGCTCGGCGGCTTCGGCAACTACCTGATCCCGTTGATGGTGGGCGCCCGCGACATGGTGTTCCCCTACCTCAACATGCTGTCGTTCTGGGTGTACCTGCTTGCGGTGCTGGTGCTGGTAGCGAGCTTCTTCGTCCCCGGCGGGCCGACCGGCGCGGGCTGGACGCTCTATCCGCCGCAGGCGATCCTGCCCGGCACGCCGGGCACCGACTGGGGCATCGTGCTGATGCTCGCCTCGCTGGTGATCTTCATCGTCGCCGCGACGATGGGCGGCCTGAACTACGTCACCACGGTGCTACAGGCGCGCACCCGCGGCATGACGCTGATGCGCATGCCGCTCACGGTGTGGGGCATCTTCACCGCGTCGGTCCTCGCGCTGCTGGCGTTTCCGGCGCTCTTCGTGGCGGGCATGATGATGCTGCTCGACAAGCTCGCCGGCACCAGCTTCTTCATGCCGGCGATCGTCTCGATGGGTCGCGAGCTCGGCCACGAGGGCGGCAGTCCGCTGCTGTTCCAGCACCTCTTCTGGTTCTTCGGCCACCCCGAGGTGTACATCGTCGCGCTGCCCGCCTTCGGCATCGTCTCGGATCTCATCAGCACCCACGCGCGCAAGAACATCTTCGGCTATCGCATGATGGTGTGGGCGATCGTCGCGATCGGCGGCCTCTCCTTCGTCGTCTGGGCGCACCACATGTACGTGAGCGGGATGAACCCGTACTTCGGCTACTTCTTCGCGACGACGACGCTGATCATTGCGGTGCCGACCGCGATCAAGGTCTACAACTGGGTGCTGACGCTGTGGCGCGGCAACATCCACCTCACCGTGCCGATGCTGTTCGCGATCGGCTTCATCTGCAGCTTCGTGCTGGGCGGGATCACGGGACTTTTCCTCGGCAACGTCAGCGTCGACATCCCGCTCTCGGACACCTACTTCGTCGTCGCCCACTTCCACATGGTGATGGGGGTCGCGCCCATCCTCGCGATCTTCGGCGGCATCTACCACTGGTACCCGAAGGTCACGGGCCGCATGCTCGACGAGCGGCTCGGCCGGCTGCACTTCTGGGTGACCTTCCTCGGCACCTACGCGATCTATTTCCCGATGCACTACCTGGGTTTCCTCGGCATGCCACGGCGCTACTACTCGTTCGAGGACTATGCCTTCATCCCCGACTCGGCGCAGGATCTCAACGCCTTCATCACGGTGTGCGCGCTGGTCGTTGCCGCGTTCCAGTTCTTGTTCCTGTTCAACCTGGTGTGGAGCGCCTTCCGCGGCAAGCCCGCCGAGTCCAATCCGTGGGGGGCGACGACGCTCGAGTGGCAGACGCCCGAGACCCCCCCGCGCCACGGCAACTGGGGCGAGGCGCTGCCGGTGGTCCATCGCTGGGCTTACGACTACAGCGTGCCAGGCGCGAAGCGGGACTTCATCCCGCAGACCGAGCCGCATGAGGGGGCCCCGCCCGGCACCGACGAGGCGCTCGCGGAGGCACGGCCATGAACCTGTTCGCGACGCTCGCCGACAAGCCCTGGCTCGCACAGCCCGCGCCGCCGCCCGACGAGGCCGCGCGCCGCATGCCAGCGGCACGGGTCGGCGTGTTGTGGCTGCTCGCCTCGCTCACCGCGCTGTTCTCGCTGTTCGCGGTCGCCTTCCTGATCCGCGCCCAGCTGCCGGACTGGGAGGCGCTCGCCGGCGGTGCGGGGCGACCACTCGCCTCGCTCGCGCCGCTGTGGGTGAATACGGCGTGGCTCGCCACCGCCAGCGTCACGCTGCAGGCGGCGAGCCTGTTCGCCCGGCGCGGGCGCTCAGGCGCGCTGCGTGCCGCGCTCGCGGCCGGGGCACTCTCGGCCCTTGCCTTCCTCGCCGGGCAGGCGCTGGTGTGGCAGCAGCTCATCGCGCAGGGCCACTTCATCGCCACCAACCCGTCGGCGAGCTTCTTCTACCTGCTCACGGCGCTGCACGGCGCGCACCTCGCCGGCGGTCTCGTCGCCTGGGTACACGTCGCCCGCCGTGCCTGGCGGCCGGCGGCGGACGCGCGGCTCGCGCTCGGCGTCGCGCTGTGCGCGCTCTACTGGCATTTCCTGCTCGCGGTGTGGCTGTTCGTCTTCGCGCTGCTCGCGGCCGAGCCGGCGACGCTCGTGTGGCTCGCCGAGATCTGCGGCCTGAGGTAATAGCGATGGGCGGAGTCATCCATTCCGGAATCGGCGTCGCGGCCTGCAGCGCGACGCCCACAAAGGGGGGGCGGACATGACCAACCCGACTTCGCAAACGCAAAGCCCGCCAGCGTCCGCCACGCCTGGCTGGAACGAAGTCGTCGCCGACTGGGCGGCCGACCGGCGCGTATTCCAGGTGTCGTGGCGCAAGTCGATGATGTGGATCTTCCTGCTCTCCGACACCTTCGTGTTCGGCTGCTTCCTGACCGGCTACATGATGGTGCGCATCGCCACCACCGAGCCGTGGCCCAACGTGAGCGAGGTGTTCGCGCTGACGATGTTCGGCCAGTCGATCCCGCTGATCCTGATCGCGATCATGACCTTCGTGCTGATCACCAGCAGCGGCACCATGGCGATGGCGGTGAACTACGCCTATCGGCGCGACCGCGTGCGCTGCGCCGCCCTGATGCTGGCGACGGCGGCGCTCGGCGCGAGCTTCGTCGGCATGCAGGCCTTCGAGTGGACCAAGCTGATCGAGGACGGCGTGCGCCCCTGGGGCAATCCGATGGGGGCGGCGCAGTTCGGTGCGAGCTTCTTCCTGATCACCGGCTTTCACGGCCTGCACGTGAGCGCCGGCGTGATCTACCTGGTGATCGTCGCCCGGCGGGTGCTCGCCGGCCGCTACGAACGCCGCGGCGACTACGAGATCGTCGAGATCGCCGGCCTGTATTGGCACTTCGTCGATCTCGTGTGGGTCTTCATCTTCGCGTTCTTCTACCTCTGGTAGGGAGGCCATCATGGACCGCGACCCAGGACAGCAGCATCCGATCGGCCTCTACCTCAAGGTGTGGGGGCTCTTGTTCGTGCTGAGCTTCTTCTCCTACATGGTCGATTACCACGAGGTGCAGGGCCACCTGCGCTGGATCCTGGTGGTCACCTTCATGCTGCTCAAGGCCGGGCTGATCGTCGCCGTGTTCATGCACCTGCGCTGGGAGCGGCTCGCCCTGATCGCCGCGATCACGCTGCCGCCGCTCGCGGTGGTGGTGCTGGCGGTGCTGATGGCGGTCGAAGGCGACTACACCGCCGCAATCCGCGACGCCTTCTTCGCGACACCGGCACCTTGAGAAGGAAACGGACCCGTGGGTTCAGAGATTCCACGGGTCCGCGGGTGTCGGGTCACGGCGTCGAATGCGGCTTCGCGAACCGGCAGCCCGTTCGCGAGAAACCGCTGTCTGCCGTGTCGCTCAAGCGGACGCGACGGAGATTTCGTTCGCGACCTCACGCACGCCCTCGATCTCCAGCGCCAGTTGCGCGGCGCGGAGACGTTGCGCCTCGGTCGTCACGGTGCCAGCGATTTTCACCAGGCCGTCCCGGGAGCTGACCGCGATCCCGAAACGGCCGAGCGTAGGGTCGGCGGCGAGCACCTCCTCGACGTGGCGGCCGAGTGCGTCGTGGTAGCCGTTCGCCGGCATGCGGGAGACGGCCTTGACGATATCCGCGGGGTTGGCGGCGAGCGCGGGAATCGTGATCGAGAATGCGATCGCGGTCGTCGAGAGCAGGGCGGCAATGGCTTGGCGCGTCGTCATGGTCTGTCTCCTTGCGAAACGTTGTACCGGTGTGAATCGGAGCGTGTTCGCAGAGGAATGAGCAAACCATGTGCCAATGATATTTTCTTGTTATTTTTCCGTAACTTAAGACGCCGATACGGTCATCGCCGGGTTTCGGCCGGGGCAGGTCTGTCGCCACTACCCGACAGTGACCTGACCACCCCATTCAAGTCACTGATTTACCTTCATTCTTTCTGTTGCTCTGAAGCGACAGGGGCGCCCTCGCCGCGAAACAGGCTGGGGGTGAGCGCATGGCGCTGCAACAGCCGGTAGAACTCGGTGCGGTTGCGATCGGCCAGGCGCGCCGCGTCCGAGACGTTGCCGTCGGTGAGCTTGAGCAACTGCACGAGGTAGTTGCGCTCGAAGCGCTGCTTGGCCTCGGCGTAGGAGAGCGCCTCCATGCTGCGCACGCGCAGCGCCCGCTCGACCAGCGCGAGCGGAATCAGCGGCGTGGTCGAGAGCGCACAGGCCTGCTCGACGACGTTCTGAAGCTGGCGCACGTTGCCGGGCCAGGACGCGGTGGCGAGCGCTTCGAGCGCCTCGGGGGCGAAGCCCCTCACACGCTTGCCGTACTTGCGGTTCAGGACGTGCAGGAAGTGGTTGGCGAGGAGCGGTACGTCCTCGCGGCGCTCGTCGAGGGTCGGCAGCGTGAGGCTCACGACGTTGAGGCGATAGAACAGGTCCTCGCGGAACTGCCCGTCGGCGAGCGCTGCCTCGAGGTCGCGGTGGGTCGCCGACAGGATGCGCACGTCGATCGGCTCGGCGCGGCTCGAGCCGACCGGCCGCACGGCGCGCTCCTGCAGCACGCGCAGGAGCTTCACCTGCAGCGCGAGCGGCATGTCGCCGATCTCGTCGAGAAAGACGGTGCCGCCGTTGGCGCTGACGAAGAGCCCGGTGTGCGCGTTGGTCGCGCCGGTGAAGGCGCCGCGCATGTGCCCGAAGAGTTCGGACTCGAGCAGTTGCTCGGGAATCGCGCCGCAATTGATCGCGACGAAGGGGGCCTCCGCCCGCCGGCTCGCGCGGTGGATCGCGCGCGCGAGCAGCTCCTTGCCGGTGCCGCTGTCGCCGCGGATCAGGATGCTCGCGTCCGAGGCGGCGACCAGGCGCGCCTCGTCGAGCACGGTCTGCATGCTGGCGGCGTGGCTGATGATCTCGTCGCGCCAGGCCTGGTCGCACGCGGCACCGTCCGTGGCGCCGACGGGATTGCCCATCTGCAGCCCGCGCGCGATCTTGTCGAGCAGGGCCTTGCTGTCGAAGGGCTTGGTCAGGTAGTCGAAGACGCCACGCGAGGTCGCCTCGACCGCGTCGGGAATGGTGCCGTGGGCGGTGAGCAGGATCACGGGGAGCGCCGGATGGCTGCGGCGGATGTCCTCGAACAGCGCGAGGCCGTCGCGGTCGGGCAGGCGCACGTCGCTCACGACCAGCCCGAAGCGCTCCACCGCGAGCCGGGCGAGCGCCTGCTCGGCCGTCTCGGCGGTGGTGACGCGGTAGCCGCTCGCGCGCAGGCGCATCGACAGAAGTCGCAGCAGGTCGGTGTCGTCATCGATCACCAGCAGGTGTGCGCCGGCCGCCGCGGCGCCGGCCGGCGGGGCGTCGTCGTGTATCGCAGTCTTCATCGTCCATTCCTCCGTTCCGGGTTGGCCGGCGCGGGGGCCGCTCCCGCGGGCGGCCGGGCCGGCAGCGTGCGCTCGATTTCGGTCAGCGCATCGAGTTTTTCCTGAAGGCGCGCGCGGCTGCGGCGGCTTTCCTCGAGCTCGCGGCCCGATTCTTCGAGCCGCTGCGCGAGCGCTTCGTTGGCCTTCTGCAACTGCTCGCGCTCGCGCAACTGATCGACCAGAAGGCGGGCAATCGGATGGAGCGCGCGCGCGTCGGGTTGTTCCGCCGCGATCACCGTGTCGAGCAGTTCGATCGCCGGCCCGAGCCCGTTGGCGTGCTCGGGGTGGGCGAGCGTGATCGCCTGGCGCACGCGGTTGATCGGCGTCGGCTCATAGAGCGCGAGGGTGGCGCGCTCGCGCTCGAGCTCCGCGGCGCTGAAGCCGCGCACGGCGCGGTGGTAGGCGACCACCGCCTCGGTCGCGTCGGCCGCGCCGAACTCGCGGCCGGCCAGATGCACCCAGTCGCCCGGCAGTCGGCCGAGGCTCTCGCAGCC
>JARFTX010000133.1 GCA_029289265.1 Gammaproteobacteria bacterium
ACCGCAACTTCTGCAACAAGCTGTGGAACGCCACCCGCTTCGTGCTGATGAACTGTGAGGGTGAGGACTGCGGGCTCGACGCGACCGCCTGCGATGCCGCTTATCTCGACTTCTCCTTCGCCGACCGCTGGATCGTCTCCCGCCTGCAGCGCACCGAGGCCGAGGTCGCCCAGCACTTCGAGGACTACCGCTTCGACCTGCTCTCCAAGGCCATCTACGAGTTCGTCTGGGACGAATACTGCGACTGGTACCTCGAGCTCGCCAAGGTGCAAGTGCAGACCGGCTGCGCCGCGCAGCAGCGCGCCACCCGCCGCACCCTGCTGCGGGTGCTGGAGACGGTGTTGCGCCTTGCCCACCCGCTGGTGCCGTTCATCACCGAGGAGCTATGGCAGACGGTCGCGCCGCTCGCCGGCCGCAAGGACGCCGAGAGCGTGATGCTCGCCCGTTATCCGCAGGCCGATCTCTCGCGCCTGGACGAAACTGCCGAAGCGGCGATCGCCGAGCTCAAGCAGCTCGTCTACACTTGCCGCAACCTGCGCAGCGAAATGGGCATCTCGCCCGCCCAGCGCGTACCGCTGGTGATTGCCGGCGACTCCGCCGTGCTCGGACGCTACGTGAGCTACCTCGCCGGACTGGCGCGATTGTCGGATGTCGAGATCGTCGCCGAGATCGGCCACGACCAGCTCGCCCCGATCGCGGTCGCCGGAGGCTTCAAGCTGATGCTGCGGATCGAGATCGACATCGCGGCCGAGCGCGAACGCCTGGCGAAGGAAATCGGCCGCCTCGAAGGCGAAATTGCCAAGGCACAGGGCAAGCTCGGCAACGAGAGCTTCGTCGCGCGCGCACCGGCTGCCGTGGTCGAGCAGGAGCGCGGGCGGCTAGCCGGCTTCACCGAGACACTGGCCAAGCTGCGCCCGCAGCTCGATCGATTGCTGCAGCACTGATCGCGGCCTGCCCAGCTCCACCGCCCCGGCACCTCCCTGTGAGTTACACCTCGGGAGCCGGGCACGCCGGGCGCGGTCGGCGCGCCCGGCACCGCGGGTTCGCTTACTTGCGCTTGAGATAGAACTCGAAGTACTTCTCGTCGGTTTCGCCGTGCTTCAGCAGCTCGTTGCCCGTCTGACGGGCAAAGGCCTCGAAATCCTTGACGGACCCCGGGTCGGTCGCCATGACCCGCAGCGTCTGCCCGGCCGGCATCTCGGCGAGCGCCTTCTTCGCGCGCAGGATCGGAAGCGGGCAGTTGAGCCCCCGTGCGTCAACTTGCTTGTCGAATTGCATCGATCTGAACCTTTCTGATTGTGGTCGGGCAATCTTACCGAATTGCGCCAGCGGGTGCGCAATTGACGGGCAGGATGGGTCGTACGCGCCCGGGGCCGGAGCCGATGCCAGAACCCAGGGTGACGCGGCCTCTACGACGCTGCGGCGCGGCCTGCACGCGGAACCGCCGGGCATTCCGCGCCCGGGCAAGAACGCACGACATTGCCGAGATCCGCGGGATCGCCCGACATCGCGCACCGGATCCGTAAGCGCGAAAAAAATGGGAGCCTCTGGCTCCCATTTTCTTGTTGCTGGCGGAGTGGACGGGACTCGAACCCGCGACCCCCGGCGTGACAGGCCGGTA
>JARFTX010000029.1:0-14249 GCA_029289265.1 Gammaproteobacteria bacterium
CCGCGTCCGCGTCCGCGTCCGCGTCGGCATCAGCATCGGCATCCGCATCAGCGTCGGCATCGGCATCGGCATCGGCATCGGCGTCGGCGTCCGCGTCGGCATCAGCGTCAGCGTCCGCATCAGCGTCCGCATCAGCATCGGCATCGGCATCCGCGTCGGCATCCGCGTCGGCGTCGGCGTCGGCGTCGGCATCCGCGTCGGCGTCAGCATCGGCATCGGCATCGGCATCGGCGTCAGCGTCCGCATCAGCGTCCGCATCAGCGTCGGCATCGGCATCCGCGTCGGCATCGGCATCCGCGTCGGCATCGGCATCCGCGTCGGCGTCGGCGTCGGCATCGGCGTCGGCGTCGGCGTCGGCATCCGCGTCCGCATCGGCATCGGCGTCCGCATCGGCATCGGCATCCGCGTCGGCATCCGCGTCGGCATCGGCGTCCGCATCGGCATCGGCATCCGCGTCGGCATCCGCATCGGCATCCGCGTCGGCATCGGCATCAGCATCGGCATCAGCATCGGCATCAGCGTCGGCGTCCGCGTCGGCGTCCGCGTCATCGGGCTCGCCAGCTCCGAGGAAGTCGCCTGGAGGAGTCGGATCTTCCGGTGCGAATTGGAACTCGACGGGAGAGACTTCCTCTTCGATTCGCGCCAAGCGGACGAAGCTGCTGCCCTCGCCGCCATCGCCACCGGAGACGCCCGCTGCGGGGGCTTCGATGAGGTCATCGAGTTCGCCCTCTTGCTCCAGAGCCTGGATGATCTGCTCGATGGTGCCCTGGGCAAGGCGTGCGTCCTGCAGGTCCGGACGGGTCGATTCCGCGAGTTCGGGGCCGATACTGACCTCTTGCGATTCGTCGACCGCGAGCAGTTCGCCATCGAGCGTCAGCAGTTCGACGCGTGCCCCAGCACTGGTGACCAGGGATTCGCCCTCATAAAGGCCATCTCCCGTCTTCAGGGGGCGGACGCTGCCGCCGGCATCCCGCGCGAACGCGGTGCCGGTGACTGAGATGACAGTAGCAAGAGGTTGTGCCATGGCTGCGGTGCTCGGTTCGTTCCAGCATCAATCGGTGTACATGGGCACTCCGCGCCCATGCTTCTTGTAACGGACAATAACCGACACGCCATCAGGGGCGAATTGGACCGCGGTACAGTCGATGCCAACTTGGTCACGCTCTGGACCAGTGCTTCGCGCGAAGCGTGAAGGACGTCACACGTAGAGGAAGGCGCGGCCAGATTTCAACTCCCGGCGAACGTCACCGTGCCGGAACCGCCGGAACGACTGCGAACAGGGCTAAATGACGCTGGAATCGTCGTCGAGCAGACTCAGCTTGCGCAGTTCGGTGCGCCAGTGGCGCCGCTCGGTAAGCTTGGCCTGTGCGGCGGAGGGAAGATCGGTGAAGCGGATCAGTCCTCGCTCGATCAGCAGGTCGACGAGGTCTTCGACGACCCGGATCATGCCGGCATCGCTCGCCCCGACAGGGTCGGCCGAGTGCGCAGCGTGGCGGACGAAGGCAAGAAGCTCGGGGTCGTCCGGTCGCGCTTCGTGCCAGTCCGTGGAGTCGTGCGTGCCGGACGCCTCTTCGCTGAAGGCGACGATCCGTCCCTCGAAATTGCGTCGGATATAGGGCATCGTTCAGTCCGCCACGCCGACCTGTCTTTGCTGGGAGAGTTCGAGCATCAACTGCATGCGGTCGCGCACGCCGAGCTTGCCGAATACCGAGCCAAGATGAGCCTTGACGGTGCGCTCGGTGATACCGAGCTTTTCCGCGACCTTCTTGTTCGAGAGGCCTTGCACCACCTCGAGAACGACCTCTCGCTCGCGATCGGACAGGCCCGCCTGATCGAGCCGGTCGTCGGGTTCCGGCAGCAACCGGTGTGCGACCCGCATCAGCTTGGCCATGAGATCGGGGCCGATCCACAGGCCGCCGTGTGTGACCACCACCGCGATCTCGCGCAGCAAGCCTGGTGTCGCGAACGCATGGCAGTAGCCGCGCGCGCCGAGATCGAGCGCTGTCGCCGCCTCGCGATGGTCGGGACAAAGCGACATGACGACCACCGGACAGGCCGGTGCGGTCCGTTTCAGGACCGCTAGCACGTCGCGCCAGTCGGGCCGGGATACGGCGAGCCACACGGCATCGCCAGGTCCGGCCAGCGGCACCAGTTCGTCGGGCCCCAGGCACTGGCCTGCGGGAAAAGCCTCGCGCCAGCGCGGCGGCGCCTGCTCGGGTTCGGATGCAACGAAGAGGTGGCGGATCATCGTTCCGTCAGTGCGTTGGCTTTGGCCCGCAGCACGGGTTTGAGCAGATAGGAAAGAATCGACTTCTTGCCGGTCATGATGTCGACCTGGGCGAGCATGCCCGGGATGATCGGCAGGTTCTCGCCGAGGCTGGGCTCGACCGTGCGCACGCGCACCAGGAAGAAGGTCTCGCCCTTCTCGTCGGTGATGGTGTCGGCGCTGATGTGTTCGACCCGAGCCTGCAGGCCGCCGTAAACGGCGAAATCGTAGGCGGTGAACTTGACCATCGCCTCCTGGTCGGGGCGCAGGAACGCGATGTCCTTGGGACTGATCCGGGTCTCGAGGATGAGGGCGTCGTCGATCGGCACGATCTCGACCACCTCCCGGCCCGGCTGGACGACGCCGCCCACCGTATTGACGCGCAGGCGCACGACTGTGCCGCGCACGGGCGAGCGGACCTCGGTGTGCTTGACCCGGTCAGCCAGGCCACGCGTGCCCTCGGTGAGACTGGCAAGCCGCGCCAAGGTGTCGGAAAGTTCGGCGCGCATCTGGTTACGCTGGTTCAGCTCGATCTCCTGGATGCGGCGCGTGGCCTCGGCGATCGCCGCCTGCACGCGCGACATCTGTGCGCCGGCCTGGTCGCGGTCGCCGCGCAGGCGGGCGACGTCGCGCTCGAGGCGGAGCAGGTCGACCTCGGAGACCGCCCCGGACTGCACCAGGGGGCGCGTCGCGTCGAGTTCCTGAGTGACGAGTTCGAGGCCGCGGACGGCCTGCTCGCGCCGCGCCCGCGCTTCGTTGTGCTCCTGCCGGCGCTGGCTGAGTTGCTCGCGCGCGATCGAAAGCTGCGCCTCGAGCCCCTGGACGCTCGACTCGTAAAGCCGCTGCTCGTGCGCGGCGACATCCGGCGCGTCGCGCAGCACCTCGTCGGGCATCTCCAGAGCCGCTCCCTGCGTGAGTGCGGTAAGCCGTGCCGCCTTCGCCTGCAGCGACATGAACTCGGCACGGCTCTCGCGCAGCGTGGAAACGAATCGGGTCGGATCGACGCGCAGCAGCAGCTCGCCCGCCTCGACCGTCTGCCCCTCGCGAACGAGAATCTCCTCGACCACGCCGCCGTCGACCGACTGGACGATCTGCAGCTGCGAGTACGGAATCACCCGCCCGCCACCGCGCGTCACCTCGTCGATCTCGGCAAAGCCCGCCCACACGACCAGCAGTACCAGCACGAGCAAGGCGAGATGCAGCAGGCGGCGCGCACGCAGCGGCTCCTGCTGCAGGCGCGCCCAGTCGGCGTCCTGGGCCCAATCGAGATTTTCCTCGACTGCGCTCCGGCCCATGCCGCCCGTGCGCGGAGGTGCAGCGCCCGAAAGCTGCCCGGAGGCGCGCCCGACGCCCTCGAACAGCCGCTGCTCGCCCGGCGCCGACATCAGCCTGCCCTCCCGATGCGGCCCTGGCGCAGGGCCTCGACCACCTCGTCGCGCGGCCCGTCAGCGACGACCTGCCCCTTGTCGAGCACGATCACCCGATCGACGAGGTCGAGTAGCGACGTGCGGTGAGTGATGACGAACAGCGTCTTGCCCTTCGCGAACGCCTTCAGGCTGCGCTTGATCTCGGTTTCGCTCGCTTGATCCATCGACGCGGTCGGCTCGTCGAGCAGCAGAATCGGCGGATCGTTGATGACCGCGCGCGCAATCGCGACCTGTTGGCGCTGACCGCCCGAAAGCGACTCGCCCCGCTCGCCGATCACCATGTCGAAGCCTTGGCGATGAGTGTTCACGAAGTCCATGAGCCCGGCGATCCGCGCCGCCTGCACGACGGCCGCATCGTCGGCGAAGGGCGCCGCGGTGGCGATGTTCTCGCGCAGCGGGCCATAGAACAACGTCACGTCCTGCGGCACGTAGCCGATGCTGCGGCGCAGCTCGGCCGGGTCGAGCTGCCGCACGTCGATGCCGTCGACGAGCACCGCGCCCGCCCTGGGCTGGTAGAGCCCAAGGATGAGCTTCTCCAGCGTGGTCTTGCCCGAACCGACCCGCCCCAGGATTGCGACGTGCTCGCCGGATTGGATGCGCAGGCTCACGTTGCGCAGCGCCGCCGCCTCGACGCCCGGGTAGTGGAACGACACCTCGCGAAACTCGATCGCCCCGCGAATCGTGCCGCGGCTGATGAAGCTCGCGTCGTCGGGCCGCTCGACCTCGCGGGCCATCACCCGGTCGAGCGAAGCGAGCGCCGTCGCCGCCTTGTGGTACTGCACCAGCAGCGCCGCCACCTGTCCGAATGGCTGCATCGCACGCGAGGACAGGATGTAGCAGGCGATCAGGCCGCCGAGCGTGAGCAGGTTCTCGCCGACCAGATAGACGCCGATGACGACGACCAGCACGCTCACCGTGTGCTGGACCCACAGCGCGCTGTTGGCCGCGGACGCGGCAAGGAAGCGCAGCTGGCTGGTGACGCGCGCGAGCAGCGCGGCGCTCTTCTCCCACTTGCGCTGGATGGTGCTCTCCGCCCCCATGGCCTTGATCGTCTCCAGCCCGACCAGCCCCTCGACCAGCGTCGCATTGCGCTGCGCGCCGGCACGATAGGCGGTCTCGGACAGCTCATGCATCCTGCCCTGCACGGCCAGCGCGTAAAGCATCAGCGCGATGACGCCGACGACGAAGACCGGCACCATGGGCCACGCGATCCAGGCGATCACGCCGACGAAGACCAGCGCAAATGGCAGGTCGATGAACGCGACGACGGTGGCCGAGCCGATGAAGTCGCGTACCGCTTCGAAGGCACGCAGATTGGACGCGAACGAGCCGGCCGACGGGGGGCGATCCTCGAGACGCATGCCGAGCACGCGCTCCATGATGTAGCTCGACAACTTGACGTCGATACGGCTCGCGGCCAGATCGACGAAGCGCCCGCGCATGGTTCGCAGGGCGAGATCGGCGACCAGCACCAGCAGCACGCCGGAAGCGAGCACCCACAGCGTCTCGACGGCGTTGTTCGGCACCACGCGGTCATAGACGTTGAGGGCAAAAATGGGCAGCGCGAGCGCGAACACGTTGATCATGAAGGCCGCGAGCAGCACGTCGCGATAGAGCGAGCGGTTCTCGCGCACGACGCCCCAGAACCAGTGCTGCCCGCGCGTGGGCCGGATCACCGGCGAGCGCGCATCGAAGCGGAAGTTGGGCCGCACATAGATCGCGCGGCCGGTGTAGCGGGCTGCGAGTTCCGCGGCCGGCAGGGTCACTACCGCCTCGCCGAGATCCGGAAACACCACCTCAGCACTGCCGCGGTCCTCGCTCCAGCCCACCAGCAGGCAGGCCTGATTGCCCTCGAGCAGCAGAATCGTCGGCAGCAGCGCGTCGTTGAGCGCGCCGAGCGATCGCCGCACGATGTTGCTGGCCAGCCCGGCGCGGCGCGCGGCGCGCGCAAACAGCGATGGGATCAGCCCACGCGCATCGACCGGCAGGGCGGCGAGCGCGGCCTCGCGGGTGAGCGGGATGCCGTGCGCGCGCGCAACCAGGATCAGGCAGCCGAGCAGCCCGTCATCGGCAAGGTGCGGACGGTCGCCGGCCCCGACCGGCGACTCGGTCACATCCTCACCCGCGGCAAGCGCGGCGGCAATCCGTGGCCCGGCATCTTCCACTTCGACCTCGAACACTTTCGACGTTTCGGCCTGTTTTCGGCATCTGTCCCTGGAAGTTAACCATCGACGCCCCGAAAACCCGTCGATTTTCGCACACTGTGCAACATAATTCGGCATGGCATGCAGCTTGCGGCCGTGCCGCCCTTGCGGCCGTCGCGGCTTGCGTTCCAGAATGACGACTTCCACCGGCCCGGCAGTCGAGCCGGAGCCCGATGACGAGGAGATGGCATGCCCGGCACGCAGCGCAGACACTTTTCCCGCGTCCCGTTTCACGGCGACGCGACCCTCGCGATCGGGGGCACGCGACACGTCTGCGAGGTGCGCGACCTCTCGCTCAAGGGGGCGCTGGTGCTCGCCGCGGAACCCGTCGAAACCCGCGCGGGCGACGCCTGCGCACTCGAGTTGCGGCTCGACGACGCGGATGCCGTGGTGCGCATGGAAGGCGAGGTCGCCCACGGCGAAGGCCCACGCGTGGGACTCGTGTGCCGCAGCATCGATCTGGACAGCATCACGCATCTGCGCCGCCTGCTCGAACTCAACCTGGGCGATGCGAGTCTGCTCGAGCGGGAGTTCACAGCGCTACTCTCCGGGTGATGGTCCGCGCAAGAGCCGGCCTCCTCCCCGAGCCTCCCGAATCTGTCGACGACCGAACCGCGGACCATGCCACTCGCAGACCTCCTCGACCACGCCCGCCCCGTCGTCGCAAGCGAGCAAGTCGCTCTGGAAGGCCCGCACCCGGCGTACACACTGTTCTTCTCGCTTTGCGATGGGAAGCGGCGCGCCCACGTCGTGCATGCCAGCGCCGACGATTTCGCCACGGCCTGGAGCCGCGGCGCCGAAGCGGCCGAGCGGCTCGCTGACAAGAACGCGCTCGCCGTCCGATGGCTGCGGATCGACTGGATAAGCGCCGTCGAGCCGATGACCTGGCAGCGCCTCGATGAGCGCCTCGCCAAGACCAAGCGCAACTACTTCCGCCACGGACTGGCCTTGGATGCGGATTTCGAGCGCGCCTTCCTCGAGCAGGAGCTCAACGCGAACGCGATGCTCTACGGCGGCAACCAGCTCGAGAGCGCGTGCCTCAACCCGAAGAACTTCGAGGTCTATGCCGGCAGGCGCTACGGCAAGGACTGTACCCTGGAGTTCGACCCCGCTGCGACCGTCTTCGTCCTGTCGACGCGCGGTGTCTTCTGCGAGGACGGCGCCCCGCCCCACCTGCTCGGCGGCGCGGGACCGGATGTCGGGCGGCGCCTGTTGCCGCATCTCGCCCCCGAAGACGTCGACGGGCTGATCCGTCGCGGCAGCAACTTTCTGGCCCGCCAGGTGCAGGCGTCGGGCCGCTTCGTCTACGGCTATCACCCCTGCTTCGACCGAGAGATCCGCGCCTACAACGCGCTGCGCCATGCGAGCACGACCTACGCGATGATCGAGGCCTGGGAGCACACGCGCGACGACGCGCTGAAGGCGTCGATCGACCGGGCGCTGCACTACCTCACGCACGAACTCATCCGCGAAATCGACACGCCCGAGGGCGCCCGCTGCGCCTTCGTCGTCGACACCGGCGACGAGATCAAGCTCGGCGCCAACGCGGTCGCAATTCTCGCGCTCGTGAAATACAGCGAAACGACCGCTTCGAACGGACACCTGCCCCTGCTCGAGCGCCTGGCGCTAGGCATCTGCCACATGCAGGACACGTCGACTGGCGCCTTCAGCCACGTGCTCGACGCAAGCAACCTGTCCGTTCGCCAGGCCTTTCGCATCATCTACTACGACGGCGAGGCGGCCTTCGGCCTGATGCGTCTATACGGCCTCACGGGGGACGACCGCTGGCTGGCAGCGGTGGAGAAGGCCTTCGAGCACTTCATCGCAGCGGGCCACGACAAGGCCCACGACCACTGGCTGAGCTACTGCGTGAACGAGCTCACGCGCCACCGCCCCGACGAGCGCTATTTCCGCTTCGGCCTGCGCAACGTCGCCGATTATCTGGACTTCGTCCTCACTCGCCAGACCACCTTCCCGACGCTGCTCGAACTGATGATGGCGGCCGAGCAGATGCTGCGCCGCCTCGACACGCTGCCCGCGCTGCGCCACCTGCTCGCCGAGATCGACCTCGACAAGTTCTACCGCGCACTCCAATTCCGCGCCCACCACCTGCTCAACGGCCATTTCTGGCCCGAGATCGCGATGTACTTCCGCAACCCCGAGCGCATCGTCGGCAGCTTCTTCATCCGCCACCACGCCTTTCGCGTGCGCATCGACGATGTCGAGCACTATCTGTCGGGGTTCATCGCATACGACACGTTTCTACGCAGTGGTGCACTCGCGCGACCGGTAACCGCGCTCGCAAGCATGCCGCCACGCAAGGGACCCGTCGTGGTATGGGGCGGCGACGTCAATCTCGGCCGCCGTCAGCACTACCGGGCATGCGAACTCGGATTCGAGTCGCCGCTTCGGGATCTTCCTGCGCTCCACGAAGCGAACCTTTCCATCGTCAATCTCGAATGCGTCGTCTCGACCCTCGGCGAGCAAGGCATTTCAAAGGGCGAAGGAGGCCCTTACTACTACCGTGCCCGGCCCGAGATGCTCAAGGTGCTCATATCGGCGGGCATCGATATCGTCACCACCGCCAATAATCACAGCGGTGACTATGGACCAAGCGCGTTGCTGGAGCAACGCGACTGGCTCGATGCCTTGGGCATCGGACATACTGGTAGCGGTGATGACCTGAATGCTGCACTGACGCCCGTGGTTCGAAGAACCGGCGACCTAAATGTCGCCGTCTTCGCCGTGGATTCAACACAGCCACGCTTTGCTGCAAAGCCAGATCGACCCGGAAATGCGTACCTGGACCTCGAGCCAGCCGACGCATGGAGCGCACTTCTGGCGCCAAGAATTACCGCGGCCCGCAAGCGCGCTCACGTAGTGCTAGTCGCCGTGCATTGGGGAGCCAACTTCGAGGCCGCGCCCCGACCGACGCAAATTGCTGCCGGGCACGCATTAATCGATGCGGGTGCCGATGCAGTACTCGGCGCATCGGCACATGTCCTCCAAGGAATAGAGATCTACAAGGGTCGTCCAATCATTCACAACGCCGGGGACTTGTTGTTCGATTCAGTTCGGGACTCACTCGCAGATTGCGGCTTGTTCGGACTCGAGATCGGAAGATGCGGCGTCGAGCGGGTCACTTTCACGCCGGTCGGAGCGGGCTTCGGATTTAGCAGGCAGTACGCTGGCGATGAGGCGCGCGCCAGAGCCCACGCGTTTGCGGAAAAATGCCGAATACTCGGTACGTCGGCGACGACCACAACCTGCGGACGTGCGTTTGTGGATCTCGACCCGGCCCCGCGCCCCCATGTCGACTTCGTTCCGGCTCCGGTTACGAGGTTCGACTCGTCCGCACTCGACTTGATCCGCCGCGAGGCCCGACAGGAATGGCTGGTGCGGACACTGCCGGAGGAGGTCCGAATCGATCCGATACAGTTCGGCCCGCTTAGGCTTATCGGTCTGAGGATCACGCCGAACGAACTGGTCCAGCGCCGCATGCTGTTCGTCGAGTCGTTCTGGAGTTGCGAGAGCACGCCCACCGAGGACATGCGCCTCGATATCAGGGCTGAACCCGTCGGCGTCAGTGCAATGCCTGCATGGGGTGAAGGCATGGATCACGATCCGTGCGACTGGATGTGGCCAACGACGAAATGGAAGCGCGGCATCGTTTACCGCGATTATTACGGGCTTCGCCCCCCGCCCATGAGTCGGATGGAAAATACTGAACTCCGCATACACGTGGGCATCCGGGCAAATTCGGGCAACATCGGCCCGGTTCCGCTTCCTCACACAGTGCACGTCAACATACCGAATCTTCCGCCTCGAACTACCGTGCAGCCCGCATTAGTCCCTTCATACCGGACGAATTTCCCAGACATCATCCACGACTGCAAGCCCGGAGAAACCTGGACCGCACAACAATTGGAAGCGGTTACAGGAGGAAGGTGGCTCGTCAAACCGCCTTCTGAGTGGTTCGTTCAGTCGGTCATCCGCGGCTCCAGCCACTTACAAATGGTATCGGCTCCGGTTCTGTATGCGGCGTCGGATTATTTGACATTAGCTCGACACGAGCAGTATGGGGACATGAATAAAGTCCTGCAGAACAATTGGGACAGCCATCACAAACTCAAACAGATTCACTCTTCACTTTCCGGAGCGATTGTCGCCAGACAACCCAGCGGGCTACCAGATGAATTTCCTCTCTTGCTGGTCGATGATCCGATAAAAGCGCTGATAGAACTTGGAATTGCAGCACGTGACCGCTTCAAAGGAACACTCGTCTCGGTCACGGGAAGTGCAGGGAAGACTTCAACGCTTCACATGCTCACGAGTGCGTTCTCCTCCTATGGCGCCTTCGCATCTTATGACAACTACAACTCTAGGGTAGGAATGCTGTCAATGCTGGCCAGTGTCAGTAGCGGCAGCGCTTTCGTATTTCTCGAAACGGCCCTGAGTGCAATTAATTCACCCGGCTTCAAGCACGTGAAATTCGTTCGCCCCGATATCGGCATTATCACCAATATTGCGCCAGCACATCTCAGGAGTGGTGAGACCACAAAGGACATAGCACGCAAGAAGGCAAATCTTTTTCAAGGCATGCTGCCCGGCAGTATCGCAATGCTTTGCACCGATACCGAGCACTTCGATATCCTCATCAATTGCGCCCGTATGCGTCAACTTGAGGTACTCAAGTACGGTACTGCTTCTAATGCGGACATCGTGCTCGAAAAATATGAGCCCAGGACTCAAGCAGTCCTTGTGCGTATCGGGGACCAATCCATCGACTTCCGACTGCCTGTTCCGGGCCGGCACATGGCGATAAATAGTCTCGCCTGCTTCGGGGTTGCATTAGCCCGCAATATCCCCATCGAGACGATCTGTGAGGGTCTGTCGACAGTAAGTGCGCAGAAGGGGCGAGGCGATCTGCATCGCATCGATATGGACGGCAAGTTGGTGACACTGATCGATGAGTCCTACAACGCGAATCCGGCGTCGATGCGCGCCGCACTTGAGTGTTTCGCCGATCTGGACGTCGGTCGCGGACGAAAACTCCTGGTACTGGGTGACATGCTGGAACTCGGCCCCGAATCCGCCCAATACCATCAGCAAATGGTGCGCCATATGCTAGCGTGTAGACCCGCGATAATCTTCTTGCTGGGTGAACAAATGAGGGCCCTGCAAGGCTCACTGGGTCGCGAGACGCGTTTCGCGGTCGTCAACGATATTGCGACCCTGGAATCGAGCCTATTGGAAGAAATCAGGAACGGCGACAGCATTCTGTTCAAATCGTCGAACGGAATGCAACTTCATGCAATTGTACGAAAACTCTGCGGCACGCTAAACTGACGAGCCGGCGCATTGGAAAACCCGGCAGCTACGCACCCATTGACGCGCAGCCCGGATCACCGCCCCGCATAGTCACCTCGGCAGTTCTTCCTTGTACTCCTCGACCTCGATCCCCTGCAGCTGGTACCCCGCCGAGCCAAGTTCCGAGTCATAGCGAGCAATCGTCAGCACCCCGCTGACCCACACCGGCGCCATGTTCCAGGCCGCCGGAATCGCCTTGTCGGGCAGGACGTGGATCAGCTGGTTGGCAGGCGGGGGCGGGACGTGGATGCAGGCGCCGAAGTACGGCACGAGCAGGAATTCCTGGATCTCCGCGGCGTCGCCTTCGAGCGGGACGACGAAGCCGGGGATGCGGATGCGCTCGCCGTCGAGCTTTTCGACCACGGGCGCGTTGTCCCACACCTCGCGAATCCTCGCCATGATCTCGGTTGCGCGCGGATCGTAGTCGTCGATCGCGTCGAGGTCGTCCTTGAACAAGTCCTCGAAGAGTTTCTCCGGCAGCCAGTCGGCGGGGATCAGGTCGTCCCAGGTGGTTTCGCGGAATGCGCTGCTCTCAGCGGTGGCGGCCGGTGCGAGCCGGTCGCCGATCTGGAAGCCATCCTGAGCGGGGGGCGTCTGCTGGGCCACCGCGGATCCTGCCGCCAACGCAGCCGCAAGCAAAGCGGTCAATAAAGTCGATTTCATGTTCACATCCGGATCGTCATGCCGTCGGCGAGCGAATAGCGATAGGCGCGGAAGGCCGGGATCAGGCTCGCCGCGCAGGCCGCGAGCATCACCGCTCCGAGTAGCCGCCACTCCCCAGGCGTGGGCCAACCCGCCGTCAATAGCAGGCCATGATGCGCCTGCAGCCACGGCCCGACAAGGGCCGAAACACCTTGTACCAATCCGAGCCCGATCAGGCAGCCCAGCGCGCTGATGACCAGGCTCTCCAGGGCGAGGAGCAGAAACACCTGTGGCGGACTCGCGCCGAGGGCGCGCAGGATCGCGAGCTCGCGGCGGCGCTCGCCCAGGCTCGCGACCACCACCGCGATCATGCCGGCGAGCCCCACCAGCACCACCAGCGCGGAGACCGCGAGCAGTGCCCGCTCGGCGACGCCGATGACGCTCCACAGCTCCTGCAGCGTCGCGCCGGGCAGGATCGCCAGCAGCGGCTCGTCCGGATGGCTGTTCACGAAGCGCTGCACGCGGAATACCGCGACGCGCGAACTCAGGCCGACCAATGCAGCGGTGACGGCCTTGGGCGTGAGATCGAAGCGCTGCACCTGCTCGGCGGGAATCGCCACGCCCGGCATGCGCACGCCACCCGCCCAGTCGAGGTGGATCGCCTCGATCGATTCGAGGCTGACGAGCACCGAACGGTCGACCGGCGTGCCGGTGCGGGCGAGCACGCCGGTGATGACGAAGGGCTTGTCGTCGTGCTCGGCGAAGCTCACCTCGCCCGCGCCGTGGCTCACGACGATGGACTGCCCCACCTCGTAGCCGAAACGCCGCGCGACCTCGGCGCCGACCACGGCCTCGAACAGCCCGGAGAACGGCGCGCCTGCGGCAAACTCCAGCGCGTAGCCGCGGCCGTGGCGGTAGCGCTCAAAGAACGCCGCCGAGGTGCCGACCACACGGAAGCCGCGGTGCGAATCGCCGAGCGAGATCGGGACCAGCCAGTCGACCTGCGGATGCGCGGCGATCGCCTGGATGCTTTCCCACGACACGTTGTTGGTCGGATTGCCGATGTGGAAGACGGAATAGAGCAGGAGCTGCACCGGCCCGCTGCGCGCGCCGACCAGCAGGTCGGTGCCGGAGATGGTCTGCGCAAAGCCCTCGCGCGCATCGTTCCTCAGGCGCTCGACCCCGAGCAGCATGGCGACCGCCAGCGCAACCGCCAGCACGGTGAGCGCCACCGTCATGCGCCGGTTGACGATGCTCTTGCGCGTCAGATGCCACAGCGGCGTCATCGTCCCATCTCCCCGCCGCCGGCACGGTTCAAGTCGCCCAGCCGCAGGACCCGGTCGAAGCGGCCGGCGAGCCGTTCATCGTGACTGACGAACAGCAGCGCAGCCCCGACCGCGGCGCACTCGGAGAGCAGAAGGTCGAGGAAGGCGCGCTGGCGGTCTGCGTCGAGCGCCGAGGTCGGCTCGTCGGCGATCACCAGGCCGGGCCGGCCGATCAGCGCACGTGCCGCCGCGACCCGCTGCTGCTGGCCGACCGAGAGCTCCGCCGCCGGGCGGGCGAGCGTGTCCCGATCGAGATCGAGGTGGGCGGCGAGCCGCAGCGCCTCCTGCTGCGGGCTCGCCCCGATCCGGAGCGCCCGCTCGGCCGAGAAGCGGCACGGCAGGACGATGTTGTCGAGCCCGGAAAGATAGGGAATCAGGTTGAAGAGCTGGAAGATAAAGCCGACGTTGGCGGCTCGGAAACGGTCGCGCGCGCCGGCCCGCAGCGTTGACAGCTCGGTGCCGAGCACGGCGACGCGCCCCTGCCAGGGTTCCACCACACCTCCCACCAGCGACAGCAGCGTCGACTTGCCGCTACCGCTCGGTCCGTGCAGGAAGGCGCTCTGCCCCCGCCCGACCTCGAAATGCGGAATGTCGAGGCACGGCGCCGTCGCGCCCGGCCAGCCGAAATGAACCCCGTCGATTGCGACCGCGGCCCCGTTTGCCGAGGTATCGGTGCCCGTCACAGCGGCAGGCTGCGCGCGCCCTTGCCCAAGGTCACGGCGCGCTGCCCGGCCGGCGTGGCCGTCTCGGCGCGCACCGTGTGCAGGCGGGGGAAGGCGTCGAACAGGCCGACCTCCGCCGCACGCAGCGCATCCGGCCGCGCGCACTCGAACTGGTAGACGGCGAACAGGTCGCTGTGGGCGGCGTGATGGTCGTGGTCGTGGTCGTCGTGACCATGCTCGCCGTGACCGTGCGCGGCATGATGGCGGTGGTGGCCGTGCCGGTGAGCGTGCCTGTCGCCAGCGTCGCCATCCTTGTGCTCGGGGTGCGTGTGCTGGGTCTGGTCGTGCTTGGC
>JARFTX010000029.1:14349-43170 GCA_029289265.1 Gammaproteobacteria bacterium
GTGGTCGTGCTTGGCGTGGTCGTGCTTGGCGTGGTCGTGCTTGGCGTGGTCGTGCTTGGCGTGGTCGTGCGTGCTGTGCTTGTGCTCGTCGTGCCGATGGCCATGCGCGTGGCGGTGGGGCTCGGTGCCGGAGTCCTGGCTTGCCGCTCCCTGGAGCCATGGCGACTCGATCTGGACCTCTTGCAGCGTGCACGCCGCCTGCGCTGGCAACGCGAACAGCGCCTCGCCGCGCTTCAGCGCTCGCTCGGCCTCGGCGAGCGCCGCGCGCTGCTCGGGCGTGCGTGGCGCGTGCTCGAATCCGACGAGATTGTCGAGCGGGGTCTCGAATTCGATGAGCAGGGTGCCGCGGTCGAGCGCGACCTTGAGCTGGGCGACCCCGTGCTCGTGCGGTGCGTGATCGCTGCCAGCGCCGACCAGGGGACTCGCGAGCATCAATGCAGTGCACAGGGAGGTTCGGTATTTCATCGCACTCTTACTCCTTCGCAGGGCGGGTTCCGGCATGCCGGTAGGCGCGGCGAACCCGCGAATGGAAACTGAGCAAATGCTACAATGTTGCATTATCGATGACAAACCGGCCGCCCTCGATCGAGGCGGGCCGGCTGCCCCCAGCCCGAAATCTGGAGCCGCGATGCCGCCAGCCGCTCACCACCACGAACACCTCGCCGCGGGCGCGACTCATGCTCATGGACAGCCTGCCGGCTCGTCGGTGCTGTCGGGCGGCGTGATTCAGCGCTTGGCCGTCGCGGCCAGTGCCGCGGCGCTGCTCTGGGCCGCCGTCGGATGGGCGCTGCTGTGAACGCGTCCGTCACAATGCTGCGCAAGCAGCCCCTCGCCCCGACCGAGGCACACGCGCCGAGCGCGATCGTCTTCGACAACCTCACCCTCGGCTACGACCGGCATCCGGCCGTCCATCACCTGTGCGGCGAGATCGGCCGCGGCGCGCTGGTCGCCGTCGTCGGACCCAACGGCGCCGGCAAGTCCACGCTCCTCAAAGCCCTCACAGGCGAGCTCGCGCCGCTCCAGGGCGGCTTCCGCATCGCCGCCGATCCGCGCGCGATCGCCTATCTGCCGCAGCAGAGCGAGCTGGATCGCAGCTTCCCCGTGTCGGTGTTCGACATGGTGGCGATGGGCTTGTGGCGCAAGCTCGGTCCGTTCGGCGGGATCGATCGCATCCAGCGGGCACTGGTGCGCGAGACGCTCGCTGCGGTGGGCTTGGCCGGCGTCGAGCACCGGCCGGTGGGCGCGCTGTCGGGTGGACAGCTGCAGCGCGCACGCTTCGCCCGGCTGATGCTGCAGGACGCGGAGCTCTTGCTGCTCGATGAGCCGTTCAACGGCATCGACAGCCGCACGACCGAAGACCTGATTCGCCTGGTGCTCGACTGGCATGCCCAAGGGCGCACCATCGTCGCCGTGCTGCACGATCTAGAACGCGTACGCCGGTACTTTCCGCAATGCCTGCTGGTCGCGCGCGAGGCGCTCGGCTTCGGCGCTACCGGCGAGGTGCTGACCGCGGCCAACCTCGCCCGCGCGCGCGAGCTCGCTGAATCCTTCGACGAGTACGCGCCAGTCTGCCACCGGCCTGCCAGCACGGGGCTCGCCTGATGGCGGAGGCACTGCTCGGCCCGTTCCTGGAGTTCGAGTTCATGCGCCGCGCGCTCGTGGGCTGCCTTGCGCTCGCGCTGGGCGCGGCACCGATCGGGCTGTTCCTGCTGCTGCGTCGCATGAGCCTGATGGGCGATGCGATGTCGCACGCCATCCTGCCCGGCGCGGCGCTGGGCTATCTCGCCTTCGGGCTGTCACTCGGTGCGATGACGGTGGGCGGCATCGTCGCCGGCGTGATCGTGGCGCTTGCCGCGGGCGCCGTCGCCCGCTCCTCGATCCTGCGCGAGGACGCGAGCCTCGCCGCCTTCTATCTGCTGTCGCTCGCCGCCGGCGTGCTGATCATCTCGTTGCGCGGCCGCAACGTCGACCTGCTGCATGTCCTGTTCGGCTCGGTGCTCGCGCTCGACGACGCTTCGCTGCTGCTCATCAGCGCGATCTCGACGATGACGCTGTTCGCGCTCGCGCTGCTCTACCGCCCGCTGGTGCTGGAGTGCTTCGACCCGACCTTCCTGCGCGGCGTGAGCCGCCTGAGTCCACTCGCCCACTACGGCTTTCTGGTGCTGGTCGTGCTGAACCTGGTGAGCGGCTTTCATTCGCTCGGCACGCTGATGGCGGTCGGCATCATGATCCTGCCCGCTGCCACGGCGCGCCTGTGGGCGCGGCGGCTCGCACCCATGCTGGCGCTGTCGGTGGCAATCGCGCTGGCAAGCGGCGTGCTGGGCCTGCTCGCGTCGTTTCACGCCGACGTCCCGGCCGGCCCCGCGATCGTGCTCGCGGCCGGACTCGCCTACGTTGGCTCGCTCGGGCTCGCCCCGGGCGGCCTGTTCGGGCCGCGTCTGTTCCGGCGCGCCCACCTGGAATCCTGATCGCACCGGTTTGGTTGCCCTTATGATGAATCGCCTCGTTGCCCTCGTCGCACTCGCCCTTGCCGTACTGCTCACGACCACGCCCGCCACGGCACGGGCCGCACCGCTCGAAGTGGTGGCTAGCTTCAGCATCCTGGGAGATCTCGTACGCGAGGTCGGCACCGACCGCGTGCGCGTGACGACGCTGGTCGGACCGGACGAGGACGCTCATGGCTTCCAGCCACGGCCTTCTGACGCCCGCCTCGCCCGCGAAGCGGATCTGATCGTCGCAAACGGGCTCGGCTTCGACCCGTGGATGGAGCGTCTTGCGCGCTCGTCGGGCCATCCGCGCGCGGTGGTCGTCGCCAGCGAAGGCGTCACTCCGCTGAAAGACACCGGCGATCATCGGCACAGCCACGGGCACGGGCACAATCACGGCGCTTTCGACCCGCACGCCTGGCAGGACGTCGCCAACGTGCGGCACTATGTCGCCAATATCGCCGCGGCCCTCGCTGCCGCCGACCCGGACGGCGCCACGCACTATCGGGAAAACGCAAATCGCTACGGGCGCGAGCTCGACGCGCTCGATGCGGACATCCAAACGCGCCTCGCCGCCGTCCCGGATGCGTCGCGCAAGATCGTCACCGCGCACGACGCCTTCGGCTACTTCGGTCACACCTATGGCGTTCGGTTTCTCGCCGCAGCCGGCGTCAGCAATCATTCCGAAGCCTCGGCTGCCGGCGTGGCCCGACTCGTGCGCCAGCTGCGACGCGAAGCGGTCCCGGTGGTGTTCATCGAGAATGTCGGCGACCCGCGGCTCATCGACCGCATCGCCCGCGAGGGCGGCGCGCGCCTTGGCGGCAAACTCTACTCGGATGCGCTCTCAGGCCCTGATGGCCCCGCGCCGACCTACCTGAAGATGATGCGGCACAACCTCGAAGTGCTCGTCGAGGGCATGACCGGAGCCGACCGCTGAGGGCTCTGGGCGCTCAACGCGACGACACGGCGAACGCGAGACCCCACGATCGAATCAGGCGAAAATGGTGTAGAGCATGCGCGCGCACAGCAGCATCAGCACGGCCGCAAAGATCCGCTTCAGGGTCGCAACCGGCAGACGGTGCGCAACGCTCGCCCCGAGCGGCGCCGTGTAGAAGCTCGTGATGCCGACCAGCACCAGCGCCGGCAGATAGACGAAGCCGAAGGACAGCGCCGGCATCCCGGCTGCACCCCAGCCATTGACCAGATAGCCCAGCGTGCCGGCAAGCGCGATCGGCAATCCGATCGCCGCCGAGGTGCCGATTGCATGCTGCACCTTGACGTTGCACCAGGTCATGAACGGCACCGACAGGGAGCCACCGCCGATGGCGACCAACGCCGACACGCCGCCGATGCCGACCCCCACGGCGCCCATCCCGGCCGGCCCGGGCAACTCGCGCGTGGGCTTGGGCTTGACGTTTGCGAGCATCTGCAGCGACACGTAGGCCATGAAGCAGGCGAAGAAGATCGCCAGCGGCTCCGAGGCGACGCGCGAGGCGACGAAGGTGGCACCGAAGGTGCCGATCAATATGCCGGGCGTGATCTGACGAACGATGTCCCAGCGCACCGCGCCATGGCGATGGTGGGCGCGCAGGCTCGCGATCGAGGTCATCACGATCGCCGCCATCGAGGTGCCGAGCGCGAGATGTACGACGGTATCGCGCGGAAAACCCTGCGCGACGAACATCGTCGTCAGGACCGGCACCATGATGCCGCCGCCGCCCACCCCGAGGAGACCGGCAAAAAACCCCACGGCCACACCCAGCGCCGCGTAAGCGAGCCACCACAGATCGAAGCTCAAGATGGCCGCCCCATCATCTCGCGCGTGATGAACGCCCACTCGACCGGATCGACCGGGGTAATCGACAACCGGTTGCCGCGCGCGAGCACGCGCATGTTCGCCAGTTCAGGCGCCGCCCGCAGTTCGGCAAGCGATACCAGTCGGGTCTTCTCGACCAACTGGACGTCGACGTTGAGCCAGCGCGGCTCATCGGGACGCGACTTGGGATCGAAGAAGCGGCTCGCCGGATCGAACTGCGTCGCGTCCGGGTAGGCGTCCGAGGCGACGCGCGCGATGCCGGCGATGCCCGGGTCGGGGCAACTCGAATGGTAGAAGAACAGCAGGTCGCCCACCCGCATCTGGTCGCGCATGAAGTTGCGCGCCTGGTAGTTGCGCACGCCGTACCACGGCACCGTCTGCCGTGGCGCGGCCGCCAGATCGTCGATCGAGCAGTCGTCCGGCTCGGATTTCATCAGCCAGTAGCGCATCGTTGTCGTTATTGCCGCGGATCGTCGCCCGATTGTGCAGGCATCATGAAAAAAGCGCGGACGAGCATCCGCGCTTTTTTCATGATGGTCCCCCGCCTGTGCCGTTTCCGCCGGGCATCCTGAACCTGGGGTTCAGGGAGGTCGCTTTCCTTCCGCATCAGGCTCACCCGACTGTGGGGCGTGCACACCAGCGGTATCAATGGTCCGCAACCATGTCTCTCGACATTGGTCCAAGGAATCTACGACTTCATCGAACACGGCAGGGGGTTTCGAACCTGTACCACCCTTGTAGCTGCTGCAAGAGCTTGTTAAAAAAGCTTTTCCTGCTGAGCCAGCACCCCATCCAAGCGTGCATTCATGAGTTGGATTCTACGCTTCATCGCCGGCATGTCAAACCCGTCGGCGCGCTGAAACCGCAAGAATTCGTGAGTGATGTTGAGCGCCGTCATCATCGCGAGCTTCTCGCCCGAGGCGTTGGTGCGCGACGCCAGTTCGCGCAGCTTGCCGTCGAGATAGGCGACCGCCTCGCGCAAGCCGTCGACCTCCTCGGGCTTGCAGGCGACGCGGTATTCACGGTCGAAGAGCTTGATATCGAGTGTCTGGTCGGGCATGTCAGAGTTCCGGCAGCTTTTCGAGCACGGACTCGAGCCGATCGGTGGCAAGTTGCAGCTTGCCCGCAAGGCGGCGATTTTCCGCCTCGAGCAGCGCCACGCGCTGACGCAACTCGCGCGACTGCTCCCGACCCGCTTGGTAGAGTCCGATCAGTTGCTCGAGCTGGCCCTCGAGCCGGGCGATTTCTTCATCCATGGCGGCGATGGTAGTGGGGGGGCATCGGGCGGTCAATACGCGCCGAGCACGGTCGCACGCGCCCCCCGCCCTTCAGCGCGACTGAAGCTGCGTCACGTCGCGCACCGCGCCCGTGTCGGCGCTGGTCGTGAGCGCCGCGTAGGCC
The DNA here is from genome assembly GCA_029289265.1 of Gammaproteobacteria bacterium. GTDB lineage: Bacteria > Pseudomonadota > Gammaproteobacteria > Burkholderiales > Rhodocyclaceae > JARFTX01. The sequence continues at coordinate 20,053 of JARFTX010000029.1, forward strand.
TGCAGCGCAGCCGACACGAAGCGCTGGCGATTGGCCGGCCTCCAGGCCTGTTCGCCGCGCGCTTCCATTGCCGCGCGACGCGCTGCAAGCGCCTCGTCGCTCACCTTGAGATGAATGCGGCGGTTCGGAATGTCGATTTCGATCGTGTCGCCCTCCTCGACCAGTGCGATCGCGCCGCCACAGGCCGCCTCGGGCGAGGCGTGGCCGATCGACAGGCCGGAGGTGCCGCCCGAGAAGCGTCCGTCGGTGAGCAGCGCGCAGGCCTTGCCGAGTCCCTTGGACTTCAGGTAACTCGTCGGGTAGAGCATCTCCTGCATGCCCGGCCCGCCCTTGGGGCCTTCGTAGCGGATCACTACGACGTCGCCGGCGACGATCCGGTCGCCGAGGATACCTTCGACCGCATCCTCCTGGCTCTCGAAGACGCGCGCGCGTCCGGTGAAGGTCCAGATCGACTCATCCACGCCGGCGGTCTTGACGATGCAGCCCTTCTCCGCGATGTTGCCGTAGAGCACAGCGAGCCCACCGTCGGCGCTGAAGGCGTTGGCACGGTCGCGGATCACGCCCTGGGTGCGATCCATGTCGAGTTCGTCCCAGCGCCGGTCCTGCGAGAACGCCTGCTGGGTCGGCACCCCGCCCGGGGCCGCCTTGTAGAAGTCGAACACCGAGTTGTCGTGGGCCTGCATGATGTCCCAGCGATGCAGGGCCTCGCGCAGGGTGCGGCTATGTACGGTGGCGACCTCGTTGTGCAACAGCCCGGCCCGATCCAGCTCGCCGAGGATCGCCATGATGCCGCCGGCACGATGGACGTCCTCGATGTGCACGTCCGGCACGGCCGGGGCGACCTTGCTCAGGCAGGGCACGCGGCGCGAGACGCGGTCGATGTCGGCCATCGTGAAGTCGACGCCGGCCTCGCGCGCGGCGGCGAGCAGATGCAGCACGGTGTTGGTCGAGCCGCCCATCGCGACATCGAGGGTGATCGCGTTCTCGAACGCCTCGAAGTTCGCGATCGAGCGCGGCAGCACCGACGCGTCGTCCTTCTCGTACCAGCGCTTGGCCATCTCGACGATGGTGCGGCCGGCCTTGAGGAACAATTGCTTGCGATCGGCGTGGGTCGCGAGCACCGTGCCGTTGCCCGGCAGTGACAAGCCGAGCGCCTCGGTGAGGCAGTTCATCGAGTTGGCCGTGAACATGCCCGAGCACGAGCCGCAGGTCGGGCAGGCCGAGCGCTCGATCTCGGCGACTTCCTCGTCCGAGCAGCTGCTGTCGGCGGCCTTGACCATCGCGTCGACCAGGTCGATCGCGTAGACCTTCTTGTCCCACTTGACCTTGCCGGCCTCCATCGGCCCGCCCGAGACGAAGATCGCCGGGATGTTGAGCCGCAGCGCGGCCATCAGCATCCCCGGGGTGATCTTGTCGCAGTTGGAGATGCACACCAGCGCGTCGGCCGTGTGGGCATTGACCATGTACTCGACGCTGTCGGCGATCAGCTCGCGCGAGGGCAGCGAGTAGAGCATGCCGCCATGGCCCATCGCGATGCCGTCATCGACGGCGATGGTGTTGAATTCCTTGGCGACGCCGCCGGCCTTCTCGATCTCGCGGGCGACGAGTTGGCCGAGGTCCTTGAGGTGCACATGGCCGGGCACGAACTGGGTGAAGCTGTTGGCGATCGCAATGATCGGTTTCTCGAAGTCGCCATCCTTCATGCCGGTTGCGCGCCACAACGCGCGGGCGCCCGCCATGTTGCGGCCGGCGGTGGAGGTGCGGGAACGGTACTGGGGCATGGTGGAACCTCTGCGGGACGTGTTGCCGGCGCGCCGCCCGCTGTGGGCGGCGCATCCGTGTCGGGGTCGAAGAAAGATTCTAACCGAAGCGTGCCGCCCGGGTCGGCTATCATTACGGACTTCGTTGCGGCGGCCCGAACCGCCGGCAAACCCTCGCAACAGGACCGCAACAGATGTCCGATCTCGACCTGCAAGAAACCGGCACACCAGGCTTCGATCTCGATCCGTTCGAGGTCCGCGTGCTCGCCGTTCTGATCGAAAAGTCCTTCGTCACGCCGGACGGCTACCCGCTCTCGGTCAATGCCATCGTCACGGGTTGCAACCAGCTGACGGGGCGTGAGCCGGTCATGGAGCTCTCCGAAGACACGGTCCAGCGCGCGATCGACGGCTTGCTCGCACGCAAGCTGATCTCCAAGCGCGACCAGGCCGGAGCGCGCGTGGCGAAGTACGAACACCTCATCCGCCTGCGCCACTCGCTGCCACCGCCCGAGCAGGCCGTGCTCGCGCTGCTGATGCTGCGCGGCGCGCAGACCGCCGGCGAGATCCGCGGCCGCGCCGAGCGCATGCACCGCTTCGACGACATCGCTGCGGTCGAGGCCGTCCTCGAGCATCTGGCCGAAAAGTATCCGCCCATGGTCGCGCCCCTGCCGCGCATTCCCGGCACCAAGGAGACGCGCTTCGTGCACCTGATGGGCGGCGACGCCGTGCTTGCCGAGGCGGCCGAGTTTGCGTCCGCCGCGCCGCTCGCCACGATGCCGCTCGCCGGAGGCGCACCGCGCGGGCGCACCGCCGAGCTCGAGGACGAGGTGCGCCGACTGCGCCAGGAGGTCGACTGGCTGCGCGGCGAGTTCGAGAAGTTTCGCGCGCAGTTCGAGTAACCCACCCCCGGCCCCGCGGCGCCGACACCCACCCGATCTTCCCCGCCCTCACGCCATGCTGACCCACCCGCAGTTCGACCCGGTCGCGATCTCGCTCGGACCCATTTCCATCCATTGGTACGGGCTGATGTATCTGCTCGCCTTCGTCCTGTTCGTCGTGCTCGGCCGCCTGCACGCGCGGCGCCGGCCGGAACTCGGGTGGGATGCCCGTCAGATCGACGATTTGCTCCTCTATGGCATGCTGGGCGTGGTGATCGGCGGCCGCCTCGGCGAGGTGCTGTTCTTCCAGCCCGGCTACTACCTGCGCAACCCGCTCGAGATCGTCGCCATCTGGCGGGGCGGCATGAGCTTCCATGGCGGCTTCCTCGGGGTGCTGGTCGCAATGTGGCTGTACGGGCGACGCAGCGGGAAGAACTTCTGGCAGGTCACCGACTTCATCGCGCCGCTGGTGCCCACCGGACTCGCGGCGGGGCGCGTCGGAAACTTCATCAACGGCGAACTCTGGGGGCGCCCGGTGTCGATGGATCTGCCCTGGGCGATGGTCTTCCCCTGGGTCGATTCGCTGCCGCGACATCCGTCGCAGCTCTACCAGGCAGCGGGCGAAGGCCTGTTACTGTTTGCGATCCTGTGGGTGTATTCGGCCAAGTCGCGCCCGGTCAAGGCGGTCTCGGCGGCATTCCTGCTCGGCTACGGCCTGCTGCGCTTCGGGGCGGAGTTCTTTCGCACGCCGGATCCGGGCATCTTCGGCACGCTCTCGCTGGGCCTGTCGACCGCGCAGTGGCTGTGCGTACCGATGGTTGTCGCGGGCAGTTGGATGCTGGTCAGGCTGCGGCCGCGCTGAACTTGGTCGATCGCGCGATCGACTTGGCCCCCGCGGCCATGTCGGCGAGCACTTCGGGCAATTCGACCCCGGTGACGACAAGGTCGGCGCACAGGGCGTGCGCGGCGCGCGCCGGCTCCGAATCGTGAGCCGGCACCAAGGCGACGACCAGCGCGTCCGGCACAAGGCGGGTGAGCAGCCCGATCAGCCGCGCTGGCTCATCGACCGAGAGCCGCCAGTCGAGCACGATGACGTCCGGGCGCAGTTGCAGGTACATGCGCATCGCGTCGGTTTCGGAATGCGCCACGCCGACCACGGCTATGATGCTGCCCGCGGAATACTGCACGTCCGCGCTCACCTCTTCGCCGGACGGAGCGGCGAAGAGAACCCGGAGAGCCTGAGCAGGGCGTTCCAAGACAGCATTCATTCGATTTTCATCAATTCCGACGACATTTCCGCGAGAGCATGCCGCAATCGCGCCGCCGATGACATTCGGAATAACCCCAAGTCCGTGATTTTTTTCACGAACACACCCCCACAACGGGGCGCATGCCCTCTGGCTATTGGCGTCACCACGGCATGCTTTCCGCAGGCCCATCCGATCGGGCTATGATCCCCGAACAGGCAATGCGAACAGGAGCCTCCTTCATGACCACCGGAATCGTCGCGCGCAGCCTGTCGGCCGTGCGCGCAATCGTCGCCAGCGCGGCCGGCATCATCGGCGAGACCCCCGAGAAGACGCTCGCACGTGTTCGCCAGCAATTGCAAGAGTGCGCCGAGGGGCTGGGCGGCGAGGTATCCACGCGCCAGCGCGCGGTACGTCTCGCCCAGACCTATCTGGAACTCGACGACGCGGGCCGCCACGCGATGCTGCGCATGATCGCGCTCGAGTTCGGCCCCGATCCGCACGAGATCGCGCGTGCCCACGAGCACTACCAGGCTTCCGTCGGCGGCGCGGACCAATGGGATGCCGAGGCGCAGCTGCGCGCAGCCATGCGCTCGTCGCGCATCCGCATCCTCACCCAGTTCAACGCCATCCCCCAAGGGGTGAAGTTTCTCGTCGACCTGAGGGCCGACCTGCTGCGCCACCTCGACGACGACAAGGAACTGCGGGCCCTCGACCGGGAAATGGAGGCGCGGCTCACGGCATGGTTCGACGTCGGCTTTCTCGAGCTTCAGCGGCTCACCTGGCAATCACCCGCGGCACTGCTCGAGAAAATAGTCGAGTACGAAGCGGTCCACGAGATCCACTCCTGGCAGGATCTCAAGAACCGCCTCGACGCCGACCGGCGCTGCTACGCCTTCTTCCACCCGCGCATGCCCATGGAGCCGCTGATCTTCGTCGAGGTCGCGCTGCTCGAGGATCTGGCCGACAACGTCCAGAACCTGCTCGACATCCACGCCCCGGTCGCCGACGCGAGCCGAGCGACGACCGCGATCTTCTATTCGATCAGCAACACCCAGGTCGGGCTGCGCGGCGTGTCGTTCGGCAATTTCCTGCTCAAGCGCGTCGTCGACGACCTCAAGCGCGATTTTCCGCGCCTGAGGACCTTCGCGACGCTCTCGCCCATTCCCGGCGTCGTGCGCTGGGCAAAGCACAATCCCGAGGCCTTGCGCGAGGCCTTCACGCCCGGGGACTGGAAGCGGTTGGCCGCTGCGGGCGTCGACGGGCCGGAGGATTCGCGCTTGTCGGCGGTCCTTGCCGGCGAGGCGCAGTGGCCCGACGACGAGGCGCTGGCGCGGGCGCTGCGCGAGCCGATGCTGCGGCTCTCTGCGCGATATCTGCTGGAGGCGCGCAAGGACGACAAACCACTCGACGCCGTCGCACGCTTCCACCTCGGCAACGGTGCGCGGGTGGAGCGCCTGAACTGGCTTGCCGACACCTCGGCCAAAGGCTTGCGCCAGTCCTGGGGAGTCATGGTCAATTACCTCTACGATCCGGACCGCATCGAGGACAACGTCGAGGCATTCGCGCGCAGCGGCGAGATCGACGCCGCAACAGGCGTGCGGCGGCTCGCAGCACGCGCATGAGTCCCGTGACGCGAGGCGCCGGCCTGCCCCCATTCATTCTGTCAGCCGGGGCACCCCCCGGCCTGGCGAGGTTTCCATCGTCGCGACGCATGCGCTCGGCCAGACGTGCGAGAGACATGGCAGGACGTTGATGCCATAATTGCTCAGCATGATTGCTGCGGCCTTCCGACGACCAAGGAGACTTCTTGCCCCCGCACGGCCCCACGATCTCGATCCGCATCCGCATGCTGCTCGCCAGCACCACGGTGCAGGTTCTTTTGCTGACGCTGCTGCTCTTCAACAGCGTGCGCCTGATGAACGAGGCCACCGACGCAAGCCTCGCGACGCTGGTAAGCCAGAACGCGTCGATGCTGCACGCAATGGCGACCACCTACGGCGAGCAGGGCCGTTACGCCGACCTCGAGGACGTGCTCTCCGAATTGCTCACCGACGCCGAGGAAGGGTTGATCTATGTGCGCATCGGCGGCGAGGACGGCACGCTGCTCGTCAGCGCCGGAGCCCCTGAGCTGACCACGCTTCCCGCGGCAACCGCCGACCTCGAAAGCGTCTCCGCCCACTCCGGCGAGCATCTGATCCACGCTCGCCGCCCACTTCTGCTCGATCGCAACGAGGTCGGTTTTCTGCAGTTCGGCGTATCCGTCTCGATTCTCACCGCGGCCCGCCGCGCAATCGTCGAGCAGGGCGCGGTCATCGCCCTCGCCGAGATCCTGCTGACCTTCGTGCTGCTCTCGGGCATCGGTTATCTGCTTACCCGCAACCTCGGGCGCCTGCTGGCGGGCAGCCAGGCGATCGCCGAGGGCCGGCTCGATCACCGTCTGCCGGAGGAAGGCAACGATGAACTGGCGCGCCTTGCGCGCCGCTTCAACATGATGGCGGGCAACCTGCAAGCACGCATCGGCGAACTGCAGGACACCGCGAGACAACTCGAAGCGAGCGAGCAGCGCTATGCGCTGGCGATCCAGGGCGCCAACGACGGCCTGTGGGACTGGGACATCGAGGCCCATTCGGTGTACTGCTCGCCGCGATGCTGCGAGATCGCCGGCCTCGCCCCAGGGCGCGCGTACTTCGCCCCGGAAGACATCCTCGCCGGCATCCACGCCGACGACCTCGATGCTTATCACGGCACGATGACCGAGCACCTCAAGGGCCTGAGCCCGCAGTTCAAGTTCGAGTACCGAACGCGCCAACCCGACGGCAGCTACCGCTGGGTGATGAAGCGCGGCGTCGCGCTGCGTGGCGCGAACGGGCGCGCCTTCCGCATGGCCGGCTCCATCAGCGACGTGCATCTGCACAAGCTCGCCCAGCAGCAGCTCCAGTTCGACGCCCTGCACGACGGGCTCACGGGCCTGCCCAACCGGGCTCTCTTCCTCGAACACGTGCGCAGCGCCCTGGGGCAGCACCGGCGCACCGACGACCAGGACTTCGCCGTGCTGGCGATCAACCTGGAGCGCTTCAGACTGGTGAACGACAGCTTTGGCCATGCCGTCGGCGACGAGTTGCTGCGGCGCATTGCCGAACGCATCGTCGCGACGCTGCGCGAAGGCGACATCGCCGCGCGGGTCGGCGGGGACCAGTTCGCGCTGTTGCTCAATGACATCGCGAGCCCGGGCGAGGCGATGCGCCTGGCCGAGTCGCTGCGCGAGGCACTGGCAATGCCGACCGTGCTCGCCGGCCAGACGCTCTACCCCAAGTGCATCATCGGTCTCGCCTTGAGCGAGCCGGACAGCGACGATGCCGAGGCATTGCTGCGCGATGCCGACAATGCCCTGCACCGCGCCCGCAAGGGGGCCGACAGCACCGTTGCGATCTTCCACGCCTCGATGCACATGCAGGCACTTCAAAGTCTGCGCCTGGAGGGTGATCTGCGCGCCGCGCTGCGCAAGCGCGCCATCGACGTGCATTTCCAGCCCATCGTCTCGCTTGCCGACAATCGAATCGCAAGCTTCGAGGCGCTGGCGCGCTGGCGCCACCCGCAGGAGGGCATGATCGCGCCCGGCGTCTTCATTCCGCTTGCCGAAACGCTGGACCTGATCCACGAACTCGACATGGCAGTCCTCGACCGCGCCTGCGAAAGGCTGCTCGACTGGCAACGCCGTGCGAACGATCGCCCCGTGCCCAAGGTGAGCGTGAACCTCTCGGCAAGCCAGTTCTCGCGCCCCGATCTCGCCGGCGAGCTGATCGCCGCAGTGGCGCGTCACGGCCTGCCGGCCGAGATGGTGCGCTTCGAGGTTACCGAGAGCGTGCTGGCAAGGCCCGAGGGGCCGGCAGCGGCGGTCCTTGAACGCCTGCGCGCAGCGGGCATGGCGGTACTAATCGACGATTTCGGCACCGGCTACTCGGCCCTGAGCTACCTGCACACCATGCCGTGCGACCTGGTCAAGCTCGACGGCGCGTTCGTGCGCTCGCTCACCGAGGATACGCGGCTGCGCACCATCGTCGAGCACAGCATCCGCCTCGCTCACGACCTCGGCATGGCCGTCGTCGCCGAGTGCATCGAGACCCCTCAGCAGGCCGCCCTGCTTAAGGCCATCGGCTGCGACTACGGCCAGGGCTATCTCTATGCGCGGCCGCTCGACCATGCCGGTGTCGAGCATCTCCTTTTCGGCGGCGACGGCGCCGCCCGACTTGCCCGGACTTCATGACTGCCACCTCACCTCCACGACTCGTTGGCCTCGCGCTCAAAGCGCTCGCGGCACTCTCGCTCGCCGCACCGGCCCCCATGGTTGCGAGTGCCGAGCCTTCGGCCTTCGATTTCTCGGGATTCGCGACCCTCGGTGCGGTCAAGACCGACCGCAAGGACGTGTGGTTCACCCGCTACGGGGTGAACTTTCCCGGCAAATCCGATCCCGATCTTACCCCCGACTCGGTGCTCGGGCTGCAGGGCAGCTTGCGCCTGCCCTGGCAGAACGACCTGACCGTACAGGTGCTCACGCGCGAGGACGGCAGCGATCGAATCCAGCCTCGTGTCACCCTCGCCTTCCTGCGCCAGACGCTGGCCCCCGGGCTGTCCCTGCGCGCGGGGCGCCTGCGCGCGCCCTTCTTCATGCTGTCGGAGTCGCTGCACGTCAATTACGCCCATCCCTGGGTTCGGCCTCCGGTCGAGGTCTACAGCCTCAACCCGTTCAATGACCTCGACGGCGTCGACCTCATCTATCACCGCCGAGTGGGCGAACTCGACGTCGAAATCCATCCTTATTTCGGCCGGAGCCGCATTCCGTTTCCGGAAGGCCGCGCCCGACTCAACCGCACCTGGGGCCTCAATCTGGTGTTCGCCCACGGCGACTGGTCGCTGCACCTCGGACATGGCGACGGGCGATTCAGTCTGATTCGGGGCGACGCGCAAACGCAGGCACTCATCGGCGGACTTGCCGGAACACCGTTCAACGCGGCTCTCGCGGACATCTCGGGCACCGAAGGCAAGACCCGGTTCGATTCGATTGGCCTGCAATGGGACGACGGCCGGTGGCAGGTAATTGGAGAGTACGCGCGGCGCACGACCAACCGCTATGTGACGAGTTCGGAAGGCTGGTACCTGAGCCTGGGTCGGCGCTTTGGCGCCGTCACACCCTACGCGGTGCTGGCGCGGCAGCGACTCGACCAGCATCTTTCGACGGTTCCCGTCCCCGGGGAGTTCTGGCAACTGTTCCTGCGCTCGCGCAATAACGCGCAGCGCAGCGCAACCATCGGGTTGCGCTGGGACCTCGCCCGCAATGCGGCGCTCAAGACCGAGCTTACCCGCGCCCGCCCCGACCACGACTCGTGGGGCTCATACTTTCCGCGCAGCGACCCGCGGGTGCAGATCGGCGGCCGGGCGATCCACACCTGGAGCGTGTCAGTGGACGTGACCTTCTGAGGGCCCGCCAATGACACGCGCCCTCATATTCCTGTTCGTCGGCCTGCTCGCCGGAGTGACCGCCGGCGCTGCGCTGGCGCAAGTCGTCGTCGTCGCCGGCGCCCGCAGTCCGGTCGAGTCGCTATCGCGCGAACAGGCCGAGCAGCTCTACCTCGGACGCCTCCGCCACCTCGCCGACGGCACTGCCGTGACCCTCGTCGACCTGCCGCCCGGCCCGACGCGCGACCTCTTCTACCAGGCCCTTACCGGCCGCAATCCGGCCCAGACGCGTGCCTATTGGTCGCGCATGGTGTTCACCGGCCGGGCCCTGCCGCCCAAGGAGGCGCGCGGCATCGAGGAAGCGATCAGCTGGATCGACGCCAATCCGAGCTTCGTCGGCTACCTGCCGGAATCCGAGGCCGACGAGCGGGTGCGCGTGCTCTTGCGGCTGCCCTGACGCCGACTGGACCGGCATTGCAAACGGCCGGGCGACGGCGGCAACCACCGTCGCCCGGCGCGATCAGTGCTCCTCGACAACCTCGAGGCTCAACCCGCCGACGCCTTCGACCGCACCGTAGAGCCGGTCGCCTACTTGCACCGGACCGACTCCTTCGGGCGTCCCGGTAAATATGAGATCCCCGGGCTGCAACCGGTAGAAGCGCGAAAAGTAGGCGATGATCTCCGGCACCGACCAGATCATGTCGGCGAGATCCCCACGCTGGCGCGGCTTGCCGTTGATGTCGAGGCGGATCTCGCCCGCGGCCGCGACATGGCCGGCGGCAGGACGGACCGCCGAGATCGGCGCCGCGGCGTCGAAGGCCTTGGCGATGTCCCACGGGCGGCCCTTGGCCTTGGCCTCGGCCTGCAGGTCACGGCGCGTCATGTCGAGGCCCACCGCGTAGCCCCAGATGCAGTTGGCTGCCTCCTCAACCGTCAAGTTCGTGCCGCCCCGGCCGAGCGCGACCACCAGCTCGACCTCGTGGTGCACGTCATGGGTCGCGAGCGGATAGGGGAAACGGCCGGTCTCACCCTCGGCGACCGGCACAATCGCATCGGCAGGCTTGGTGAAGAAGAAGGGCGCCTCGCGCTCGGGATCGCCCCCCATCTCGCGGGCGTGCGCCGCATAGTTGCGCGCCACGCAGTAGATGCGCCGCACGGGAAACCAGCCGCCCCCGACTACGGGTACGGCCGGGCGCGGCGCGGGTTCGATGGCGTAGTCGACGTGCGGTGTCGCGTTCATGGGCATGGGTATTGCTCCGGGTCAGTGGTCCGATCGATGCGAACCCGATACGTCGCAGCCGTGACACCCGCTCGAACTCCTGCGGCGAGGTCGCGGAAGCGACCGGATTTGCGAAATGTCAACATCTCAACATTTCGTGCTTGACCGATCAAGGAGTCGATGTTGTAATGCGAATCGTTCCTATTTGCTTGCTCATCACGCAACCATGATCGACGCAACGACGCTGCCGCAGCACGACGAGACGATGTCCACCGGACCCTCCGCCGTGGCGGACACAAGCGTCACGTACCGGCTTGCCGGGATCATCCCCAGCAAAGCCCTGCTCGCCGGACAGCCTTGCGTGGCGATCGAGCACGAGGGTGCCTGCTATGTGCTGCGCGCAACCCGCGCAGGCAAGCTGATCCTGACCAAATGACTCCGCGAACGCGATGCGGAATGGCATGAATACGGGGCTGGACTAATATGTACGTGTGTGTCTGCAATGCCGTGACCGAGCGTCACATCGACCAAGCGGTCCGCGACGGCGCGACCAGTCTGCGCGAGCTGCGCGAGCGGCTGGGCGTAGCCGGATGCTGCGGCCGGTGTGCGACGTGCGCGCGTGACTGCCTGCGCTCGGCCTTGGAAGAGCGGACAACCGTTGCGACACCGGCCCCGTTCGGCTTCGTGCCGTCCTATTCATTGTCCGCGGAGGCGATATGAAAGGCGACAAGAAAGTACTCCAGCACCTCAACAAGCAGCTCACCATCGAACTGACCGCGATCAACCAGTACTTCCTCCACGCGCGGATGTACAAGAACTGGGGCCTGGGCAAGCTCGGGCACCACGAGTACGAGGAGTCGATCGAGGAGATGAAGCACGCCGACAAGCTGATCGAGCGCGTGTTGTTCCTCGAGGGCCTGCCGAACCTGCAGAATCTCAACAAGCTCCTGATCGGCGAGACCGTGCCAGAGTGCATCCAGGGTGACCTCAAGCTCGAGCAGTCCGGACGCGCCGAACTGATCGAAGCGATTGCCTACTGTGAGTCCTGCAAGGACTACGTCTCGCGCGAGGTCTTCGAGGAGATCCTGGAGGACACGGAAGAGCATATCGACTACCTGGAAACGCAGCTCGAGCTGATCGACAAGGTCGGCCTGCAAAACTACCTCCAGTCGCAGATGGGGTCCGGAAGCTGAGTGTGCGCGAGGCGTCCCTCGGCCTTGAGCACATCTGGGCGCCCGAGTCCGGGCACGTTCCGCCGTGAGCACGGACTGATTCTCGGGCTGGTCATCGTCGCCCATGCGGGCACCGCGACTTGGCTGGTCAATCTGTCGCAATCCACCCCCTCCGAGCCGCCCCGCCCAATCGCCGTCATGCTGATCGATGCGCCCGTCGCCGTCGCGGCCCCGCCGGCGGCGCCCGAAGCGCCGCCCGCCGTCGAGCCGGACGTCCCCCCCCCTCCTCCTCCGCCACCACCGCGGCCCGAGCCGATCGTGCAGCCGCCCCCCCCGCCAGCGCCGCCCCCCCCCAAACCCGTACCGAAGCCGGCGCCTAAACCCGTCCCGCGGCCCGCACCGGTTGCCGAAACGCCGCCAGCCGCGCCGGCACCGGTGGCGGTGCCTTCGACCGCCACCGCGCCCCCCGCCCCGCCGGCCCCCGTTGCGGTGGCTGCCCCGACCCGGCCGGCGGCGCCGGCGCCGGCGCCGGTCGAGACTGTGGCCGCGCGCTTCGATGCTGCCTATCTCAACAACCCGCCACCCGCCTACCCGCCGCTCGCGCGCCGCATGCGCGAGCAAGGAACGGTGATGCTGCGCGTGTTCGTGACGGCCGACGGTTTGCCCGGCAAAATCGAGCTCTCGGAGAGTTCGGGCTCGAACCGGCTCGACGATGCCGCGCAGCGGGCCGTCGCGCGTTGGCGTTTCGTGCCGGCGAAGCAGGGCGAGCGCAGCGTCGCTGCCTGGGTGATCGTGCCCATCGTCTTCAAACTGGAAGGATCCTGACCATGCCGACCCCCGAAGCCTTCGGCCTCGCCCACCTGTGGGAGCAGTCCGATCTCATCATCCGACTCGTCGCCTTCACGCTCGTCGTGATGTCGGTCGCGAGTTGGTATCTGATCCTGGTGCGCAGCGTGCGCCAGGTACGTGCGCGCCGACACGACGAGGCGGTCGAGGCCTTCTGGGGCGCGGCCAACCTCGACCAGGGCCTCGAACGGTTGTCGAAGCTCGCACCCGATTCGCCCTTCGAAGCGCTCGCCCGCCAGGGCTGCGCCGCGACCGAGCATCTGCGCCGCCACACCCACAGCACCACGCTCGGAGGCACGCTCGACGCCGACGAGTTCGTCACCCGCGCGATGCGCAAGTCGATCGCGCTGTCGACCGCCCAGCTCGAATCGGGGCTCACGGTGCTCGCCTCGATCGGCTCGACCGCGCCCTTCATCGGCCTGTTCGGCACGGTGTGGGGGATCTACCACGCGCTGGTGAACATCAGCGCGACCGGCATGGCGACCCTCGACAAGGTCGCCGGCCCGGTCGGCGAGGCGCTCATCATGACCGCCTTCGGTCTCTTCGTCGCGATTCCCGCGGTGCTCGGCTACAACGCCTTCACCCGAGCCAACCGGCTCGAGCTGTCCGAGCTCGACGCCTTCGCGCACGACCTGCACGCCTGGTTCACGACCGGCACGCGGCTGCCGAGCGCGCCGGTGGGTGGTCCGGCCGAACGCGCCGGTACGGAAGCATCCAAAACGTCGGCTGCGCACGCTACCGTCCGGCCGGGAGCCGCATGATGGCCTTCGGCAGCTTCGACCAGGAAGGCCGCTCGGCGCCGATGAACGAGATCAACATGGTGCCGTTGATCGACGTGATGCTGGTGCTGCTGATCGTCTTCATGATCACGGCACCGCTGCTCACCCACTCGATCAAGATCGACCTGCCGACCGCGGCGAGCGAGGCCACCAACGAAGAGCCCGAGACCATCACTCTCGCGATCGACGAGGCCGGCCGCTTCTTCTGGAACAACGACCCGATCGACGAACTCGTGCTGCACGCCCGCCTCGAGGAAGCCGCTGCCCGCCCCGTCCAACCCGAGCTGCACCTCCGCGCCGACCGTGAGACGCGCTACCAGACGCTCGCCGAGGTGATGTCGGCGGCGCGCCGCGCCGGGATCCAGAAGCTCGGGTTCATCACCGTCCCGACACCCTGACCGGCACGCCAGCGCGACGCCTGTTGGGCACATTGCATTCGCGCAACGCTTCGCGAAATTATTACGGCCACCAGTGGACACGCGCACTGCGAATCATTATCATTCGCTTTAACACGACTTAGCCAGCCACCTGCACCGCCCTTTTCCGGGCGCGACTCCGGTCAGGAAGCCAGCCAACCGCGACTTCAACCTGACCAGGAGAACTGCCCGATGGCTAGCCATCCGCGCGCAAGCGCGCTCGTCCCCCGCCCTGCCTCTTGCGCAAGTGCACTGATTCTCGCCTTCGCGCTGCCCGCCGGCAGCGCTCTGGCACAACAATCACCCGCTGCGACAGCTAGTGGAGCCATGGTTGTAATGCCCCGCGTCGATGTCATCGGCGACGTGGAGAATCTCCCCAACATCGCGGGCGCAGGCGAAATCGTCGATCGCGGGACCCTCGAGACCAGCCGTGTGTTTACCGTCAATGAGGCCTTGCGCAAGGTTCCGGGTGTCAATGTGCGCGACGAGGAGGGTTTCGGTCTTCGGCCCAATATCGGTATGCGCGGCCTGAACCCCACGCGCTCGACCAAGATCACGTTGCTTGAGGATGGTATCCCGCTCGCCTATGCGCCCTACGGTGACAACGCCAGCTACTACCATCCGATGGTCGAACGCTACGAACGCATAGAAATACTCAAAGGCGCCGGCTCGCTGCTGTTTGGGCCTCAAACGGTCGGGGGGGTGATCAACTACATCACCCCGACCCCGCCCCAAGAACTTGCCGGCTTTGCTCAGGGAGCGATCGGCAACCGGGACTACCGCAATGCGAAAGTCAATATCGGTGTCGGCGGTGCGCTGTTCGACTACACGCGCAAGCAGGGCGATGGCTCGCGGGACAACATGGAGCATCAGCTCGACGATCTGAACCTGAAGTACGTGACCGCGATCGGTACGAGTCAGGCCCTCACCCTGCGAGCCAACCACTACCGTGAGAACTCGACCATCACTTACTCCGGGCTCACCCAAGCCGAATTCGAGCACCGGGGACCACGCTACAATCCCTTCAAGAGCGACAAATTCGACGTCGAACGCACCGGCCTCTCGGCGACGCACGACCTCGACCTTTCCGAGGAGATGCTACTCACGACGAACCTGTACTACTCCCAGTTCTCACGCGACTGGTGGCGCCAAGCGAGCAACAGCCAGGATGGCCAGTGCGGCGCGGCGTTCAATGCCGCGCGACTGGCCGGAGAACGAGTCGAGCCCGATACGTGCAATTCGACCCAGGGCCGGCTTCGCGACTACTACACCTGGGGAATCGAGCCACGGCTGACGTTCGCGCACGGCCTCGGCGAACTGCAGGCAGGTGTCAAGGCGCATTTCGAGGAGCAGAAGCGCAAGCAAGTCAACGCGACGAGCCCCAACGGCCGCACAGGAACCCTGGTCGAAGACAATCTGCGCGAGACGACGGCCTATGCGGTCTTCGTTTCCAACCGCTTCGACCTCGGCACCGTCAGCGTGACGCCCATCGTCCGGTACGAGCACATCGAGGCCGAGCGCATGAACCGGCTGACCGGGCAGACCGGATCGACCACCGTCACGGCCTGGACACCGGGCCTTGGCGCGACCTGGAACCCCAGCCCGACCCTCACCGTCTTCTCCAGTCTCCACAAGGGCTTCGCCCCGCCGCGCGTCGAGGATCTGATTGGTGGCACCGGCACGGTGACGGACGTAGATCACGAGGAATCCACGAACTTCGAACTTGGTCTGCGCAGCCAGCCGATTACGGGTACCGTGGTGCAGGCCGCCTACTTCCGCAGCAACTACAAGAACCTGATCGCTGTCGGTTCCATCGCCGGCGGCAGCACACCGCTATCGCAGGGCAAGGCGCTGTTCGAGGGCCTCGAGTTGTCAGCCCGCGTGGATTCGACCCGCGGCCTGTACGGTCGCCTCGCCTACACGTGGCTCCCGACCGCCCGCCAAGAGACTCCGTTCCGCAACGTGGCGAGCGGAGCCGTCGTGGCCGGCAGCGCCGCGGGGAATCGCCAGCCTTACGCGCCGAAGCACACGGCCACCGCGGCACTCGGCTACGGCACGGGTCCGTTCGGCGCCGAGATCGAGGCCCAGTACGTCGGCGAGCAATACTCCGACTTCGCGAATACCACCGCGCCCGCCGCCAATGGGCAGACCGGCAAAATCGACGGCTACACGATCATCAATGCCGCGTTCAATTACCGCTTCGATCGTGCCCTCAGCGGTTTCGTGACGGTCAAGAACCTGGCCGACAAGACTTACATCGTTGATCGTACCCGCGGGATCCAGGTAGGCATGCCCAGACTGCTCCAGGCGGGCGTCCGCTACACGTTCTGAGCCACCCCAGTTGCCCGGCGTCGAAGGCTCGGCGCCGGGTTCGCCCGAGTAAGCCAAAGCGTGGGAACGCCCCCGATCAGCCTCGACTGGCGCCGACTGCGGCCCTCGCGCCAGGCGCGCGGTCCTCAGCGCACCGCTCAGGCGGCGCGACGTCGCACCCGCACGATCACGTCGATGTCTTCGAGCACGGCACCCGCAGGCAGATCGGGGGTGCCAACGACGCGCAGCTGTCCCACCGGCACGTCCCAAAGCTCACCGGTCGTGACGTCGTAGTAATGGTGATGCGGCGTCGTGGTGGAGTCGTAATAAACGCGCGTCGGATCGACGATCAGCTCGCGCAGCATGCCCTTTTCGACGAACAAGTTGAGCGTGTTGTAGACGGTCCCCCGCGCGATGTCGGGTGCGATCTCGCGCACCCGCTCCAGCACTTGCTCGGCCGAGACGTGCACGGGATGGGTGAATAGCACGCGCGCGATCGCCAGTCGCGGAAAGGTGACCGGGATGCCGGCTTCGCGCAGGCGTTCGATCATGTCGGGGAAGACCTGAGTGTCCATCGTTGGGCGTCTCCATCGGGCTTGCGTCGTTATTCTACGTTTTTTCCACACCGGACACAGAGTTTGTGTATCGGGTCGGCCGCCGGGCCGCGACGCATGCGGGCCCGGCGGCCGCTTGGTCGGTCAGTTGAACGGATCGGGCCGCGGCGTCGCGTTGCTCGACGGCGGCAGGATCGGCACCATGATCTGCGGCTGCTCACCCGTGAGGGTCTTCAGGAAGGCGACGATCTGGCCGATCTCGACCTCGCTGTAGTGACGGCCGAGCTGCAACTGGCCCATGATGTCGACCGCCTCTTCGAGCGTGCGGGCCTGCCCGTCGTGGAAGTACGGGTAAGTCATCTCGACGTTGCGCAGCGTCGGCACCTTGAAGTTGAAACGGTCCGCATCGTTGCCGGTGACCGCGTAGCGGCCCTCGACCGGCGACGTGCTCGCATAGGGCTTTACCACGCCCATGCGCTGATAGGACGTCCCACCCGCCGCCTCGCCGTTGTGGCAGGTGACACAGCCGCTATCCTTGAAGAGCGTGTAGCCGGCCAGTTCGTCGACACTCAATGCCTTGTCGTCGCCCTTGAGCCACTGGTCGAAGCGCGAATTCGGGGTGACCAGCGTCTCCTCGAAGGCGGCGATCGCACTGGTGACCTTGTCCATGTCGATGTCGCCGGGACCGAACACCGCGGTAAATTCCTCGACGTAGCCGGGAATCGACTGCAGGACGTCGAGCGCCAGCGTGTGCGGCATCGCCATCTCGATGCCGGCCTGGATCGGGCCACCGGCCTGTTCCTTGAGGTTTGCTGCGCGGCCGTCCCAGAACTGCGCGATGGCGAGGCTGGAGTTCAGCACCGTCGGCGCGTTGACCGGCCCGGCACGCCACTGGTGGCCGATCGAGGTCTTGAGGTTGTCGGTGCCGCCGCGCGACAGGTTGTGGCAGGTGTTGCACGAAATGATGCCCGACATCGACAGGCGCGGCTCGAAGAAGAGCTTCTTGCCGAGTGCGACCTTGGCGGGGTTGTCGACGACGGCGGGCTCGATCGGCACGATCGGCTCGTCGCGCACCGTTGCCGCGGACGCGGCGGAAGCCACGACGGATGTGGCGAGCGCGAGGACGAGGGACTTGACTGTGACTTTCATGACGTACTCCCTGAGTGAAAAACCATCTGCATTCTTTGTACTTGGTCTAAATCGATGACCCATTAAACGCCACAGCCGAAACATGGTTATTGATCTATGTCATGAGATCTTCCGATCTGGATTCCCGTACAGCCGTCTCCGTGACGCAGCGCACGAAGCCACGGCGCCGCTTCGGCTCGGCCCGGCGGGAACCCGGCGCTGCAATATGATACAAAGCCTTAGCACCCGATCCCGTAAGCTTCGAAGCATCGCCGCGGCGTGCCCGCGACCCCGCTTCCCGGATGTCAACGTCGAATTCCCCGAACATGCCTTCATCCCCTCTCTCCCCCGTACGGCCGCGCTGGCGGGGCCGTCTTGTGCTCGCCGTCGCGGCCGTCGCCATGGCGGTCGCCGCGTATTTCGTCTGGTCGCATTACTTCGCAGCGCCGGACGAGACCGCCCGCTACCAGTTCGCCAGCGTCCAGCGCGGCAGCGTCGAGGAGCTCGTCACCGCCACCGGCACCTTGCAGCCGCGCGACTACGTCGATGTCGGCGCGCAGGTGTCGGGTCAGCTCGAGCGCATTCACGTCGAGGTCGGCACCGAGGTCGAGGCCGGCGCGCTGCTCGCCGAAATCGACCCGACGGTGCTGCAAAGCCGCGTCGACGCCACGCGCGCGCAATTGCGCGTGCAGCAGGCGCAGCTCGCAGAGCGCGAGTCCTCGCTTGCACTCTCGCGCCTGCAGCTCACGCGCCAGCGCAACCTGATGGCAGAGGACGCGACCAGCAAAGAGGCGCTGCAGAACGCCGAGGCCGCGGTGCGCTCGGCCGACGCGCAGCTGCGCGCGCTCCGGGCACAGATCGAGCAGACCGAATCGAACCTGCGCGCCGACGAGGCGAATCTCGCCTACACCCGCATCTTCGCGCCGATCTCCGGCACGGTCGTGTCGATCGCCGCGCGCCAGGGCCAGACGCTCAACGCCGTGCAGCAGGCGCCGACCATCCTGCGCGTCGCCGACCTGTCGACGATGACGGTGCAGACCCAGGTCTCGGAGGCCGACGTGACCAAGCTGCGCGTCGGCATGCCGGCCTACTTCACGACGCTCGGCGGCCAGGGCAAGCGCTGGCACGGCACGCTGCAGAAGATCGAGCCCACACCCGTGGTGCAGAACAACGTGGTCCTTTACAACGCGCTGTTCGACGTCCCCAACCCCGACGGCGAGCTGATGACGCAGATGACCGCCCAGGTGTTCTTCGTCGTCGCCGCGGCGCACGACGCGCTCCTGATGCCGGTGTCGGCGATCACCGCGGCCGCCCGCGCCGGCGAGCCTGAGCGCCGCACCGGCGGTGGCGCCGCAGGTCCGTCGGCACGACGTGCCGCCCCCGAAACCAACGGCGCCTCGACGACGATCATGGTGGCGCGCCCCGACGGGGGCTTCGAGCCGCGCGCGGTCGCGACCGGCGTCTCCAACCGCATCCAGATCGAGGTGACCAGCGGGCTCGCCGAGGGCGAGCGCGTCGTCTCGGGCGTCCTCACCGACGGCGCCGCGCGCCGGAGCGCACCGCGATGAAACGTGACGCCGAGGCCGCCGCACTGCCGCTGCCCGTG
This sequence comes from Gammaproteobacteria bacterium, assembly GCA_029289265.1. Classification (GTDB taxonomy): domain Bacteria; phylum Pseudomonadota; class Gammaproteobacteria; order Burkholderiales; family Rhodocyclaceae; genus JARFTX01. The sequence continues at coordinate 39,425 of JARFTX010000029.1, forward strand.
CGCTCCGGCCTGCCGCTGATCGAACTCGCCGGCGTGACCAAGTCGTTTCGCCGCGGTGACGTCGAGACCGAGGTGCTGCACGGCATCGACTTGCGCATCGAGCCCGGCGAGTTCGTCGCGATCATGGGCGCATCCGGCTCGGGCAAGTCGACGCTGATGAACATCCTCGGCTGCCTCGACCGGCCGAGTTCCGGCACCTACCGTTTTCTCGGGGAGGACGTCGCCGGCCTCGACCGCGACGAGCTCGCGCGGCTGCGGCGCGAGACCTTCGGGTTCGTGTTCCAGAGCTACAACCTGATCGGCGGCGCGACCGCGCGCGAGAACGTCGAGATCCCCGCCGTCTACTCCGGCATGCCGCCGGCCGAGCGCCACGCCCGCGCGCTGGAGCTGCTCGCGGCGCTCGGGCTCGGCGATCGCAGCGATCATCGCCCGAGCCAGCTCTCGGGCGGCCAGCAGCAGCGCGTGTCGATCGCCCGCGCGCTGATGAACGGCGGTCGGGTGATCCTCGCCGACGAGCCGACCGGCGCGCTCGACAGCAAGAGCGGCGCCGAGGTGATGCGGCTGCTGCGCAAGCTCTCCGACGACGGCCACACCGTCATCCTGATCACCCACGAGCGCGAGGTCGCCGCCCAGGCCCAGCGCATCATCGAGATCCGCGACGGGCTCGTCGTCGCCGACCCCGGCCCGCACCCGCGCCCCGGGCCGGAACCCGACTTTGCGCCTCACGTCGACCGCACGTCGCCGCTCTCGGACGTCGTCGAGGCGACCCGCACTGCGCTGCGCGCGCTGCGCGCGAACCTGTTCCGCTCGATCCTGACGCTGCTCGGTATCGTCATCGGCGTCGCGGCCGTGATCGCGATGCTCGCGATCGGCGACGGCGCCCGCCAGGACGTGATCGACCGCATCAGCGCGATGGGCACCAACCTGCTCACGGTGCGGCCCGGCTCGCCCAACCTGCGCGGACGCGACGAGGCGGCGACGCTCACCGTCGAGGACGTGCAGGCGATCGCAGCGCTCCCCAACGTGCTCGCAGCCGTGCCCGAGCAGGGCGCCACCGTCACCGTGCGCTTCGGCAACGTCGATCACCGCACGTCGGCAACCGCGACCGGCGCCGACTACCCGCTCGCGCGCGGCTGGGACCTTGCCCACGGCAGCTTCTTCAACGCCGCCGACGAAACGAGCCACGCCGCTGTCGCGGTGCTCGGCCAGACGGTCGCCGAGACGCTGTTCGGACGCGCCGACCCGCTGGGCGAGTACGTGCTGGTGAACAACATCCTGTTCCAGGTGATCGGCGTGATGCGCCCACAGGGCGCCACCCCCTGGGGCCAGGACCAGGACGACGTGATCTTCGTGCCGTTCTCGACCGGCAGCCTGCGCCTGACCGGCCAGCGCCACCTGCGCAACGCGACGATCGCCGTCGAGGACGTCGCTCGCATCGACGACACCCAGGCCGAGGTGCACGCGCTGCTGCTCGCGCGCCACGGCATCGAGGACTTCCGCATCCGCAACATGGCCTCGATCATCGAGACCGCGACCGAGACCCAGCGCACGATGACCATCCTGCTCGGCAGCGTCGGCGCGATCTCGCTGCTGGTGGGCGGCATTGGCGTGATGAACATCATGCTGGTCTCGGTCACCGAGCGCACCCGCGAGATCGGCATCCGCATGGCAACCGGCGCGCGCACCCGCAACATTCTGCAGCAGTTCCTGATCGAGGCGCTGGTCGTCACCGCCCTGGGCGGCCTGATCGGCGTCGCGATCGGCCTGGGCGCCACCGCCGCCGTCGAGGCCTTCGGCACGCCGGTTCTGTTCTCCGTCTATCCGGTCGCGCTCGCCTTCGGCTGCGCTTTCGCGACCGGCCTGATCTTCGGACTGCTGCCGGCCCGCAAGGCCGCCAAGCTCGATCCCGTGGTGGCGCTCGCAACCGAGTGAGGTGCCCGATGAAACCCGTTATTCGCCCCTCGACCCTGCTCGCCGCCGCCCTCGCCCTCGTCCTGGCCGGCTGTGCGGCGACCGAACCGGTCTCGCGTCCCGACATCGACCTGCCCGAGCGCTACCGCGAGCGCGCGCCCCAGCGTGCGACCCAGATCGACCTGGATTGGTGGCGCGACTTCGGCTCGCACACCGTCGATCGCCTGGTCGCCGAGGCGATCGACGCCAACCCCGACCTCGCGATCGCCGCCGAGCGGGTGCGCCAGGCCGAGACCCAGTTGCGCATCACCGGAGCGTCGCTGTTTCCGTCGGCGAGCGTCGACGGCTCGACCGCGTGGCGGCGCTTCGATGCCGGCGCCGGGCGCGCCGCCGACACCAGCGAATCGACCGGGCTATCACTCGGCGTACGCTACGAGATCGACCTGTGGGGCCGACTCGCCGCCAACGTCGAGAGCGCCCGCGCCGCGCTCGCCGCCAGCCGCCACGACCTCGACGCCGCCCATCTGTCGCTCGCGGGGGCGGTGGCAAGCGCGTGGTTCCAGGTGCTGAGCTTCGAGGACCGGCTGCGCATCGCCCGCGACAACCTCGCGATCGCCGAGCGGGTGCTCGCCATCGTCGAGGCGCGCCATCGCCACGGCGCCGCGACCGCGCTCGACGTGAGCCGTCAGCGCTCGACCGTGCTGGCGCAGCGCGCAGCGCTCTACCCGCTCGAGGTGCAGCAGCGCCAGACGCTCGCCGCGCTGGCGATCCTGCTCGGGCGCGCTCCGCAGGACTTCCCGGTCGAAGCGGCCGATCCCGCCGGTCTGCTGGCGCTTGCGATTCCCGCCGTCTCGCCCGGCCTGCCGGCCGAACTGCTCGCTCGCCGCCCCGACCTCGCAAGCGCCGAGGCGCGGCTCGTCGCCGCCGACGCCGACATCGCGGCGGCACGGGCGGCGCTGCTACCGGCGGTGCAGCTCTCGGGCTCGGGCGGGCTCGCCAGCACCGCGCTGGTCTCGCTCGCCAATCCGTCGAACAGCCTCGCGCTGACCGCCGCCGTGGTGCACACGATCTTCGACGGCGGGCGCCTGCGCGGCCAGGTGGAGCTCGCGCAATCGCGCCAGCGGGAGCTGCTGGAAGCCTACCGCCGCAGCATCCACGTCGCGCTGCGCGAGGTCGAGGATGCGCTCGGCAACGTCTCCCGCTTCGACCACGACGAGGTGGCGCAGTACGCGATCCGCGAGGAGGCGCGGCGCAGCCTGGCGCTCGCCGAGCTGCGCTACCGCGAGGGCGCCGCCGATCTGCTCACCGTGCTCGACGCCCAGCGCTCGCTGTTCCAGGTCGAGGAGCAGCTCTCGCTCACCCGCTTCGCCCGGCTCAATGCGACGGTCGACCTGTACAAGGCGCTCGGCGGCGGCTGGGGCCGGGATACGGCGCCGCTTGCCGCGGCGACGGAGTTACCGCGGTAGATTCCCCGCGAGACGGTCGGACCCGCTCGCCTGGTCGCTGCGCGACCGCGCGGCGTCCACGCCAGGCGAAGATTCAGGGCTTACACGCCATGAGGGTCAGGAGCCCTCCACGGGTCGAAGAGCTCGATTCCGATCCCCTCGAAATCGCGCCCGTTGCGCGTCGCCAGCGCTGCACCTTCGGCGAGGCAGATCGCGGCTATCTGTCCGTCAGCCATGCCGATCGGCCGGCCGGCACGTTCGCGCGCGCTCACCAGTTCGGCGTAGCAGGCGGCAGCCAGCCCATCGAACGGCAGCACGCGCCCGGCGAAATCGACGGTGACCATCTCGGCAACGGCCTCGGCCAAGGCACGCTTGCGCTTGCCGTCGGGC
>JARFTX010000030.1 GCA_029289265.1 Gammaproteobacteria bacterium
GGCGCTGCGCCTTGTAGCCCCACTCGATCATGCCCTTGCGGATCAGCTTGATGGTCGCCGGGTCCTTCGCGGTGAGGAAGGCCATCGCCGCCGCGGTGCCGGGGTTGAACGACTTCTTGCCCTGCTTGCGCAGGAGGTTCCTCATCTTGATCGAGACGTCGCCGAAGTCGATGTCGACCGGGCAGGGCTTCTCGCACTTGTGGCAGACCGTGCAGTGGTCGGCGACGTCCTCGAACTCGGCCCAGTGCGCGAGCGAGACGCCCCGGCGCGTCTGCTCCTCGTAGAGCAGCGCCTCGATCAGCAGCGAGGTCGACAGGATCTTGTCGCGCGGGCTGTAGAGGAGGTTTGCGCGCGGCACGTGGGTCGAGCACACCGGCTTGCACTTGCCGCAGCGCAGGCAGTCCTTGATGTCGTGCGCGATGTCGCCGATCTCGGTCTGCTCCATGATCAGCGACTCGTGGCCCATCAGGTTGAAGCTCGGCGTGTAGGCGTTGTCGAGGTTGCCGGTGATCGCGCCGCCGCGCATCAGCTTGCCGCGGTTGAAGTGTCCCTGCGGGTCGACCTGCTGCTTGTAGCGCCAGTAGCCCGCCATCTCCTCGTCGGTGAGGTAGTCGAGCTTGGTGATGCCGATGCCGTGCTCGCCGGAGATCACGCCTCCGAGCGAGCGCGCCAGCGCCATGATGCGGTCGACCGCGCGGTTGGCGGTCTGCAGCATCGCGTAGTGGTCGGAGTTCACCGGGATGTTGGTGTGCACGTTGCCGTCGCCGGCGTGCATGTGCAGCGCGACGAAGACGCGCCCGCGCAGCACTTCGCGGTGGATCTCGTCGATGCGCGCGAGCACCGGCCGGAACACCACGCCGTCGAAGATCTTGTCGAGCCGGGGCTTGAGCTCGCGCGTCCACGACACCCGCACCGAGTAATCCTGCAGGCGGTGGAAGAGCACCGGATCGGCAGCGCGGTTGGTGAGCTCGCCGGCTTCGACGCCGTACTCGGCGAAGGTGCGTTCGGCCTCGGCGAGCGGCAGGTCGAGGTGGTCGAGCAGCCACTGCCAGCGCCGCCGCACCGCCGCGACGTAGTCGAGCGCGGCCTGCCGCCGGTCACCGATCAGCACCGCGGCATCGAGGTTGGCGTCGCCCTGGTCGAGCGGCAGCTCGCCGGCGAGGAACGCGGCAAGTGCGTCGCACAACTCCAGCTTGTTCTGCGTCGACAGCTCGATGTTGATGCGCTCGATGCCGTCGCAGTAGTCGCCCATGCGCGGGAGCGGGATCACCACGTCCTCGTTTACCTTGAACGCGTTGGTGTGGCGCGAGATCGCCGCGGTGCGCGAGCGGTCGAGCCAGAAGCGCTTGCGCTCCTCGGGCGAGGCGGCGATGAAGCCCTCGGCCGAGCGCAGGTTGCACATCCGCACCACGTCCGAGGCGGCGCCCATCACCGCGGCCTCGTCGTGGCCGACGATGTCGCCGATCAGCACCATCTTGGGCCGGCCGTGGCGCTTCGCCTTGGTGGTGTAGCCGACCGCGCGCACGTAGCGCTCGTCCAGATGCTCGAGCCCGGCGAGCTGTACGCCGGCGGCGTGGCCGGCGCCGCCCGGCTTGAAGTAGTCGGTGATCTCGACGATCGCCGGCACGGCCTCGCGCACCTGGCCGAAGAACTCCAGGCACACGGTGCGCGTGACCGGCGGCATCTTGTGCAGCACCCAGCGCGCGGCGACGATGATGCCGTCGGTGCCTTCCTTCTGCACCCCCGGCAGCCCACCGAGGAACTTGTCGGTGACGTCCTTGCCGAGCCCGGTCTTGCGGCAGCTCGCGCCGGGCATGGTGAGCGTCTCCTCGCCGAGCGTCTTGCGCCCCGAGGCGTCGAAGCGGCGCAGGCGGAACGCGACCGTCTCCTGCTCGTGGATCTTGCCGAGGTTGTGGTTCACCCGCTCGACCTCGAGCCAGTTGCCGTCGGGCGTGACCATCTTCCACCAGGCCAGGTTGTCGAGCGCGGTGCCCCAAAGCACGGCCTTCTTGCCGCCGGCGTTCATCGCGATGTTGCCGCCGATGCAGGAGGCCTCGGCCGAGGTCGGGTCGACGGCGAAGACGCGACCGGCCGCCGCGGCGGTTTCCGACACCCGCGCCGTGATCACGCCGGCGCCGGTGCGGATCGTCGCCACCGGCGTGGCGAGTCCCGGCAGCGCGATCTCCTCGACCGGGCCGAGGTCGATCAGCTTCTCGGTGTTGATCACCACCGAGCGCGCATCGAGCGGCACCGCACCGCCCGTGTAGCCGGTGCCGCCGCCGCGCGGGATGATGGTGAGGCCGAGTTCGATCGAGTCGCGCACCAGCGGGCCGATCTCTTCCTCGGTGTCGGGGCGCAGCACGACGAAGGGGTACTCGACGCGCCAGTCGGTCGCATCCGTGACGTGGGTGACGCGGGCGTGGCCGTCGAAGCAGATGTTGTCGCGGCGGGTATGGCGCGCAAGCGTCTTGAGCACGCGCTTCCTGAGCGCCGCGGTCTCATCGAAGAACAGCGCGAAGCGCTCGACGCAGGTGCCGGCGGCGCGCACCAGCGCGGCGACGCGGGCGCTGCGCTCGGGATCCTCGGCGACGCTCGCCTCGCGGCGCTTCTCGACCTCGCCCAGGCGGTGGCGCAGCGCGCCGATCAGCGCCTCGCGGCGGTCGCGGTTCTCCAGCAGGTCGTCCTGCAGGTAGGGGTTGCGCTCGACCACCCAGATGTCGCCGAGCACCTCGTAGAGCATGCGCGCCGAGCGGCCGGTGACGCGCTCGCCGCGCAGCGACTCGAGCGTCTGCCAGGCCTCGGCGCCGAGCAGGCGGATGACGATCTCGCGGTCGGAGAACGACGTGTAGTTGTAAGGGATCTCTCGCAGGCGCAGGGTCATCGACGTTTCCGGAGGGAAGTGCAGCGGAACAGAGAATTTTAGCTTATTGCGACGCAATAAGCAGGCTCGATCAAGTCCATGATTGCTACAGGGTATTGATTACGCTTGCTTCTTCCCGCAAGAGCGTCACAGGAAGGGCAGGGCGAGCACGCCGTAGCGGAGAAACTTGCCGATCGCCATCCATACCAGGCAGGCCGCCCAGTTCAGCCGCAGCCAGCCGGCTGCGGCGCACAGCCCGTCGCCGACCACCGGCGCCCAGGACAGCAGCAGCACCGGTGCGCCCCAGCGCCGCGCCCAGTCGAGACGGCTCATGTCGGTACGGTTGGGCACCAGGCGGCCGATCAGGTAGGTGCTCATGCCCCCCAGCGTGTTGCCGAGGGTCGCGACCGCCAGCGCCGCCGGCAACTGGTCGGGATGAAGCGCAAGCACGCCGACGAGCACGATCTCGGAGCTTCCGGGCAGCAGCGTCGCCGACAGGAAGGCCGAGAGGAACAGGCCGGCAAGGCTTGCGTTGGGCCCGGGGTCGAAGCCGGTGAGCAGGGACGATAGTGACGAGAGATCCATCGGCGTGGGGGCGCCCGAGCGCCATGGCTGGATGGCTGTCCCGCCGCCCGCATCGGGTGCGGTGCGGTGGCGCGGTCGATGCTCGGGACAGGTGATGCGGTCGTAGAAGGGTGATGCGGGGCGTTCAGACGGTTTCGAAGAACACCAGGTCGCGCTCGACTTCGTTCGCGGAGAAACCGCAGCCGATCCGCCCCGGCCCGATCAGCGGCACCTCGCCGCCCTTGACGCAACGCTCGCCGCCGCTTTCGTCGACGACATAGCAGCCGTTGGTGCTGTGGTCGATCAATACGAAACCATTGCGGCGCCGCTCGATGCGGCAATGCTGGCGCGAGGCGCGCGGATCCATGATCACCACGTCGTTGCCCAGCTCGCGTCCCAGCAGCAGGATGGGGCGCTGATCGTCGAGGAGCAGGTTCTCCGCCTGGTGGCGGATGCGCAGCCGTTGTGCGAGTTTGGTCGCGGGCGGCAGCGAGACGACGGACTCGGGTTTGCGGGCGACCGAGAACAGCGGCCACTCGAGGTCTTCCAGCTCCGGGCGCTCGACCGTGTCGGGCCGGGCGAAATGCCGTGTCGCCGTGGGCAACTGCATCACCGCCGCGGCCGTCGCGAGCGCCTGGCCGCCCTTGGCGGCTGCGGCGAGGCGCATGGCGACCTCGACCCCGTCGCCCTGCGGCATGGCGCCGGTCGCGACGACCCCGTGGTGAATGCCGGCACGGATCGCCAGACGCTGACCGCGCAGCGGCGGCAAGGTCTGCGTGCGCTCGAGCATCTCGCAGGTCGCGAGCACGGCCTGCTCGGAGCGCTCGAAGGTCGCGCACACCAGCATGTCGTCCTTGCGCACGTGGGTGCCGTGATACGCCTCGACCGCCAGGTCGATGCGGCGTACGCAGCGCTCGACCACATGACGCGCCTCGAGGTCGCCCCCGAGGGCGTCGTGGCTCGGCCCGCCGACGACTTCGACCACTACTACGGAGAGGTTCTTGCGCTCGCCCATGTCACGATTCGTTTGGATGTTCGCGCTGCCAGACCCCGCGGGCGGTTGCAGCGGCTATTCGGTTCATGATGATGAAACGTTCATGGCGATGCAAGTGCTAATGCAGCGCATCGTCACGCCCGTGACGAGTTCGTCACGAACCGGATCGCTTCCGTCGCCGCCACAGCCATCTCGGGGCGATCGAAGGCGATGTCGCCCTCGGCGACCGGGGTGTCGCGGGTCATGCCGACGAAATCGAACAACCGGCTGTCGGCGAGATGCGAGGGGACGACATGGGCGAGCGCCGTGGCAATCGACTCGATGCGCCCCGGGTGCTCGCGGGCCCAGTTCTGCAGCATCGACTTGATCTGCTTGCGCTGGGCGTTTTCCTGCGAGCCGCAGAGATTGCAGGGGATGATCGGGAAATCCATCGTGCGGGCGAAACGGGCGATCTCGGCCTCTTCGCAGTAGGCGAGCGGACGGATCACCATGTGCGCACCGTCGTCGCTCACCAGCTTGGGCGGCATGGCCTTCAGGCGCCCGCCGAAGAAGAGGTTGAGGAACAGCGTCTCGAGGATGTCGTCGCGATGGTGGCCGAGCGCGATCCGCGTCGCGCCGAGCTCGCGTGCGGTGCGGTAGATGATGCCGCGGCGCAGCCGCGAGCACAGCGAACAGGTGGTCTTGCCCTCGGGGATCTTGTCCTTGACGATGGAGTAGGTGTCCTCGGTGACGATGCGGTACTCGACCCCGATCGACTCGAAATAGGCCGGCAGCACGTCGGCGGGAAATCCTGGCTGACGCTGGTCCAGGTTCATCGCGATGACCCGGAAGTCGACCGGCGCGCGCTCGCGTAGCGCGAGCAGACAGGAGAGCAGCGTGAACGAGTCCTTGCCGCCGGAGACGCACACCATGACGGTGTCGCCGTCCTCGATCATGTTGTAGTCGGCGATCGCCTTGCCGACGCCGCGCTCGAGCTTCTTCTTAAGGCGCAGAAAGGTGTTCGAGAACCGGTTTTCGGTCGACTCGACGACGGCGGGGGAAGCATTCACTGCGAGGATCCTCGGGAAAAGCGGCGCCCATTATATCGCCTCGCCGGATTGTGCCCCCCCCGATTCGGCCACGACTCGGCCACGATTCCGCCGCGGGCGTGCGGGTCAGAGATGCACGCTGCGTCCGCCGTCGACCGCGATGATCTGTCCGGTCACATAGGGTGCGTCGAGGATCAGGAAGCGCACGGTCCGGGCGATGTCGGAGGCGTCGCCGCGGCGCCCGAGCGGGGTGGCGGCGAGGATCGCCGCGCGCTCGGCGGGCGGGAACTGGCCCGGATCTTCGGGCCACTCGATCACCCCCGGCGCGACGCCGTTCACGCGCACCTCGGGTGCGAGTTCGAGTGCCAGCGCGCGGGTGAGTCCGGCGAGTCCCGCCTTGGCAACCGAATACAGCGGATAGCCGCGCAGCGGCCGATCGGCATGGATGTCGACGATGTTCACGATCGCGCCGCGCGCCGCGCGCAGCGCCGGTGCCGCCGCCTGCGAAAGAAAGAGCGGGCCCTTGAGGTTCGAGCCGATCAAGTCGTTCCAGGCATCCAGGCCGATTCTGCCGAGGGGCGTGGCAAAGAAGCTCGATGCGTTATTCACGAGCGCGTCGAGCCGCCCATGCCGGGCGAGCACGGCCTCGACCAGCGCCTCGGGTTCGCCGTCCCGGGCGAGATCGGCCCGGACCGTCCAGGCCGAACCTGGGCGCTCGCTGTTCAGCGCGTCGGCAAGCGCCTGGGCTTCAGCCGAGGCGCTGCGGTAATGCAGTGCCACGGTCGAGCCGGCTGCGTGCAGCGTGCGGGCGATCTCCGCGCCGACGCGCCGTGCGGCGCCCGTCACCAGTGCGACCGGTGCTTGGTGCTCACCCTTCATTGCTTCGGCATCCACTCCGTATCCGTTCGGGTCCGCCGTCTCGGCGCCGCCTCGGTGCCCGATCCTGGCGGCCACCGCGTGTCGGGCAGTCTAGAATACGCGCTTTCGCCGCCATCCCGCCGCCATGTCACTACCCCAGCCTTCGCCCGACGCCCTCGAACACAGCGCCCGACTCGCCGATGCGATCCGCGCCACGATCGCCGAGGCCGGCGGCTGGATTCCCTTCACCCGCTACATGGAACTCGCGCTCTACGCGCCGGGCATGGGGTATTACAGCGGCGGGGCGCGAAAGTTCGGGCCGGGCGGCGATTTCATCACTTCGCCCGAACTGACGCCCCTGTTCGGCCAGGCGCTGGCGGTCCAGGTCGAGCAGGTGATGCGGGCCTCGCGACCGGTCGTGCTGGAGGTCGGTGCCGGCACCGGCCTGCTCGCCGCCGACCTGCTGCTGGAGCTCGAACGGCGCGGCGCGCTGCCCGAGCGCTACGACATTCTCGAAGTCTCGGGCGAACTGAGGATGCGCCAGGCCGAGACGCTGGCGCGCGCGGCCGCTCATCTGGCCGATCGCGTCCATTGGCTCGACGCGCTGCCGGAGCGCTTCGCCGGGGCGCTGATCGCCAACGAAGTACTCGACGTGATGCCGGTGCATGTGCTCGCCTCGCGCCCCGAGGGGCTGTTCGAGCGCGGCGTCGCCCTCGACGACGTCGGGGCTCCGCGCTGGGCCGACCGTCCTGCGGCCGGTCTGGTGGCGAAGCGTGCCGAGGCGCTGGATCTGCCGGTCCCGCTGGAGGGCGAATACGTCACCGAGCTCAATCTCGCGGGGCGCGACTGGATTGCGCAATGGGGTGCGCGGCTCGAGGCCGGCGCGCTGCTGCTGATCGACTACGGCTATCCGCGCGCGGAGTACTACCTGCCCTCGCGTTCGAGCGGCACCTTGCTGTGCTACTACCGCCACCAGGCGCATGGCGACCCGTTCCTGTGGCCGGGCCTGAACGACATCACCGCCTTCGTGGACTTCACGACGATCGCCGAGGCCGGCCACGAGGCCGGGCTGGAGGTGCTCGGCTACACCAATCAGGCGCACTTCCTGTTCAACTGCGGCATCCTCGATTGTCTCGGCCGGCGCGGCCCCGGGGAGAGCGCCGACTACATTCGCGCCGCGCGTGCCGTGCAGCGCCTGACCACGCCGCAGGAAATGGGCGAGCTGTTCAAGGTGCTGGCCTTCGGCAAGGGGCTTGCGGAGCCGCTGATCGGTTTCGTGCGCGGCGATCGGCTCCACACCCTGTAAGCCGGCCGTGTCGTCGCGGCAGCGGGTGCTTCAGTCGATGTGATCCGCGAGCCAGTCGGCGATGCGCTCGGCGACCTTCTGCCAGTCGCGCTCGAGCATCACCCCGTGGCCCATGTCGGGGAAGATCTCGGCTTCGGTGCCGTAAGCCGTCGCCGTCATGTGGACCTGCGAGGCGGGGATCAACTGGTCGTGTTCGGCCCCCAGCACCAGCAGCGGCGCCTCGTGCACGCGCGACGGGCGGGGCAGATCGAACAGGGTCATGTCCCAGATCGCGCGGTGCGATTCCGGCTGGCAGCGGTGGTAGTAGCGCGCGAGCGTCTGGGCGTCGATCGACTGGTGGAAGAGGGCGTCGCGCAGGCTCTCGGGATGGGGCTGGCCGCCGCTCAGCAGCCGATTGAGGTCGGCCAGCAGCGACGGGCGGTTCATCATCAGTCCGAGCATCGAGCCCAGCAGGCCTTGCGGCGGCACCGAGCACAGCAGCACGGCGGCCGCGGCATCGTTCGCCTCGAGATACTTCTGCACCACCATGCCGCCCATCGAATGGCCGATGAGCGCGGGTGCGGCGGGCAGTTGCTGCGCGACCGCGGCGACGTCGGCGACGTAGTCGGCGATCGAGAACTGGTCGAGGTGGCCGTGCCCGCGGCTCGCGCCGTGGCCCGACAGCGACAGCGCGTAGCAGGCGAAGCCGCGCGCCGCGAAGTAGGGCAGAAAATGTTCCTCCCAGCACCAGGCAGCGGTGTAGGCGCCATGGATGAAGAGCAGCGGCGTGGCGAAAGCCGGCGCCCCCGCCGGCGCGTGCGTGATGACCTCGAGGTCGCCGAAGCGCGAGCGGTTCATTTCGGTACCTCCATGCCGCGCTTGACGGCAGCGCGCGCGCCCATGGTCTCGAACCAGCGCTTGACGGCCGGGTAGCGCTTGAGGTCCATGCCCTGCCAGTCGTGGCGGGCGATCCAGGGATAGACCGCGATGTCGGCGACCGAGTATTCGGTTCCGGCGAGCCAATCCCGATCGGTGAGCCGGGCGTCGAGCACCCCGTAGAGACGGGCGGCCTCCTTCGAGTAGCGGTCGATCGCGTAGGGGATGAGCTCCGGCGCGAAGCGCAGGAAGTGGTGGGCCTGGCCGAGCATCGGCCCGACCTGGCCCATCTGGAACATCAGCCACTGGATCGTCTCCAGCCGCACGCGCAGGTCGGCGGGCAGCAGGCGCCCGGTCTTGCCGGCCAGATAGAGCAGGATCGCGCCGGACTCGAAAACGGTGATCGGTGTGCCGCCCGGCCCTTCGGAGTCGACGATCACCGGGATCTTGCTCGCCGGGCTCAGCGCGACGAACGCCGGTTCGAACTGCTTGCGCTGGGTGATGTCGATCGGGCGCACCTCGTAGGGCAGGCCCAGCTCCTCGAGCGCGATCGAGATCTTCCGCCCGTTGGGCGTGCTCCACGTGTACAGGGTGATCATGGCTTGTTCTCTGTCCGGGCTGGGCACGGCCGCCGCGTTTGCCGGCGGTCGTCCGATCGGGTTCTAATGAGCACTTTGGGGCCGGAGTGGCGCATGCTCAAGTGGGTCGTCGTAATCGTCCTGCTGGTGCTCGTGACCGGGCTGTTCCGCGAGCGCCTGGCGCGTACGGTGCGCCTCGGGCGCCTGCCGGGCGACCTGAGCTTCACCTTCCGCGGCCGCGCCTATCATTTCCCCTTCACCAGCACGGTGCTGCTCTCGCTGCTCGCCTGGCTGGCGCTGCAGGTCCTCTGACCGGCGTCCTCGCCGCCGGCTTCCCGCGTCCTGCCGCGTGGGCGCCTCGGTCCTGCGATGCTGTCCAGCCGTGAGCGGCGCGGACTAGCCCGAATCTTTGCTTGTGGCCGCAGTGTCGCCGTGCGCGGCCGGCGCGATGCGTGATTCTACCGCCGCGATCCGGGCTTCGCGTATCCGTTCGGCGATCTGCCCGCGTCCGGGGGCGGCGCGGGCGATCGCGCCCGCATCGACCGCGCGCGCCGCATCGAGCGCCGCGCGCAGCCGCGCGAGCCCGGTGGTCCGGGCCTCGTCGTCCGGGCCGGTGCAGGCCGCTGCCGCGAGCAGCAGCGCAAAGCGCTCGGGGCGGCGCAGCGCGTCGGTGCGTTCGAGCAGATCGATCAACGCGGCGGCGTCGAGCGTGGCAGCGGCATCGAGCGTATCGGCTTCGCGCACCATGAGTTGTGCCAGCTCGCGGCAGTCGTTGGGGGCCTTGAGCCGCTCGGATAAGGCCTGCGCCCGCGCCTGTGCGGCGGCGCCTGCACCGCGGCCGAGTTCGCGCAGCAGGCCGGCCCAGCGCACGGCGAGCGGCTGTGCGGCGGCCGCGCAGCGGTCGACGGTGGCGAGCGCGCGCGCCCAGGCGTCGCCGCTGGGCGTCGCGTGGAGTTGCGCGAGCTCGGGCACGATGCGCCCGAGCGCGCCGCAGGCGGCGAGCGCCTCCCACATGCGCGAAGGCGCCGTCTCCATCAGTCCGCGGGCGAACTCCTGCCAGACGCGCTCGGGCACGAGGTGGTCGACCTCGCCGTCCTCGACCATCGCCTGCATCAGCGCGAGCGTCTCCGGCGCGATCGAAAAGCCGGCGAAGCGGGCGGCGAAGCGCGCGACGCGCAGGATGCGCACCGGGTCCTCGGCGAAGGCCGGGCTGACGTGGCGGAAGAGGCGGGCCGCGAGATCGTGGCGGCCGCCGTAGGGGTCGATCAGCCGGCCGTCCTCGTCGCGCGCCATCGCATTGATGGTGAGGTCGCGCCGCAGCAGGTCCTCCTCCAGCGTCACGTCGGGCGCGGCGCGGAAGGTGAAACCCTTGTAGCCGCGGCCGCTCTTGCGCTCGGTGCGCGCGAGCGCGTACTCCTCGCCGGTGTCGGGGTGGAGGAAGACCGGAAAATCCTTGCCCACCGGCCGGAAGCCGCGGGCGAGGAGCTCCTGTGGCGTGGCGCCGACGACGACCCAGTCGCGATCCTGCACCGGCAACCCGAGCAGGGCGTCGCGCACCGCGCCGCCGACGACGTAGGCCCGCATCAGCCGTGGCCGCGGCGCGCTCGCGTGCGGCTCGCGTAGAACTGCGCGCGGGTGGTGGCGTTGGCGATGTAGCCCGGTGCGACCGTCTCGAGCGCGGTCGGGACGAGGCCCAAGGGCAGGGGCGTGCCGCTGGCGACGTTGTCGGCGCGCATCGAGCGCAGGTTGTCGCGGCTCATCAGCGGTTGGGGCGCGAGTTCCATCAGGCGCGCCTGCAGCATCGCCACGCCTTCGGGCAGCGGCACGATCAGGCGGCGCTTGCCGAGCAGTTCGCAGACGTACTCGACGAGCTGGCGTAGCGTGTAGACAGTGGGCCCCGCAAGCTCCCAGGTCTGGCCCGCGGCGGCCGGTGTCTCGAGGCTGCGCGCCACCACCTCGGCGACATCCTCGACGAACACCGGCTGGAAGCGCGCGCCTGCGCCGGCGAGCGGCAGCGCCGGAAAGAGGCGGGCGAGGCCGGCGAACAGATTGAGGAAGCTGTCGCCGCGGCCGAACACCACCGACGGGCGCAGGATTGTCCACGCCAGCGCCGCGCCGGCGGCACGCACCGCGGCCTCGCCGGCGGCCTTCGAGCGCTGGTACTCGGACGGGCCGTTCGCGTCCGCGCCCAGCGCGCTGATGTGCACGAGCCGGGCGACGCCGGCCTCGCCGCAGGCGGCGACGATCTTCTGCGGCAGCTCGACGTGGGCGCGCGCGAAATCCGGCCCGTAAGGCGTGCCGGGACGCGAATGCAGCACGCCGACGAGGTTCACCACGGCATCGGCGCCGGCGAACAGCCGGCGCAGGGTCTGGGGGTCGTGGATGTCGGCCTCGACCACCTCGGCGGTCGGCAGCGGCAGCACGTGGGCGGCGCGGCTCGCGTGCCGCGTTGGGACGAGGACCTCCCAGCCGGCCTCGCACAGGCGGTTGGCGACGGTGCTCCCGATGAATCCTGAGCCGCCGGTCAGTACGACGCGTTTCTTGTTCATCTTGCAGGTTTCCCTCAGCAGTGTGGATCGGTATCGTGTCTAGCGGGCCGGCGCTGGTGCGATCACGCCGAGCCGCTGCTTGAGCGACTGTGGGCGGTTTTCGAGCAGCGCCGCATAGATGACGGCATTGGCGAGCACCTTCTTGACGTAGTCGCGCGTCTCGTCGAACGGGATGGTCTCGGCGTAGATGGCGCCCTCCAGAGTGCGCTCGTCGCGCCAGCGCCGGGCGCGGCCGGGGCCGGCGTTGTAGCCCGCGGAGGCGAGCACGGGATGGTGGTCCAGCTCCTCGAGGATGAGTCGCATGTAGCTCGTGCCGAGCAAGACGTTGGTGTCGGGGTCGTTGAGCATGCGCGGCTGGAAGCCCTTCATGCCGATGCGGCCGGCCACGTAACGGCCGGTCGCCGGCATCACCTGCATCAATCCCTGGGCACCGGCGCTCGAGCGCGCCGGCACGACGAAGCGGCTCTCCTGACGCATGATCCCGTAGACCCAGGCCATGTCGAGGCCTTGGCGGCGCACTTGCGGTTCGATCACATCGCGAAACGGCGTGATGAAGCGCAGCTCGAAGTTGGCGCGCGCGTCGGCGAGCTCGGCCGTGTTGATCGCGCGGTCGTAGAGGCCGTGCTCGAGTGCGAGCTCGGCGGCGGCGACGAGAAAACCGCTGTCGCGATCGCGCACCGCCCACACCCATTCGCGCAGCGCCTCGGTGCGCAGGTCGAGGCGGTAGAGGGCGAGCGCACGACGCAGCCCGGCATCGCCGCGGACGCGCTCGCGCTCGGCCGCCGAGGGGTTGGGGCTGCTCGGCGGCGGGGCGAACGGCGTGCCCAGTTCCTCGCCGGCGAGGATGCCGTAGAAGTGCGGATCGCCGGCGATTTCGCCATAGAGCGCCTGAGCGGCAGCGCCGTCGCCTGCGGCGGCGTGGGCCCGGGCGAGCCAGTAGATCCATTCGGGCTGGCGCTGTTCGGTCTCGGGCAACGCCTCGATCGCCCAGCGCACCATCGGCCAGTTTTCGATGCGCAGCGCCGCACGCACCCGCCAGGCGCGCTGCGCCGGGGTGAGCGGTGTGTCGCCGGCGGCGCGAAACCAGTCGGCTGCGAGCGGCAGCCGCGCCTGGGCACCGTGAAGGGCGAGAACCGAGTAGGCGTAGGCGCGGTCCTCGTGCGGCAGGCGGTCACTGATGCGCGCGAAGCGGACGTGGGCGGCGGGCACGTCGCTGCGGGCAAGCCGGGTGAGCGCGGCCAGCGCGAGCTCCCGCCCGGCGCGCTCGACCGCGAAGTTCGGCGCGAGCCGGTCGAGATAGGTGGCGGGTGCGGACAGCGCCTGGTCGAGCCCGGCGCCGGGCGGGGCCTCACCCTTCGGCAGCCACGCCAGCGTGGCCCGGCTGGCCTCCGGGCTGCGGCTGTCGATCTGGCGGCGGAAGCGCCACCACACCGCATCGCTGTCGACCGCGCCGCTCGTCGCGGTGTGGCGCAGCAGCGGCTCGCAGGCGGCGTGGCTGTCTATGAGCCCCATCCACTGCGCGGCGACCTCCTCGATCGCGCCGAGGTCGCCGGTCATCACCCGGGCGTGCCAGTGCTGGCAGCGCATCTCGGCGTCGGGGCGGCGCAGTCCCCGATAGACACGCAGAAAACCGTGCCAGTCGCCGTCCTTGGCCAGGCGCTGCAGCCAGGCGATGTGCAGCCGTTCGGCCAGCACGGTGTCGGCATTGCGCGCGACAAAGGCCTCGAGCTCGGCGACGGGGGCCGGATCGGGGCGCGCGAGGCGGTTCACCAGCAGCCAGAGTTGCACGTACTGGTCGAGCACGTGCGGCGAGCTGTGCCCAGCGAGCCGCTCGAGTGTTGCGCGATCGCCGGTGCGCAGCGCCTCGCGGGCCGCTAGAATCCGGTCGTCGCCGGGCTGCGCCGCCGTGACCAGGGGGGGGAGGGCGAGCGCCAGTGCCAGGGTGCAGGCGGCCAACAGCCGGAACTTCATCGTGCGGAGACTCCAGAAACCCGATGCCGAAAGACGACATTATCGCAGAGGTCATGACGCCTTCGGGGGGTGAGCAGGATTCGACCACCGCCCGGCGGACGCTGCGCGGGCAGGCGATCCGCGCCCGCGAGACGCTCACCGCGACCGCCCGCGCGGCGCTGACGGTTCGCCTCGAGCACCATCTGGGCGAACTCCTCGAGCGGCTCGCGCCGCGGCGGCTGGGCTTTTGCTGGCCGCATCGCGGCGAACCCGACCTGCACGGTTTCGTTGCCCGCTGGCTGGCGGCCGACGCGGGCCGCGAGGCGGCGCTGCCGGTCGTGCACGGGCGGGACGAGGCGATGAGCTTCAGACGCTGGACGCCCGGTATGGTGCTCGTCCAGGACCGCCACGGCATCCCGCACCCGGCCGAAGGCGATGAACTGCGGCCCGATGCGCTGCTGGTGCCGCTCAACGCCTTCGATGCGGCAGGCTTTCGGCTGGGCTACGGCGGTGGCTATTTCGATCGCACGCTGGCGGTGCTCGACACCATCGCGATCGGTGTCGGCTTCGAACTCGGCCGGGTCGCGACGGTGCACCCGCAGCCGCACGACCGCCCTATGCACTGGCTCGTCACCGAGCGCGGCGTGTTCGCGCCGCAGCCCGGTCCGGCCGGCACGTCGCCGGCCGCCGGCGATCAGCCCAGAAAGAGCTTGTAGGCGGGGTTGGCGGATTCGTCGGCGTACTGGTAGCCGAGGCGTTCGAGAAACTCGGCGAAGGCGCCGTTGTCCTCGGCCGGCACCTGCATGCCGACCAGCACACGGCCGAAATCCGAGCCGTGGTTGCGGTAGTGGAACAGGCTGATGTTCCAGTCCGAGCGAAGGTTGCCGAGGAAATTCATTAGCGCCCCCGGCCGCTCCGGAAAGACGAAGCGATAGAGGCGCTCGTTCGCGACCTGCGGCGCGCGGCCGCCCACCATGTAGCGGATGTGGGTCTTGGCCATCTCGTCGTCGGTGAGATCGAGCGCCGGCAGCTCGTGGCGCTCGAGCATCTCGACGAGGCGTCCGGCCTCGGCGCGGTTCTGCACCGTGACGCCGACGAAGATGTGGGCCTGGGCCGGATCGGCGTAGCGGTAGTTGAACTCGGTGATGTTGCGGTTGCCGACCAGCGCGCAGAACTTGCGGAACGAGCCGGGCCGCTCGGGGATGGTGACGGCGAGCACGGCCTCGCGCTGCTCGCCCAGCTCGGCGCGCTCGGCGACGAAGCGCAGGCGGTCGAAGTTCATGTTGGCGCCCGAGGCGATCGCGACCAGGCTCTTGTCGCGGATGCGGTGGCGCTTGACGTACTCCTTGGCGCCCGCCACGGCGAGCGCGCCGGCCGGCTCGAGGATCGAGCGCGTGTCCTCGAAGACATCCTTGATCGCCGCGCAGATCGCGTCGTTGTCGACCACGATCATCTCGTCGACGTACTGCTGGCACAGGCGGAAGGTCTCGGCGCCGACCTGCTTCACCGCCTTGCCGTCGGCGAACAGGCCCACCTGATCGAGCACCACCCGCTCGCCGGCCGCGAGCGATTGCGTCATCGCGTCGGCATCGACCGCCTCGACGCCGATGATGCGGGTCTCCGGGCGCAGGCGCTTCACGTAGGCGGCGATGCCGGAGATCAGGCCGCCGCCGCCGACGCAGCAGAAGATCGCGTGGATCGGCTTCGAATGGCTGCGCAGGATCTCCATGCCGACCGTACCCTGGCCGGCGATCACGTCCGGGTCGTCGAAGGGATGGACGAAGGTGAGCCGCTCGGCCTTCTCCAGTTCGCGGGCGTGGGTGTAGGCATCGGAGTATGAATCGCCGGCGAGCACGACCTCGCCGCCCAGCGCGCGCACCGCGTCGACCTTGATCTGCGGCGTGGACACCGGCATCACGATCACGGCACGGGTGTCGAGCCGGCGTGCCGACAGCGCCACGCCCTGAGCGTGGTTGCCCGCGGAGGCGCAGATCACGCCGCGCTTGAGCGCTTGCGGCGACAGGTGCGCCATCTTGTTGTAAGCGCCACGGATCTTGAAGCTGAACACCGGCTGCATGTCCTCGCGCTTGAGGAGGATGCGGTTGTGCAGCCGCGCGGAAAGGCTTTCGGCGAGATCGAGCGGCGTCTCTTCGGCGACGTCGTAGACCTGGGCGTTGAGGATGCGCTCCAGATAATCCGTGGTTGCAGCAGTCATGGCGGGGTGGCGCTCGGCGTCGAAGGCAAAGGAGCCGAGACTAGCAGTCGCGGCGGGCAGGCCGCAAGCACCGGCTGCGGCATCGCTATCGGGCCGGATCGTTGCGTTCCGGATCGACGGCGCCGGGCTCAGGGTTTGCCGGCGTCGCGAGTCATGATGCGCTGCTGGCGGTCGATGAACTCCTGGGTGGAGTCGATGCCGCGCAATTGCAGGATGGTCGAGCGCACCGCGGCCTCGAGCAGCACGGCGAGGTTGCGTCCGGCCGCCACCGGCAGGACCGTGCGGGGAATGGGGACCCCGAGGATGTCCTGCATTTCCTGGTGGATGGACAGACGCGAGGGGTCGTCCTGGCCGGGCAGGCGCCGCTGCAGATACACGGCGAGGCGCAGGCGCATCTTGCGGCGGCAGGCGGTCTCGCCGAAGATGGTCCGGATGTTGAGCACGCCCAGCCCTCGGACTTCGATGAAGTCCTGAAGCATCTCCGGGCAGCGCCCTTCCAGCACGTTCGGGGCGATCCGGGAAAATTCGACGATGTCGTCGGCCACCAGGCCGTGGCCGCGCGAGATCAGTTCGAGCGCGAGTTCCGACTTGCCCGCTCCGGCGTCGCCGGTGATGAAGACGCCCAGGCCCAGCACATCCATGAACACCCCGTGCAGCGCCACCTTCTCGGCCAGCTGGCGCGACAGGTAGAGGCGGAGCTGATCGATGACGCGAGCCGACGGCTGGGGCGTCGTGAACAGCGCCACGTCGGTCGCCTCGCAGATGCTGCGGACCATGCCGGGCACTTCGCTGTTGTCGGCGATGATGATCGCCGGCGGGCGGGCCGCGAAGATTTCATGCAGATGGTGGGCGATCTTCTCGCGCGATTGGCGCCGCGCCCAGTTCAACTCGGCGGCGCCGATGACCTGCAGGCGCTCGGGGTGAATCAGGTTGAGGTGGCCGATCAGATCGGCGGGCCAGATGCGCTCTTCGGTGACCGAGACGACGCGGTCCAGCCGGCCGCACAGGTGGGTGAGCTCGAGCCAGGTGCGGTGCGCGTCAAATAGCTGCGCGACGCTGGTTTGTCGCATGGGGCGTCCAGGAGGCGAACAAGGCGTGCACGGCGGCTGCGTCCGGAGCGCTCTGCAGGTGTTCGCGGAACTCGCTGTCGCTGAACATCTGCGCGAGTTCCGAGAGCAATTGCAGATGCTGCTCGTTGGCCTGCTCGGGCACCAGCAGCACGAACAGCAGGCCTACGGGCCGTCCGTCTGGCGCGTCGAACTGCACCGGGGTGCTCAGGCGGAAGAAGGCCCCTGCGGCCTCCTTGAGGCCTTTGATCCGGCCGTGCGGGATCGCAATGCCCTGTCCGAGCCCCGTCGAGCCGAGACGTTCGCGCGAAAAAAGGCTCTCGAAGACGTCACCGCGGGCGATGCCCTGCTGGTTCTCGAACAGCAGGCCGGCTTGCTCGAACACCCGCTTCTTGCTGGTGGCTTCGAGGTCGACGACGACGTTCGCCGCCGGGAGTAGGTTGGCTATGAGGGTCATGCGGCTCGCCCGACGGCGAAGGGCACGACGGCCGGCGCCGCGGGAAGCAGCGTCGGCGCAGTCGAGGGTCGTGCCGGGTTCATTTGAGATGCGCGATTATAAGCACAGCGTACGACTAAGGCGGTAGGCAATGCATCACGCACGCGACTTTACAGCTCGGTCGCCTGATGCTTGAGCGCGTCGTGGCTGTGGTCGAAGTTCTTCTGCTTGTACTTGATCACCTGGCGGTCGAGCTTGTCGATCATGCTGTCGATCGCCGCATACATGTCGCCGTCGTCGCTCTCGACATAGATGTCCTTGCCGCGCACGTGCAGCGTCACCTCGGCCTTCTGCTGCAGCTTCTGCACCGACAGGATCACGTTTGCGCTGGTCACGTTGTCGAAGTGGCGGATGACGCGATCGAGCTTGCCGGTGACGTAGTCGCGAATGGCATCGGTGACTTCGACATGGTGCCCGGTGATGTTGAGATTCATGATTGCTCCTTGGTTTAGAACGTCTTGCGTTGGCTGACCGGCGGGATGTTGAGCGACTCACGGTATTTCGCGATGGTTCTCCGTGCGACGACAATGCCCTGCTGGCCCAGTAGATCGGCAATCTTTGCGTCGGACAGGGGCTTCTTCCTGTCCTCGGCATCGACAAGCTGGCGAATCAGTGCACGAATCGCCGTCGAGGAGGCCGCTCCGCCGGTGTCGGTAGAGACGTGACTGCCGAAGAAATACTTGAGTTCGAACACCCCCCTGGGCGTTGCCATGAACTTCTGCGTGGTGACCCGCGAAATCGTGGACTCGTGCAGTTCGAGCTGGTCGGCGATCTCGCGCAGCGTCAGCGGACGCATCGCCACGTCTCCATAATCGAAGAACTGGCGCTGCTGGTCAACGATCGCCTGGGAGACACGCAAAATCGTGTCGAAGCGTTGCTGCACGTTCTTGATCAGCCACCGGGCTTCCTGCAGATGGCTGCTCAGCGCGCCCGACGAGCCACGGTTTTGCTGAAGAATGCTCGCGTACATTGCATTGACGCGCAGGCGCGGCATCGCCTCGATGTTGAGGCTGGCCGTCCAGCGGCCGCGCACCTTGCGCACGACCACGTCCGGCACGACATAGCGCGTCTCCTGCGACGAGTATTGCGAGCCGGGGTGCGGGTCGAGGGTGCAGATCAGCGCATGCGCCTCGCGCAGTTCGTCCTCGGAGCAGCCGACGGCGCGTTTCAGGCGCGTGAAATTGCGCTCGGCGAGCAGTTCGAGATGGTTCTCGACGATATCGACCGCGACGTCGCGAACGCGGCTCGGTAAAGTCGCCAGAAGTTGCAGTTTCAGGCATTCCTGCGGGCTGCGTGCGCCGATGCCGGTCGGTTCGAGGCACTGCACGTGGCGCAGGGCGATGGCGAGATCCTCGAGTTCGAACTCGTACTCCGGCGGCAGCAGCGCGAGCAGGTCTTCCAGCGACTGATGCAGATAACCGTCGTCGTCGAGCGCCTCGATCAGCAGGCGCACCAGGATGCGGTCGCGGTCGGAGAGCGGCGCGAGGCTCACCTGCTGGTTGAGGTGGTCGCGCAGGCTGGTGGGCGCCGCCTGGAACTCCTGGAAATCGGTGTCCTCGTCGTCATCGCGGGCGGAAGTGCCGCTGCCCGTGCCAGACCAGTCGGACATCTCGTCGAAGGAGGTCGGTTCGGTCTTTTCTTCGCGCTGCGGCGCCGCTTCGACCTGGTCGTCACTGTCGCGCCGGTCCGTCGACTCGCCATTCGCGCCGGCCGTCTGCGCGGCAATCTGGCCGAAACGCTCCTCGTCGCCGTCCTCGCGCTCGAGCATGGGGTTCTCGAGCAGGAAGCGTTCGATCTCCTGGTTCAACTCGAGCGTCGACAGCTGCAACAGCCGGATCGACTGCTGCAGTTGCGGCGTCAGCGTGAGGTGCTGCGAGAGCCGGAGTTGAAGGGTGTGTTTCATCGCTCGATCGGGAAAACCGCCTACAGCCGGAAGTGCTCGCCGAGGTAGACCTGCCGGACCTGTTCGTCGAGCACGATCTCCTCGGGGTGGCCGCTGGCAAGAACCCTGCCTTCGCTAATGATATAGGCACGGTCGCAAATTCCCAGCGTCTCGCGCACATTGTGATCGGTGATCAGCACGCCGATGCCCCGCTCCTTGAGATAGCGGATGATCTTTTGGATGTCGAGCACGGCGATCGGGTCGACGCCGGCAAACGGCTCATCGAGCAGGATCAGGCGCGGGTCGGTGGCGAGCGCACGCGCGATCTCGCAGCGCCGCCGCTCGCCGCCGGAGAGCGAGATGGCCGTGTTGTCGCGCAGGTGGGCGATGCCGAGATCCTCGAGCAGAACCTCCAGGCGGCGCGCCTCCTCGGCCTTGTCCAGGCCCTGCAGCTCGAGCACGGCGCGGATGTTGTCGGCCACCGTGAGCTTGCGGAAGACGCTCATCTCCTGTGGCAGATAGGACAGTCCCAGACGCGCCCGGGCGTGGATCGGCAGGTGCGTGAGACGTTGGTCGTCGAGCACGATCTCGCCGCCGTCGGCGCGCACCAGCCCGACGATCATGTAGAAGCAGGTCGTCTTGCCGGCGCCGTTGGGCCCCAGCAGGCCGACCACCTCGCCGCTGCCTACCTGGAAACCTACGTCGTGAACCACCGTGCGCAACTTGTAGCGCTTGTGCAGCCCATCGACCTTAAGCAGACTCATCGGGACTCTCTTTGAGCAGTCGCGCGATCACCGTAGTCGAAAAGCCACGGCCCTGAAGAAAGCGCGCCTGGCGTGCCCATTCGCGCCGATCGGCCGGTGCGCGGCCGAACTTCGCGGCCCAGACGCGCCGCGCGCGTTCGGCATCGTCGTCCGTGCATTCGCCCGCCAGGGCCGCCTCGACCAGGTCGCGCTCGACGCCCCGCTCGATCAGGTCACGGCGCATGCGCGCCGAGCCGAAACGTGGCGCCTTGGCGCGAACCCAGGCTTCGGCGAAGCGCTGGTCCGACTGCAGGCCCGTCTCGGCGATGCGTTCGAGCACGGCATCGATCTCGTCGTGGCTGCCGTGGGGACCGAGCTTGCGAAGGAGTTCCGAGCGCGAGTGCTCGCGCTGCGCGAGCAGGCGCAGGGCGCGGTCCTTCAGCGTCGGTGCCGCCATCACGATGGCGTCAGGCCGCTTCCGAGGTCGGCGCCGCGGCGACCGGCGGCAGCTCGTCGAGGCCGACCGCGACGCGGATGCGGTTCTCGATCTCGCGCGCGAGCGCCGGGTTGGCGCGCAGGAACTCGCGCACGTTGTCCTTGCCCTGGCCGATCTTGTCGCCGTTGTAGGCGTACCAGGAGCCGGACTTTTCGACGATCTTGTGCTGCACGCCGAGATCGATGATCTCGCCCTCGCGGGAAATGCCCTCGCCGTAGAGAATGTCGAAGATCGCCTCGCGGAACGGGGGCGACACCTTGTTCTTGACCACCTTGCAGCGGGTCTCTGAGCCGACCACCTCGTCGCCTCTCTTGATCGTGCCGATGCGGCGGATGTCGAGACGCACCGAAGAGTAGAACTTGAGCGCGTTACCGCCAGTGGTGGTTTCCGGGCTGCCGAACATCACGCCGATCTTCATGCGGATCTGGTTGATGAAGATCACCAGCGTGTTGGTGCGCTTGATGTTGGCGGTGAGCTTGCGCAGTGCCTGGCTCATCAGCCGCGCCTGCAGGCCCGGCAGCTGGTCGCCCATCTCGCCCTCGATCTCGGCCTTGGGCGTGAGCGCGGCGACCGAGTCGATGACGACGATGTCGACGCCGCCCGAGCGCACCAGCATGTCGGCGATCTCGAGCGCCTGCTCGCCGGTGTCGGGCTGGGAGATCAGCAGGTCCTGGATGTTCACGCCGAGCTTCTCTGCGTAATTCACGTCGAGCGCGTGCTCGGCGTCGATGAAGGCAGCGGTGCCGCCGAGCTTCTGCATCTCGGCGATGACCTGCAGCGTGAGCGTGGTCTTGCCGGAGGACTCGGGGCCGTAGATCTCGACCACCCGGCCGCGCGGCAGACCACCCAGGCCGAGCGCGATGTCGAGCCCCAGCGAGCCGGTGGAGACGGTCTGGATGTCGGCGGCGACGTTGCCGTCGCCCATGCGCATGATGGAGCCCTTGCCGAACTGCTTTTCGATCTGCGAGAGCGCGGCGGCGAGCGCCTTGGCCTTGTTGTCGTCCATGTCGTGTCCTTGAGAAACGTCTGCGAATTATGGCACAGAGGTTGCGTGCCTGCCGAACGGCCGCGCTCAGCGAGCGGGCGGATCGAGGTGTTGCAGCAGCGCCTCGAGCGCGGCGACGACCGCCGCGCGGCGCACCGCCTCGCGGTCGCCGGCAAAGTGCCGCGTCGTGCTGGCGGGCGCCTCGCCGCGCCTTCCCCAGGCGATGCAGACCGTGCCGACCGGCTTGGCCGGGGTGCCGCCGCCCGGCCCGGCGACGCCGGATACGGCGACGGCGACATCGGCGCGGCTGGCCGCGAGCGTGCCGGCGACCATCTCGCGGACGACCGGCTCGCTGACCGCGCCGTGGGCCTCGAGGGTGGCCGCAGAGACGCCGAGCAGTTCGGTCTTGGCCTCGTTCGAGTACGTGACGAAGCCGCGGTCGAACCATCCCGAGCTGCCGGCGGTGCGCGTGACGACTTCGCAGATCCAGCCTCCGGTGCAGGACTCGGCCGCGGCGAGCCGCCAGCCTCGGGCGGCAAGCCGGCGGCCGAGCTCGGCGGAGAGGCTGTCGAGCACCGCGTCCACGTCAAGCCCCGAAAAAGTGCACCAGCACGGCGAGCACGAGGATCGTGTAGCCGGCGGCGAGGAGGTCGTCGAACATCACGCCGAAGCCGCCCTCGAGCTGGCGGTCGGCCCAGCGGATGGGGGGCGGCTTGACGATGTCGAAGAAGCGGAACAGCGCCACCGCCACCGCCTGCCAGAAGAGCGTGGCCGGCGCGAACATCAGCACCAGCCAGGTCGCGACCATCTCGTCCCAGACGATGGCGCCGTGGTCGGAGACGCCGAGCGCGCGGCCGGTGCGCTCGGCGGCGATCACGCCGGCGAAGAACAGGCTCACCAGCAGCACGACGAAGAGCGCCTCGGAGACCGGGCTGCGGATCAGCGGGTAGAGCAACCACGCCAGCAGCGTGCCGGCCGTGCCCGGCGCCCATGGCGCGAGTCCGGAGCCGAAGCCGAGGGCGATGAAGTGGGCAGGGTGGCTGAACAGGAGTTGGGGCGTCGGGCGCATGGGTCAGCGGAAGTGGTCGTAGCCGAGCCGGGCGGGGCGCGTCAGGCGTCCGTCGGCTTCGCGCAACTGCAGGTCGCCGGCTGCCTGAGAAAGCCGGCCGATGCGGGTGAAGGGCAGACCGAGGCGTCCCGACAAGGCCTCGATCCCGGCGCGCCGCGCCGGCGGCGCGGCAAACAGAAGCTCGTAGTCGTCACCGCCCGTGAGCAGGGCGGCGCAGGCCGTCTCGGGCGACGCGCCGGCCTCGAGCAGGGGCGCAATCGGCAACTTCCCGGCTTCGACGATCGCGCCCACTGCCGAGCGGTCGAGAATGTGCTGCAAATCGCCGAGCACGCCGTCCGAGACGTCGAGCATCGCGCTGGCGAGGCCGCGCAAGGCCAGTCCGGCTGAGACGCGCGGTTGCGGACGGTGCAGGGCCGCGAGGCACGCGCGCGCGCCCTCGGGTGAGAGCTGGAGCTCGCCGCGCAGGTGCGCGAGGCCGAGCGCCGCTCGCCCGGGCGCACCGCTCACCCACAGGTCGTCTCCGGGACGGGCGCCTGTGCGTGTGAGCGCGGCGCCGGCCGGCACTTCGCCCAGCGCCGTCACGGACAGGGTGAGCGGGCCGCGGGTGGTGTCGCCGCCGGCGAGGTCCGTTTCGAAGGTGTCCGCGCATTCGAACAGGCCCGCGGCGAAGGCCGCGATCCAGGTCTCGTCGGGCTCGGGCAGCGACAGCGCGAGCAGCGCCCAGCGGGGCTGCGCACCCATCGCGGCAAGGTCGGAAAGATTGACGGCGAGCGTCTTCCAACCGAGGTCGTGGGGGTCGGTGTCGGGGAAGAAGTGTGTGCCGGCGACCAGCATGTCGGTCGTCGCGGCGAGCTGCATTCCCGATGCCGGCGCGATCAGCGCCGCGTCGTCGCCGACGGCCAGTTCGGTGTGCCGTGCGCTGCGGGTGAAGTATCGGCGGATCAGGTCGAATTCCGAGGGCATGAGCTGGAATGCACGATTGAGTCTGCTGCGCGCAGTGCCGGCGGCCGGACGTCACGTCTGCGCCGGTCCGTTCCGGGCAGATCGGCTGCTCGCTGCGCCCTGTGCCGAATCGGGCGCGCTCGCGGCGACCTTTTTCTCGCCCCGAGGGCGTCGGGTCGGGCGCAGTGCGGCGGTCCTGCGGTGCGCAGTTTGCATGCGAGTCGGGAGCTTAACGCACGCGCCGGTAACATCCAGAAATATTTGCACAAAACGATTTGGTACAATAGCAGACTGCAATCCGACGACGAGGCGCCGCCCCGGCGCCGGTCCGGCGCCGGCCGGACGGACCCCAGGCAGGTTTCCGCGCTGCGCGACGCGGCTGCGGGCAGGCCTGCCGCGAGGCAGGAGATCGACGTACATGTGCGGCATAGCAGGTGAAGTGAGATTCGACGGGCAGGCGCCCGATGTGGCGGCGCTGGCGCGCATGAACCGGCGCCAGGGCCCGCGCGGGCCGGACGGCGAAGGCGTGTTCGTGCAGGGCGGCCGCGCCTTCGGCCATCGGCGGCTGAAGATCATGGATTTGTCCGAGGCCGCCCAGCAGCCGATGTTCGACCCGGCGCTCGGGATCGGCATCGTCTTCAATGGTGCGGTCTACAACCATCCGCAACTGCGGCGCGAGCTCGAAGGCGAGGGCTACCGCTTCTACTCGCACGGCGACACCGAGGTGTTGCTCAAGGCTTACCACGCCTGGGGGCCGGATTTCGTCGAGCGCCTGAACGGCATGTTCGCCTTCGCGATCTGGGAGCGCGACAGCGGCCGCGTGCTGCTCGGGCGCGACCGGCTCGGCATCAAGCCGCTGTATTACGCACCGGTCGCAGGCGGGCTGCGCTTTGCCTCGACCCTGCCGGCGCTGCTCGATGCGGGTGGCGTCGATACCGCGATCGACCCGGTCGCGCTCAATTTCTACCTCTCGTTCCACGCCGTGGTGCCGGCCCCTTGGACGATCTACGCCGGGGTACGCAAACTCGCGCCCGGCACGCTGATGACGATCGAGGCCGACGGTCGCACGAGCGGGCGCACCTTCTGGACGCTTGCCTACCCGCGCGCGGCCGAGGACGAGGCGCGCAGCTTCGAGGAATGGACCGAGGTGCTGCTCGACGGCCTGCGCGCCTCAGTCGAGCGCCGGCTCGTGGCCGACGTGCCGGTCGGCGCGCTGCTCTCGGGCGGGGTCGACTCGAGCCTGATCGTGGGCTTGATGGCCGAGGCGGGCGTCGCCGGATTGCGCACCTACAACGTCGGATTCGAGGACGTCGGCGGCGAGAAGGGCAACGAGTTCGAGTACGCGGAGATCGTCGCGCGCCGCTTCGGCACCGTCCACGAGCGCATCTTCGTGCCTGAGGCCGAGCTGCTCGCACGCCTGCCGGAGGCGGTCGAGGCCATGAGCGAGCCGATGGTGAGCCACGACTGCATCGGCTTCTACCTGCTCTCCGAGGCGGTGTCGCGCCACAGCAAGGTGGTGCAGAGCGGCCAGGGTGCCGACGAGGTGTTCGGCGGCTATCACTGGTATCCCAGGCTCGACGGCAGCGCGAGCCCGGTCGCCGACTACCTCGCCGCCTTTCGCGACCGCGACTACGACGAATACGTGCGTACCGTCGCCCCGGGTCGGACCGCGGGCGACGAGTCGGCGGCCTTCGTCGCCGAGCGTTTCGCCGCGCCCGGCGCGGACGACCCGGTGGACAAGGCGCTGCGGCTCGACACCACGGTGATGCTCACGGACGATCCCGTGAAGCGGGTCGACAACATGACCATGGCTTTCGGCCTGGAGGCACGCGTGCCCTTCCTCGACCACGAGCTGGTCGAACTGGCTGCGCGCATCCCGGCGCGGCACAAGCTCGCCCACGGCGGCAAGGGCGTGCTCAAGGAGGCAGCGCGCAAGGTCGTCCCGTCCGAGGTCATCGACCGGCCCAAGGGCTATTTCCCGGTCCCGGCCCTCAAGTACCTGCAGGGCTCGGTGCTCGAGCGCGTGCGCGACGCGCTCACGAGTCGTGCCGCCCGCGAACGCGGTCTGTTTCGCCAGGACTACGTCGACGCCTTGTTGCGTGACCCCGGCGCCCACATCACGCCTTTGCGCGGCTCCAAGCTGTGGCAGCTGGGACTGCTCGAATGGTGGCTGCAGACGCATGGCGGAGCCGGGGCATGAGTGCCGCCGACCAGGCTGAGGCCAGCTCCGCCCGGACAGGCGCCGAGAGGGAACGGTCATGATCCGGAAAGGCTATTCCCGAGCCATGCGGCTTGCGCGCCAGCCACTGTTGCTGCCGGCGAGTCAGCCGGAGATGGTCGCCATGCCCGACGACGTGGTGATCGAGTGCGGCTGGGGGCGGCTGCTGCCCGGCCACACCTGGCGCGATCCGGCGCGCCTCGCAGGCGAACTGCTGAAGGAGCGGCCCGGGCAGCGCGACATCGCCTTCTATGTCGAGAAGCCGCAGGTCCTGATCTCATGCGCGCCGCAGCAGCTCTTTCTCGATCCGTCGGACGCGCTGCGCCTGCACCTCGCAGCCTACCGCGCCCAGCCGGCCGCACGGCGCGGCTTCACGTTGCGGCGGCTGCGCACGCGCAGCGACGTCGCCGCGATCAACGCGCTCTACCGCGCCCGCCAGATGGTTCCGCTCGATGCCCAGCGGGTCTGGCAGGAACGCGCGAGCCGCGCCATCACGTACGCGCTGGCCGAGGATCTCGCCAGCGGCGAGGTGATCGGCGTGGCGATGGGGCTCGACCACGTCGAGGCCTATGCCGATCCGCAGCACGGTGCGAGCCTGTGGGCGCTCGCGGTGGCACCGCAGGCCACCCACCCCGGCATCGGCGAGGCCCTGGTGCGCTACCTCGCCGAGCACTACCTCGCGCGCGGCCGCGCGTGGCTGGATGTCTCGGTGCTGCACGACAACGCGCAGGCGCTGGCCCTCTACGAGAAGCTCGGCTTCACCCTCATCCCGGCCTTCGCTGTGAAGCGGCGCAACGCGATCAACGAGGGACTGTTCACTGGACCGGCCGATGCGCTCGACAAACTCAATCCCTATGCCCGGATCATCGCGGACGAGGCGCGCAAGCGCGGCATCCATGTCGAGGTGCTCGATGCCGAGGGGGGGTATTTCCGGCTCAACTTCGGCGGCCGCAGCATCGTCTGCCGGGAGTCGCTCTCGGAGCTCACGCACGCTGTCGCGATGAGCCGCTGCCAGGACAAACGGGTTACCTTGCGGGTGCTGGCTAAGGCCGGGCTCGCGGTGCCGGTGCAATGCATGGCCGGCCATGAAGCGGCGAACGCCGCCTTTCTTGCCGAGCACGGTGCCGTCGTCGTCAAGCCGGTCGAAGGCGAGCAGGGCAAGGGCATCAGCGTGAATGTCACCGAGCCCGAGGCGGTCGAGGCGGCGGTCCTGCGGGCGCGCGAGCATTGCGACCGGGTCGTGCTCGAGCAGTTCTGCGCCGGGCAGGACCTGCGCATCGTCGTGATCGACTACAAGGTGGTCGCCGCCGCGGTGCGCCGCCCGCCCATGGTGATCGGAGACGGGCACTCGACGGTACGCGAGCTGATCGCCAAGCAGAGCCGCCGGCGCGCGGCCGCGACCGGCGGCGAGTCGAGAATTCCGGTCGACGCCGAGGCCGAGCGCTGCCTGCGCAGCCAGGGTTTCGCGCTCGACGACGTGCCCGCGCCGCAGGTGCAGATCCAGGTCCGCAACACCGCCAACCTGCATACCGGCGGCACCATCCACGACGTCACCGACGCGCTGCACCCGCGTCTGCGCGAGGCAGCCGAGCGCGGCGCGCGCGC
The DNA here is from genome assembly GCA_029289265.1 of Gammaproteobacteria bacterium. Lineage (GTDB taxonomy): Bacteria > Pseudomonadota > Gammaproteobacteria > Burkholderiales > Rhodocyclaceae > JARFTX01. The sequence goes on from JARFTX010000030.1 coordinate 27,261, forward strand.
GTTGGACATCCCGGTGACCGGGCTCGACTTCCTCGTGCCGGCCGTCGACGGCCCCGACTACGTGATCATCGAAGCGAACGAGCGTCCCGGCCTCGCCAATCACGAGCCGCAGCCGACGGCTGCACGCTTCGTCGATCTGCTCTTTCCGAATACCCGCTTTGCCACCCGGGAGGACTCCGGATGACCCCAGCGACCCTGCCCCCGATCGATTACGCCTACCTCGAAGAGACGCTGCTGCAATTGCTCGCGATTCCCAGTCCGGTCGGGCTGACCGATGCGGCCGTGCGCTACGCGGCCGGCCGGCTCGAAGCGCTCGGCGTGCCCTACGAACTGACCCGCCGAGGCGCGATCCGCGGCACCCTGCAGGGACGCGAGAAGCAGCCGGCGCGCGCCATCGTCGCCCATCTCGACACCCTCGGTGGCATGGTGCGCTGCATCAAGGACAACGGCCGCCTCGGCATCATGCCAATCGGCCACTGGTCGGCGCGCTTCGCCGAGGGCGCGCGGCTCACCGTCTTCACCGACGACGGCCACCTGCGCGGCACCTGTCTTCCGCTCAAGACTTCGGGGCACGCCTTCGGCGACGAGGTGGACAGCCAGCCGGTGGGCTGGGACCACGTCGAGGTGCGGGTCGACCTGCCGGTCGCGAGCCGAGCGGACGTCGAGGCGGCGGGGGTCAATGTCGGCGACTGGATCGCCTTCGACCCCCAGCCCGAGATTCTCGACAACGGCTACATCAATTCGCGCTATCTCGACGACAAGGCCGCGGTGGCCGCGCTGCTCGCTGCCTGCAAGGCGGTGCGCGACCACGATCTGCCCTTGCCGGTGGATGTGCACCCGCTGCTCACGCTGACCGAGGAGGTCGGCTCCGGTGCGTCGGCGGCACTGCACGGCGAGATCGCCGAGATGGTGAGCCTCGACATCTCGATCGCGGCGCCCGGCCAGAACACCTCGGAGCACGCTGCGACGATCTGCCTGCAGGACATGTCCGGCCCCTTCGACTACCACCTCACCCACAAGCTGATCGCGCTCGCGCGCGAGCACGGCATCCCGCACCGGCGCGACGTTTTCCGCTATTACCGCTCGGATTCGGCCGCGGCGGTCGAGGCCGGCAACGACATCCGCACCGCGCTGATCGGCTTCGGTGGCGACGCCTCGCACGCCCAGGAGCGCACCCATCGCGACGCGCTCGAGGCGCTCACGCGCCTGGTCATCGCCTACATGATGAGCGAGCCGGTGACCCCCCGCGACGTGCAGGCACTCGGATCACTGGAAGGCTTCACCGAGCAGCTCCACCCGCGCGACATGGTCCTGCCGGCGAGCCCCCTGCCGGTGCCCGAGGAGTTTCTCGACGCCGAGCCCGTCTGGCCTGGCCCCGCCGGAGGTCCGCCGCCGTCGTCGAAGTGAGCCGTCCGTGGTCTCCGATGGCGACTTCCGAGGCAGGCGTGGCACGGGCGAGCGGGCCGTGGCTGCGGCGCCCGGAGGCTTGACATACCGCACGGTACCGGAGCTTCCGATCTGCTACGCTTGACGGGCTGATCACCACTGCGGGGCGTTCGATGACCGAACCTGCCGAATTCGTCGCCGAAGAAGAATCCGGCGACGCGGCCGATCGAAGCGATGGCGCTGCGGCGTTCCCCGGCGTTCCGTTGCCGCGCTTCATCGTGCGCGAGACCGGGGCGGTCTGGGTCGAACTCGCACACCTCGAAGACTCTGCCTCGTTTCGTCGTCTCGCAGGAAGCCTTTTCGAGGCCGACTGCTGCTTGCGCGGTCTCGACTATCCGGTCTTCCAGCGCCTCGCCTTCGAACTCGAGGCGGCCGACGTGGCCACCGAGATCGCCCGCTGCGAGGAGACCGGCACGGCGCCGCGCTGGCGCCTGTGTGACGCGCTCGCGCACATCGATCCGATCCGCGTCGATCTCTATCGCAGCTTTCGCGTCGCGGACGACCTTGCCGAGTATCTGTTCGAGCCGCTGACGGTCGACCTGCCTGTGGCCGAGGGCGCGTCCGGCCCGGACGGGGCTTCAGCCCGACCGCTGGGTATCCGCGTCCATCTCGATTTCGACGAGTTCGTGGCGCGTGCCTGGCTCAAGGGCGTGCGCTTCGGCCTCGACGAGTCCGTTGTGCGCAAGGCGATTGCCGACGAGCACAACGGCCGGCTCGTGATCGCTCGCCAGCGTTTGCCCGAGCCCGGCGAGGATGCACGGGTCGAGGAGGTCGGGGCGGGGCTGCGGCGCGACGACGCGCCCAATCTGCTCTCCGACGGCCGGGTCAATCTGCTCCAGTTTCGTAACCGCTTTCCTCAGGTGCGCAGCGGCGCGCAGCTGATGCGCAAGATCCCGGCCCAGCCCGGGCGGCCCGGCCGCAGCGTCGCCGGCGAATCGCTGCCCCCGGCCGTTCCGCGCGATTTCGACCTCACCGCACTCGTCGGCGCCGAGACCCGCATCGAGCGGGACGAGAACGGCGAGTATCTGGTCGCCGCGATGGACGGCTTTCTCGACATCGACGCCGGGAGCGGCAAGATCTCCGTCACCGAAAAGATTATCAGCCGGCAGGGCGTGAACATCCGCACCACCGGCGATATCTCGCTGGTCGGCCAGGAATACGAGGAATACGGCGAGATTCAGGAAAAACGCGTCGTCGAGGGCTGGAACATCACCACCCACGCCGATGTGTACGGCAACCTCGTGTCCTCGGGCGGCGTCATCACCATCAAGAAACGCCTGTCGGGCGGCACCATCACCAACAACGGCGGGCGCATCGTGATCGAAGGCAGCGCACTCAACGCCACGGTGCTGGGGGGCGACGGCGAGGTCGAGGTCCGGCACGCCGAGGGCTGCCTGATTGCCGCCCGCCGCGTGATCGTCACCGAGGGGGCAGTGTGCTGCGACATCGTCGCGGACGAGATGGAGGTCCGCGAGGCGACTGGCTGCACCCTTGCCGGACGGGCGGTGACCGTCTCGGCGGTGCGGCCGCGCGGCAGCAGCGAAACGCTGGTCCTGGTCAGGGTGCCCCCGCTCGAGCGCTTTGGGCACGAGCGCGACGAGGTGCATGCCCGGCTCGCCGCGATCGACAAGGTCGAACAACTAGCGCGCGCAGAGGCTGCCCAGCTCAAGGCGCTCGAGCCGGTCGCGCGCTACCTCCTGCTCGCCGCCAAGGTGCGCGAGCAGGAGATCGTGCTGAGCCCGGAGCAGCAGACGCTCTTCGGCAAATTGCGAGAACTCGCCGCACCGTCGCTAAGGCGCCTCGCCCAGCTCACCCAGGACGCACAGGCCCGCGCCGCCGAGTGCGCGGCGCTCGGCGAGCGCCTCGCGGCGATCGAGTCCGAGCGCGCAGCCGCCTGCGAGGGCGTTACCTGCCGGATCGAGGATATCGCCGGTGAAATCATCGTGCGGGCGGCTACCGACGACGAGTCGGGCCATCCGCTGGTGCGCCGGCCCGCCGCCGACCTGCGGCGCTTCCTGCATGCCCCCGGGGCCGGAAAGAGCCTGCTCCACGCTGCCGATTCGGGCCGCTTCGACTGGCGCCTCGGATCGGACGGCAAGATCGGGCACGAAGCCTGAGCGGGCCGCCACGCACGGCACGGCCGTTCGAGTCCGGGAGCGACCATGGCCCGAGGTGTCGCCGATGGGCGACTGGACGGCCAGATCGAAGAAGGGCTTGCATCGCTGCAAGCCCTTGATTTTTGGTGGGGGCACAAGGATTCGAACCTTGGACCTACTGATTAAGAGTCAGCTGCTCTACCAACTGAGCTATACCCCCGAAGTGATCGGCGACCTTTCGGATCGCGGCAGTCGTTGCACTGCGATGCGTCCCTATTCCTTCGACCGGGTCCGTGCGGTCGCAGATCCGCAGGTTCCTTCGAAGAAAAACGGCCTGGAATCATCCAAGCCGCTCTTCTGGTTCGGGTGGTAGGCCGTGCAGGGCTCGAACCTGCGACCAACGGATTAAAAGTCCGCTGCTCTACCAACTGAGCTAACGACCCAACCGAAGAATTCGCAATTCTAGGGAATGAGGCCATAGGCGTCAAGCTGACCCGACGGCGCGGTAGCGGCGATGCCGGCCAGACTCGCGGTGCTCGCGAGCTGCGAAGCGGTGAATGGCTGGCTGGTCTGCATCGCGGGAGAGCTCGTCGGGCCTTCCGCCGCCCCAATGAAGCCGCCCGAGGTCAACGATATCTTGTCGGGTCAGGCAGGTCTGCTGTGGCGAAGCCGGCCTGGCGCAGGCGGCAGGCGTCGCAGCGGCCGCAGGCGCGGCCGTCCTCGTCGGCCAGGTAGCAGGACACGGTGGCCGCGTAGTCCACGCCGAGCTCGGTACCACGGCGGACGATCTCGGCCTTGGACCAGTTCATCAGCGGGGTGTGGACCGTGAGGCCCTTGCCTTCGACTCCGGCCTTGGTGGCGAGGTTGGCGAGTGTCTCGAAGGCCCGGATGAACTCGGGGCGGCAGTCGGGGTAGCCCGAGTAGTCGACGGCATTGACGCCGATGAAGAGATCGCGCGCGCCGAGCACCTCGGCCCAGGCGAGCGCGATCGAGAGCATCACGGTGTTGCGCGCCGGAACATAGGTGACGGGGATCCCTTCGCTCGGCCCCTCCACCGGGACGCTGATCGAGGCATCGGTCAGCGCCGACCCGCCGAACTGGCCCAGGCTCACGCTTGCCAGCCGATGTTCGCGCGCGCCCAGCTGAGCGGCGACGCGCTTCGACGCGCTCAACTCGGCGGCGTGGCGCTGCCCGTAGGCGACGGATAGCGCATAGCATTCGAAGCCCAGGTCGCGGGCGATGGCCAGGCAGGTGGTCGAGTCGAGGCCGCCGGAGAGCAGGATGACGGCGCGGCGGGTGTCGGGCATGGTCGTCTCGTTGAGCGGGAAGGCAGGTCAGCGCCCGCGGGCATCTTTCCAGAGCACTTTGTGCAGCTGCAGTTGAAAGCGTACCGGCAGGCGGTCGCGCACGATCCACTCGGCCAGTTGCGCCGGGTCCAGGCTGCCGTGCACGGGCGACAGCAGCACCGGGCAGCGTCGGGCGAGGTCGTGGCGGGTGATCTGGGCGCACGCCCAGGCGTAATCGTCCGCGCCGGCGAGGACGATCTTTACCTCGTCGTGGGCGGTCAGCAACTCGATGTTCTCCCAGCGGTTGCGGGATGCCTCGCCCGAACCGGGGGCCTTGAGATCCATGATGCGCGAGGCACGAGGATCGAGCGGGGCGATGTCGAGCGCGCCGCTGGTCTCGACCGACACGGCATGGCCGGCATCGCACAGGGCGCCGACGAGCGCGACGCAGTCCCTTTGCGCCAGCGGTTCGCCGCCCGTGACGCAGACGTGGCGCAGGCCGTGGCGGGCGACCTCGGCGAGCACGGCCTCGATCGTCATCGTCTCGCCGCCCTGGAAGGCGTAGGCGGTGTCGCACCAGACGCAACGCAACGGGCAGCCGGTGAGACGCACGAACACCGTCGGCAGCCCGACTCGCGTGGACTCACCCTGGATCGAGGGGAATATCTCGGTGATCCGCAGTCGGGTACTGCGGATGTCGATGTCTGTCATGCTGCGTGTTCCGGCTGCAGGTCTGCCTGGGGCGGGCGACCCAAAAGTATAGCGCCGGCTGCCGCCTTCGCGGCCCGCGTCGCCGGGCAATAGATAGGCCCTCGGGCGGGATTACTGGCCGAGGCGCTGTCGGGCGACCTGTGCAGCCGAGCTCTGGGGATAGGTCTCGATCACCCGGCGCAGGGTCTCCTGGCTGCGACGCGCGTCGCCCAGGGCCTGCTGGCTGTTGGCGAGTCCGATCATCGCGTCGGGCGCGACACGATCTGCGGGCCAATTGGTCAGGACGGTGGTGAAGTGTGTCTGGGCTGCTCCGACATTGCGCGCCTGAAGCGCCGCATTGCCGGCCCAGAAGTGCGCGTTCGCCAGCGACTGGCTGCGCGGGTGCTGCTGGACGAAATTCTCGAACGCGGCGAGCGCCGCATCGTGCTTGCCTTCCTTCAGCAGCGTCAGCGCGGCCTCATAGTCGGCAGCCTCGACTTCCGGATCGGACGCGGCGACGGCCGCCGGCCCGCCCGTCTGCTCCATGCGTTGCAGGCGGCTGTCGAGATCGACGTAGAAGTCGAGTTGGCGCTGTTTGAGCGATTCCAGCTCGTGCACCAGGACTTCGATGTCGCCTCGCAGCCGGGCGACCTCGCTGCGCAGCATCTCGTTCTGATTGGCCAACTCAAGCTGCCCCCGGCTGCTTGCCTCGAGACGCGCGTTCATCTGCTCACGCAGCTCGGCGATGTCGCGCCGCGCCTGATCGCCGCCGAACAACTGGGCGTGCGCATCGGTGAAGAAGAATGAAAGGGTCGCGAGCAGGGCAACCGGGAGCAGCTTAGTCATCAGAATTCACCCGAATAAAGCATGTCGGAGCGACGGTTCTCGGCAAAGCAGCTCTCGCTGCGCTCGGTGCAGCGCGGCTTTTCCTCGCCCAGGCTGACCGACTCGATCTGCGCCTCGCGCGCGCCCAGCAGCATCAGGGCCTGCTTGACCGCTTCGGCGCGCTTCTGGCCCAGCGCGAGGTTGTACTCGCGGCTGCCGCGCTCGTCCGTGTTGCCCTGGACCAGCATGCGCATCTGCGGATTCTGCACCAGGAAGCGCGCGTGTGCATCCACCAGCGGCTGGAACTCGGGCTTGATCACGAAGCTGTCGAAGTCGAAATAGATCCCGCGCCGCGACAGGATGTTGTTGGGGTCGGTCAGGGCAGCGATGCCGGAGCCGGGCATTTCCGACGCGGTCACGGTGGCGACACCGGCGCCGGGGGCAGTGCGGTCCTCGACCGCGGCTCCGGTTCCGGGTCCGCCTGCGCTGCCGCACGCGACCAGAAGGGCTGACAGAAGGGCAGGCAAAAGGTACTTCTTCATGATGTGACTATCCTTGGGATGGAGTCGTTGATGGATGGTGCTGCGGGGTTAAAAAGAGGGCTGCGGACCCCAGGCGGGCTCGCGCACGTCGGCGGCTTGCACCGACAGGCGCTGCCGCACCCGGGCATCGGTCGACACGGCGGCGAGCACTCCGCGGCCGCCGTTTTCGGTCGCGTAGAGAATCATGCGTCCGTTGGGGGCGAAGCTCGGCGATTCGTCTCGGGTCGAGTCGGTGAGGATGGTGGTCTGGCGGCTCGCCAAATCCATCACCGCGACCTGAAAGCCACGGCTGCTGCGCGTGATGAACGCCAGGCTCTTGCCGTCGGGCGAGGGGCGCGGCGTCACGTTGTAGTTGCCCTCGAAGGTCACGCGCTGGGCACTGCCGCCTTCGGATGGGACGCGGTAGATCTGGGCGCTCCCGCCGCGGTCGGACGAGAAGTAGATCCAGGCGCCGTCGGGCGACCAGGATGGCTCGGTGTCGATGCCATTGGACGAGGCGATGCGCCGTGCGCCCGAGCCGTCGGCGTTGAGGACGTAGAGCTGGGAGTTGCCGTCTTTGGTGAGCACCACGGCGAGACGGCGGCCGTCGGGCGCCCAGGCCGGGGCCGAGTTCGAGCCGCGGAAGTTGGCGACCACCTGGCGCTGGCCGGTCGGCAGGTCGTGCACATAGACGACCGGCTTCTTCGACTCGAACGACACGTAGGCGAGGCGCTGGCCGTCGGGCGCCCACGACGGCGAAATGATGGGTTCGCGCGAAGCGAGCGCGGTCTGCGGGTTCATGCCGTCGGCGTCGGCAACCTGCAGCTCGTAGCGCGGCCCGCTCTTGACGACGTAGGCGATGCGCGTCGAGAAGTAGCCGGGCTGGCCGGTGAGCTTCTCGTAGACGAAATCGGCGATGCGGTGGCCGGTGGCGCGGTGCTGGGCCGGCGACGTGCGCAGCGCCATTGCGCCGAGTTCGCTCTGCTTCTGGGTGTCGAACAGGCGGAAACGCACGTCGTAGCGGCCGTCTCCGACGGCGACCACGCTGCCGGTGAGCACCGCATCGGCACCGCGTCCGCGCAAGCCGGCGAGATCCGGGCGCACCGACTCGGGCAGCGCAACGATGCCCAGATCGATCAGGCTGAACAGCCCGCTACGCTCCAGATCGGCGCGTACCACGTCGCTGATGCTGCGCGGCAGCACGCCCTCGTTCTCGAACACGGGGATCGCCACCGGAAAGCGCGTCGCCCCGGCTCCGGTGATCTCGATCGAGAGCTGGGCCTGGGCGGCAAGGGCGGCGAGCGCGAGGCACGCGGCGGCAAGGGTGCGGACGAAACGGGTCATCATGTGCATGTCTTGACAGTGCCGGCAATTATAGCGACGTAGCTTGAAAATCGATGCGGATCTGCGATATTCCGCGCGCGCGGGACGATTCCTCCGCGTGCGCCGTATGGTGGCCGCGCCTGCACCACACCGTCAGTCCTCCATTGGCCTGAACGTGAGTCGAAGCGTGCGTTGGAAAAGTTCCTGCCCCATCGGCAACGGCAGCGGGCTCGAACGCAGGATCGCGCGCTCGATCGCGTCGTCGAGCGCGGCGATGCCGGACGAACGGGTGAGGCGCGCCGAGACGATCGTGCCGTCGGGCAACTGCTCGACGACGAACTCCGCCTCGGGATTGCCCTGCAGACCGGGTGGGCGAACGAGATTGCCGCGGATCTTGGCGCGGATCCGGTTGGTGTACTCGGTGCTGCCGCTCTGCGCGCGCGCGGCGGCGACCCGCGTCGCGTCGTCGCGCATCAGTCGCTCGATCTGCGCGCGTTCGGCCTCTTGCGCAAGCATCTGGGCGAGGTAGTCGTCGCGCGGCGGCTCGACCCGGGGTTCGGGCTTGGGCGGCGGCGTGGGCGCGGGTTTCGGCGGCTCGGGCTTGGGCTCGGGCTTGGGCGCAGGCTTGGGCGGTTCCGGCTTAGGCTCCGGCTTGGGCGGCGGCTTGGGCGGCTCGGGCTTAGGCGGTTCTGGCTTGGGCTCGGGCTTTTTCGGTTCCGGGGCCTTGGTCGCAATGTCGGGCGGCGGGGCCGGCTTGGGCGGCTCGGGTTTCGGCTCGGGCTTGGGTGGCTCCGGCCTGGGCTGGGGCTTCGGGGGTTCCGGCTTGGGCTCGGGTTGCGGGGCCGGCTTCGGGGGCTCAGGCACGGGCTCGGGCCGCGGCGGCGGAGCAGGCCGAGACGGCGCGGCCGCGACCAGCTCGACCTCCATCACCGGTGGCGGCGCGCTTTGCCAGCTCACGCCGACGAACAGGAACAGGGCGAGCGCGGCATGCACCCCGATCGTGAGCGCGAGCGAGGTCCACTTGCCGGGCAGCTGGCGCCGCTCGAGGTGGGTGGCGTCGTCGTTCATCGCGATTGCGAGCCGGCCTGAGTCTGCAGGCCGACCTTCTGGAAGCCTGTCCGGCGAAGTTCGTCCAGAGTCTCCATCACCCGCTCATAGCGCACGTCCTTGTCGGCCGCGACAACGATCGGCTGCTGAGGGTTCGACTCGATAGCTGCCGTTAGCGCTTGCGCGAGTTCGAAGTTTGTCTTGTCTTGCGGCGTTGCAGTGCTGGTCTCCTGCAGCGCGAGCGAGCCGTCGGCCTTCACGTAGACGATCATGGCCTCGGTGGGCGCTTGGGGCACGTCACGCACGCTCGGCAACTCGACGGTGCCGGTCTGGATCATCGGGGCGGTCACCATGAAGATGACCAGCAGCACCAGCATCACGTCGATGTAGGGCACGACGTTGATCTGGTTCATGAGGCGGCGCTGGGCCATGGCGGGACTCTCGCGCGGTCAGCGCAGGTGGCGCTGCAGGATGTTGGAGAACTCTTCCATGAAGCTCTCGAAGCGGATGCCGATCCGGTCGATGTCATGGGTGTAGCGGTTGTAGGCGACGACCGCGGGGATCGCCGCGAACAGGCCGATCGCGGTCGCAACCAGCGCCTCGGCGATGCCCGGCGCGACCTGGGCGAGCGTCGCGGCGCCGACGTTGGACAGCCCGCGGAAGGCGTTCATGATGCCCCAGACCGTGCCGAGCAGGCCGATGTAGGGCGAGACCGAGCCGACCGTGGCGAGAAAGGCGAGATGCGCTTCGAGGTCGTCCATCTCGCGCTGGTGCATCGCCCGCATCGCCCGGCGCGAGCCGTCGATGGTGGCGTTGTTGTCGTGGCTCTTGGCGCGCAGCTTGGTGAATTCGCGGTAGCCGGCCTCGAAGATGCGTTCCATGCCGCCGATCTCGTGGCGGGCCGCGGCGGCCGACTGGTAGAGCGCGTTGAGGTCGCCGCCGCTCCAGAATTCGCGCTCGAATTGCTGCGTGTTGCGGGTGGCCGCGCGGATCTGGAACCACTTGCGGAAGATCCAGAACCACGACACGACGGACAGCACGACGAGCAGCAGCATGATGAGCTGCACCAGTACGCTCGCGTGGAGGATGAGGCTGATGATGGAGAGGTCTTCGGTGGTGGTCATGGGTGAACGGGCTGGTCGAAGGTGTTGCGCAGGTCGGCCGGGATTGCGCAAGGCTTGCCGCGGCCGGTGTCGATGCAGGCGATGAGGACGCGCGCGTTGAACAGAAGTTCCTCGCGGCGCCGCACTTCCTGGACGAAGGTCAGGCTCGCGCGGCCGAGTTCGGCGACGCGGGTGTGTACGGCGAGCTCGTCGTCGAGCCGCGCCGGCAGGCGATAGTCCGCCTCGACACGCTTGACGACGAAGGCGATCGCCCGCTCGGCCAGCATCCGGCTCTGCTCGAAGCCGAGCGCACGCAGCCATTCGGTGCGCGCCCGTTCGCAGAACCTGAGGTAGTTGGCGTAGTACACGACACCGGCGGCGTCGGTGTCTTCGTAGTAGACCCTGATGGGAAGCACGGCTGAGGCGGGTGGAGGTTCGGAGGCGGGCTCTTGAAAACGGCGCATCGTAGCATTCTATCCGACGCTTGGTGCGCCGCATGATGGGCTGCCGGCCCGTTTGTTTGCAAAAGGTAACCTGGGGCCCGGGCGACGGCTGGAGCAGGCATTCAGGCAGGGGACGGGGCGGTGGCTTTCTGCTTCCATCCTGCCCGGTGCGCTGCAAGAGGCCGGACTGAAGTGCTATCCTAATATTTGCGTGCCGGCCCCGCCGGCAGATCGGGCGATCGCGTGCGGCCGGCGTCCCGCGCCGTCGCGACGCAGCGCCTCGGATGGCTGTGCAGGCCACCCCCGCGGCATGTCCGGAAGGGCATGCCGCGATATTCAGGACAGGATCGAGCGTGGCCTCTTCGTTCTCCGGCAGGAATACTTCGACGGGCAAGGGTTCATCCGGCCGCGGGCCGGCACCCGCGCCGCGGGCGGAGCTGTCGACCGTCGATTTCTCCGGCGCCGACCTGTCGCGTGCGCTGGCCGAGTGCGCCGGCATGGTCGAGGTGCAGGAGGCAGGATCGGGCATCGGCGCCATCTACGAGGAAGCGGCGGTGCTCTATGCCAATGGCGGATCCCGCGAGGCCGAGCAGTTGCTCGAGGCTGTGCTGGCCGAGTCGGCGGCCAATGCCGGCGAGGGGCTGTGGATGATGCTGCTCGACCTGTACCAGTTGAGCGGCAAGCGCGAGCAGTTCGAGGCCCGGGTGCTCGAATATGCGACCCGCTTCGAGCGCTCGCCGCCGCCGTGGTGCGATCTTTCCGGCAAGGCGCCGCGTCGCCGCGTGAACCTCGCGCCGCTGATCAACATTTCGGGCAATCTGTCGGCACAGGCCGCTGCCCAGTTCCAGCAGATCGAGATTATCGGGCAGAAGAGCGGCGCGATCCGCATCGACCTGAAGCGCTTGCGCTCGGTCGATGAGACCGGCTGTCAGCTGCTGCTCGATACCATTTCCCGGCTCGGGCGCGAGCGTGCCCGCGTGACGCTGCTCAACGGCGATCAGCTCGCCACCATGCTGTCCGGGCAGATTCATGCGGGGCGCGCCGAGGTCCGCCCCGTCTGGCTGCTGCTGCTGGAAGTCCTGCAGTACACCGGCGAGCACGAACGCTTCGAGGATGTCGCGCTCGACTACGCGGTGACCTTCGAGGAGTCCCCGCCGTCCTGGGATCCCGCCAAGATGCAGGCGACCGCTGCGGGTGCGGTGGCGGCCGAGGAGGTCGCCGAGAGCGGCGCCGGGTTCAGCCTCGAGGGCGAGATCGTCAGCGCGAGCAACGATGTGATCCGCAAGCTCGCAGCCCATGCGGAAGGGCGTGACGCGGTCGAGATCGACTGCAGCCAGCTGCGGCGCATGGACTTCGTCAGTGCCGGAACCTTGTTCAACATTCTTTCGAGCCTGCGCGCCCAGGGCAAGCTCGTGACGCTGCAAAACGTCAATGCGATGGTCGCCGCGCTCCTGCGCGTGATGGGCGTCGACCAGGTCGCGCAGGTCATGCTGCGCTCCTGACGCCCGCCGTCGCCGATCGCGCCGGAAACTGTTTGTGGCGCGACGCAAGACACTCTTTCATGCAAGGAGCCCCCGGATGGAACAGTATCACGGCACCACCATTCTCTCGGTGCGCCGCGGCCGGCGCGTGGCGCTGGGCGGCGACGGCCAGGTCACGCTCGGCAACATCGTCATCAAGGCAAGCGCGCGCAAGGTGCGCACGCTCTACCAGGGACGCATCCTCGCCGGCTTCGCCGGCGGCACCGCCGACGCCTTCACGCTGTTCGAGCGCTTCGAGGCCAAGCTGGAGAAACACCAGGGCAATCTCCTTCGCAGCGCCGTCGAGCTCGCCAAGGACTGGCGCACCGACCGCATGCTGCGCCGGCTCGAGGCGATGCTGGCGGTGGCCGACCGCGACAACTCGCTCGTGATCACCGGCAACGGCGATGTGCTCGAGCCCGAGCAGGGTATCGTGGCAATCGGCAGCGGCGGTGCGTACGCCCAGTCAGCGGCCCGCGCGCTGCTCGAGAATACCGAGCTCGCGCCGGAAGAGATCGTCAAGAAGTCGCTGGCGATCGCCGGCGACCTCTGCATCTACACCAACCAGAGCCACGTGATCGAAGTGCTCGAGCCCTGATCGAGCCCAAACCTCGGCCCCAAGCCACACAACCCCCGGATCGTGTCCAGATGACCCAGATGACCCCGCCGGAGATCGTCTCCGAACTCGACAAGCACATCGTCGGCCAGAACAAGGCCAAGAAGGCCGTCGCCATCGCACTGCGTAACCGCTGGCGCCGCAGCCAGGTCGAGGAGCCGCTGCGCAGCGAGATCACGCCCAAGAACATCCTGATGATCGGCCCGACCGGAGTCGGCAAGACCGAGATCGCGCGGCGGCTGGCGCGGCTCGCCAACGCGCCCTTCGTCAAGATCGAGGCGACCAAGTTCACCGAGGTGGGTTACGTCGGCCGCGACGTCGACACCATCGTCCGCGACCTCGCCGAGATCGCGGTGAAGGACGCGCGCGAGCGGGCGACGCGCCTGGTGCGCGACCGCGCCCTCGATGCGGCCGAGGACCGCGTGCTCGACGCGCTGCTGCCACCGGCGCGCGGCACCGGCTTCGAGGCCGAGCCCGAGCGCGGGGATTCGACGACGCGGCAGAAATTCCGCAAGAAGCTGCGCGAGGGCGAGCTCGACGAGAAGGAGATCGAGATCGAGGTCGCCGCCCAGGCGATGACCGCCGAGATCTTCGCGCCGCCGGGCATGGAGGAGCTCACCCAGCAGATCCAGGGCATGTTCCAGAACCTCGGCGGCGGGCGCACCAAGCGGCGCAAGATGAAGATCGCCGACGCGCTGCGCGCGCTCGCCGACGAGGAGGCGGTGCGACTCGTCAATGACGAGGAGCTCAAGGCGGATGCGGTGCGCGCGGTCGAGCAGAACGGCATCGTCTTTCTCGACGAGATCGACAAGATCGCCGCGCGCTCGGATGTGCATGGCGCGGATGTCTCGCGCCAGGGCGTGCAGCGCGACCTGCTGCCGCTGGTCGAGGGCACGACGGTGTCGACCAAGTACGGCATGATCAAGACCGACCACATCCTGTTCATCGCCAGCGGCGCCTTTCACCTGTCGAAGCCGAGCGACCTGATCCCCGAGCTGCAGGGGCGTTTTCCGATCCGCGTCGAACTGGAGAGCCTGTCGGTCGAGGACTTCGAGCGCATCCTGACCCAGACCGACGCCTGTCTGGTGCGCCAATACCAGGCGCTGCTCGCCACCGACGGGGTCGAGCTCGAGTTCACGCCCGAAGGCATCCGGCGGCTTGCCGAGATCGCCTTCGAGGTGAACGAGAAGACCGAAAACATCGGCGCGCGGCGCCTCTACACGGTGATGGAGCGGCTGCTCGAGGAGGTCTCGTTCGAGGCCGGCAAGGCCGGGATCGGCAAGGTCGTCGTCGACGCGCCCTACGTGGACCGGCGCCTCGAGATCTTCGCCGGGCGCGAGGACCTCGCCCGCTACGTGCTGTAGCGCAGCCCCCGCGGCGTACGGGTTGCGGGGATAATGCGCATTTCCCGTGCGGTGCCCCGCGCCGCGCGGTTGCGCGCGGCGTCGCCGGCGCCTCCGTCGGCCGGCGTTCCGGCTGCGGGTGCCGTCGGCGACAGCGAGTCCGACAACAACGACAAGGTGACGCTCGCCGATCATGCTCATCCGCATCGTCTCGATCCTGTTTCCGCTCTTCGGCATCACCGCGCTCGGCTACTTCGTCGGCAAGCGGATGAAGCCCGACCTGGCCCACGCCAACAAGCTCAACATGGACGTGTTCGTGCCGGCGCTGGTGTTCGCGGCGCTGGCGAACAAGGAGTTCCAGATCACTCAGTTCGTGCCGCTCACGGCCGCGACGTTGGTGATGGTGATCGGCTCGGGTTTCGCGGCCTGGGCGTTGGCGCGGCTCTCCGGAGTCGCGACCAAGACCATGGTGCCGCCGATCATGTTCAACAACTGCGGCAACCTCGGCCTGCCGCTGGCGGTGCTCGCCTTCGGCGATCTCGCGCTCGCGCCCGCGGTGGTCATGTTCATGGTGTCGAACCTGATCCATTTCTCGTACGGCGCCTGGCTGCTCGACCACCGCGTCAAGGTGTGGACGGTGTGGAAGGTGCCCTCGGTGCTGGCGACGCTGGCCGGGCTCGCCGTCGGCCTGGTCGGGATCGAGATCTGGCCGCCGCTGATGACCGCGATCCGCATGCTGGGCGAGATCTCGATTCCGCTGATGCTGTTCGCGCTGGGGGTACGCCTCACCGACTCGCGGCTGTCGTCGATCGGGCTGGGTGTCTATGTCGCCGCGGCGCGCCCGTTGATCGGCATGCTGCTCGCGCTCGGCGTCCTGCTCGTGATCGACCTGCCGCCGCAGGAGCAGGCGCTGGTGCTGGTCTTCGGCGCGCTGCCGCCGGCCGTGCT
>JARFTX010000090.1 GCA_029289265.1 Gammaproteobacteria bacterium
TGTGGCGCACCGTCGCGCCGACCCGCTGGGCGTACCCCCCCCCACGGCGAGCGTATCGGCGGCCGCAGTAGCGACAGTGTGAGAAATGCGGGCCAGGGACGCCGCATCGTTCGGCGGCGGCCTGGACGCGGCCGGGAAGTCGTCCCGTCGATTTGCACCGCGGGCCCCGGACGGGCATCCGGGTGCGGCGCCTTCGGGCGTCAGTCCTCGAGGTCTTCGAAGGCCACCTCGACACCCAGTTGCAGATCGACGCTCGCCAGCCTCAGCGGCGGGAGGCTGGCGTCGGTCTCGTAGAGCGACCAGTGATCCGCTTCGCGCCGGTACAGCTCGAAGCGGCGCGCGTCGATGTCGACCAGCAGATATTCCTCAAGAGACTCGAGCTTGCGATACGCGGCGAACTTGGCACCGCGCTCGTACGCGGCGGTGCCCTCCGAGAGCACCTCGACGACCAGCCTGGGGTGCCCGATCGCGTACTCGGCGCGGCGGTCGCGCTCGTCGCAGGTGACCATCACGTCCGGGTAGAAATAGGCGTCGGCGGCTGCAACGTGGAGCTTCATGTCCGAGACGAAGGCCTGGCAGCGTGTGCCCTGGAGGTGGGTACGCAGGAGAGCGTGAAGGGCACCCGCCGCGAGGACGTGCTCGCGCCGCGCGCCGACCATGGCGAAGATCTCGCCGGCGACGTACTCGTGCTTTTCCTGCTGCTCGGCCTCCCAGCGCAGGTAGGCGTCGCGGTCGAGCGGGGCGGACGGTTGGGCGACTCCCATGCGTGGACTCCTCGGGTCGGAAAACCCATTGTCGGTCGGCGCCGCCGATGACGCAAGAATCGGCTACGCAATCTTGCGTATTCCTGCGCCGGCCCGGACTGCCTACTCTGGTATCGCACCGCAGCAACGGCTGCGTTCCCCAACCGAACCAGAGGGAGTCCGTCATGCAAACCCGCCGCACGTTCATCAAGGCCCTTGCCCTGTCCGCTTCGATCGCCGCGATCGGCGTGCCGCTCGGCGCGCACGCCGCCGAGACCATCAAGGTCGGCATCCTGCACTCGCTCTCCGGCACCATGGCGATCTCCGAGACCGCGCTGAAGAACGTCGCGCTGATGACGATCGAGGAGATCAACGCCGCCGGCGGCGTGATGGGCAAGCAGCTCGAGCCGGTGGTGGTCGATCCGGCCTCGGACTGGCCGCTGTTCGCCGAGCGCGCGCGCCAGCTGCTCGCCCAGGACAAGGTGGCGGTGGTGTTCGGCTGCTGGACCTCGGTGTCGCGCAAGTCGGTGCTGCCGGTGTTCAGCGAGCTGAACGGGCTGCTCTTCTATCCGGTGCAGTACGAGGGCGAGGAGCTCGAGAAGAATGTCTTCTACACCGGCGCCGCGCCCAACCAGCAGGCGATCCCCGCGGTCGAGTACCTGATGAGCGACGAGGGCGGCGGCGCCAAGCGCTACTTCCTGCTCGGCACCGACTACGTCTATCCGCGCACCACCAACAAGATCCTGCGCGCCTTCCTGAAGAGCAAGGGCGTCGCCGACAAGGACATCGAGGAGGTCTACACGCCGTTCGGCCACAGCGACTACCAGACCATCGTCGCCAACATCAAGCGCTTCGCCGCCGGCGGCAAGACCGCGGTGATCTCGACCATCAACGGTGACTCCAACGTGCCCTTCTACCGCGAGCTCGGCAACGCCGGACTGGCCGCGACCGACGTGCCGGTGGTGGCGTTCTCGGTCGGCGAGGAGGAACTGCGCGGCGTCGACACCAAGCCCCTGGTCGGCCACCTCGCCGCGTGGAACTACTTCATGTCGCTGGAGAACCCCCAGAACACCGCCTTCGTCGCAAAGTACCGCGCCTGGGCGAAGGCGAACGGCGTGCCCAACGCCGACAGCGTCGTCACCAACGACCCGATGGAGGCGACCTACGTCGGCATCCACATGTGGAAGCAGGCGGTCGAGAAGGCCGGCACCACCGACGTCGACGCGGTCATCGGCGCGATGGGCGGCCAGACCTTCCAGGCGCCGTCCGGCTTCACGCTGACGATGGATCCGACCAACCACCATCTGCACAAGCCGGTGCTGATCGGCGAGGTCCGCGCCGACGGCCAGTTCGACGTCGTCTGGCAGACCAGCGAGCCGATCCGTGCCCAGCCCTGGAGCCCGTTCATCGAGGGCAACGAGGCGCGTCAGGGGCTTTGAGCGGCGGACTCGCGCGAGGGCCGGGAGGCCCGGACCCGCGCGCGGATCCCGTTGGCGGCGGCCGCGGGCCTCCGGCAATAGTGGGTTGGGCGATCGTCTCGCAAGCTGTTCGGCGCTGAACGTGCCGCCCGGCGTGCGGATGAACCGGGCAGACACGCGCCCGACCCGCAGTGCCCCGCGGTCGGGCTTCCGCCCGCCGCAAGCCCAAGGCCGTTTCCCCGCGCTCCGTCACCGATACGACTCTCGACCATGCCGACCGGACTCCTTCGCACCTTCCTGTTGCTCGTCTGCCTGATCGGCACCGCTCGTGCGGAGCTCGATCCGGCCGTCGTCGACGGGCTCGGCGCGTCGGACTTCCAGCGCCGCGTCGTCGCGATCGAGGCGCTCGCGCTGGCCGGCGAGGCGGGCGCGGCGGTGGTCGCGGCGATCGAGGCGGGCGAATTCGGCGCCTACGCTGGCCGGGCGGTGGTCGTGCGCGGTGGAGCCGTCATGGATCTGTCGAGCGGCGAGACGATCGACGCCGCGGCGGCCGATGTCGCGCTGCTGCGGTTGAACAATCGCCTGCGCCGCGCGCTCGCCACTGCCAAGGCGGGCATCGCGCTCCAAGCCGGCAGCGATGCCGAGCGGCTCGCCGCGGCGCGCACGCTGCTGGGCGACGCGAGCGAGGCGTTGCTGCCGCTGTTCGAGCGCGTACTCGAGCACGAAGAAGTCGATGCGATCCGCGACGTGGTGCTGCAGGCCGCCGCCCGCGTCGAGCTCGCCTCGCCCGATGCGGCGCGCCGCCTGCAGGCGGTCACGCGGCTCGGCGCCTCGGCCGATCCGGCGGTGATCCCGATGCTGCGACCTTTCGTGAGCCGCGACGCGACGGGCCAGTGGATCGAGCCCGACCCTGCCGTACGCGGCATCGCCGAGGCGTCGATCGGCGCGATCGAGCGCCGCGTCGCCTTCGCGCGCCAGGCGGCGACGGTGTTCTCGGGGCTGTCGCTCGGATCGATCCTGCTGCTCGCGGCGCTCGGGCTGGCGATCACCTTCGGCGTGATGGGCGTCATCAACATGGCGCACGGCGAGCTGCTGATGGTCGGCGCCTACGCGACCTTCGTCGTGCAGGGGTTGTTTCGCATGCATCTGCCGGGCTGGTTCGACTGGTACGTGGTCGCGGCGATCCCGGCCGCCTTCCTCGCCGCCGCGGCGGTGGGCATGCTGATGGAGCGCAGCGTGCTGCGCTTCCTCTACGGCCGCCCGCTCGAGTCGCTGCTCGCGACCTGGGGGCTGTCGCTGGTGCTGATCCAGACCGCGCGCGTCACCTTCGGCCCGCAGAATCTCGAGCTCGCCAATCCGTCGTGGATGTCGGGCAGCGTCGAGCTCATCCCCGGGCTCGCGCTGCCGTGGAACCGCATCGTGATCCTCGGCTTCGCGGTCTTCGTGCTGGCGCTGATCTGGCTCACCCTGCAGAAGACGCGGCTCGGCCTGTTCGTGCGCGCGGTCACGCAGAACCGCCCGATGGCGGGCTGCGTCGGCGTGCCCACCGCGCGCGTCGACACGCTGGCCTTCGCCATCGGCGCCGGTGTGGCGGGCCTCGGGGGCTTGGCACTTTCGCAGATCGCCAACGTCGGCCCGGCCATGGGCCAGGGCTACATCGTCGACTCCTTCATGGTGGTCGTGCTCGGCGGCGTCGGCCAGCTCGCCGGCGCGGTGTGGGCGGCCTTCGGGCTGGGCGTGGTCGCCAAGTTCCTCGAAGGCTGGGGCGGCGCCGTGATCGCCAAGATCCTCGTGCTGGTCTTCATCATCGCCTTCATCCAGAAGCGCCCGCAGGGCCTGTTCGCCCTCAAGGGCCGGGCGGCCGACTGACATGCGCACGCCTCTGACGCTTCGCCTCTTCGCCGGCATGCCGCGCTCCGCCCAGGTGGCGCTCGCGCTGTTCGCGCTCGCCGCCTGGGGGTGGGTGCCGTTTGCCCACCTCGCGCTCGCGCCCGAGCACGCGCTGCACCTCTCCGCCTACTGGGTGAGCCTGCTCGGCAAGATCCTGTGCTACATGGTGCTCGCCGTCGCGCTGGACCTGATCTGGGGCTACGCCGGCATCCTCTCGCTCGGCCACGGCCTCTTCTTCGCCCTCGGCGGCTACGCCTTCGGCATGTACCTGATGCGCGGCATCGGCCGCGACGGCAGCTACCAGAGCGACCTGCCCGACTTCATGGTGTTCCTCGACTGGAAGGAACTGCCGTGGTACTGGGCCGGCTCCGACTCCTTCCTGTGGGCGCTGTTCCTGGCGATGGCGCTGCCCGGCGCGGTCGCCTTCGTGTTCGGCTGGTTCGCCTTTCGCTCGCGCATCAAGGGCGTCTATTTCTCGATCATCACCCAGGCGCTCACCTACGCGGCGATGCTGCTCTTCTTCCGCAACGAGACCGGCTTCGGCGGCAACAACGGCTTCACCGACTTCAAGCGCATCCTCGGCTACCCGATCACCGCGCCGGAGACGCGCGTCGCGCTGTTCGCGCTGTCGGCGGCGCTGCTCGTCGCCGCCCTGGTGCTCGGCCGCTACCTCGTCACCTCGCGCTTCGGCCGCGTGCTCGCGGCGATCCGCGACGCCGAGTCCCGCGTCATGTTCATCGGCTACAACCCGCTGCACTACAAGCTCTTCGTCTGGACGCTGTCGGCGGTGCTGTGCGGCCTCGCCGGCGCGCTCTACGTGCCCCAGGTCGGCATCATCAACCCGTCGGAGATGAGCCCGGCCAACTCGATCGAGATCGCGATCTGGGTCGCCGTCGGCGGACGCGGCACGCTCGTCGGCGCCGTCGTCGGCGCCGGGCTCGTCAATCTCGCCAAGAGCTGGTTCACGGTGTCCTTCCCCGAGTACTGGCCTTTCGTGCTGGGCTTCCTGTTCGTCGCGGTGACGCTGTTCCTGCCCGACGGCGTGGTCGGTCTCGTGCGCCGGCTGACGCGGCGCGTGGCAGGAGACGCGGCATCAAGGGGGGAAGGCGGGACCTTCGGTGCCTCGGCGGGCTCACCCGCCCACCCGGCGGCCGCGCCGCCCGGCCCGGCACGCGCATTGGCCGGTGCGGCGCCAGCCACAGCCGCGGGCGCAGTCGCAGACGCAGACGCAAGCACGGGTGAAGGCGCGATCGGGGCCGAGCGGCCCATCGCACCCGCTGCGCGCGCATTGCCCGGAGCGTATGCCGCGCAATCCCTGGAGACGCGCGACGAGCGCGCGAACGGCCCGGCGGTGACGTCGCCCGCGATTGCGACCAAGGGGGTGCAGCCATGATCCAACCCGCGCCCGACCGCGACGCCCGCGTCGGCGAGCCGCCCGGCCACCGCGACCGGCCCTCGGGCCACGTCGTCGTGCCCGGCGCGCTGGATCTCACCCACAACGTGATCCTCTATCTCGAGGACATCAGCGTGAGCTTCGACGGCTTTCGCGCGCTCAACCGCCTGTCGCTCGCGATCGACGCCGGCGAGCTGCGTGCGATCATCGGCCCCAACGGCGCCGGCAAGACGACGATGATGGACGTCATCACCGGCAAGACCCGCCCCGACGAGGGCAAGGCCTTCTTCGGCCAGACGCTCGACCTCACCCGCCTCACCGAGCCGCAGATCGCCCACGCCGGCATCGGCCGCAAGTTCCAGAAGCCGACCGTGTTCGAGCATCACACCGTGTTCGAGAACCTCGAGCTCGCGCTGAAGGCCGACAAGCGCGTGCGCCGCACGCTGTTCGCGCGCCTCGCCGACGACGAGCGCGACCGCATCGCCGCCGTGCTCGCGCGGGTGCGCCTCGCCGCCGAGGCCGACCGGCTCGCCGGGCTGCTCTCGCACGGCCAGAAGCAGTGGCTGGAGATCGCAATGCTGCTGGTGCAGGAGCCCAGGCTGCTGCTCCTCGACGAGCCGGTCGCCGGCATGACCGACGAGGAGACCGAGCGCACCGCCGAGCTGTTCGTGAGCCTCGCCGGCACGCACTCGCTGGTCGTCGTCGAGCACGACATGAGTTTCGTCGCCGCCCTCGGCGGCAAGGTCACTGTGCTGCACGAAGGCGCGGTGCTCGCCGAGGGCGATCTCGCCACCGTGCAGGCCGACGAGCGGGTGATCGAGGTGTATTTGGGGCGATAACGGAATAATGCGGCGCTGCGGGCGAGTTCTTGGGGATTCACGGGAGTAACCGCCGGCTGCACCAAGTATTTGCTCCGCAGGCTGCCGCTGCTGCGCAGCAGCGGGCGGAGGGTACGCAACTGTGCGCCCTTCGGGCTCAGACAGTCCTCGCCTGCTCCGCAAACACCTGGCACATCCGGCTCGACGGCGTGCGTATTCAACAATGCGTGAAGGACTGCGTGCTGGGATCTTCTCATCGCCAAGCCGGGCGCGGGGGGGGTTCGCGCAGCGGCGAGGACTGTCTGAGCGAGCGCAGCGAAGCGAGTTCCGCAGCCGCGGAGCGAATACCCCCCCGTGCTCGGCGGTTAGCAGCACGACGCTAGATCGCTGGACTGCCATGCAGTGACCCGCGTGCGAACACGAGGAATCGAATATGTTGTCGGTAGAAAACCTCAACCAGTACTACGGCGGCAGCCACATCCTGCGCGGACTCTCGTTCGACGTGCCGGCCGGCCAGGTCACGACGCTGCTCGGGCGCAACGGCGTCGGCAAGACCACGCTGCTCAAGACCCTGATGGGCCTGGTGCCGGCGGCGAGCGGCGCGATCCGCTTCGGGGCCGAGGACCTCACCCGGGTACCGTCGCACGCCCGCGTGCGCGCCGGCATCGGCTACGTGCCGCAGGGGCGCGAGATCTTCCCACGCCTCACGGTCGGCGAGAACCTGCTGATGGGCCTCGCCCCGCGCCCGCGCGGCGAGCCCGTGCCGGCGCGCATCTTCGAGATGTTTCCGGTCCTGCGCCAGATGCTCGGCCGGCGCGGCGGCGACCTCTCCGGCGGCCAGCAGCAGCAGCTCGCGATCGGCCGCGCGCTCGCTGCGGGGCCCAGGCTGCTGATCCTCGACGAGCCGACCGAGGGCATCCAGCCCTCCATCATCAAGGACATCGAGCGCGCCATCCGCGGCCTCGCCGCCACCGGCGAGATGGCGATCCTGCTGGTCGAGCAGTACTACGACTTCGCCCGCGCGCTCGCCGATCATTACCTCGTCATGGAGCGCGGCGAGATCGTGATGCGCGGCCGCGGCGCCGACATGGACGGCGACGGCGTGCGCGCGCGGCTCGCGGTATAGGCCGCCGAACGCGCCCCGAAGTTGACCCCGCCCGGGGTCGGGCCTTAAATAAAGGACGGCGGCCACACCGGCCGTCACGGGTTCCTTTCA
>JARFTX010000031.1 GCA_029289265.1 Gammaproteobacteria bacterium
GATCGGTCGCGTCCGACGCGAGCGCGTTGGCGCCGGGCTGGGCGAGCGTCGCCGTCCCCCAGTGCATCGGCACGAAGGCCTGCCCCGGGGCGACGCCGCCATCGGCGGCGACCGGCAGCACCAGGTGGCCGCGGCGGCCGGCGACGCGCAGCAGCGCGCCCTCGCGCCAGCCGCGGCGGGCGAGGTCCACCGGATTGAGCGCCACCACCGCGCGCGGCGCGTGGCCCCAAAGCGAGGGCACGCGGCCGCTGCGGCTCATGCCGTGCCACTGGTCGCGCAGCCGCCCGGTGTTGAGCACGAAGGGGTGGCGGGCGTCGGCCGCCTCCGGCAGCAGCGCATGGCGCCGCGGCGCACCGAGCGGGCTGAAGCGGGCGCGGCCGTCGGCGGTGGCAAAGCGTCGGTCCTCGAAGAGGCGCGCGCGCCCCGCTGCCGCGCCACGCGGAAACGGCCACTGCTGCGGCCCCTGCGCCTCGAGCAGCGCGTGCGAGAGCCCGCTCAGATCGCAGTCGCGCCCTTGGCTGAGCGCCGCGTGCTCGGCGAACACCGCCGCCGCGTCGGCGAACGCGAACAGCTGCGTGTCCTCGGGCCGGCCCAGGCGCGGCGCCAGCCGGCGCGCGAAGTCGGCGGCGATCGCCCAGTCGGGGCGCGCCTCGCCCGGCGCGGGAACGGCCGCGCCCACGCGCGAGATGCGCCGCTCGGAGTTGGTCACGGTGCCTGACCTCTCGCCCCAGCTCGCGGCCGGCAGCAGCAGGTCGGCGAACGCGGCGGTCTCGGTGTCGGCGAAGGCCTCCTGCAGCACCACGAACTCGCAGGCGGCGAGTGCCTCGCGCACCCGCGCCTGGTCGGGCAGCGACTGCGCCGGATTGGTGCAGGCGATCCACACCGCCTTGATGCGCCCGTCGCGCATCGCCTCGAACATCTGCACCGCCGGCAGCCCCGGCGCCGTCGGCAGCACCGGCACGCCCCACAGGCGGGCAAGCTCGTCGCGGTCGGCGGCGCTCGCGACGTCGCGGTGCGCCGGCAGCAGCGTCGCCATCGCGCCGACCTCGCGCCCACCCCTCGCGTTGGGCTGGCCGGTGAGCGAGAACGGGCCGGTGCCGGGCCGCCCGATCTGGCCGGTGGCGAGGTGCAGGTGGATCAGCGCGACGCCGTTGGCGGTGCCGTGGTGCGACTGGTTGAGCCCCTGGCACCACAGCGACAGCGCCGCCCGGGCGCTCCCGAAGCGGCGCGCCGCCTCGACGATGGCCTCGGCCGGCACGCCGCAGGCCGCGGCGACGTTGCCCGGCGAGCAGTCGACGAGTTGCGCGCGCAGCTCGGCGAAGCCGCTGGTGTGGGCGCGGATGAAGTCGCGGTCGACCAGTTCCTCCCACAACAGCACGTGCAGCATCGCGTTGTAGAGCAGCAGGTCCGAGCCCGGCGCGATCTGCAGGTGCAGATCGGCGAACTCGGCGGTCTCGGTGCGGCGCGGATCGACCACGGTGATCGACAGGCCCGGGTTGGCACGCTTGGCATCCTCGATGCGGCGGAACACGACGGGGTGCGCCCAGGCGGTGTTCGAGCCAGCAATCAGCAGGTGGTCGGCGGTGGCGATGTCCTCGTAGCTGCACGGCACGCTGTCGGCGCCGAGCGTAGCCTTGTAGGCGGCGACCGCGCTCGACATGCACAGGCGCGAGTTGGAGTCGATGTTGTGGGTGCCGACGAGCGCGCGGGCGAGCTTGTTGAAGACGTAATAGTCCTCGGTCAGGAGCTGGCCGGAGACGTAGAAGGCGACCGCATCCGGGCCGTGCTCGGCGATGGTCGTGGCGAAGCGCTCGGCGGCCGTCTCGAGCGCTTGATCCCAGCCGACTCGCACGCGCGGCGCGGCACGGGTCGTCCGCAGCTCCGGGTGGAGCGCGCGCCCCGGCAGCGCGCCGGCGGTGAGGTGCAGCGTCGCCCCCTTGGTGCACAGCCGCCCGAAATTGGCCGGATGCTCGGGGTCGCCGCGGACGCCGGTGATGCGCGCCCCGTCGTGGGCGATCAGCACGCCGCAGCCGACGCCGCAGTAGGGGCAGGTGGATCGGGTTTCCATCCTCGACGACCTCCTCGTGGGTTTCTACGCCCGCAGCATGACCCGCCCGTCGACCAGCCGGACCTCGAAACGGCCCGCGCAGCCGACGTCGGGGGCCACGGCCTCGCCGCTTTCGAGCTCGATCTTCCAGCCGTGCAGGGGGCAGGTGACCTGCCGGCCATGGACGATGCCTTGCGACAACGGGCCGCCCTTGTGCGGGCACTTGTCGTGCATCGCGAAGATCTCGTCGTCGGCGGTGCGGAAGATCGCGATGTCGCCCTGACGCGAGGCGACCACGCGGGCGCCGAGCACCGGGATGTCCTCGAGCCGGCAGATCGTCTTCCAGCCCGTGCCGGCCGCCGCGGCGGCCGGGTCGAGAGTGGTGGTTTCCATCGTCTGCCTCATGCTTCCAGGGTTTCGAACTGTCGCTTGAGCACCGGCGCCGCCGCCTCGGCCGCGCGCTCGGCCCACGGATCCTCGTAGTCGCGCAGCGCGTAGAGCAGCCGCTCGAACAGCGCCTGCCGGTTGGCGGCGTCCTCGACCACGCGCAGCTTGACGTAATCGAGGCCGACCCGATGCACGTAATGCACGGTGCGCTCGAGGTAGTAGCCTTCCTCGCGGTAGAGCTGCAGGAACGCGCCGGAGTACTCCATCACCTCCTCGCGGCTCGCGACCTTGCACAGGAACTGCGCGACCTCGGTCTTGATGCCGCCGTTGCCGGCGACGTAGAGTTCCCAGCCGGAATCGACGCCGATCACGCCGACGTCCTTGATGCCGGCCTCGGCGCAGTTGCGCGGGCAGCCGGAGACCGCGAGCTTGACCTTGTGCGGGCTCCACATGCCGAACAGCATCCGCTCGAGATCAACGCCCATCGCCATCGAGCGCTGCGTGCCGAAGCGGCAGTGCTCGGCGCCGACGCAGGTCTTCACGGTGCGGATGCTCTTGCCGTAGGCGTGTCCGCTCGCCATGCCGAGGTCCTTCCAGACCTTGGGCAGGTCGTCCTTCTTCACGCCCAGCAGGTCGATGCGCTGGCCGCCGGTCACCTTGACCGTCGGGATCGCGTACTTGTCGGCGACGTCGGCGATGCGGCGCAGCTCGTCCGGGGTGGTGAGGCCGCCGAGCATGCGCGGCACCACCGAGTAGGTGCCGTCCTTCTGGATATTGGCGTGGGCGCGCTCGTTCACGAAGCGGCTCTGCGGGTCGTCCTGGGCCTCGTGCGGCCAGGTCGAGATCAGGTAGTAGTTGAGCGCCGGGCGGCAGGTGGCGCAGCCGTTCGGGGTCTTCCAGCCGAGCGCGCGCATCGCGTCGGGGATGGTGAGAAGCTTCAACTCGCGCACGGCCTTGCGCACCTCGCCGTGGGAATGCTCGGTGCAGCCGCACACCGGCTTGTCGTGGGCGCTGACCGCCTGGTAGGCGCCCCCCACGGTCGAAGCGAGGATCTGCTCGACCAGCCCGGTGCACGAGCCGCAGGACGAGGCCGCCTTGGTGTGCTTCTTGACGTCGTCGAGCGTGAACAGCCCCTTCTCCTTGATCGCCTTGACGATGGTGCCCTTGCACACGCCGTTGCAGCCGCACACCTCGGCGGTGTCGGCCATCGCCGCGGCCTTGTTCTCGCCCTTGTGGCCGGTGTCGCCCAGATGGTTCTGGCCGAACATCAGGTGGTCGCGGATCGCGCCGACGTCCTGGCCGTCCTTCATCAGCTGGAAGTACCAGGCGCCATCGGCGGTGTCGCCGTAGAGCACCGCGCCGACGATGCGGTTCGCGCGCAGCACCAGGCGCTTGTAGACGCCCCCCTGCCTGTCGTGCAGCACGATCTCCTCGGTGCCGTCGCCGCCCGAGAAGTCACCGGCCGAGAACACGTCGATGCCGGTCACCTTGAGCTTGGTCGAGGTGACCGAGCCCTCGTAGCGGCCTATGCCGAAGTTGGCGAGGTGGTTGGCGCAGACCTTGCCCTGCTCGAACAGCGGCGCGACCAGCCCGTAGGCGACGCCGCGGTGGGCGACGCACTCGCCCACGGCGTAGATGCGCGGGTCGGTGACCGTCTGCATGGTGTCCGAGACGTGGATGCCGCGCACCCGCCCCTCGCCGCAGTACAGCCCCGCCGACTCGGCGAGCGCGTAGTTGGGGCGGATGCCGGCGGCGACCACGACGAGCTGCGCCGGGATCTCCGCGCCGTCCTTGAAGCGCACCGCGGCGACGCGCCCGTCCTCGCCCTCGACCAGCGCGTCGGTCTGGCGCGCCAGCAGGAACTTCATGCCCTTCGCCTCGAGCGAGGCCTGCAGCATGTCGGCGGCGGCGCGGTCGAGCTGGCGCTCCATGATCCAGTCGGCGAGGTGCACGACGGTGACGTCCATGCCGCGCAGCATCAGGCCGTTGGCCGCCTCGAGGCCGAGCAGGCCGGCGCCGATCACCACGGCGTGGCGGTAGCGGCCGGCGGCCTCGATCATCGCCTCGGTGTCGGCGATGTCGCGGTAGGCGAGCACGCCTGGCAACGCCTTGCCGGGGATCGGCGGGATGAACGGCGTCGAGCCGGTCGCGAGCAGCAGCCGATCGTACTCGGCCCCGGTGCCGTCGTCGGCGACCACGCGCCGGCGCACGCGGTCGATCTGCGTGACGCGCTTGCCGGCATGCAGGGTGATGCCGTGCTCGCGATACCAGTCGAGATCGTTGAGCATGATCTCGGGCAGCGTCATCTCGCCGGCCAGCACCGGCGAGAGCAGGATGCGGTTGTAGTTGCCGTGCGGCTCGGCGCCGAACACGGTGATGTCGTACAGGTCGGGGGCGTGCTTCAAGAGCTCCTCGAGCGTGCGCACGCCGGCCATGCCGTTGCCGACCATCACGAGCTTCATTCTCTTCATGCCGAATGCTCCTTCGAACTGGGCGCTGGGACCGGCCCCGCACCGGGGCCGGCGCACCGATCCGGCGCGGCCGGGGACGATTCCCTCAGGCCGCGCTGCGCAGCTGCTTCTGGTACAGGAACTCCATGATCGCCGCGCGGTACTCTGCGAACTGGCGGTCGTGGGCGAGCGCGAGGCGCTCGCGCGGACGATCGAGCCGGACTTCGAGGATCTCGCCGATGGTCGCCGCCGGCCCGTTGGTGAGCATCACGACACGGTCCGAGAGCAGCACCGCCTCGTCGACGTCGTGGGTGACCATCACCACGGTCGCGCCGGTCGCCGCGAGGATCTTCATCAGCTCGTCCTGCAGGTTCGCCCGGGTGAGCGCATCGAGCGCGCCGAAGGGCTCGTCCATCAGCAGGATGCGCGGCGCCATCGACAGCGCCCGGGCGATGCCGACGCGCTGCTTCATGCCGCCCGAGATCTCGTGCGGAAACTTGGTCTCGGCATGGGCGAGGCCGACCAGCGCGAGCGCGTCGTGGGTGCGCTGCTTCAGCTTCGCCTTGCCCTCGCGCGCACCGAACACGCGCTCGACGGCGAGGTAGACGTTGTCGAAGCAGGTCAGCCACGGCAGCAGCGAGTGGTTCTGGAACACGACCGCGCGTTCCGGGCCGGGCCCGGCGATCTCGCGGCCGTCGCACAGCATCACGCCCTGGGTCGGCGTGGTCAGCCCGGCGATCAGGTTGAGCAGCGTCGACTTGCCGCAGCCCGAGTGGCCGATCAGGCTCACGCACTCGCCTTCGAGGATGTCGAGATGGATGTCGCGCAGCGCCGTGAAGCGTCCGCTCTTGGTGTCGAAGGTCTGGCCGACGCCTTCGATCTGGACGATTTTCTTGCTCATGGTCGGCTCCCTGCCCTAGCGGCTTTCGTAGTTGAAGCGGCGCGCGACGAGCATCAGCGTCTGCTCGAGGATGAGCCCGACGATGCCGATGACGAAGATCGCGATGATGATGTGCTCGACCTTGAGGTTGTTCCACTCGTCCCAGACCCAGAAGCCGATGCCGACCCCGCCCGTGAGCATTTCGGCGGCGACGATCACCAGCCAGGCGGTGCCGATGGAGAGCCGGATGCCCGTCAGCATGTAGGGCAGAACCGCGGGAAAGAGGATCTTGGTGAACACCTTCCACTCGGCGAGCTTGAGCACGCGCGCGACGTTGAGATAGTCCTGCGGCACGCGCGTGACGCCTTGGGCGGTGTTGAGGATCATCGGCCAGATCGAGCAGATGAAGATGGTCCAGGTCGCGGCCGGGTCGGCGCGCTGGAACACCAGCAGGCCGATCGGCAGCCAGGCGAGCGGGCTCACCGGGCGAAGCAGGCTGATGACCGGGTTCAACATCTGCGCGAGCAGCGCGAAGCGCCCCAGCATGAAGCCGGCCGGGATGCCGACCAGCGCGGCGATGCCGAAGCCGATGCCGACGCGCTGGAGCGAGGCGAGCACGTTCCAGCCGATGCCCTGGTCGTTGGGGCCGGCGACGTAGAACGGATCGGCAAACAGCACGAGCGCTGCCTGCCAGGTCTGGCCCGGGCTGGGGATGCCTCCTCCGCCCAGGGTCGCGAGGTGCCAGACCGCGATCAGGAGCAGCATGCCGACGACGGGCGGCAACACTGCCCGCAGCCCCGCCTGCAGCGCCGTCTCGAATCGCGCCGTGATCGGCTCGGTGCGCTCCGGCGCCGGGGCGGCCTGCACGGCCGCCTTCCCCGTGGCGGCGCCCGCGCGCGGCGCCTCGGAGCGGGTGCGCCCGGCGCCCGTGGGACCGGAGCCGGCGCCTGCGTCCGGGCCGGTCGGGCTCGATGCCATGACGATCGTGTTCATCGCAAGTCCTCCTGTTCAGACCTTGACGGTGAAGCCGCGCGCATAGGCGATCGGGTCGGCACCGTCCCAGCGGACGCCGTCGATCAGCGTGTGGGCGCGCAGCGGGCTCGCTGGCAGCGAGACGCCGGCGGCGGCCGCGGCCTGCTCGTAGATGTCGATGCGGTTGATCGAGCGGGCGATGGCGAGGTAGTCCGGGTCGTGGTCGAGCAGCCCCCAGCGGCGGTGCTGCGTCAGGAACCACATCCCATCGGACAGGTAGGGGTAGTTCACCGCACCGTCGTCGAAGAACTTCATGCTCTTCGCGTCTTGCCAGGTCTTGCCCCGACCGTTCTCGTACTGGCCGAGGATGCGACCCTCGATCACCTCGACGTCGGTGTTCACATAGGAGCGCGCCGCGATCGTCCTCGCCGTCTCGCTGCGGTTCGCATCGCTCGCCTCGATCCAGCGCGAAGCCTCGAGCACGGCGGCCGTGAGCGCGCGCGCCGCATTCGGGTGCTTTGCAACCCAGTCGGCCGTCGTACCGAGGATCTTCTCCGGGTGATCGGGCCAGATGTCCTGCGTGGTGACGGCGGTGAAACCGATCTTGTCGATGATCGCGCGCTGGTTCCACGGCTCGCCGACGCAGTAGCCGTGCATGTTGCCGACCCGCATGTTGGCGACCATCTGCGGCGGCGGCACGACGATTGCCTTGACGTCCTGGAAGGGGTGGATGTCGTGCGCGGCGAGCCAATAGTAGAGCCACATCGCGTGGGTGCCGGTGGGAAAGGTCTGGGCGAAGGTGAAGGCGCCGGCGGGATTCGCGGCGACGAGTTTCTTCAGCGCCGCGCCGTCGGTGGCACCCTGCTCGCCCAGCGCGTTGGCGAGCGTGATCGCCTGGCCGTTGTTGTTCAGCCCCATCAGCATCGCCATGTCCTGCTTCGGCCCGCCGATGCCCATGTGGACGCCGTAGACGAGCCCGTAGAGCACGTGCGCGGCATCGAGTTCGCCCGAGACCAGCTTGTCGCGCACCGCCGCCCAGCTTGCCTCCTTGCTGGCGATGATCTTGATGCCATACTTCTCGTCGAACTTCTTCACCGCCGCCATCACCACCGAGGCGCAGTCGGTGAGCGGGATGAAACCGACACGGATCTCTTTCTTTTCCGGCGCATCCGACCCTGCTGCCCAAACCCCTCCGGGCAGCAGCGATCCGAACGCTGCAGCGCCACCGAGTGCGACCCCGCCCTTGATGAAATTCCTGCGCGTGAAACCGGCGGTCATCTGATTGTGTTTGCTCATCTTCAGCTCCTTGTGGGGCCTGTCGAAAACGAAAAACGGCATCCATCGGCCCGCTGCCGATCGAGGCAGGAGCGATGGACGCCGTTGTCCAATCCGTGTGTTGCGGATGCCGAACCGCCGTTGGTTCAGCCTTGGAAGCGAATTAGCAGGAGCCGTGCCAGAAGAAAAACACGCGTTGAATCAATGCGGAGCAAGCGGGACGGGAGAATTCGCGCGCGCCAGCGCGCACTGGTGCAGTGCAACATCGACGCGCATGCACCCATCGAGTGCGCGCTCGGTCCCGTCGCGAACCGGAGCCGCTTGTGCGCCTTAGACGCCGCGCTCCTGCTTGAGAAAGTCGGCCAGCGCGAGCGTCGATTCGGCAACCTCGACCATGCGCCGGCCCTGCGCCATCGCCATCTGGCGCAACATCCGGTAGGCCTCGTCCTCGCTGAGCCCGCGATGCTGCATCAGCAATCCCTTGGCACGCTCGATCGCCTTGCGCTCCTCGAGCGCTGCACGCGCGGCCTTGAGCTCGTCGCCGATCGCCTGCAAGCGTCTCGACTGGGCATGCACCAGATC
Source organism: Gammaproteobacteria bacterium (assembly GCA_029289265.1). Taxonomy (GTDB): domain Bacteria; phylum Pseudomonadota; class Gammaproteobacteria; order Burkholderiales; family Rhodocyclaceae; genus JARFTX01. Next base: position 8,594 of record JARFTX010000031.1, read on the forward strand.
GAGGATCGAGCGCCCCAGCCCACGGCTGAGGCCGCCGGTCGCGAGTACCTCGACACGTCCCGAGGCATCGGCCTCGTCACCCACCGGGTCGCTGAAGTAGACCGCGACCTGCGGGCTATCGCCGGCGGCCGGCGTATCGAAGGCGTCGATTCGTGTCCTGTGCTCCTCGAGGTCCGCGTGCACCTCGCGCAGCTTGGCGTCGAGCATCGCCCGCAGCTCGGTGGCGAGAAAGCTCTCCACCTCGCGCATCGCGTCGATCCGGCGACTCGACCGCTCGAACCACAGATCGCCCATCTCGGGGCCGAACTGCGCCGATTCGCACGAGGTGCAGGCAATTCGGCGCATGCGCTCGATCTCGGCGACCTCGGGGATCGACAGCCGCTCGCGCCAGTACGACACCCAGGCCGTGCCGGCGAACTCCGAGAAGATCTGGAAACACCGCTCCTGCGCCTCGATCAGGTGCAGCAGCCGCTGCCGACGTGCCGGGTCGAAGCCGCCCATGGCAAAGCCGGCCGCGCCGGTCGCACGCTCCTGGCCCGCGAGCTCCTTGCCTTGCATGAAGTTGAAGATTGCCACCAGCGCCCGCGAAACGACCGGATCGGCCGCCGCGTCGGCCGCCTCGAACACCACGGCGAGGAGCCCGCCCACCAGCGCGCTGAAGGCCGCGGTCGCCTCCGCGGGGGTCGCCGCCAGCGTGCGTACGCGTTCGCGCAGTTCAGGCAGCCCGTCCAGCGCATGCAGCACGAAGGCGATGCGGCTGTAAACGCGCATGCCGCCGGCCTGAAGGCCTGAATCGAGATCGAGCGCATCGAAGACGCGCTGCGCCGTCACCGCCGCCGCATCGCTCTCGGCGGCGCGCACCGGCAACAGCTCGACGAAGCGGGTGCCGCCGGCGCCCAGAAAGAGGTTGGAGACGCCACGCTCCTTCTGCAAGGCATGAATGAAGCCGCCGATCGGCCCGACAAGCGAGGCCACCACGCCCAGTTGCTCGAGACCGTGCAGCTCGCAGCGCCGCGCCGCGAGCAGGAAATCGCCCGCCGTCCGTTTGCCTGTACCGTCATGGACCATGAGTCGCTCCCCGGCCTGCGTCGGCCTGAAGAAAGTCGAGGACACAGCGAACGTCGCACGCGCGGTCCCGCCTCTGCGGCTGCGAGCCTGCGCCAAGCGGCGATCGACCTGCCGGGCACGGCCCGGCAACGAAACCGGAGCAAGATACGTGCAAGCGGCGATGCCGGAGCCTTCGCCAGCCGAAGCGGTGGGTGCACACCGGCCCGCACGTTTCCCGCGACGTGGGCCCGGACGGTGCCTGCCGGATCGCTCCGGCTAGCTGCCGCGCTGGCGCCGCGCCTCGAACAGGCAGATGCCGCTCGCCACCGAGACGTTGAGGCTCTCGACGGATCCGTGCATCGGAATGCGCGCCAGCTCGTCGCAGGTCTCGCGCGTGAGCCGGCGCAGGCCTTCGCCCTCGCTGCCCAGCACCCAGGCCACCGGTCGCTTCAGGTCGACCTCGTACAGCGATCGCGGCGCCTCGCCGGCCGCACCGACCACCCAGACGCCGGCCTCCTGCATCTCGCGCAGGCTCCGCGCGAGGTTGGTCACCATGACGTATGGCACCGTATCGGCGGCCCCGCTCGCGACCTTGGCGACGGTGGCGGTAAGCGCCACGGCGCGGTCCTTGGGGGCGATCACTGCATGGACGCCGGCGGCATCGGCCACGCGCAGGCAGGCACCGAGATTGTGTGGATCCTGGACCCCGTCGAGCACGAGCAGCAGCGCATCGCCTTCGATCGTCTCGAGCACGTCGGCGAGCTTGAGCTCGCGGCGGCGCGCGTCGATGCGTGCGACCACGCCCTGATGGCGGCGCGTGCCGACCATCGCGTCGAGGCGCTCGGGTTCGGCCGGGATCACGCGCACCCGGTGCAGGTCGGCAAGCTGGGCGACGTCCCTCGCCCGAATGTCAGTGCGCTGCGACGACAGGTAGAGCTCGAACACGGCCTCGGCATCGCGACGCAGCTTGCCGAGCACGGCATGGAAGCCGTAGATCAGGCGGCTCGCCCCGCGGCCGCCTGCGGCCTGGTCGTCGGCGGGTGCGGGGCTGGAATGCGTTCGCTTAGCCATTGCGCTTGCTCCGGCTGCGGCGCTTCTTCGCCACCGGGGCGTCTTCGCCCGACTTGGCCGGGCGTGCGTCAGGCGCCCGCGCCCTTGAAGTGGACGAGGCGGCCGGTGCAGCCGGCCGCTCGCGCTTCTCGGCCGCCTTCCCGGGCACCTTCCCCGCCGCTTTCCTGATCGCTGGCTCGGGTGTCTCCTCGACGAGGCGAAAGTCGATCTTGCTGGTCGCCATGTCGACCCGCACGACCTGCACCCGCAGCCGATCGGAGAGCCGGTGGCGCACGCCCGAGCGCTCGCCGACCAGTTCGTGACGCGCCTCGTCGAAGTGGAAGTAGTCGCTGCCGAGATCCGAAATGTGAACCAGCCCTTCGATGAAGATGTCGTCGAGCGCAACGAACAGGCCGAACGGCACCACCGCCGAGACGCTGCCGGTGAACTCCTCGCCAACCTTGTCACGCATGTAGTAGCACTTGAGCCACGCGTTGACGTCGCGGGTGGCGTCGTCGGCGCGTCGCTCGGTCATCGAGCAGTGCATCCCGATCGCGTCCCAGTCACCGGCGGCGCAGCGCGTTGCAGCGAGCGCGGCCTTGATCGCGCGGTGCACGAGGAGATCGGGGTAACGCCGGATCGGCGAGGTGAAATGCGTGTAGGCCTCGTAGGCGAGGCCGAAGTGGCCGACGTTGTCGGGGCTGTAGATGGCCTGGCGCAGCGAGCGCAACATCACGGTCTGCAGCAGCTGCGCATCGGGGCGCGCCTTGACCTGGTCGAGCAGCCTGGCGTAGTCGGCCGCGCGCGGCTCCTCGCCGCCGGTCAGCGCAAAGCCGAACTCGGCGAGGAAGGTGCGCAGCTTCTCGAGCTTTTCAGGCGTCGGCCCCTCGTGCACCCGGTACAGCGCCGGCTGCTCGCGGGCCTGCAGGAACTCGGAAGCGCAGACGTTCGCCGCCAGCATGCATTCTTCGATCAGGCGATGGGCGTCGTTGCGTACTTCGGGAACGATGCGTTCGATCTTGCCCTGATCATCGAAGATCATCCGCGTCTCGGTGGTCTCGAAGTCGATCGCGCCGCGCTTGGCGCGGGCCTTGAGCAGCACGCGGAAGAGCCGGTCGAGGTTCTCGAGCTGCGGCAGCAGCGGGCGCAGCTCGGCGCGGACCGCGTCGTCGCCGTCGTAGAGCGCCGCCGCGACCTGGTTGTAGGTGAGCCGCGCGTGCGAGAACATCACTGCCGGATAGAAGCGGTAGGTCTTGATCTCGCCGGTCGTCGAGATGCTCATGTCGCAGACCATGCACAGGCGCTCCTCCAGCGGCACCAGCGAGCACAGCCCGTTGCTGAGCTTCTCGGGCAGCATCGGAATGACGCGGCGCGGGAAATACACCGAATTGCCACGCTCGAAGGCGTCGCCGTCGAGCGGGCTGCCGGCCTCGACGTAGTGCGACACGTCGGCGATGGCGACGATGAGCCGGAATCCCTGGCCCTGCCGCTCGCAATACACGGCGTCGTCGAAGTCCTTGGCGGTCTCGCCGTCGATCGTCACCAGCGGCAGCTCGGTGATGTCCTCGCGCCCGGCCCAGTCCTTCTTGCGCACCTTGTCGGGCAGCTTGCGTGTCTGGGCAAGCGCCTCGGGCGAGAACTCGAACGGCAGCTCGTGCTTGCGCAGCGCGATCTCGATCTCCATGCCCGGATCCGCGTAGTTGCCGAGCACCTCGACGATGCGGCCGATCGGCTGGGCGTAGCGCGTGGGCTGCTCGACCAGTTCCACCGTCACCACCTGGCCCTGGTCGGCACGCAGCCCACCCGGCGCGACCAGGATGTCCTGCGCGATGCGTTTGTCCTCGGGCACGACGATCCGCACGCCGTGCTCGTCGAGCACCCGCCCGACGACCCGGGCGTTGCCGCGCTCGAGGATCTCGACGACCTTGCCCTCGGGGCGTCCGCGCCGGTCGGTGCCGACGATGCGAGCGAGCACTCGGTCGCCGTGCAGGACCTCGCGCATCTCCTTGGGCCCGAGAAAGACGTCGGGCTGCTTGTCGTCGCGGATCAGGAAGCCGAAGCCGTCGGCGTGGCCGACGACGCGACCCTTGATGAGGTCGGCCTTGTCGGGAAGGATGTAGGCCTCGCGGCGGTTGCGGACGACCTGGCCGTCGCGCTCCATCGCGCGCAACCGGCGCTCGAACAGGCCCGTCTCGTCCTCGGCGATGTCGAGCAGCGCACACAGCGCGTCGAAGCGCAGGGGCACTCCCTGCTCGGTCAGCACCTGCTGCACGTACTCGCGGCTCGGCAGCGGATGCTCGTACTCGGCGAGCTCGCGCTCGAAGAACGGGTCGGCGCGGCGCACCGCGCTCAGGCCCTTTGCCGCCTTGCCGCCCGTCGACCGGGTCCGGCGCGACTTGGCGCCACCCGCCTCGACCGCACCGGGGTCCTTGACGGCCAACTCGGCGCTGCCGGCGCGGGCGCGGGTCGGCTTCGCTGCTGCCGTACGCGGGTCCGCCGCAGGGGTGCCGCCGGCCTTGGATTTCTTGTTTGTCGTGGTATTTTTCTTGCTCATTGACTTTCTTCTATTCGTGCTTATAATTCGCGGCTCGCCCAGATGGCGGAATTGGTAGACGCGCTGGTTTCAGGTACCAGTGCCGCAAGGCGTGGAGGTTCGAGTCCTCTTCTGGGCACCAGTTTCGAATGAAAGCCGACCTCGTGTCGGCTTTTGTTTTTTGCGGCCTCGCCGGACCGCGGATTCTCCGGCTGCTTCCGCCGTGAGCGGGACAGCGCTTTCGCCGCCATCCCGATGTCGCTATAATGCGCGCTTCCTGCCCAGATGGCGGAATTGGTAGACGCGCTGGTTTCAGGTACCAGTGCCGCAAGGCGTGGAGGTTCGAGTCCTCTTCTGGGCACCAGTTTCAGGCAAGAGCCGGTCGATCGACCGGCTCTTGTTCGTTTACGCACCGAACGGGTGGCGGCGCAGGATGGTTTCGTCACGCTCCGGGCCAGTCGAGATCACGTCGATCGGGATCTCGCAGATCTCCTCGATGCGGTGCAGGTAGGCGCGCGCCTCCTGGGGCAGATCGTCCCAGCTCTGCGCCCCGAAGGTCGTGCCCCCCCAGCCGGCGAGCGTTTCGTAGATCGGCTCGCAACGCCGCACCTCCTCGGCCCCCATCGGCAGCAGGTCGATGCGCTGACCGTCGAGCAGGTAGCCGGTGCACAGCTTCAGGCTCTCCAGCCCGTCGAGCACGTCGAGCTTGGTGATGCACAGCCCCGTGACCCCGTTGATGATGATCGAGCGCTTGAGCGCAGCCAGATCGAGCCAGCCGCAGCGACGCTTGCGCCCGGTCACGGTGCCGAACTCGCGACCCTTGGACGACATCTGCTGGCCCGGGGTGCCCGCCGTCTCGATGTCGAGCTCGGTCGGGAACGGCCCGCCACCGACGCGCGTGCAATACGCCTTGGTGATGCCCAGCACGTAATGCAGGCGCCCGGGACCGACGCCCGAGCCGGCCGCGGCCTGGCCGGCGACGCAGTTGCTGGAGGTGACGAACGGATAGGTGCCGTGGTCGATGTCGAGCAGCGTGCCCTGCGCGCCCTCGAAGAGCAGGCTGCCGCCGGCCTTGTTCACCGCGTAGAGTTCGGCCGAGACATCGGCCACCATGGGCCGGATCGCTTCTGCGTCGGCCATCGCCTGCGCCAGCACGGCATCGAAATCGACCGGCTCGGCACCGAGGTGCTGCGTCAGCACGAAGTTGTGGTACTCGAGGTTGGCGCGCACCTTCTCGGCGAAGCGCTCGCGGTCGAAGAGGTCGTAGACCCGCAGCGCACGGCGTGCCACCTTGTCCTCGTAGGCAGGGCCGATGCCCTTGCCGGTCGTGCCGATCTTCGCGCCTTCGCTCTTGGCCGCCTCGCGCGCCTGGTCGAGCGCGACGTGGTAGCGCAGGATCAGCGGACAGCCCGGGCTGATGCGCAGCCGGTCGCGCACGCGGATGCCGCCCGCCTCGAGCTTGCCGATCTCCTCGAGCAGGTGGTGGGCGTCGAGCACCACGCCGTTGCCGATGTAGCAGGCGACGCCTTCGCGCACGATTCCCGACGGCACCAGATTGAGCTTGTACTCGGTCTGGCCGATCACCAGCGTGTGGCCGGCGTTGTGCCCGCCCTGGAAGCGCACCACGCCTTTGGCGTGGTCGGTGAGCCAGTCGACGATCTTGCCTTTGCCCTCATCGCCCCACTGCGTGCCGATTACGACTACGTTCTTCGCCATGCTCGCTTACTCTCCCTGCAGCGCTTCGACCACCCAGCGGCCGTCGCGCCTAGTCAATTGCCGGTCGCATCCGGCTTCGATCCAAGTTCCTTCGTGCCCGGGCAGTCCCGTCATCACGATCTCGCCGCCCGCGCGCAGTTGGGCGATCGCCTCGGCGAGCGCCGCGTCGTCCTCGGCAGGCGCAAGGACCGCGCCACGCGGCGGGACCCCGGCGGCCAGCAAGGCGAGTTCGCGCAGGTCGAGGCTGAAGCCCGTGGCTGGCCGCCCACGGCCGAAGGCGGCGCCGAGGCGGTCGTAGCGACCGCCCAGAGCCAGCGCCGCGGGCGAACCCTCGCCGTAGGCCGCGAACACGATGCCGCTGTGATAGTGATAGCCGCGCAGGTCTGCGAGATCGAAGCTCACCGGCAGCTCGCCAAGCGCACGGGCGAGGTCGCGCAGTTCGGCCAGCGCCCGCGCGATGCCCGCATCACCCGGCAGGAGTGCGGCAGCCTTGTCGAGCACCTCGACCCCGCCGTAAAGCCCCGGCAGCGCGAGCAGCGCGCCGCGCCACGGATCGGCCACGCCCGCCAGACAGTCGCGCAAGCCCGGTACGTCCTTCGCCTGCAGCAGATCGAAAAGCTCTTCCTCCCGCTCGGGCACCAGGCCGGCGCGCGCCGCGAGAATGCGGAACAGTCCGACGTGGCCCAGGTCGATGCGGCTCGCCGGCACCTCGGCGATGCGCATGACCTCGGCGAGCAGCCGGATGATCTCGATGTCCGCCTCGAGGCCCTCGTGACCATACAGTTCGGCACCGAGCTGGAGCGGCTCCCGGGTGGCGGTGAGCGTCGAGGGCAGCGTGTGCAGCACGCTTGCGCAATAGCACAACCGCGTCACGCCCCGACGGTTGAGCAGATGCGCATCGATGCGCGCGACCTGCGGCGTCATGTCCGCACGCACGCCCATGGTGCGCCCCGAGAGCTGGTCCACCAGCTTGAAGGTGCGCAGCTTCAAATCCTGCCCCGAGCCCGTGGTGAGCGAGTCGAGATACTCGAGCAGCGGCGGCATCACCAGCTGATAGCCGTGACCGCGAAAAGCGTCGAGCAGTCGACGGCGCAAGCCCTCGAGCCGGTCGGCTTCCGCGGGCAGCACATCCTGAATGTGATCGGGAAGGACCCAGCGCATGGTTCAGATCACCACGAAGAGCAGCGCCAGGCCGATCAGCATCGAGGTGAGCCCGATGAATCGGATCTGTCCGTCGGCGAGTTGAGCCAGGCGCAAAAAAGTCTCGCGCCAGCGAACCGGCGCGATGAAGGGAAGAAGGCCTTCGATCACCAACATCAGTGCGAAGGCCATCAGCAGGGATTCGGCCATCGAGTCAGTTCGGCGCTGCGCCGTCCGGGCTCTTCAGGAACTTGAAGAAATCCGAACTGGGATCGACCACCATCACGTCGCTCTTGCTCGCGAAGCTGCCCCGATAGGCCTCGAGACTGCGATAGAAGGAGTAGAACTGCGGGTCCTGGCCGAAGGCTGCGGCATAGGTCGCCGTCGCTGTGGCATCGCCCTCACCCATGATGCGCTGCGAATCGCGGTAGGCTTCGGCGATGATCACCTCGCGCTGGCGGTCGGCGTCGGCGCGGATCTGCTCGGCGATCGCGGCACCGGTCGAGCGCAGCTCGTTGGCGACCCGCGTCCGCTCGGCCTCCATGCGGCGATAGACCGCCTCGGAGACTTCCAGCGGCAGATCCACACGCTTCAGGCGCACGTCGACAATCTGCACACCGATCTGGCGGGCATCGAGGTCGGCACGAACGCGCATGTTCTCCATGATCACGTCGCGCTCGCCGGAGACCACGTCGGGCACGGTGCGGCGGCCGAACTCCTCGCGCAGGCCGGAGTTGACCGTCTGCAGCAGCCGGGTGCGGGCACGCGCTTCGTCACCGGCGACGGACTCGTAATAAAGCCTCGGCTCGACGATGCGCCACTTGACGAAGTGATCGACCAGGACGTTCTTCTTCTCGGCCGTGATGAAGCGCTCGGGCTCCGGCGTGTCGATCGTCAGGATGCGCTTGTCGAAGTAGCGCACGTTCTGGATCAGCGGCAGCTTGACGTTGAGGCCGGGCTCGCGGATGACCTCCTTGACCTCGCCGAGCTGGAACACCACGGCGAACTGACGCTGGTCGACCGTGAAGAGCGTCATCGACGCCAGGATGCCGGCGGCCAGCAGGACGCCCGCGACAATGTGCATACGGCTGGTCATCAACGGCCTCCGAGGTCGCGACCGCGCATCAGGTCGCGGTCACGCAGATCGATCGGGCGGTCGCTCTGGCGCTGGGGCGCAGGCGGCAGCATCGGCTGCGACGCCCTGTCCGGCGCGGCTTCCGCGTTGGTGGCGCCCTGCAGCAGCCGATCGAGCGGCATCAGCAGCAGATTGCCGCCGCTTTGCGCATCGAGCATCACCTTGCTGCTGTTGGTGAGCACCTGCTGCATGGTCTCGAGATACATGCGCTCGCGTGTGACTTCCGGTGCGCGCCGGAACTCGGCATAGACCTGCTCGAAGCGCGCCGCCTCACCTTCGGCGCGGGCGACGACACGCGCCTGGTAGCCGTTCGCTTCCTCGATGATGCGCGCCGCCGCACCGCGGGCGCGCGGAATCACGTCGTTGGCATAGGCTTCACCCTCGTTTCTCTGGCGCTCGCGGTCCTGTCCGGCCTTGACCGCGTCGTCGAAGGCCGCCTGCACCTGCTCGGGCGGCTGCGCGTTCTGCATCGTCACGCGGCTCACCAGGATGCCGGTCTCGTATCGGTCGAGAATCGCCTGCATCAAGGCCTGGGCGGTCGTCGCCATCTCCTCGCGACCCTCGTAGAGCACGAAGTCCATGCGGTTCTTGCCGACGATCTCGCGCATCGCCGATTCGGCGATCTGGATCACCGACTCTTCCGGCAGGCGATTGTTGAAGAGGTAGTCCTCGGGACTCTTGAGGATGTATTGCACCGCGAACTGGATGTTGATGATGTTCTCGTCGTCGGTGAGCATCAGCGCCTCGCGCAGGACCTTGTTGCGCTCGGTGCCGCGATAGCCCACCTCGACGGTGCGCACGCCCGAGAGGTCCACGATCTCGTGGCTCTCGATCGGCGCCGGCAGCCGCCAGCGCAGACCCGGCTCGGTCGTCTCGACGTAGTGCCCGAAACGCAGCACGACGCCGCGCTGGTTCGCATCGACGGTGTAGAAGCCGCTGGCGAGCCACACCACCAGCAACAACAGGAGCAGCGCGCCGATGCCGCCGCCGAACTGCTTCATGCTGAACTGCGGCATCTGCGGCCCCGAGCCGCTGCCGCTGCCACCACCGTCGCCGCCGCGTCCACCGCCCTTGCCGCCGAAGATGCCGGCCAGACGCTGATTGAAGTCGCGCCAGACGTCCTCGAGATCGGGAGGGCCCTGATTGTCACCGCGACCGCGGTCGCCGCGGCGGTCGCCGTCATTCCCCTGGTTGCCCCAGCGGGGATCATTGAGAGACATGAGTATGCCTGTTATCACGATTGAATGATCTGATCTTCGGTCGTCGCGAGTTGCGACGCTGAGTCGGGAGCGGGCAATGCGTCCAGCGCGATCTCGGCCAGCGCATCGCGCAGCAGGTTCAGGCCTTCACCCGTTGCAGCGCTCAAAAAAACGCGTGAGATCTTACCACACTCATCCCGCCTGACTGCCGCCGGAGCGCGCGTCAGGTCGATCTTGTTGAAGATCATGACCTGGGGCACGTCGGCCGCGCCAATCTCCGCGAGCACCTTGTTCACCGCATCGATCTGCGCATCCCGATCCTCGCTTGCCGAATCGACGACATGCAGCAACAGGTCGGCGCTGGCCGTCTCTTCGAGCGTCGCGTGAAAGGCGGCGACGAGCGCGTGAGGCAGATCGCGAATGAATCCGACCGTGTCGGAGAGCACAACGTTCCCGGCATTGCCGACGTAGAGGCGGCGCGAAGTGGTGTCGAGCGTCGCGAAGAGCTGGTCGGCGGCATACGCACCGGCCTTGGTCATCGCATTGAACAGCGTCGATTTGCCGGCGTTGGTGTAGCCCACCAGCGATACCGACAGCACGTCGCGCCGCTCGCGACCCCGGCGCCGCTCGCGGCGCTGTTTGCCGATGCGCGCCAACCGCTCCTTGAGCATCTTGACGCGCTGCCCGAGCAGCCGCCGGTCGGTTTCGAGCTGGGTCTCGCCGGGACCGCGCAGGCCGATACCGCCCTTTTGCCGTTCGAGGTGGGTCCAGCCACGCACCAGGCGCGTGGACAGGTGATCGAGTTGGGCGAGCTCGACCTGCAGCTTGCCCTCGTGGCTGCGCGCGCGCAGCGCGAAGATGTCGAGGATCAACGCCGTGCGGTCGACCACCCGGCATTGCAAGGCGCGTTCGAGGTTGCGCTGCTGCGCCGGTGACAGCGGGTGATTGAAGATGACGAGATCGGCGCGATGCTCGCGCAGCAGCCCGCCGATCTCCTCGACCTTGCCGCTTCCGGCGAAGAGCGCAGAATCGGGCCGCGAGCGGCGCCCCTGCACCACCGCCTCGACCGTGGCACCCGCACTTTCGGCGAGCATTCTCGTCTCGGCAAGCCGCTCGTCGAGCTTACCCTGGTTCAGATCCAACTGTACGACTACGGCGCGTTCGCCGGCGGCCGGACGCTCAAACATGAGACAGGATCGTCATCGACCCGGGCTGGCCGAGCGCCGCAGCATCAGTTTTCACCCGAAGCGGGCTCCTGGTGCTGGATCGTGACGGGGCGCGCGGGCACGACCGTGGAAATTGCATGCTTGTAGACCATTTGGGTGACAGTGTTCTTGAGCAGCACCACGTATTGGTCGAAGGAATCGATCTGACCCTGAAGCTTGATGCCGTTCACGAGATAGATCGAGACGGGAATGTGTTCCCTGCGCAGGGTGTTCAAAAACGGGTCTTGTAAGAGTTGCCCCTTGTTGCTCATATCGAACCTCTGGTCTTTATAAGTTCTTATCAATATAAAGGGTTTCATGCTGCACTGCCACAACAGCACAGACAGTCGACCCCGGTGTGGAGTTCAGTCCTTGCGGACGTAAGGATTGTGACTGGTCTTGAATTGTATCCGCAGCGGCGTGCCCTGCAACTTGAACGCATCCATGAAGGTGCGCTCGAGGAAGCGCACGTAGGACGCCGGGACGTGTTCGAGTGCGCTGCCATGGACCACCACCACCGGCGGATTGTTGCCCCCCTGGTGGGCGTAGCGCATCTTGGGCCGGAAGATACCGTGACGCGGCGGCGCCTGCTTGACGAGCGCCGCCTGAAGGGTGCGGGTGAGGCGCGGCGTGGCGAGATTGGTCATCGCCGCCGCGTAGGCCGCGTCGACCGACTTCATGACCACGCCGACGCCGCTGCCCTTGAGCGCCGAGATATAGTGAAAGCGGGCGAACGACAGGAAGCCGAGCTTGCGGGCGAGATCTTCCTTGATGCGCTCGCGCCGGTAATCGTCGACGGCATCCCACTTGTTCACCGCCACCACCAGCGCGCGACCCTCGTCGAGGATGAAACCGCCGATGTGCGCGTCCTGGTCGGAAATCTCCTGGGTCGCATCGAGCACCAGCACCACCACGTTCGATTGCTCGATCGCCTGCAGCGTCTTGATGACCGAGAACTTCTCGATCGCCTCGAAAATCTTGCCGCGCCGGCGCAGGCCGGCCGTGTCGATCAGGGTGTAGCGGCGCCCACCGCGCTCGAACGGGATCGCGATCGCGTCGCGAGTCGTCCCCGGCAGATCGAAGGCGATGACGCGCTCCTCGCCGAGCAGGGCATTGACCAGCGTCGACTTGCCGACGTTGGGGCGACCGACGATAGCGATGCGCGGCACCTTGGCTTCGGGCTCGTCGGGCTCTTCATCCGCGGGAAACGGTTCGAGCACGAGATCGACGAGATCCTTGACGCCGTCGCCGTGGGCTGCGGAGACCGGCAACGGGGCGCCCAGGCCTAGCGAGTGGAAGTCGGCAGCGACGAGGCCGCGCTGCATGCCTTCGGCCTTGTTCACGACGAGATGCACGGGCCGGCCCGTGCGCCGCAGCCGTGCCGCGATCTGCTCGTCGTGGGGCGTGAGCCCCACCCGGCCATCGACCAGGAAAAGCAGTGCGTCGGCCTCGGCGATCGCCTGCTCGGCCTGCTGCGCCATCTCGTGCATGATGCCGGCTTTCGCGACCGGGTCGAAGCCGGCCGTGTCGACGACGATGTACTCGCGGTCGCCGACGCGCCCGACGCCGTAGTGCCGATCGCGGGTCAGCCCGGGCTGATCGGCCACCAGCGCATCGCGGGTCTTGGTGAGACGGTTGAAGAGGGTGGACTTGCCGACGTTGGGCCGGCCGACCAGGACAATCGTTGGTTTCACTCGCGGCTTCCGGTCAGCTCGGCTCGAACGCGTACACGCCGCCGTCGCGCGTCTGCACGACGAAGCGCCGCGCGCCCAGGCGCTTGGGCGGGGCCACGATCGCGCTCGAATCGGCGCGCGCGCGCGCCGCAAAGGCACCGTTTTCGCGATTGAGGAGGTGCACATAGCCTTCGAGATCGCCGACCGCGACGAACTCGCCGACCGCGACCGGCCGCGATACGGCTCGGCGGGCGAGCGCGTCCTGTTTCCACACGTTGGCGCCGCTGAAGGCGTCCAGCCCATTCACGGCGTCGGCATCGTCGGTGATGAAGACGAAGCGGGTGTCCTTGTCCATGCCCACGCTGCTGGAAAATTCGCGAGCCCAGATGGCACTGCCGTTGGTCATGTCGAAGCAGGCCGCGCGGCCCTGGAAAGCCACCGCGCAGATTTCGCGCCGGCCCAGGACGGCGGTGCCGACCACGTCGGTGATGCGCTCGAGTTCGGTGACGCCGCGCGGCGTCGCCACGGTCAGCTCCCACTGCGGCGCCCCGTGCTCGACGTTGAGGCCCACCAGCTTGCCCCCGGGATAGCCGACCACCGCCGACTGGCCGTCGAGCACGACACCGGCGATGCTGCGCAGAGCGAGCGGCGGCGTCGACCGCTGGTACGTCCAGCGCCGCGTGCCATCGCGCGCATCGAGACCGATCAAGCGGCTGTCGGAGGCGCGCACCACCACGGCCGTGGCGCCGACTGCGGGCGCTGCCAGCACCTCGACGCCAACCGGCGAGCGCCAGCGCTCGGCACCCGACTCGGCATCGAAGGCCACCACTTCACCGTCGACGGTGACGACCGCAGCCAGCCTGCCGTCGCTGCCGACACCCGCCGACAGGCGCTTGCCGGCACTCGCGCGCCACACCGCCTGGCCGTCGCGCAGGCGCGCGACCGTGCCGTCGTGGGCCGCGGCATAGACCTCTTCATCGACCACCGCGGGTTCGAACAGGTAACGTCCGGCCGATCCGATGCGCGCCTGCCAGACCGGGCGCAGCTCGGCGCCGGGCTCGAAGGCGACCAACTCGGCCGGCTTGGGCCCGGAGGGCGAAAACGGATTGAGCGAGGAGCAGCCGGCCAGCGCGACGAGCGCGACCGCGGCGAACCAGGCGGATGAGTGCGTAGGGCGCATCGTTCAACTCCCCAGGGCTTCGAACTTGATGCGCACGATCTCACGCAGCGTGTCCGCTTCGCCGCCGGGCTGGGCCGCCAGCGTATCGAGCACGATTTGGTAGGCGGCGCGCGCCTCGTCGATGCGGCCGTCGGCAGCCAGCACGTCGCCGCGCAAGTCGGCGAAGCGGGCCTTGAGGGATGGCGCCGGCGCCTTCTCGAGCTGCGCCAGCGCCTCGGCGCGGGCGCCCTCGTCGAAGAGCACCGTCGCAAGGCGCAGGCGGGCAATGTCGCGCAAAACCGGATCGCGGCCCTTCTGGGCGACCCACTCCAGATGCGCGCGCGCATTGCGGGTGTCGCCTCCGCCGATCTGCGTGCCCGCCGACAGCAGAGCCGCCATTTCGGCGTACACGCTGCGCGGGTGCTTCTCGATGATCTGCCCGGCCGCCTCGCGCGCCCGCGCCGCATCGCCCCGCTCGGCCGCCTGCTGGACCGCAAAGTAGAGCCCGCCGGCACTGGCTGCCTGGCGATTCTGATACCAGTTGAAGCCCTGCCAGCTGACCGAGGCAACGGCGGCGGAAACCGCCAGCGCGGTCACGTACTTGCCGTACTGGTCCCACCAGGCCTTGAGCGCGGAGATCTGCTCCTGCTCCTCCAGGTCATACACCGCCATCGTCTTCGTCCTCTGTGAATAGGCACTCGGCCACCGCATCCGGCAGGCCGTCCAGGTTGATGCGTTGCTGCGCGCCAGGGCCGCGCAGAGGCTTGAGACCGACCTCGCCGGCCGCGGCCTCGTCCTCGCCGATCACGGCAGCGAGCAGCGCGCCGCTCGAGTCGGCCTTCTTCATCTGCGACTTGAAGCTGCCGCCGCCGCAGTGGGTGACCACGGCGAAGCCGTGTGCCCGCAGCGACTCGGCCGCGCGGAAGGCGAGCCGCTGCGCCTGCTCGCCGACATGCACGACATAGACGTCGGGGGTCGCCGGCGCGGCCACACCGCCGCTGTCCTGCCACAGCGCGAGCAGCCGCTCGATGCCCATGGCGAAACCCGCCGCGGGCGCGGACTTGCCGCCGAGTTGCTCGACCAGGCCATCGTAGCGCCCGCCGGCGCAGACCGTGCCCTGAGCGCCGAGGCGCGTCGTGACCCACTCGAACACCGTGCGATTGTAATAGTCGAGGCCGCGTACGAGCCGATGGTTGATGCGAAACGGGATGCCGGCATCCTTGACGATGGCCTGGACGCCCTCGAAGTGCGCGAGCGACTCGTCGCCGACGAAGTCGAGCAGGCGCGGCGCGGCCTCGACGATCTCCTGCAGGTCGGGATTTTTGGTGTCGAGCACGCGCAGCGGGTTGGTGTAGAGGCGGCGCCGACCGTCCTCGTCAAGACGGTCGGCATGTTGCTCGAGGTAGGCGATCAGCGCGGCGCGATGCTTCGCCCGCTCGTCGGCCGAGCCGAGCGTGTTCAGCTCCAGCCGCACATCCTCGAGCCCCAGATCGTCCCAAAGGCGCGCACACATCAGGATGTGCTCGGCATCGACGTCGGGGCCGGCGAAACCGAGCGCCTCGACGCCGATCTGGTGGAACTGCCGGTAGCGGCCCTTCTGCGGGCGCTCGTGGCGGAACATCGGCCCCTGGTAGTACAGGCGTTGGGGGCCCGCGGCCAGCAGCTTGTGCTGGATCACCGCGCGCACGCACGAAGCAGTGCCCTCCGGGCGCAGCGTCAGGTGCTCACCGTTCAAGGCATCGACGAAGGAGTACATCTCCTTCTCGACGATATCCGTCACTTCGCCGATCGCGCGGGAGAAGAGCGACGTCGGCTCGACGATGGGCATGCGGATCGGCCGGTAGCCGTAGCTGCGCAGCCAGTCGCGGACGATGTCCTCGAAATGCTCCCAGATGTCACCTTCATCGGGCAGGATGTCGTTCATCCCGCGCACGGCCTGCAAGGATTGGCTCATTTTTCTGAACTTTCTGGGGCGGGCCGGTCAGCCCGCCTTCTTGGGATATCGGGAAGCGACATAAGCATCGACGATGCTGCGGAACTCGGCGGCGATGTCGTCGCCGCGCAGCGTCGTCGTCTTGACCCCGTCGACATAGACGGGCGCCGCCGGGGATTCGCCCGTGCCGGGGAGCGAGATGCCGATGTTGGCGTGCTTGCTCTCGCCCGGGCCATTGACGACACAGCCCATCACGGCCAGGGTCAGGTTCTCGACGCCATCGTAGCGCTCGCGCCAAACCGGCATCTGCTCGCGCACGTGGGCCTGGATGCCCGAGGCAAGCTCCTGGAAGAACGTGCTGGTGGTGCGGCCGCAACCCGGGCAGGCGGTGACCATCGGTGTGAAGGCGCGCAGCCCCATGGTCTGCAGGATCTCCTGGGCGACCACCACCTCGGCCGTACGCGGGCCACCCGGCTCGGGCGTGAGCGAAACCCGGATGGTGTCGCCGATGCCTTCCTGCAGCAGCACGGCAAGCGCGGCGGTCGAGGCGACGATGCCCTTCGAGCCCATGCCCGCTTCGGTGAGCCCGAGGTGCAGCGGATAGTCGCAGCGCGCGGCGAGATCGCGATAGACCGCGATCAGGTCCTGCACGCTCGAAACCTTGGCCGAGAGGATGATGCGGTCGCCCGGCAAGCCGAGCGCCTCGGCCTGCGCGGCCGATTCGAGCGCGGAGACGGCCAGCGCCTCGCGCATCACCGCCCCGGCCGGGCGCGGTTCGCTGCGCGTGGCGTTCTCGTCCATCACGCGCGCCAGCACCGACTGATCGAGACTGCCCCAGTTGACGCCGATGCGCACCGGCTTGTCGTAGCGGCAGGCGATCTCGACGATCTCGGCGAACTGCGTGTCGCGCTTGTTGCCCTGGCCGACATTGCCCGGGTTGATGCGCAGCTTCGCGAGCGCCTCGGCGCAGGCCGGATGGGCGGCCAGCAGGCGATGGCCGTTGTAGTGAAAGTCGCCGACCAGCGGCACATCGACATTGAGTGCCGCGAGCCGATCGCGAATGTGGGGCACGGCGCGCGCTGCCGCCTCGTCGTTGACGGTGATCCGCACGAGCTCGGAACCCGCGCGGGCGAGTTCGGCCACCTGCATTGCGGTCGCC
This sequence comes from Gammaproteobacteria bacterium, assembly GCA_029289265.1. Taxonomy (GTDB): domain Bacteria; phylum Pseudomonadota; class Gammaproteobacteria; order Burkholderiales; family Rhodocyclaceae; genus JARFTX01. Next base: position 25,543 of record JARFTX010000031.1, read on the forward strand.
AGCACGTCCGAGGTGTCCGTGTTGGTCATCGACTGGACGTTGATCGGCGCGTCCGAGCCGATCCGTACCGCACCGACCCGCACCTGACGGGTGCGGCGACGCGGGCGGGCCTGGGCGAGCGCTTCCGTGGGGGTCATGCGCGGCTCCGTCTCATCGCACGGTCAGGCGCGCGACGCCGCCGCTGCGCGTGTGGGGCACCAGATCGACCGCCTCGCCGCGAAATTCGAGCGAGACCGCAGCCGCGTTGCCGACGACGAGCGCAAAGGGCGGCTTGCCCTGCACCGTGCGGCTTGTGCCGGCCCGGTCGGTGCCGACGAAAAGCACCGCGCCATCGGCATCGCGCACCTGGATCCAGGACTCGCCCTGGAGCCGGAACACGAGCTGATCGCCGACTGCATCGCCGCCGGTCGCCGCCGCGGCCGTTGCTTCGGTGTCGGTGGCTGCGGGCGCCTCGACAACCGGCTGATTCGCCTCGGAAGGCGACTCCGCGGCGACCACCTGATCGACGGGCGCCGCCGTCTCGGGCGCCGCAGCGCTTGTTTCGGTTTCGGCGCGATCGGCCGGGGCGATCGTACCGGGCACGCTATCGTCATCGACCGGCTCGGTCGCCGAAATGGCCTCAGAGGCTATTGCCGCGGCCCCCCCGGCTCCGCCCGGCGCGGTGACCGGGGCCGGCTCTGCGCGCTCGCGCGGGACTTCGATCGCGACGCTGCGATCCTGAGTCGCCACTTCGCCCTCCGAGACGCGGAACCAGTCGAAATACCAACCCAGCGCGAGCAGGGCCAGCAGGCCCGCGATCAGCGCGCCGGCAGGCTTCGCAACCTTGCGCGTGCCGCTGCCGTCGGGCATGGCGCCGGCCGCATTGGTCACCGGAGCGAGCTTGACGGCTGGCTGCCCGGTCCATTCGGGCTTCAGCATCGCGACCATCGCCTCGGCATCGAGATCGAGGTGGCGCGCATAGTTTCTGATGAAACCCCGCACGAAGGCCGGGCCCGGCAGGCTCTCGAAACGCTCCGACTCGATCGCCTCGACCTGTCGTTGGGTCAGTTTGAGCGCATAGGCGGCATCGGCCAACGATTCACCCCGGGCCTCGCGGGCAGCGCGGAGAATTTGACCGACGGTCGCCGAGGCGGACTGTTCGCCCGTGACGTCGCGCAAGTCTTGCTGCATGTCGCTCACTGAAAATTTCCCTGCATCATGTCGCGATACTCCGGCGAATCGGCAAACCGGCCGCTCAACTGGGCTGCGTAGCTCGCCTCCGCTTCTCGATTGCCGAGCTGCCGCTCGGTGCGCAGCCCGAGCCACACCGTGGACGCCGTCGGCTCGGTCTGCTGGTGCAGCTGCACAAGGTTCTCACGCGCACGGGCATAGTCGCCCCGGCGGTATTGGATCGCCGCCAGATTGAACAAGGCCTGGGCATTTGTGCCATCGATCATGACGGCGCGGCGGAACTGGTCCTCGGCGCTCGCGTCGTCGTTGCGCCGCAGGTGACACAGCCCGGCGTTGGTGTAGGGGCGTGTCGGATAACGGTAATACGGATTGCGGGCGGCGCGCGCGAGCCGCTCGAGGCCTTCCTGCTCCTCACCCATCACGCACAGGAACCAGCCATAGCTGTTGTTGAAGTCGGGATCGTTCGGGGCGGCTCGCAGGGCCCGCAGAAAATTTTCCCGCGCTGCGGCCGTGTCGTCGATGAACATGTACACCAGGCCCATCAGGTGAAAGGCCGGCGAATAGCTCGAGTCCTCGGCGAGCGCGATGCGCGCCTCGTCGAGCGCAACGTCGAAGCGGCCGATCTCGAAGTAGGCCATGCCGAGTTCGACGTGGATCTTGGCGCGTGCCTGGGCGGGCGTCGCCGGTGTCAGATCGGACACCGGCCGGTCGGCGATCGGGGCCACGCTGCCGCCGGGCATGCCGGTCGTGCAGCCGCCCAGCGCCACGGCCAGCACGGCCGCGCACAGCACTGCAAACGATCTGATCATGTACGCGATTCCTCCTGATGCGCGATTCGGATGGTGCGGCGGCTGCGGTCCTGGACCTGACCGGCCAGCTGCCCGCAGGCGGCATCGACGTCCTCGCCGCGAGTCTTGCGCGTGGTCGTGACGATGCCCGCGTCGATCAGGATCGACGCGAAACGCCGGATTCGCTCGGGCGCCGAGCGCGCAAATTCCGAGCCCGGAAACGGGTTGAACGGAATCAGGTTGAACTTGCAAGGCACATCCCGCACCAGCGCGACGAGCCTGCGCGCGCAGGCATCCGAGTCGTTCACGCCGTCGAGCATCACGTACTCGAAGGTCACGAAGTCGCGCGGCGCACGGTCGAGATAGCGGCTGCAGGCCGCCATCAGCTCGCGCAGCGGATACTTTTGATTGATCGGCACCAGGCGGTCGCGCAGCGCGTCGTCGGGCGCATGCAGCGACACCGCCAGCGCCACCGGGCATTCGTCGCGCAGGCGGTCGATGGCCGGGACGATGCCGGAGGTCGACACCGTGACCCGGCGCCGCGACAGACCGTAGGCGTTGTCGTCGAGCATCAGCCGCAGCGCAGTGACGACGTTGTCGAAATTGGCGAGCGGCTCGCCCATGCCCATCATCACGACATTGCTGATGACACGCCCGTTGCCGGGTTCGCCGTCTTCGGCCGGCACTGGGTCGTGGGCGGCACCGAGCAGTCGATTGGCAAGCCAGAGCTGGCCGATGATCTCGGCTGCGGAAAGGTTGCGGTTGAAGCCTTGCTTGCCCGTCGAGCAGAAGGCGCAATCGAGTGCGCAACCGGCCTGCGACGAAACGCACAGGGTGCCGCGGCCGGTCTCCGGAATGAAGACAGTCTCGACCGCGTTGCCGGCACCCACGTCGAGCAGCCACTTGCGCGTGCCGTCAGCCGAGAGCGAGTCCCGCAGCACGTCCGGCGCCCGCACGCAGGCCTCGTCGTGCAGGCGCGCCCGCAGGCTCTTGGCAACGTCGGTCATGCGGTCGAAATCGTCGCACCCCTCGCGATGCACCCAGCGCATCACCTGACGCGCACGGAAAGGCTTCTCGCCGCGTTCGGCGAACCAAGCGGCGAGTTGCCGCGCGTCGAAATCGAGAAGATTGGCCTGGGCCTGCATCGGACTGCTCTAGGGAAACGGGCGGGTGACGCGCGCCGCACAGTGCGCGCACGCCACCCGCCCGATTGACCCCTTAGCGCGAGTGGACGTTCAACTGCGGGAAGAAGAAGGCCACCTCGACCGCAGCGGTCTCGGGGGCATCGGAGCCGTGCACCGCGTTGGCGTCGATCGAGTCGGCGAAGTCGGCGCGGATGGTGCCGGCGTCGGCCTTCTTCGGATCGGTCGCGCCCATCAGCTCGCGGTTCTTCGCGATCGCGCTCTCGCCTTCGAGCACCTGGACCATCACCGGGCCCGAGACCATGAAGGAGACCAGATCCTTGAAGAACGGCCGCTCCTTGTGCACCGCGTAGAACTGGCCCGCCTCGCGCTCGGAGAGATGCACCATCCGCGCCGCGACGATCTTCAGGCCCGCGTCCTCGAAGCGCTGGTAGATCTTGCCGATCACGTTCTTCGCGACCGCGTCGGGCTTGATGATGGAGAGGGTGCGTTCGATGGCCATGTAACGAAACTCCAGGGTGGAAGTAGAAAGTGAACGGGCTATTTTAGCAGCAATCCTGCCACCACATTACGCCTGCGACGCCTGTGGTTTCACGGTTGCTGCGGGTCGAAGCCGGTCGCGTCGTAGATCGCCCGGATCAGCTCGGGACCGATGCGCTCGGCCATGGCCTGATGCACCGGCAGGAGCGCCGCGCGGAAGGCCGCGCGACCGGCCTCGTCGAGCACGTGGATCTCGGTGGTACCGGCCGCCCGCACCGCATCGAGGGCCCGCTCGTTCTCCTCGCGCGCGATCCGGTTGGCGTAGTCGCTCGCCTCGCGCATGGCCTGCTCGAGTTGGCGGCGGACGCCACGCGGCAATCCGTCCCAGAACTTCTTGTTGGTGATGACCGCGTAGCCGAGATAACCGTGATCGGACACGGTGAGGTGCTTCTGCACCTCGTGCATGCGCTGGGTGTACAGGTTGGAGTGCGGATTCTCGGTGCCGTCCACGACCCCAGCGCGCAAGGCGCCATACACGTCGGAAAACGCCATCATGTGCGGCACGGCGCCGAGCGCGAGCATTTGCGTCTCCAGCACCTTGGAGGCCTGGATGCGCATGCGCTTGCCGCGCAGGTCGTCGGGATGGCGGATCGGCGCATTGCCCGAGAACGACTTGAAACCGTTGTCCCAGTAGGCCAGCCCCTTGATACCGCGCCCTTCGAGCGACGCCAGCAGACGCCGGCCGATGGGGCCATTGGTGACCTGCTTCAGCGCCTTGTCGTCGGCGAAGATGTAGGGCAGGTCGAAGACCTCGAACTCGCGCAGCCCCAGCGGACCGAATTTCGCGAGCGAGGGCGCGAGCATCTGCACCGCGCCGAGCTGCAGCGCCTCGAGCTCCTCGCGGTCCTTGTAGAGCTGACTGTTGGGATGGACCTCGACGCGCACCCTGCCCCCGGTGAGCGTCTCGGCGCGATCCCTGAAAAACTCCGCGGCCTTGCCCTTGGGCGCATCGGCGGCGACCACATGGCTGAAACGGATCACGATCGGGTCGGCCGCTGCGAGGCAGCTTGGCACACCGAGCGCAAGGGCCGTGAACACGGCCCACATCATGCGATACTTCATCCATGTTCCCCTGACGCCTCACCCACCGGCACGTCGCGTCCGCCCCAGAGCGACCGAATATACCGTCCGGACGCCGGCCCGCCAATTCGCACCACGACCCGAACCGGATGGAACGCACCGCCGCCCTCGCCCCGCCGCCCGCCGCCCTCTGGCAGTTGCGCCTGCCCTATCTGGCGCTCGCGCTGTTCCTCCTCGCAATCGCGGCGCTGGTGTGGCTCGCGCGCGCTCACGACGAAGACTCGCAACGGACCACGTTGATCAGCGACGTGCTGTGGATGGAGCAGAACCTCAATTTCCACTTCGACCACGTCGTCTCGCAATTGGCTCAGCTCGGGCCCGAGCTGGTGGTCGCCGAGATCGCGCCACAGACCGACGCGAAACTGCGCCAGTTGCTGCGCTCGGAGCACGGCCTGGCGCGCATCTACTGGCTCGACCGCGAAGGCAAGGTGCTCAACGCGCTCCCACCGCCCAGCGACGACCACCTGATCGGCGAGGCGACCGGCGCAGTGCCGGCCGACAGCGTCTTCCGCCTCGCCCGCAGCATCGGCCGGCCGGTGTACGGCCCGGCCTACGAGGTCGCCGGTGGCGACCACCATTTCGAAGTCCATGTGCCGATCTTCACGGACGCGGGACTGATCGGCGTGACGGTCGGCGTGTATTCCCTCGACGAGCTGATCTCGCGCGAGTTGCCGTGGTGGTTCACCGAGCGCTACCGGGTCAGCGTACTCGACGCCGACGGCCGCGAGATCGCAGCGCAGTCGCGGGTGGCGCCGCACTCCGAGGCTCAGCGCGAGTACACGATGGCCTTCGATCCGCCCGGCCATGGCCTGCTCGTGCACATTGCCGCCTATCGCGGCGAAACGCGCTGGATTCCGCTGCTGCTGGTCGCCTCCATCGTTCTGCTCGGCGGCATCATCATCTGGAGCATCTGGCAGCTGCGGGTGCAGCTCGCCCGGCGCCAGGCAGCCGAACAGGCGCTGCGGGGCGAGACGCTCTTCCGCAAGGCGATGGAGGACTCGCTCCTCACGGGGCTGCGCGCGCGCGATCTGGACGGCCGCATCACCTACGTGAATCCCGCCTTCTGCCAGATGGTGGGCTTCGAGGCCGAGGAACTGATCGGGCAACTGCCGCCGATGCCGTACTGGGACCCCGAGCACATCGACCGCACACTGGAAATTCACGACCTGATCCTCTCCGGCGGCGGGCCGCATGGCGGCGTCGAGCTGCGGCTGCGCCGAAAGGACGGGGAGCGGATCGACGTGATGATCTTCGAGGCGCCGCTCATCGATGCCGAGGGCCGCCACACGGGATGGATGGGCTCGCTGCTCGACATCACCGAGCAGAAACGCGCGCGCGAACTCGCACTCCAGCAGGAGGAGCGCCTGCAGGCGACCTCGCGTCTGATCACCATGGGCGAGATGGCCTCGACGCTCGCTCACGAGCTCAACCAGCCGCTCGCGGCGATCGCCAGCTACAACACCGGCTGCCTCAACCGGCTCGCCGACGGCGTCACCGACATCCAGGAACTCAAGGAAATCCACGACCGCATCGCCCGCCAGGCGAGTCGCGCCGGCGAGATCATCCGCCGCGTGCACGACTTCGTGCGCCGCGCCGAGCCCAAGCGCGAGCCGCTCGATCTGAATGTCGTGATTCGCGACGCGGTCGGCCTGCTCGACGCCGATGTGCGAAAGCGCCGCATGCGCATCGAGACCGATCTGGCCGCACGCCTGCCCGAGATCGCCGCCGACCCGGTCATGGTCGAGCAGGTGGTGGTGAACCTCGTGCGCAACGGCATGGACGCGATGGCCGACAACCCGCGCGAACGTCGCATCGTGCGAATCACCACGTTCGAGGAAGGCGGCCACGTCCTCGTGCGCGTCGCCGATCAGGGCGGTGGCATCCCCCCCGAGACCGCCCGCCGGCTGTTCGAACCCTTTTTCTCGACCAAGCAGGAAGGCATGGGCATGGGACTCAACATCTGCCGCTCGATCGCCGAGCTGCACCGCGGCCGCCTCGGGTTTGAAGCCAACCCCGAAGGCGGTACCATCTTCATCCTCTCCCTGCCGATCGAGCCATGAGCCCAGCCTGCGCGCACATCATCGACGACGACGAAGCGATACGCGACGCCTTGCAATGGCTACTCAAGACGCGCGACGTCGCCTGCGAGACCTGGCCAAGCGCGGAGGCCTTCCTCGACGCCGTGCAGCCCGACTGGTGCGGCTGCGCGCTGCTCGACATCCGCATGGACGGCATGAGCGGGCTCGAATGCTTCGACGTGCTGCGCGGGCGCGGCAACAGCCTGCCGGTGGTCTTCATCACCGGCCACGGCGACGTGCCGATGGCGGTCTCGGCGCTCAAGAAGGGCGCCTTCGACTTCATCGAAAAACCCTTCAACAACAGCGACGTGGTCGAGATCGTCCGCCGCGCGATGGCGGCCGATCTGGAACGCAGCCGCGAGCACTCGGCGCGCGGGGCGATCGAGGCCCGGCTCGCACTGGTCACCCCGCGCGAGCGCGAGGTGATGGACCTCATCCTCGAAGGCAAGTACAACAAGGTCATCGCCGACGAACTGAACATCTCGATGCGCACGGTCGAAGCGCACCGATCCAAGGTCTTCGAGAAGATGGAAGTGCGCTCGGCCGTCGAGCTTGCGCGCCTGCTGCAGGAACTCAAGGCCAAGGAGTGAGGCGATCCGGTCACGCCGCGCCGGATGCGTTCGACCGTCTCCTTGCCGGGCCGGGCGGCCAGGGCCGGGCGGGCTGGTGGCTCACGCCCGCTCCCACACCGGCCTGAACCCGACTGCGCCGGGCGGGCAGACGAACTCCGCGGCCACCCCGATCTCGCCGATCCAGGCTGCGCGGCCGTCGATCTCCAGCACGGGCAGCCTCGACCGAAGCCAGGCGGGGATGCCTTCTTCCTGGCACAGCTTGCGCAAGCTCTTTTCCGGGCGAGCCGGCCCGCGACGCAAGGCGAGGCCCTCGCGGCGCGGCACCAGCGCGACCTCGGCGGCCGTCTCGATCGCGGCACGGGCGATACCCTCGCCGACGGCCGGTTCGAAACGCACCCGCCCGCCGCCCCACGCAAGCGCAGGCTCGCCGCGCCACGGCGCGGGCTTCAGCGCAACGGTGTCGAGCGATTCCAGCCACACCCGTCCACGATAGACGCAACAGGCGACCTGCCCCAGCGGAAGGTGGAGCGGAGCCCCGCCGGCCGCGCGCATCTGGCGCACGGCCTCGTGCAAGCGCGTCCGCGTCGGCGCCTGCGCGCCGGCCGCCCTCACGAGATGGCGCAGCAGATTGAACAGGCGCTCGTCGGCGAGGGCGAGGAGTGGCTCCCGCCGCAGGCCCGCGGCGCCGCCGCAAGCAGCCAGGTCGATGCGCGCGAGCGCGTCGAGCAAGCCCTCGGCCTCGCGAAAATGGTCCGCCGCGCGGGCAAGCGCCGGCACCGCGCCCGGCCAATCGCGCTCGATCGCCGGCAGGATGTCGTGGCGCAGTCGGTTGCGCGCGAATCGCGTGTCGGCGTTGCTCTCGTCCTCGACCCAGACGAGGCTTCGATCCCGGGCATAGGCAGCAATGTCGGCCCGCCGAAGCCCGAGCAAGGGCCGTAGCCGGCCCGGCCGGCCCGGCTCGATCGCCGTCATCGCACCCGCACCGCGCAGGCCGGTGCCGCGCAGCAGGCGAAAGAGCAAAGTCTCGGCCTGATCGTCCTGATGGTGGCCGAACACCAGCCAGTCGGCGTCGACCCGCCCGAGGGCCGCGTGGCGCGCGGCCCGGGCAGCCGCCTCCAGCCCGCGCGGATCGTCGCGCGGCACCACCACCTCGGAACAGGAAAAAGGCACTTCGAGCGCCGCACAGAACTCCGCGCACGACGCCCGCCAGCGATCGGCCTCGGGGCTCAAGCCGTGATGCACGTGCGCGGCCATCAGACCAAAACCGAGCCGCTTCCGCTCGCCGGCCAGCGCGTGCAACAGCACGGTCGAATCGACGCCGCCGCTCAGGGCGACGCACAGGCGCGCGCCCACCCCGACACCGGCCGCGGCCAGCACCGCCGCGACCGCTTCGCGCAATGGGCGCTCAGGCTGCGTTCTGGTCCTTGAAGGCGCCATAACTCATCAGCCGCTCGAAACGGCGCTCGACGAGTTCGGCGGGATCGAGATCGGAGACCTCGCGCAGCGCATCCTGCAGCACCCGCTTGAGCGATTTCGCCATCCCCGCATGGTCGCGGTGGGCACCGCCGACCGGCTCGTTCACCACCTTGTCGACGAGCCCCAGCGACTTCAGGCGGGCTGCGGTGATGCCCATCGCCTCAGCGGCGAGCGAGGCCTTCTCGTGGCTCTTCCACAGGATCGAAGCACAGCCCTCGGGCGAAATCACCGAGTACGTCGAGTACTGCAGCATCAACACCTGGTCGGCCACCGCGATCGCCAACGCGCCGCCCGAGCCGCCCTCTCCGATCACGGTCGAGATGATCGGCACCTTGAGTTCGGCCATCGCATAGAGATTGCGGCCGATCGCCTCGGACTGGCCGCGCTCCTCGGCACCGATCCCGGGATAGGCGCCGGGCGTGTCGACGAAGGTGAAGACGGGGATGCCGAACTTCTCGGCGAGCCGCATCAGGCGCAGCGCCTTGCGATAGCCCTCGGGGCGCGGCATGCCGAAGTTGCGCAGGATCTTCTCCTTGGTGTCACGCCCCTTCTGGTGCCCGATCACGACGCAGCTGCGGCCATTGAAGCGTGCCAGCCCGCCGACGATCGCCTTGTCGTCGGCAAACGCGCGATCCCCGTGCAACTGCTCGAAATCGGTGAACATGTGCGCGACGTAGTCGAGCGTGTAGGGCCGCTGCGGGTGACGCGCGACCTGGGAGATCTGCCACGGCGTGAGCTTGGCGTAGAGGTCGCGCGAGAGCGTCTCGCTCTTCTTCTCGAGCCGGGCGATCTCGCCGGAGATATCGACGGCGGGGTCGTCCTGAACGAAGCGCAACTGCTCGATCTTCGCCTCGAGCTCGGCGACGGGTTGCTCGAAATCCAGAAAGGAAGTTTTCATCGGCCCTTTCCCTGAATGAAAGTCGAGCATTGTACTCGCTTCGCGTCTGCCCGATATTCGTCGGCGCGAGGACCGACCCGCGCGCAACCGTCCCCGAAACGGCTGCGGGCGCCCGCAGGCGCCCGCAATCTTGCCGAAAGCCGCTTCGGTCAGTCGCTGTTCATCACGCCCAGCAGATGCAGCAGGCTGGTGAAGAGGTTGTAGATCGATACGTACAGGGTCACGGTCGCCATGATGTAGTTGGTCTCGCCACCGTGGATGATCGCGCTGGTCTGGTACAGGATCAGGCCCGACATCAGCAGCACGAACATCGCCGAAACCGCGAGCGAGAGCGCCGGCATCGAGAAGAAGATCGCGCCCAGGCCCGCCAGGAAGGCAACCAGGATGCCGACCATCAGGAAGCCACCCATGAAGGAGAAATCCTTGCGGGTGGTCAGCGCGTAGCCGGACAGGCCGAGGAAGATCGCCGCCGTGCCGCCCATCGCCTGCATCACGATCGCATTGCCGTTGGGTAGCGACAGGTACATCGACAGGATCGGGCCGAGCGTGAGCCCCATGAAGCCGGTCAGCGCGAACACGGACAGCACGCCATAGACGCTGTTGCGCAGCTTCATCGTCAGGAATAGCAGGCCGAAGTAGCCGACCAGAGTGATCAAGAGCCCCGGATGCGGCAGGTTCATCGCCATCGACAGACCGGCTGTGACCGCCGAAAACGCCAGCGTCAGCGACAGCAGGATGTAGGTATTGCGGATGACCTTGTTGGTCGCAAGCACCGAGCTCTCGGCCCGGTTCATTGTCAGGGTGCGGTTGTCCATCTAGGCGGTTCCTCCTTTCATGTCGTCCGCACCCCGATCGCCTGCCTCGAGGCGAGGCGATCGGGGTGCGGACGGTTGTTGCGACAAGCCCTTGTGTTCCGGGCGTTACGCGGCACGGGCCACGAGACAAAGCGAATGCTAAGCCTAAGACTCTTCGATAATATACGAGTTCAACGAAATCTCCATCCCGTTTTGCCGAATGGTACAGCCATGCTGAACTACAAACAGCTCCACCATTTCTGGAACGTCGCCCGCGCCGGGGGCATCGTGCGCGCCAGCGAGCGCTCCGGACTCGCCCCGCAGACCTTGAGCGGCCAGGTCGCCGCGCTGGAAGGCGCGCTCGGCGTGACGCTGTTCCGTCGCCAGGGGCGGGGCCTGGCGCTGACGGAAACCGGCCAGATGGTGCTCGGCTATGCCGAGGAGATCTTCCGCATCGGCAGCGAACTCGAGGAAGCGCTGGCCAACCGCTCCACCGGGCGTATCACGCCATTTCGCGTCGGCATTGCCGATGTCGTGCCCAAGGCCATCTCCTGGCTGCTGCTCGCCCCGGCAATGCAGCTCGACGAACCGCTGCGCATCGCCTGCCGCGAGGACAAGCTCGAGCGCCTGCTCGGCGAGCTCGCCATCCACAAGCTCGATGTCGTGCTCGCCGACAGCCCCATGCCGTCGAACATGGACGTGCGTGGCTACAGCCACAAGCTCGCGGAGTCCGGCGTCAGCCTGTTCGCGGCGCCGACGCTCGCCGAGCGGCTCGCCGGCGACTTCCCGGCCTGCCTGAACCGGATGCCGATGCTGCTCCCCGGAAGCGACGCGGCACTGCGCCGCCCGCTGCTGCGATGGTTCGAGGCGCAGCGCCTCGCGCCCCGCATCGTCGGCGAGTTCGATGACAGCGCGCTGATGAAGTCCTTCGGCGAGGCCGGCGTCGGCATCTTTCCGGCCCCGACCCTGATCGCCGACCAGGTGTGCAGGCAGTACGGCGTGCGCTCGATCGGCGAAGCGAGCGGCGTGACCGAGTCGTTCTACGCGATCTCGGTCGAACGCCGGCTCACGCATCCGGCCACGCTGGCGATCGGGCGTGCCGCGCAGGGGGAGTCGGAGATCAAGGACGATGCGGGGTGACGTCGCACTTCGGCGCGGTCTTGCACCGACGCAGAAGGGGCGCCGAGCGGCCACGAATCGCGGACATGCCGCGCGGTGCGCGAGCCCTCCGCCCCGTCAAGGGGCTTCGGCCATGGTCACCGAAGTCTGCTAGAATCGCGCCCCTTGCCGGATCGGGCAAGGAGGGCGCCTGGTGCCGGGAGGGGGACTCGAACCCCCACAGTGTCACCACCGGCGGATTTTGAGTCCGCTGCGTCTACCGATTCCGCCATCCCGGCCGGCGAAGCGACGCATTATCCACGAAGAGCCCTGCGAGCGGCAAGCTCATGACCCTGACCCTCGACGATTTCGATTACGACCTCCCGGCGCGGCTGATCGCCCAGGCGCCGCTTGCGCAGCGCAGCGCGAGCCGGCTGCTGGTGCTCGACCAGGGCCGCCTCGAAGACCGGATGATGACCGACCTGCCCGCGCTGCTGCGCCAGGGCGATCTGCTGGTGTTCAACGACACGCGCGTGATCCACGCGCGCCTGCGCGGTGTGAAGGCGACCGGCGGCCAGGTCGAGGTGCTGGTCGAGCGACCGATCGGTGCGCACGAGGCGCTGGCGATGGTGCGCGCGAGCAAGTCGCCGCAGACCGGCAGCCGCCTGCATCTCGCCGACGCGTTCGACGTCACCGTGCTGGGGCGCGTGGGCGAGTTCTACCACCTGCGCTTTCCCGAGTCCTGCAACCTGCTCGATCTGCTCGAGCGCCACGGCGAATTGCCGCTGCCCCCGTACATCGAACGCGGTGCCGACGAGCACGACGAGTCGCGCTACCAGACCGTGTACGCCCGCGAGCCCGGCTCGGTCGCGGCACCGACCGCGGGCCTGCACTTCGACGAGGCGCTGCTCGCCGCGCTCGCCGCGCGCGGCGTGGGCTGCGCCTGGCTCACGCTGCACGTCGGCGCCGGCACCTTCCAGCCGGTGAGGGTGAACGATCTGGGCGAGCATCGGATGCACCGCGAACGCTACGTGATCCCCCAGGAAACGGTCGAGGCGATCGCGGCCACGCGCGCCGCGGGCGGGCGCGTGATCGCGGTCGGCACCACCAGCCTGCGCGCGATCGAAGGCGCGGCGCAGGACGGCCCGCTGATCGCCGGCGCCGGCGAAACCGAGCTCTTCATCCTGCCGGGCTTCCGTTTCCAGGTGGCCGATGCGCTCGTCACCAACTTCCATCTGCCACGCTCGACGCTGCTCATGCTGGTCTCGGCCTTCGCCGGGATCGAGCCGATCCGCCGCGCCTACGCGCATGCGGTCGAGCACGCGTACCGCTTCTTCAGCTACGGCGACGCGATGTTCATCACGCGCAACGACGATGAAATTTGACCTGCTCGCCCGCGACGGCGCCGCCCGCCTCGGCCGCCTCGCGCTCGCCCACGGCGCGGTCGACACGCCGGCCTTCATGCCGGTCGGCACCTACGGCACGGTCAAGGCGATGACACCCGACGCGCTCGCCGAGACCGGTGCGCAGATCTGCCTCGGCAACACCTTCCACCTGTGGCTGCGCCCCGGGCTCGAGGTGATCGCCGCGCACGGCGGGCTGCACCGCTTCATGGCCTGGGATCGGCCCATCCTCACCGACTCGGGCGGCTTCCAGGTGTTCAGCCTGGGGGCGCTGCGCAAGATCAGCGAGGACGGCGTGCGCTTCGCCTCGCCGATCGACGGCGCGCGGCTGTTCCTGACGCCCGAGGAGTCGATGCGCATCCAGACCGTGCTCGATTCCGACATCGCGATGATCTTCGACGAGTGCACGCCGCACCCGGCCACGCATCTGGAGGCCGCCACCTCGATGCGCCTGTCGCTGCGCTGGGCGCGGCGCTCGCGCGAGGCCTTCGACCGGCTCGGCAACACGAACGCGCTCTTCGGCATCGTCCAGGGCGGCATGTACGAGGACTTGCGCGACGAGTCGCTCGCCGGGCTCACCGACATCGGCTTCTCCGGCTACGCGATCGGCGGCCTCTCGGTGGGCGAGCCCAAGGAGGACATGGCGCGCATCCTCGGCCACTGCGCCCCGCGCCTGCCGGCCGACAAGCCGCGCTACCTGATGGGGGTCGGCACGCCCGAGGACATCGTCGCGGGGGTGGCGGCCGGCATCGACATGTTCGACTGCGTGATGCCGACCCGCAACGCGCGCAACGGCTGGCTCTTCACCCGCCACGGCGACATCAAGATCAAGAACGCCGTGCACGCCGCCGACACGCGCCCGCTCGACCCGGACTGCGGCTGCTACACCTGCCGCAACTTCAGCCGCGCCTACCTGCGCCACTTGCACCGCGCCAACGAGATCCTCGGCAGCATGCTGAACACGGTGCACAACCTGCACTACTACCAGGAGCTCACCGCCGGCATGCGAGCGGCGATCGCCGCAGGCAGCTTCGCGCAGTTCGTCGAGCGCTTCCACGCCGGCCGCGCTGCCTCACGCCCGCAAGCAGCCTCGGGGGAACTGATATAATCCACCATTTTTCAAACCTGTCCGGAGTACAAAGTGTTCATTTCCAACGCATATGCGCAGGCCGCAGGCGATGCCGGCGGCAGCCTGATGGGTCTGCTGCCGCTGATCCTGATGTTCGTCGTGCTGTGGTTCCTGATGATCAGGCCGCAGATGAAGCGGGCGAAGGAACACAAGACGATGGTCGCCGCCCTCGCGAAGGGCGACGAGGTCGTCACCCAGGGCGGCGTTGCCGGGCGCATCTCCGACCTGGGCGACAATTTCATCCGCGTCGAGGTCGCCGACAAGGTCGACATCGTCGTGCAGCGCCAGGCGGTGGTCAGCATCCTGCCCAAGGGCACGCTCAAGACCCTGTGACGGGCCGGCGCCGACGCGCCGCGGGCGGGCTTGACAACGCCGGCCCGCGGCAACTTCCGACAACCCTCGCAATGTGCCCCTCCTCATGAACCGCTTTCCGCTCTGGAAGAACATCGCGATCTGCGTGATCCTGTTCTTCGGCTTTCTCTACACGCTTCCGAACTTCTACGGCGAGGTGCCGGCGGTTCAGGTCTCGAGCGGCAAGGCGACGCTGCGGCTGGATTCCGGCGTGATCGCCCCGATCGAGCAGGCACTGTCGAGAGCCGGCGTCCAGCACACGGGCATCATCTCCGGCGAGACCAGCATCCGGTTCCGATTCCCCGGAACGGACGAGCAACTGCTCGCACGCGACGTGATCGAGGGGCAACTCAACCCCGATCCGACCGATCCGTCCTACATCGTCGCGCTGAACCTCCTTCCGGCCACGCCGAACTGGCTGACCTCGATCAACGCGCTGCCGATGTATCTCGGCCTCGACCTGCGCGGCGGCGTGCACTTCCTGCTCGAAGTCGACATGCCCGGAGCGATCATCAACCGCCTGGATTCGACCAGCGCCGACCTGCGCACGCTGATGCGCGACCGCCGCGTACGCCACGCCGGGATCACGCGCGAGGGCAACGCAATCCATCTGCGCTTCCGGGATGCCGAGCAGCGCACCGCGGCCCGCACCGCCATCCAGAACAGCACGTCCGACCTGCTGCTGGTCGACCGCGACGACGGGCCGGACGACTTCAAGCTGATCGCGACGCTCGAAGCGACGGCGCAGCAGACGATTCGCGAATTCGCGATCACCCAGAACATCACCACCCTGCGCAACCGGATCAACGAACTGGGCGTCGCCGAGCCGGTCATCCAGCAGCAGGGCGCGGATCGCATCGTCGTGCAGCTGCCCGGGGTCCAGGACGTCGCCCAGGCCAAGGACATCCTCGGCCGCACCGCCACCCTCGAAGTGCGCATGGTCGACGACAGCCCTGGCGCACTCGAAGCGGCGCTCGAGGGGCGCATTCCCTTCGGCACCGAACTCTATACGGAACGCGGCGGCTCCCCCCTGCTTGTGCGCAACGAGGTCGTCCTGACCGGTGATCGCCTGACCGACGCACAGCCGGGTTTCGACAGCCAGACCAACGAACCGGCGGTGCACCTGACCCTGGACTCGGCCGGCGCACGCATCTTCCGCGACATCACACGGGACAACGTCGGCAAACGCATGGCGATCCTGCTGATCGAGCGCGGCCGCGGCGAGGTCATCACCGCGCCGGTGATCCGTACCGAGATCGGCGGCGGCCGGGTGCAGATCTCCGGGCGCATGACGACCACCGAAGCCAACGACGTCGCGCTGCTGCTGCGCGCCGGCAGCCTCGCCGCACC
>JARFTX010000091.1 GCA_029289265.1 Gammaproteobacteria bacterium
CGGCGCGAGCACCGCGCGCAGCCGCGCCGGCACCGGCTCGTCGAGCACTTGGTCGAAGGCCGCGTGCAGCGCCGCCGAGCCGGCGCGCCAGGCCTCGACCCGCGCGCGCTCGGCCGGATTGGCGTCGAGCCAGGCTTCGACCTCGGCGCGGCGGGCGGCGTCGAGCCGGCCGTCGGCCCAGGCGTGCAGATCGTCTTCGCAGATCGGCCGATGCGTCATCTCACTTCACCACCGTCAAACGGTTGGTCCCCTCCGGCTCGCCCGCCATGAGTCGCCGCAGCCGGTCGCGGGCACGCGACAGGCGCGACATCACGGTGCCGAGCGGCGCGCCGACGACGCGCGCCGCCTCCTCGTAGCTCAGATCCTCGAGCCCGACCAGCAACAGCAGTTCGCGCTGCTCGGGGGCGAGGCGCGCCAGCGCGCGCTCGACGTCGCGCAGCTCCAGCCCGTCGGTCTGGCGCGCGGGTACCGGCACGTCGGGCAGCTCCTCGGGGCTGCGAAAGTCGACGCGCGCGGCCGCCCGCAGCTGGTTCACGAACACGTTGTGCATCATCGCCAGCAGCCATGCGCGCAGATTGCCCGGCCGCCACAGCGGGCGCTTCGCGAGCGCCCGCTCGAGCGTGTCCTGCACCAGGTCGTCGGCGCGCGCCGCATCGCCGGTCAGCGCCCGCGCGTAGCGGCGCAGGCGCGGAATCTCGGCGAGCAGGGCGTCCTGGGTCAGCATGCCGGTCGGGGCTCACATCCGCGTCACGGGCGCGCAGTGCGCCACACATCGTTCACGCCGTCGCCGGTCGTGTCGCCCGGCTTCTGGTCCTTGATCCAAAGATACAGCGGCTTGCCCTTGTACGCCCACTGGCGCGCGCCGTCATCGCGCGTGACGATGGTCCAGTCGCCCATCGCGGCGGCGTCGGCCGCGGCCATCAGCGGGGGCCAATTGACCGCGCACTGGCCGTTGCAGACGCTCTTGCTTGCATCGGCGGGGTCGCGGTCGAAGGTGTAGAGGGTCATGCCGGCCTCGTTCACGAGGATGCCGTCCTTCTCCATCGCCGGCATGTCGCCGGCCCAGACGAGCGAAGCCGCTGCGGCGAATGCGGCGACGGCTAGCAGACGTTGAGCGAAGTTCATCGTGTTTCTCCTGTGGGGTGAGTGGGTACGTGGTGAACAGGCGGGCGGGTCCGATTATTCCCGGCGGCTGCGCGACCCGGATCCGGTCCGTCGCCCCTTGCACGGCCAAGGCCTCACGAGGCATGTCGCACCTGCACGCCCCGCCCCGCCGGGGACGGCAGACGGCCGCGATTGCGGCGGCCGTGCCGGGCCGGCCCCGTCCCGACGATGCGAAGCCGGGCTGTGCCCGCCCACCGCCGGCCACTTGGCGAGCGTCCAACCGCGTTAAGCTATCGGTTTTCCGGCAGCGCGATCGTCGCGCCCAACGCGCGGCGGGTGCCCGCCGGGGCGCAACACGAGACCCCATGAACATCGATGCCCACACCCTGCTCGGACTCGCCCCCGGGTCCGGCGCGGACGAGATCAAGCGTGCCTTCCGCCGTCTGGCGATGCGCTGGCACCCCGACCGCAATGCCGCTCCGGAAGCCGCCGAACAGTTCCGGCGCCTGCGCGCTGCCTACGAGAGCCTGCTCGCGGCGGGCGAAGAGCCGCCGCCGGATGCCGCCGCACCGGCCGGAGCGCGTGGCGCCGACCGGCACGAGGAGATCGTGCTTACCGTCGAGGAGGCGTTCGCCGGCGGCGACAAAACCTTCGATCTCGCCGTCGAGGCGGTCTGCACGGCCTGCGACGGCGCCGGCGAGCAGGCGCTCGTCCACTCGCGGCTATGCACTGCCTGCCACGGCTCGGGGCGGCTGCGCGAGCACGGCCGGCTTGCGCGCTGCGGGCGCTGCGACGGGCGCGGCTATGTGCGGGTCGAGTCGTGCGCGGCCTGCACCGGAACGGGCCGCGTCCGTACGGCGCATCCGGTCGCTGTCGCGGTGCCGGCCGGCGTGCTCGACGGCGACGAGTTGCGGGTCACCGGCGAGGGTCATCCCGATTTGGACGGCACGGGGCGGCCGGGCGATCTGCGCCTGACCGTGCGAATCGCCCCGCACGGGCTGTTCCGACTGGCGGGACGCGACCTGCGCCTGCGCCGCCCGGTCAGCGCGCTGCGGATGTTGCTCGGCGGTCGGCTGCGCGTGCCGGTGCCCGGCGGCGTGCGCGAGATTGCGCTCGCGGCGGGCGCCGCGAGTGCGCGTGTGCTGCGCATCGACGGCGCCGGCATGCCCGGTCGGCACGGCGAGCCGGCCGGGGCGCTGATGGTCGAGCTCGAACCGGTGCTGCCTGCCGCAGCCGATGGGCGCGTGCGCACGCTTGTCGAGGCGCTCGAGGCCGCGCTCGCGGCCGACGGCGACGCCCACTGGCCCGAACTGGCCGAGTGGGAGCGCACCTGGCTCGACTGAATCCGGCCCTTTGCGCATGGCGGAGCGATCGATTACCCTGTGCGCCCCAGGCCCGGCCCGGCGGAACTTGCGCACCGATCGTCGGCCCAACGGGCTGCCCCCGCGCGGGGCGCGTGCGCCGCGCCCCATCCGCGAAGATGCGATTCTCGTGACCCTGGAGTACCCGGCATGACCAGATCCACCCCGCCCGACGCGGATTCCGGCGGCGCCGCCGCTTCCGAGAAGGCTGCCCGCTCGGTGCGTTTCACCGCGCTCGCGATCGCGGTTCCGTTTCTGCTGCTCGTCATCGCCTTCGTGGTGATGGCCTTCATCGTGCGCGACGAGGCACGCCTCAATCCGGTCGGCCCGGTGATGCCGGCCCCGGGCGCCGAGCGCGGCGGCCTCGTGTTCAAGGGCACGGCCAACGTCTGGGAGGTGAACGGCCGCATGGCGATCGACGCCGAGCGTCGTGCCCATGTCTCGTTCAACGTGCGCGGGCCCGCCGGCCAGCCGCCGTCGCCCGATTTCCCCGCGCAGGTCGCGCTCGACATGCCCGAGCACACGATGGAGGCGCTGCGCCCGACCACATCCTGGGTCGGCCCCGGCGCCTACGTCGCGACGGCCGCGCTCCCGATGGACGGACGCTGGCGCCTGCGCATCGAATTCCCCGAGATCACTGGCGTCTTCCTCATCGACGTCGACTGACCGGATCGCCTCGCTCCCAGTCCGACACGGCCTTCATGGCGACCCTGCCCGGCGGACCGGCGTGCGAGGACGCGCCACGCGACCTTAGCGACGCGCCGCAGGCACCGCAAGACCCGGCCGGCACCGCGGTCCCGGCCGCTTCCGTCACTGACACCCCATGAGCCGCCACCCGCTCGGCCACTGGCTGCTGCTCGCCGCGCTGGTCGCGATGTGGGGCAGTTCCTTCCTGCTCACCAAGGTCGCGGTCACGAGCCTGCCGCCGCCGCTCGTCGTCACGGGGCGGCTCGTGATCGCGGCCGCCTTGCTCGGCGCGGTGGTCCTCGTCACGGGCCGGCGCGTCGTGCATTCGCGGCGCCTGTGGGCGTACTTCGGGGCGCTCGCCGTCATCGGCAACGCGCTGCCTTTTCTGCTGATCAGTTGGGGGCAGCAGCGCATCGACAGCGGGCTCGCCGGCATCCTGATGGCCGTGATGCCGCTCGTCACCCTGGTGCTCGCGCACTTCTTCATCGACGGCGAACGCCTGACGCGCAATCGGGCGACCGGCTTCGTGCTCGGCTTCGTCGGCATCGTCGTGCTCACCGGCCCGCAGGCGCTCGCAAGCCTGCGCGGCACCGGCGAGGCCCTGGTCGCGCAGCTCGCGGTCCTGGGCGGCGCTGTGTGCTATGCGGTCAATACCATCGTTGCGCGTCGCCGCCCGCCGTGCGACGCGCTCGTCACCGCCGCCGCCGTCGTCACGCTCGCAGCGCTGCTCACCGCGCCGCTGCTGCCGGCGGGTGCGGCCGGTCCGGCATGGGCCGGTGCGCCGGTCGCGGCGCTCGTCGCGGTGGGGCTGCTCGGCGTGGTGTGCACGGCCATCGCGACCGTGGTGTACTTCCGGCTGGTGACGCTGGCCGGCCCGACCTTCGTGTCGTTGATCAACTACCTCATTCCGCTGTGGGCGGTCGTGCTCGGCGTGCTGTTCATGGCCGAGCGGCCCGACTGGAGCGCGCTCGCGGCGCTTGTCCTGATCCTCGGTGGAATCGCGCTGTCGAACCGCGCTCGCTCCTGAACCGGCGGTCGGCTCTGCGAGGCCCGATTGCGAAGACTGGCGGTGACACCGGACAAGCCCGCCCACGCCGCAGGGGGCCGCATCTGGACGCGGCCTCTCGCCCGTCTCGAACGGCACGACGCGCGAGGCGACGGCGGGTCTTGTCAATTGAAAACATCAATCGATAGAATCGATGTAATTCATTTCACCAATTGATCGAGCCTCCCTATCATTCACCCATCTTCTCTCAACCAACCGACCCGGAGGATATCCATGAGCTCTCTGATCAACACCCAAGTCAAGCCCTTCAAGGCCACCGCCTACCACAACGGCAAGTTCGTTCCGGTCAGCGACGAGAACTTCAAGGGCCAGTGGTCCGTGGTGTTCTTCTACCCGGCCGACTTCACCTTCGTCTGCCCGACCGAGCTGGGCGACCTGGCCGACCACTACGACGAGCTGCAGAAGATGGGCGTCGAGGTGTACTCGGTATCGACCGACACCCACTTCACGCACAAGGCCTGGCACGACGCCTCGGAGACGATCCAGAAGATCAAGTTCCCGATGATCGGCGACCCCACCGGCACCATCACCCGCAACTTCGGCGTGATGATCGAGGAAGAGGGCCTCGCGCTGCGCGGCACTTTCGTGATCGACCCGGAAGGCAAGATCAAGATCGTCGAGCAGCACGACCTGGGCATCGGCCGCGACGCCAGGGAGCTGGTCCGCAAGGTCCAGGCCGCCCAGTACGTCGCCTCGCACCCGGGCGAGGTCTGCCCGGCGAAGTGGACGCCGGGCGCGAAGACGCTGGCCCCCTCGCTCGATCTGGTCGGCAAGATCTGACGCGCTCCTGCCGCCACGCCTCTTCCCCTGGGCACGGCGGCGGGGCGGGCCGCAACTGCGCGGCCCGCCCCACCTTCCACAGACACGAAGTTTCATCGACCAGGCCGGTGCGCCCCGTGCCGCCGGCCTCGTCGATGGCATTTCACGAACGCACCGAGCCGGGAGGACACCCATGCTGGACGCCAACCTCAAGACGCAATTGCAGGGCCTGCTCGACCACGTCGCGCACCCGATCGAACTCGTCGCCTATCCCGACGAGCGCCCCGAGTCGGCCGAGATGCTGGCGCTGCTCGGCGAGATTGCTGTGCTCTCTGCCAAGGTCACGCTGGTCGAGCGCCGGGAAGGTGCCGCGCGCACGCCGTCCTTTACGGTGAGCCGAGCCGGCGCCGACATGGGCATCACCTTCGCCGGCATCCCGATGGGCCACGAGTTCACCTCGCTGGTGCTCGCGCTGCTGCAAGCCGGCGGCCATCCGCCCAAGGTGCGCGACGAGACCGTCGCCCGCATCGGCGCGCTCGAGGGCCGCTTCGAGTTCGAGACCTACGTCTCGCTCAGCTGCCACAACTGCCCCGACGTGGTGCAGGCGCTCAACCTGATGGCGGTGCTGAACCCCAACGTGCGCCACACCATGATCGACGGCGCGCTGTTTCAGGCCGAGGTCGAGGCGAAGCACATCATGGCGGTGCCGACCGTGCTGCTCAACGGCGAGCCGTTCGGGGCCGGGCGCATGACCATCGAGGAGATCCTCGCCAAGGTCGACACCGGCGCCGCGCGGCGCGAGGCGGCGGCGCTCGCCAGCCGCGAGCCGTTCGACGTGCTCGTCGTCGGCGGCGGCCCGGCCGGCGCGGCGGCCGCGATCTACGCCGCGCGCAAGGGCGTCGCGACCGGCCTCGTCGCCGAGCGCTTCGGCGGCCAGGTGATGGACACCCTGGGAATCGAGAACTTCATCTCGGTCAAGGCGACCGAAGGGCCCAAGCTCGTCGCCGCGCTCGAGGAGCACGTGCGCAGCTACGAGGTCGACGTGATCGACCTGCAGCGCGCCGAGCGCCTGGTCCCGGCGACTGAACCGGGCGGCTTCGCGCGGGTCGAGCTCGCCAACGGCGCGGTGCTGCAGAGCCGCAGCGTGATCGTCGCGACCGGCGCGCGCTGGCGCGAGCTCGGCGTACCGGGCGAGCGCGACTACCGCGGCCGCGGCGTCGCCTACTGCCCGCACTGCGACGGGCCGCTCTTCAAGGGCAAGCGCGTCGCGGTGGTGGGCGGCGGCAACTCCGGCGTCGAGGCCGCGATCGACCTCGCCGGCCTCGTCGCCCACGTCACGCTGCTCGAGTTCGACGGCCGGTTGCGCGCCGACGCGGTGCTGCAGGCGAAGCTCAGGAGCCTGCCCAACGTCACCGTGATCACGCTCGCGCAGACCACCGCGATCGAGGGCGACGGCAGCCGCGTGACCGCGTTGCACTACACCGACCGCGCCACCGGCGAGGAGATCCGCGTCGCGCTCGACGGCGTGTTCGTGCAGATCGGCCTGCTGCCCAACACCGACTGGCTGCGCGGCACGCTCGAGCTCTCGCGCCACGGCGAGATCGTCGTCGACGCGCGCGGCCAGACCTCGGCGTCCGGCATCTTCGCCGCCGGCGACGCGACCACCGTGCCCTACAAGCAGATCGTCATCGCGATGGGCGAAGGGGCCAAGGCGGCGCTCTCGGCCTTCGACCACCTGATCCGCAGCAGCGCCCAGAGCACGACGGCCGAGGCGGTCACGGCCTGAACAGGGGGAGCTCGGCCTGAGGGGGCGCTTCGATTGCGGGTTGTGCATCAAGCGCCACCAGCGCCCCGACCCGCACCCCGAGCAGCCGCAGGCGGCGCTCGAGCGGCACGCGGCGCAGGCACTCGCCGGCGGCGCGGCGGATGGCGGCGGCGTCGTGGATCGGCGCCGCGAGCGTCGCGTCGCGGGTGACCGTGCGAAAGTCGTCGTAGCGCAGCTTGATGCCGACGTTGCGCCCGGCATAGCCCTTGCGCC
>JARFTX010000134.1 GCA_029289265.1 Gammaproteobacteria bacterium
TTCAACGAAGGCACCCTGCTGATCGGCATGCGGCTCAACCCGGGGGTGACGCTCGCCGAGTCCACCGCGCTTGCGCAACAGGCGGAGGTGCTGGTGAAACAGGTGCCCGAGGTCACGCACGTTGGTCGCCGCAGCGGACGTGCGGAACTCGATGAACATGCTGAAGGCGTGCACGTCAGCGAGCTCGATGTCGGGCTCAAGCCGGCGTCGGAACTCACCCGTTCGATGGGGGAGATCGCCGCCGACATCCGCGCCCGACTCGTGAACTTGCCCGCAGCGATCGCGATCGGCCAGCCGATCTCGCACCGCATCGACCACATGCTCTCGGGCGTGCGCTCGCAGATCGCGATCAAGATTTTCGGCGAGGATCTCGACACACTGCGCGGTCAGGCCGATGCGCTGCGGGCGCGGCTGGCCGGTATTCCCGGTCTCGCGGACCTGGAAATCGAGAAGCAGGTGCTCGCGCCGCAGATCAAGGTGCGCGTCGACTATGCGGCGGCGGCCCGCTATGGCGTGCCGGCACCGCAGATCCTGGCCGCGCTGCAGAACCTCGTCGAGGGCGAGAAAGTCACCCAGATCGTCGAAGGTGGAAGGCGTTTCGCGCTGGTCGTGCGCCTGCCCGAGTCGGCGCGTTCGGTCGAGGGGCTAGCGCAGATCCTCATCGAAACGCCGACCGGGCATGTCCCGCTGTCGAAACTCGCGTCGATCGAGGATGGTGACGGGCCGAACCAGGTCAGCCGCGACGACGGCAAGCGCCGCATCGTGCTGTCGGCCAATGCGCAGCAGCGGCCGCTCTCGGAAATCGTCGAGGACATCCGCGCCGTGGTGGCCGACATGAAACTGCCCGAAGGCTACTTCATCACGCTCGGTGGGCAGTTCCAGGCACAGGAAGAAGCGTCGCGTCTCGTGGGGCTGCTCTCTATCGTGTCGCTCGTGCTGATGTTCGTCGTGCTCTACAGCCGCTACAAGTCGGTTCGGCTCTCGGCGCTGATCATGGCCAACATTCCGCTCGCGCTGGTCGGCGCAGTGATCGGCCTGTGGATATCCGGCCAGCCCTTGTCGGTCGCGGCGCTCATCGGCTTCATCACGCTCGCCGGCATCTCGGTGCGTAACGGCATCCTGAAGGTCAGCCACTACATCAACCTGATGCGCATCGAAGGCGAAAGCTTCGATCACAAGATGATCCTGCGCGGCTCGCTGGAACGCCTCTCCCCCGTACTGATGACGGCGCTGGTCACGGCATTTGCGCTGGCGCCGCTGCTATTCGAGGCTGAGCGCCCGGGTACCGAGATCCTGCATCCGGTCGCGGTGGTGATCTTCTCGGGCCTCATCAGCTCGACACTGCTCGATACCTTCCTGACCCCCGCGATGTTCTGGCTCTTTGGTCGCCGCGACGTCGAGCGCCTGCTCAACGACCGGAATGCCGAAGCGTTCTGACCCTGATCCGCTCACGACACCGAACCTGAAAGGAGAAAACATGAAACTCTCGAAGCTCATCACCC
>JARFTX010000092.1 GCA_029289265.1 Gammaproteobacteria bacterium
GCTGATCGACCTGCCCTTCGACGTGCAGATGGCCGAGATCGAGTTCGACATCGAGACCTACGCGCCGCTGCCGGTGTACCGCCCGAAAGCCACGCGCGCGCAGGTCGAGAAGGCGCTCACGATGCTCAACGACGCCGAGCGGCCGCTGATCGTGGCGGGCGGGGGCGTCATCAACGCCGACGCCTCCCGGCAGCTCGTCGAGTTCGCCGAGATCATCGGGGTGCCGGTCATCCCGACGCTCATGGGCTGGGGTTCGATCCCCGACGATCACCCGCTGATGGCCGGCATGGCCGGCCTGCAGACTTCGCATCGCTACGGCAATGCGAACCTGCTCGCGTCGGATTTCGTGCTGGGCATCGGCAACCGCTGGGCCAACCGTCACACCGGCTCGGTCGAGGTGTACACGAAGGGACGCAAGTTCGTCCATGTCGACATCGAGCCGACGCAGATCGGTCGCGTCTTCAGCCCCGACTACGGCATCGTCTCCGACGCGGGCGCCGCACTCGAACTGTTCGTCGCGGTCGCGGCCGAATGGAAGACGGCGGGCCGCCTGCGCGATCGCGGTTCATGGGTGGCCGAGTGCCGCGAGCGCAAGCGCACGATGCTGCGCAAGACGAACTTCGAGGACACGCCGATGAAGCCGCAGCGGGTCTATCAGTGCATGAACAACGCGTTCGGCCGCGACACGCGCTACGTCAGCACGATCGGCCTGTCGCAGATCGCCGCCGCGCAGTTCCTGCACGTCTACCACCCGCGCCACTGGATCAATTGCGGCCAGGCCGGCCCGCTCGGCTGGACCATTCCGGCCGCCCTGGGCGCGCGCGCAGCCGACCGCGAGCGTCCCATCGTCGCGCTTTCGGGCGACTACGACTTTCAGTTCATGATCGAGGAGCTCGCCGTCGGGGCGCAATTCAAGCTGCCCTACCTGCACATCGTGGTCAATAATTCCTATCTGGGCCTGATCCGCCAGGCGCAGCGCGGCTTCGACATGGACTACTGCGTTCAGCTCGGCTTCGACAACGTCAACGCGCCCGAACTCGAGGGTTACGGCGTCGATCACGTCGCGGTCGTCGAGGGTCTGGGCTGCAAGGCGATCCGCGTGCATCGCCAGGAGGAGATCGACCCGGCGATCGAGCAGGCCCGCCGCTGGATGGACGAATACCGGGTGCCGGTGGTGATCGAGATCATCCTCGAACGCGTGACCAATATCGCCATGGGCACCGAGATCGACGCGATCAACGAGTTCGAGCCGCTCGCCGAGCGACCCGAAGACGCCCCGACCGCCGTCGGGCTGCTGGATTGACGGGAGACACACCGATGCCGAAATTCGCCGCGAACCTGACGATGCTGTTCAACGAGGTCGACTTCCTCGACCGTTTCGAGGCCGCCGCGCGGGCGGGCTTCAAGGGGGTCGAGTACCTCTTCCCCTACGCCTGGCCGGCCGCCGAGCTCGCCGAGCGGCTCGACCGCCACGGGCTCACCCAGGTGCTGCACAACCTGCCGGCCGGCGACTGGGCGGCCGGCGAGCGCGGCATCGCCTGCCACCCGGACCGGGTCGCCGAGTTCCAGGACGGCGTCGGCCGCGCCATCGAGTACGCAAGCGCGCTCGGCTGCAAGCAGGTGAACTGCCTCGCCGGCATCGTCCCGGCCGGCGTCGCCCCCGAGCGGGCGCACGAGATCCTGGTCGGCAACCTGCGCTTTGCGGCGCCGCGGCTTGCCGCCGCCGGCATCCGGCTGCTGGTCGAGCCGATCAACACCTTCGACATCCCCGGCTTCTTCGTGAGCCGCACCGCCCAGGCGGCGGCGCTGCTCGACGCGGTCGGCTCCGACAACCTCTACATCCAGTACGACATCTACCACGCGCAGCGCATGGAGGGCGAGCTCGCCAACACCATCGCCAGGCACCTGCCGCGCATCGCCCACATCCAGCTCGCCGACAACCCCGGCCGCCACGAGCCGGGCAGCGGCGAGATCCATTACGGCTTCCTCTTCGACTTCATCGACCGTTCCGGCTACACCGGCTGGATCGGCTGCGAGTACAAGCCGGCGACCACCACCGAGGCCGGCCTGGGCTGGCTCGCCCGCGCCGGCGGCTGAGCGGCGGCGCGAAGCAGTGCTTCGCGAAACCCCGGCCTCGCCCCCCTTGAACGGGGAACGAGGCACCGGACCTGAGCTCACGGATTTCACCACCGGATCAACAACTAGGAGACAACGAACATGGCCAACATCGGATTCATCGGACTGGGGATCATGGGCACGCCGATGGCGAAGCACCTGATCGACGGCGGGCACACGCTCTACGCGCAGACCCGCGGCAAGGTCCCGCAGGCGCTGGTCGAGGCCGGCGCCACAGTCTGCGCGAGCGGGCGCGAAGTCGCCGAGCGCGCGGAGTTCATCATCCTGATGGTGCCCGACACGCCCAACGTCGAGGCGGCGTTGTTCGGCGAGAACGGCGTCGCCGCGGGCCTCTCGGCCGGCAAGACGGTGATCGACATGAGCTCGATCAGCCCGATCGCGACCAAGGAGTTCGCCCGGCGCATCAACGAGCTGGGCTGCGAGTACCTGGACGCGCCGGTCTCCGGCGGCGAGGTCGGCGCCAAGGCCGGCACGCTGTCGATCATGGTCGGCGGCAAGCGCGCGAGCTTCGAGAAGGCGCTGCCGATCTTCCAGCTGATGGGCAAGAACATCACGCTGGTCGGCAAGAACGGCGACGGCCAGACCTGCAAGGTCGCCAACCAGATCATCGTCGCGCTCACCATCGAGGCGGTCGGCGAGGCGCTCGTCTTCGCGGCCAAGGCCGGCGCCGACCCGGCGCGCGTGCGCGAGGCGCTGATGGGCGGCTTCGCCTCGTCGCGCATCCTCGAGGTGCACGGCGAACGCATGGTCAAGCGTCAGTTCCAGCCGGGCTTCCGCATCGGGCTGCACCAGAAGGATCTCAACCTGGCGCTCGCCTCGGCGCGCCAGATCGGCGTGTCGCTGCCCAACACGGCGACTGCGCAGGAGCTCTTCAACGCCTGCGTCGCCCACGGCGGCGAGACCTGGGACCACTCGGCGATGGTGCGCGCGCTGGAGAAGATGGCGAACTTCGAGATCGGGCAGTAATCCCGTAACCCACGCCGGCCAGACTGTGCACCGCGCGGTGCAGCCGGCGCCCCGGATGGACGCACGACGATGACCCTCGACCCCCGCGACCTGCTGCGCCGCATGTTCGACGCCGCGATCAATGCCGCCCAGCCCGCCCACTGCATCCCGCGCTTCCTGCCCGAGCCGCCGCGCGGGCGCACCGTCGTGATCGGCGCCGGCAAGGCCTCGGCGGCGATGGCGCAGGCGCTCGAAGCGCACTGGCCGGGCGCGCTCTCGGGCCTGGTGGTGACCCGCTACGGCTACGCCGTGCCGTGCCAGCGCATCGAAATCGTCGAGGCCGCGCACCCGGTGCCGGACGCGGCCGGGCTCGCCGCGGCGCGGCGCATCCTCGCGACGGTGCGCGGCCTCGGGCCCGACGACCTGGTGATCGCGCTCGTCTCCGGCGGCGGCTCGGCGCTGCTCGCGCTGCCTGGCGAGGGTATCGCGCTCGAAGACAAGCAAGCGGTGAACCGCGCGCTGCTCAAGTCCGGCGCGACCATCAGCGAGATGAACTGCGTACGCCGCCACCTCTCGGCAATCAAGGGTGGGCGGCTCGCCGCCGCCTGCCACCCGGCACGCGTCGTGAACCTCCTGATCTCGGACGTACCCGGCGACGACCCGATCGACATCGCCTCGGGGCCGACCGTGGCCGACCCCACGACGTGCGCCGACGCGCGCGAGATCCTCGCCCGCTACGCGATCGAGCTGCCCGAGCCGGTCGCGCGCTTTCTCGCGAGCCCCGCCGCCGAGTCGGTCAAGCCGGGTGACGCCCGGCTCGCGCGCGTCGACACGCGACTCGTCGCGACCCCACAGATGGCGCTCGAGGCCGCCGCCGAGATCGCCCGCGCCGCCGGCGTCACTCCGGTCATCCTCGGCGACAGCCTCGAGGGGGAGGCGAAGGACGTCGGCACCGTGATGGCCGGCATCGCCCGCCAGGCGGTGCTGCACGGCCAGCCGGCGGCGCGCCCCTGCGTGCTGCTCTCGGGCGGCGAAACCACGGTGACGGTGCGCGGCGACGGCCGCGGCGGACCCAACGTCGAGTTCCTGCTCGCGCTCGCGAGCGCGCTCGACGGGATCGCCGGCGACAATGCGCTGGCCGGCGATACCGACGGCGTGGACGGCCAGGAGGAGATCGCCGGCGCGCTCGCCGGCCCCGATACGCTGGCGCGCGCCTGGCGCCTGGGCATCGCCCCGCGCGCGGCGCTCGCCGCCAACGACGGCCACGGCTTCTTCGGCGCGCTCGGCGATGCCGTCGTGACCGGGCCGACGCACACCAACGTCAATGACTTCCGAGCCATCCTGATAACATGACTCGTTTGCGATCGACCCAGACTTCACCCGGAGACCCTAATGCGACGTAACCGCCAGGCCCGCATCCTCGCGACCCTCGGCCCTGCCAGCTCGACCTACGAGCAGATCCGCGCGCTGCACCTCGCCGGCGCCGACGTCTTCCGGCTCAACTTCAGCCACGGCAGCCACGAGGACCATGCCGAGCGCCTGGGCATGATCCGCGACATCGAGCGCGAGTCGGGCCGCCCCATCGGCGTGCTGCTCGACCTGCAGGGGCCGAAGCTGCGGGTGGGCCGCATCGATGGCGGGCGCGTGCGGCTCGAGGCCGGCCAGGGCTTCCGCCTCGACCTCGACGACACGCCGGGCAGCGCCGCGCGTGCGCCGCTGCCGCACCCCGAGATCTTCGCCGCGCTGCGCGCCGGCACCGAACTGCTGCTCGACGACGGCAAGATCCGCCTGCGCGTCGACGCCTGCGGCGCCGATTTCGCCGACACCACGGTCGTGGTCGGCGGCCCGCTCTCCGACCGCAAGGGCGTGAACGTGCCCGGCGTGGTGCTGCCGATCTCGCCGCTCACCGACAAGGATTTGCGCGACCTCGACTTCGGGCTCGAGCTCGGCGTCGACTGGGTGGCGCTCTCCTTCGTGCAGCGCGCCCAGGACATCGTCGAGGCACGCGCCCGCGTCGGCGGTCGCGCCTGGATCATGGCCAAGCTCGAGAAGCCTTCGGCGATCGAGGACCTCGACGCGATCGTCGCCGAGGCCGACGGCGTGATGGTCGCGCGCGGCGACCTCGGGGTCGAGCTCGCGCCCGAGCGCGTGCCGGTGCTGCAGCGGCGCATCGTGCGCGCCTGCCGCGCCGCCGGCAAGCCGGTGGTGGTCGCCACCCAGATGCTCGAGTCGATGATCTCCTCGCCGGTGCCGACCCGCGCCGAAGCGTCCGACGTCGCCTCGGCGATCTACGACGGCGCCGACGCGGTGATGCTCTCGGCCGAGTCCGCCGCCGGCCAGTACCCGGTCGAGGCGGTCACCATCATGGATCGCATCATCGCCGAGGTCGAGGCCGACCCCGCCTGGCGCTCGGGGCTGGACGCCTCGCACGTCGCCGCCGAAGCCAACACGCCGGACGCGATCTGCTGCGCGCTGCGGCGCGTGAGCAGCCTGCTGTCCACGGTCGCGACCGTGACCTACACCTCGTCGGGCTTCAGCGCGCTGCGCGCCGCCCGCGAGCGCCCGGTCTCGCCCATCCTCGGCCTCACCCCGCAGCTCGCCACCGCGCGCCGCCTGGCGCTGGTGTGGGGCGTCCACCCGGTGCCGTTCGAGGACGTGCACGACGTCGCCGAGATGATCGAGCACGCCGCGCGCGCCGCGGTCGAGGGCGGCTTCGCCCAGCGCGGCGACGAGATCGTCGTCATCGCCGGCATCCCCTTCGGCCGCAGCGGCACGACCAACCTGCTGCACGTGACGCGCATCGCCTGAGAAGGGCGGCGGCTCAGCCGCCGTGCGGGCGCAAGATCAGGGTGTCGCCGCGCTGGGTGAATTCGAGGTGGCGCAGCACGCTCATGCCGAGCAGGAGCTGGTCGTCGTGCAGGCCGGGATTGAGGTGGGCGCGCACGCCGCGGACGCGGAAAGGGCCGAGGTCGAGCTCGTCGACGACGGTCGCCCGCACCGTCACCCGGCCGTTGGCGGTGATCACCTCCATGGGCGCGCCCGGAACGAGGCCGAGCGCCGGACCGAGGTGGGCCGGCACCGATACCTGGGTGGCGCCGGTGTCGAGCAGGAAGGTGACCGCCCGGCCGTTGATCGTGCCCGGCGCGACGTAGTGGCCGAAGCGGTTGCGCTTGAGCACCAGTTCGGTCGCGCCCTCGCGCACCACCAGGTCACGATTGGGGTTGTAGGTGCGGTCGAGGTACTCCTCGAAGCCGAGCCAGACCACCCCCAGCACCGCGATCCACGCGAGGGCGATCATGCCGCGGCCGAGGCGGCGCTGGGTCTGGAGCGGTTCGTTCATGCCGGGTGAGACTGCCGAGCCCGTCCATCGTTCGTAAATCGCGCCGGAGGCCGGCGCACCCGCCCGGCTCGCCTCAGCGCAGCACCTGGCCGTGCTCGCGCGTCGCGTGGAAGCCGACCTTGGGCCACTTCTCCATCGTCACGTCGAGGTTGTAGCGGGTGCTGGCGAGATAGACCGGGTTGCCGTCGACGTCCTGGCCCAGGCGCAGCGCCTGCTCGCGCTCGAAGTTGCGCCGCGTGGTGTCGTCGGGAAAGGTGAGCCAGCGCGCGGTGTAGATCTCCGCCGGCTCGAAGATCGCATCGACCTTGTATTCGTCCTTGAGCCGCTGCGCGACGACCTCGAACTGCAGCATGCCGACGGCGCCAAGCAGCATGTTGCCGCCTTCGAGCTCGAAGACCTGGATCGCGCCCTCCTCGCCGAGCTCCTGCAGGCCCTTCTGCAACTGCTTGGCCTTCAGCGGGTCGCGCAGTCGCGCGGCGCGGAAGAGCTCGGGCGAGAAGTAGGGGATGCCCTTGAAGACCAGGCTCTCGCCCTCGGTCAG
>JARFTX010000032.1 GCA_029289265.1 Gammaproteobacteria bacterium
CGCGGATCGGTTCGCAGCGGCATGCTGACGGGACGCCGCTTGCGAGCCGGCGTGCCGCCGCGATAGGCTTGGTCCGCGCCGACGCGGCGCGGCCGCCGGGCATCGCCGCGAACCCGCCGCCGATTTGGCGGACCAACCCAACGATGACAGAGCGCGCACGACGCGCCGCCGACCAACCCCCCGACCCCGACGGAGCCATGACGATTCCCTCACCCTGCATCAATCTGTGTCGCATGTCTCCCGAGACCGGGTACTGCGAAGGCTGCCTGCGCAGCCTCGACGAGATCGCCCGCTGGGGCGGCGCCGACGACGCCGCCAAGCGGCGCATCCTCGCGGCGGTGGCGCAGCGGCGCGCCGCGCTCGCCTCTGTCGATTCACTGACCCGAATCGAGGAGGAACGACCATGAGTGATGCCCTGTGCGTGGGCGTATGCATGATCGACTGGGACTCCGGCGTGTGTCTCGGTTGCGGCCGCACCGCCGAAGAGATCGAGGGCGTGCCGGTCGCGCCGGCACCGGCGCCGGCCGAGCCGGCGACCGCGCGGCTGCCGGCGAACGTCGCCGAGCTCGTCGGCGAGGGCTCGGAATGAGCGGTGCGGGCAGCTCCGCGGCCACGCCGCACTATCAGCGCGTCCGCGCGACCGCCGCCGCGACGCTGCCCGAGTCGCTGCGGGTGCTCGAGCGCGGCTGGCTGTCGTCGAACAGCGTGGTGCTGTTCGACGGCGCCGAGGCGACGGTCATCGACAGCGGCTACCGCACGCATGCCGACCAGACGGTCGCGCTGGTGCGCGAGGCGCTCGGCGGGCGGGGGCTCGCCCGGCTGGTGAACACCCACTCCCACTCCGATCACATCGGCGGCAACGCGGCGCTCGTGCGCGCCTTCGGCTGCTCCATCACCGTGCCCGAAGGCATGGCTGGGGCGGTCGCGCGCTGGGACGAGGACGCCCTGCTACTCACCACCGCAGCGCAGGTCGGCGAGCGCTTCGCGGCCGACCACACGATCGCGCCGGGCGACGAGATCGCGATGGGCGGCCTCGTCTGGCGGGCGCTCGCCGCGCCCGGCCACGACATGGACGCGCTGGTGTTCCACAACCCCGACCGGCGCATCCTGATCTCGGGCGACGCGCTGTGGCGCGACGGCTTCGGCATCCTGTTCGCCGATGTGCTCGGCACGGGCGATGCGCTGGGCGAGACGCGGCGCACGCTCGAGGCGATCGCACGGCTGCCGGCCGACGTCGTGATCCCCGGCCACGGCGCGCCCTTCGTCGAGGTCGACGACGCCCTCGAGTGTGCCTTCGCGCGGCTCGCCGCCTTCGAGGAGGACGGTGCGCGCATGGCGCGCAATGCGATCCGCGCCTGCATCACCTTCATGCTGCTCGACCGGCGCCGCGTCGCGCTCGACTGGCTGGAAGAGCATCTCGCCACCGTCCCGCTCTACCGCGAGGCGAATGCGCGCTTCCTGGGTCTCGCGCCCGATGCGCTCTCCGCCTGGCTGGTCGCCGACCTGGTGCGGGCGGGTGTGGCGGCGCGAGACGGCGATTCGCTGATCGCCGCCTGAGCGGCCCGGGCAATGGCCCCGGCTCCGTGGTATCTTTGGCGGGAGAAGCTGGATGCCTACAACTTTGGGCATATCCGCCAGCGATTGCGGAGTGCATATCCGATGCAAGTCGTCCTGATCAGCGGCCTTTCGGGCTCGGGCAAGAGCGTCGCGCTCGACACGCTCGAGGATGCCGGCTACTACATCGTCGACAACCTGCCGGCGACGCTGCTGCCGCAACTGGTCTCGCATCTGCTCGGCAGCGGCTACCACCGCATCGCGGTCGCCGTCGACGTGCGCTCGGGGGCGAGCCTCGCGGCCCTGCCGGAGGTGATCGGCGAGCTGCGCGCGATGGTCGGCGATCTGCGCATGATCTTCCTCACCGCCCGCGACGACACGCTGATCGCGCGCTTCTCCGAGACGCGCCGGCGCCACCCGCTCGGGCGCGACGACATGTCGCTCGCCGAGGCGATCCACAACGAGCGTGACGCGCTCGCCCCCATCGCCGAGCTCGGCCACAACATCGACACCAGCGACCTCCATCCCAACAGCCTGCGCGCCTGGGTCAAGGACTTCCTGAAGATCGACCCGACCGGGGGCTTGACGCTGATGTTCCAGTCCTTCGGCTTCAAGTACGGCCTGCCGACGGACGCCGACCTGGTGTTCGACGTGCGCTGCCTGCCCAATCCGCACTACGATCCGAAGCTGCGCCCGCTTACCGGCGCCGACCAGCCGGTGATCGATTTCCTGAAGAAGCTGCCGGAGGTCGCGCGCATGTGCGACGACATCCACCGCTTCGTCGCCAACTGGCTGCCGAGCTACACGCGCGACAACCGCAGCTACCTGACGGTGGCGATCGGCTGCACGGGCGGCCAGCACCGTTCGGTCTACATTGCCGAGCGGTTGGCCGAGCGCTTTCGCAGCAACGTGCGTGTACTGGTGCGCCACCGCGCGGTGATGCAGCGCGCCGCCGGGCGCGGCGAGGTCCGCACTTGAGGCGATGGCTGGAATGGGTCGCGCTGCTGCGGCCCGGTGACGCCCTGACCCTGGTGCTCGCGTTGGGCGTGTGCGCGCTGTCGGCGGCCATGCTGTGGCGCGGCGGCGCGCCCGACAAGGTGGTCGTGCGCGCCGGCGGGCAGGTGTTCGCCGAAGCGGGACTCTCGCGCGCCCAGGTGATCGAGGTGCCCGGCCCGCTCGGCATCACCCGCATCGAGATCGAGCCGGGGCGCGCGCGCGTCGCCTCGGACCCCGGGCCGCGCCAGTACTGCGTGCGCCAGGGCTGGCTCACGCGCTCTGGCGCGGTGGCGATCTGCGCCCCCAACGAGGTGAGCCTGACGCTCGCCGGCGGCGCTTCGGACTATGACTCCCTCAACTATTGAGATCGTCCCGACCGCCGAGGACGGGCGCATCGCACGGCTTGCCGCCGCGGCGATCGTGCTCTCCATCGCCGAGGCGGCGATCCCGCTGCCGCTGCCGGGGGTGAAGCCCGGCCTCGCCAACATCGTGATCCTGATCGTGCTGCTGCGCTGGGGCTGGCGCGACGCGGTGTGGGTGGCGCTGCTGAGGGTGTTCGCCGGCAGCCTGCTGCTCGGGCAGTTCTTCGCGCCGGGCTTCTTTCTCGCGCTCGCCGGTTCGGTGACGAGCCTCGCCGTGCTGGGGCTCGCGGTACACCTGCCGCCGCGCTGGTTCGGGCCGGTCACGCTGAGCGTGCTCGCAGCCTTCGCCCACATCGGCGGCCAGCTCGTGCTCGCCCGCGTGTGGCTGGTGCCGCACGACGGGGTGTTCTACCTGGTCCCGGTGTTCGCGCTGGCGGCGACCGTATTCGGCCTCGTCAATGGTCTGGTCGCGGCGCGACTGCTGCGCGAGCTTCCGCCGCTGCGGGAGTCGGGCGCCGGCGCGTCGGCTTCGACGGTCTCGCGCTGACGGGGCGGCGCGCCGGCCTCGCCGGCCGCATCTCGACGCCGTCGCGGAACACCGCCGCGGCGGCGGCCGCTCAGTCCTTGCGACGAAGCGTCCGGCGCAGGCGAGCGCCCTTGCGCAGTTGCTCGTGCAGGATCTGCTGTTCGAGCTCGAGGCCAGCGCGTCGGGCGGGGTCGTGCTCGGCGGAAAGTGCCTGCTCGAGCGCGGCCTGCTCCCGCTTCATCTTGGCGAGCAGATCCTGGAGCTTGGCGAGCCGCGCGCGGCGGCGACGGCGCTCGGCCAGCAGCAGGTCGCCGAGCCGGCGGGCGAGTCTAGCGAGTTTCATGCGTGGCCTCGTCGTGGGCGGCCTGCTCGGCGGCGGGCGGGGCTGCCAGCACTGCCTTGATCTCGTCCTTGTCGAGGTGCAGCGCGTGCTCCAGTTCGTGCTGCACCGGCTCGAACGGCACGAAGATCACCTTCGCCATCGCGATCAGGTTGGAAGCGATGTCATAGGCGTAGGCGCTGTCGTTCATCAGCGAGGTGGCGGTCTCGACGCCGATTCGTTTCTCGCGGATCAGCCGGTCGAGCTGGCCGTTGGCGACGATGTCATGCTCCTCGGCGGCGGCCGAGAGCACGTCGAAGCGCAGCGGCGTGACGCTCTCCGGGTCTTGCGAGAGCTTGTGCAACTCGTGCAGCAGCAGCGCCAGGTGCTGGCGGATCAGCACGTACTCCTTGCGCAGATAGGGGTTCGGCGAGGCGAGGTGGCGCGCCATGTTCTTCTGCAGGTGCTTGAGGTCCTTGAGCGCTTCGAGCAGGTGCTGGCTGGCAGCGCGCAGGGCGAAGGCTTGGCGGGCTTGCGGGCCTTTGGTCTCGAGCCGCGCCAGGAAGTCCAGGATCTGGCCGTGGAGCGGCTTGACGCGGCGCTGGTAGTAGTCGTCCACGTCGATCGCGTGCACCCGTTCGGGCGCGTTGGCGAGCAACTCCAGGCGCTCGCCCTTGCGCAACTGCACCGGGTCGGCATGCAGCACCAGCGCCATGATGTCGAAGGTGTTCGCGAACAGGTGCTGCAGCTCCTTGCGCCCCGCCTCGAGCGCCGCGCCGGGCATCTCGAGCATCGCCGCGCTGATGTACTTGGGCGTGCTGATGGTACGCGGGGCAGGTTGCAGCCACGTTTCGAGCAGCCGTACCAGGCGGCCGGTGAGCGGCAGCATCAGCGCAAGCCCCGTCAGGTTGAACAGTGTGTGGAAGAGCGCGAGCTTGAGCGTGTGGTCGTCGGCGTCGATGCCGAGCCAGGCGCTGCCGGTCTCGACCGCGGCGACGAAACGGCCGATGAACACCAGCGCGAGCGCGGCCGTGACGACGTTGAAGGCGAGATGGGCGGCGGCGAGCCGGCGCCCCTCGATGTTGGCGCCGATGGCGCTCACCAGCGCGGTCAGGGTGGTGCCGACGTTGGCGCCGATCGACAGCGCCAGCGCGTTCTCGTAGGTGATCTGGCCGGCCCCGAGCGCGGCGATGATGACGAGCAGCGAGGCATGGCTCGACTGCATGATCACGGTGATCACGATGCCGATCAGCGTGAACAGCAGCAGGCCCGCCACGCCCGGTACGGCGTAGTCGGCGAGATTGATGTGCTCGCTGAAGGCGTCGAAGCCGTCCTTGATGAAGTGGATGCCGAGGAACAGAAACCCCAGCCCCGTCAGCAGGTAGCCGAGCCCCTTGAGGGTGCGGCCCTTGTTGAAGAGCAGGATCACCCCGAAGGTGAGCATCGGCAGCGCATAGGCGGCGATGTCCACCTTGAGGCCGAATCCGGCGATCAGCCAGGCGCCGGTGGTCGTGCCCAGGTTCGCGCCGAAGATGATGCCGATGCCCTGGGCGAGGCCGAGCATGCCGGCGCTGAGGAACGAGATCGTGATGATCGACACCAGCGTGCTCGACTGCATGACGGTCGTCGCCACCGCGCCGAAGGCCACGCTCTTCCACAGCCGATCGGTGGTCCGTTGCAGCAGCCGCTCGAGCGTGCCGCCGGTGAAGGCCTTGAAGCCTTCCTCGAGCGAGACCATGCCGAACAGGAAGATCGCCACGCCGGCGGCGATCTCCTTGAAGTTCGGGCTCACCTGGAAACCGATGGCGAGCAGGACGAAGACGAAGGCGAGGGCGAAGTGTCGGGACATGTTCGAGTCGTGGGGCCGCGGGGCGGTCGGGTGGCGCGGGTGCCGTGTCGCTCGGCCCGTCTCGCCCGGGGCTGCGCCGTCAGCGTCCGGAGAGTCGTGCAGGGCGCCAGCCTGCGGTCATTGTCGGGTAGGCTAGAGGGGCTAACAAGCACAATCGATCATGACAAGGAGGAATGCGATGAGTGAGCGACCGATCAGCCGGTTTCCCGTCCCCGAGTTGAGTGCCTTGCCCGAGGACATCCGCGACAAGATCCTCGCCGTGCAGGAGAAAGCGGGCTTCGTTCCCAACGTCTTTCTTGCGCTGGCGCACCGGCCCGACGAGTTCCGCGCCTTCTTCGCCTACCACGACGCGCTGATGGAGAAGGAGGGCGGGCTCACCAAGGCCGAGCGCGAGATGATCGTCGTCGCGACCTCGGGCGCCAACGGCTGCCTGTACTGTGTCGTCGCCCACGGCGCGATCCTGCGCATCCGCGCGAAGAACCCGCGCGTCGCCGACCAGGTCGCGACCAACTACCGCAAGGCCGAGATCACGCCACGCCAGCGCGCGATGCTCGACTACGCGCTCAAGGTCGCGCTGCGCTCCGAGGAGATCGACGAGCCGGACTTCGCGGCGCTGCGCACGCACGGCTTCGGCGACGACGACATCTGGGACATCGGCGCGATCGCCGCCTTCTTCGCGCTCAGCAACCGCCTCGCCAACATGTCGAGCATGCGGCCCAACGACGAGTTCTTCCTGATGGGGCGACTGCCCAAGGCCTGATGCCGGGTCAGCGCGTCGTGCGGATACGCCCGGCGCGGCGGCTCCCGCCCAGCGCGCCGAGCGGCCCGTGGGCGCCGTGGGCGTGGCAGATCGCGCAGGCGAGCGCGTCGGCCGCATCCGTGCCGGGGCTCGCCTCGAGCGCGAGCAGGCGCTGCACCATGTGCTGCACCTGCTCCTTGTTGGCCTTGCCGTAGCCGACCACCGCCTGCTTGACCTGCAGCGCCGTGTATTCGTGCACCGGCAGCTCGCACGCGACCGCGCCGCAGATCACCGCGCCACGGGCCTGGCCGAGCAACAGCGTCGATTGTGGATTGACGTTCACGAACACCTTCTCGACCGCGACCTGGTCGGGCGCGTAGGTCGCGACGATCTCGCGCACGCCGTCGAGCAGCGTCTTGAGCCGCGCTGGCAGCTCACCCTCGCCGCTGCGGATGCAGCCGCTGGCGACGTAGCGCAGTTGGCTGCCGAGCTGGTCGATGACGCCGAAACCGGTCACCCTCAGCCCCGGGTCGAGGCCCAGGATTCGGGTTGCGACCGCGGCGGAGGCGGCCTTCACGGCCTCAGCCCCGGCGCGCGAGCCACACGCCGGTGACCGCGACCGCCATGCCGGCGAGCGCGACCGCCGAGAGCCGCTCGTCGAACAGCAGCCAGGCGATCAGCGCGGTGGTGGGTGGCGTGAGATAGAAGAGGCTCGCGACATTCACCGCACTGCCGCTGCGGATCAGCAGATTGAGCAGGCTGATCGCACCGAGCGAGAGCACCACCACCAGCCACACCAGCGCGAAGACGAACTCGCCGCTCCAGTCGATCGGCTGCGTTTCCACGCTCCAGGCGATCACCGCGGTCACGGCGAGCGTCGGGATGAACTGGATCACCGAGCCGGTGCGCAGGTCGAAGCGCGGGCAAAAGCGTTTCTGGTACAAGGTGCCGAGCGTGATGCCGACGAGTGCGGCGAGCGCCGGCACCATCATCGCCGCCAGCTCCGGGCCCGATGCGCCGCCCGTGCCGGTCTTGCTGCCCACCACCAGTGCGACGCCGACGAAGCCCATCGCGAGCCCGATCCACTGCGCACGCGAGACCCGCTCGCCGAGCAGCCAGCCCGCGGCGAGCGCGGTCAGCAGCGGCTGCATGCCGACCACGAGAGCGGTGACGCCGGCCGGCAGGCCCTGATGGATCGCGACGAAGACGCCGCCGAGGTAGAGCGCATGCACCAGCAGTCCGGTCACGCCGATATGCACGATCTGGCGGCGGTCGGCCGGCCAGGGGGCGCGCATCGCCAGCGCCAGCGCCGTCATCAGGACGATCACCAGCACGTAGCGCACCGACAGGAAGGTCAGCGGCTCGGCGTAGGGCAGGCCGAACTTGGCGCCGATGAAGCCGGTGCTCCACAGCAGCACGAACAGCAGCGGCATTGCGGTCTGTACCACCGGGGGGGGCATCGGGCGGAACTCCGGGAGGTGCGGCGCAGCGCGCCGCGGGTGTGTCGGGGGCAGGGCGCGCCGCTACGGTCCGGCGCACGCCCCGCGCCGCGGTGGATCAGTCCTCGAACGCGGCCGAGGTGTAGACCTCCTGGACGTCGTCGAGGCTTTCGAGCGCGTCGAGGAGTTTCTGCATTTTCACCGCGTCCTCGCCGGCGAGCGTGGTCTCGTTCTGCGGGCGCATCGTCACCTCGCTGAACTCGGCCTTGAAACCGGCCGCTTCGAGCGTCTCGCCGATGCGACTGCACTCGTAGGGGGCGGTGATCACCTCGAGCGATCCGTCCTCGTTGGCGACGACGTCCTCGGCGCCGGCCTCGAGCGCGGCCTCCATCAGCGCATCCTCGTCGGTGCCGGGCGCGAACACGATCTGGCCGCAGTGCGTGAACTGGAACGCGACGCAGCCGTCGGTGCCGAGGTTGCCGCCGTGCTTGGAGAAGGCGTGGCGGACGTCGGCGACCGTGCGCGTCTTGTTGTCGGTGAGGCAATCGACCATCACCGCCGCGCCGCCGATGCCGTAGCCCTCGTAGCGCGCCTCCTCGTAGCTCACGCCTTCGAGCTCGCCGGTGCCGCGCTTGATCGCGCGGTCGATGTTCTCGGCCGGCATGTTCTCGCCCTTGGCCTTGTCGACCGCGAGCCGCAGGCGCGGGTTGAAGTTCGGATCACCGCCGCCCATCCGCGCGGCGACCGTGATCTCCTTGATCAGCTTGGTGAAGACCTTGCCCCGCTTGGCGTCCTGACGCCCCTTGCGGTGCTGGATGTTGGCCCACTTGGAATGACCTGCCATAGACTCCTCGATGCTGCGGGTGCGGGGATGTGAAGCGCAGCATTATAGCGTGCCCTCCGGCGCCCCCGGTGGCGGGCACCACGCGCGTCCGGCGCAGTCCAACCGTTGCGGACCACGTCCGGGAGGCCCCCTCATGACACCGCAATCGGTCGAAACCCTGATGACCGAGCTCGAGAGTGAAGACCGGCTCGACTTCGGCGAACTCGCGATCGGCGAGGACGAAGCACGCCGCCTGATGGCGGACCACTTCTGCGAGATCGACCAGCGCCTGGCCGAGGTCGGCCTGCCGCTCGAGGCGCGCCTCGAGGCAATGGCCGCGATCGCGGCGCACACCATGGTCGAGAACATGATCCTGCACCTGGAGCGGCTGCAGGCCGGTGGCGCGAACCCCGCTTTTCGCGCCTGGCTGCGGCGGCATGGAACTCCGTAGTCCTCCTCGCTCCGGATGTTGCCTTCCCCGCAGCGCGGCCGGCTTGCTGCTACACTTTCGGCATCACCGCTGCCGAGGATGACGTCATGGCCGAGCCGATGCTGATCGCGAAGACCCAGGACCGGGAGCTCCACCTGCTGCCGCGGCTTGCCAACCGGCACGGACTGATCACCGGCGCGACCGGCACCGGCAAGACGGTGACGCTGCAGAAGATCGCCGAGTCGTTCTCGGCGATCGGCGTGCCGGTCTTCGTCGCCGACGTCAAGGGCGACCTCTCCGGCATCGGCGCAGCGGGTGTGGCCTCCGAGCGCCTGCTCGCGCGGCTCGCCGCGATCGGCATCGACCGCTTCGAGCCGCGTGCCAACCCGGTGGTGTTCTGGGACGTGTTCGGCGAGGGCGGCCATCCGGTGCGGGCGACCGTCTCCGACATGGGGCCGCTCTTGCTCGCACGGCTGCTCAATCTCAACGACACCCAGTCGGGCGTGCTGCAGATCGTCTTCAAGGTCGCCGACGACAACGGCCTGCTGCTGCTCGACCTCAAGGACCTGCGGGCAATGGTGCAGTACGTGGGCGAGAACGCCCGCAGCTACACGACCGAGTACGGCAACGTCTCGGCCGCATCGGTCGGCGCGATCCAGCGGGGCTTGCTCGCCCTCGAGCAGCAGGGGGCGGAGCGCTTCTTCGGCGAGCCCATGCTCGACCTTGCCGACCTGATCCAGACCGACGCCGACGGGCGCGGCGTGATCAATGTGCTGCACGCCGAGAAGCTCTACCACTCACCGCAGCTTTACTCGACGTTCCTGCTGTGGATGCTGGCCGAGCTCTTCGAGCAGTTGCCCGAGATCGGCGACCCCGACAAGCCGAAGCTGGTGTTCTTCTTCGACGAGGCGCACCTGCTCTTCAAGGACGCGCCCAAGGCGCTGGTCGACAAGATCGAGCACGTCGTGAGGCTGATCCGCTCCAAGGGCGTCGGGGTGTATTTCGTGACGCAGAGCCCGCTCGACATCCCTGACAGCGTGCTCGGCCAGCTCGGCAACCGGGTGCAGCACGCGCTGCGCGCCTTCACCCCGCGCGACCAGCGCGCGGTCAAGGCGGCGGCCGACACCATGCGCGCCAACCCGGACTTCAATGCTGCCGAGGCGATCACCGAACTGGGCGTGGGCGAGGCGCTGGTGTCCTTCCTCGACGACAAGGGCCGCCCCCAGGTCGTCGAGCGCGCCTTCGTGATCGCGCCGGCCTCGCGCCTCGGGCCGCTCGGCGACGACGAGCGGCGCGCCGCGATCCGCGCTTCGGTGCTGTACGGCCACTACGAGCGCGCGGTCGACCGCGAGTCGGCCTACGAGATGCTGCGCGCCCAGGCCGAGGCGGCCGCCGAACGGGCCGACGAGGCCGCGCGGCAGAAGGCCGAGGCGCAGGCCGCAAAGCAGGCGGGCAGCGCCGCGCCGGCGCGCCAGGGTGGCGCGGGCGGCGGGGTCTCCGACGTGCTGTTCGGATCGACCGGGCCGCGCGGAGGGCAGCGCGATGGCCTGGTGCAGGTCGCCGCGAAGACGGTTACCCGCACCATCGGCAGCACCATCGGCCGCCAGATCGCGCGCGGCCTGCTCGGCTCGCTGTTCGGCGGCGGAAAGCGCTGAATCGCGCGACGGCAGCGCGACCCGGAGCGAACCGCAGTGTGTGCTGAAGGAGGTCAGCCCAGCCCCAGCCGGCGACAGATCTCCAGCGTCGGGCCGGCCTGGTTCATCGAGTAGAAGTGCAGGCCGGGCGCGCCGGCGTCGAGCAGGCGCCGGCACAACTCGGTGACGACGTCCAGGCCGAACGCGCGCACCGCGTCGGCGTCGTCGCCGAAGCTCTCGAACTTCTTTCTCATCCAGCGTGGAATCTCCGCCCCGCAGGCGTCCGAGAAGCGCGCGAGCTTGGAGAAGCTGCCGATCGGCATGATGCCCGGCACGATCGGCACGGTGACGCCGAGCGCGCGCGCCTCCTCGACGAAGTGCGCGTAGGCGTCGAAACTGTAGAAATACTGCGTGATCGCCGAATCCGCTCCGGCGTCGACCTTGCGCTTGAAGGCGATCAGATCGTCGCGCGGGCTCGCCGCCTGCGGGTGCCACTCCGGGTAGGCCGCGACCTCGATGCGGAAGCGCGCCCCGGTCTCGGCGCGGATGAATTCGACCAACTCGTTCGCGTAGCGGAAAGCGCCCGGATCGCGCACCCCCGAGGGCAGGTCGCCGCGCAGTGCGACGATGCGCCGGATGCCGGCCTCGGCGTATTCGGCGAGGATCTCGCGGATGCTCTCGCGCGTCGAGCCGATGCACGACAGGTGGGGTGCCGCTTCGTGGCCCTTGGCGGCAATGTCGCGCACCGTCGCGAAGGTGCGCTCGCGTGTCGAGCCGCCGGCGCCGTAGGTGACCGAGAAGAAGGCCGGGCGGAGCGCGGCGAGGCGGTCGCAGGTGGCGCCGAGCTTCTCGACGCCTTCGGGCGTCTGCGGCGGAAAGAACTCGATCGACAGCTCGGGATTGCTCATGGGTGGATCCGGGTGGAGGATGTGGAAAGGTGGCGAGAGTCTGCGGCGTTAGCGGATCGCGACGAGCTCGACCTCGTTGTCGTAGACGTCGTGGCGCTTGTCGTAGAGCGGGATGGTCGTGCCATTGACGCGGTTCTGCGTGAGATTGTCGACGTTCACGTCGGCGATCACGATCTGCTCGACGTTGGGCGTG
Source organism: Gammaproteobacteria bacterium (assembly GCA_029289265.1). Taxonomy (GTDB): domain Bacteria; phylum Pseudomonadota; class Gammaproteobacteria; order Burkholderiales; family Rhodocyclaceae; genus JARFTX01. The sequence goes on from JARFTX010000032.1 coordinate 11,773, forward strand.
CCCTCGGCGGCGATGCCGTCGCGCGAGAACGGGAAGTCCGACGGCGTGATGATGCTCGCCTGGCCGTAATGCACGCCCAGCCCTTCGACCGGCAGGCTGCCGACGGTGCTGGTCATCGCGACATAGACCTGGTTCTCGATCGCCCGTGCGTGGCAGCAGTAGCGCACGCGCAGAAAGCCCTGGCGGTCGTCTGTGCACGAGGGCACGAACAGGATGTCGGCGCCGGCCTCGCAGACCATGCGCGCGAGCTCGGGAAACTCGATGTCGTAGCAGATCAGGATCGCGATCTTGCCGTAGGGCGTGTCGAAGACCCGCAACTGGTCGCCGGCGTCGTTGTTCCACTTCTCACGCTCCCAGCGCGTCAGGTGGATCTTGTCCTGCTCGTGCACTTCGCCCTCGGGCGTAAACAGGTAGGCCGTGTTGTAGACGCGCCCGTCGCGCATGGTCGGGTGGCTGCCGCCGATCAGGAAGACGCGCCAGTGCTGGGCGAGCTCGCGCATCAGCTCGATGTAGCGGCCGGTGTAGTCGTGCATGTTGCGCACCGCCTCGGGCAACTCGCGCGTGTCCATGAAGGAGAGCAACTGCGTGGTGAAGATCTCCGGCAGCAGCATGAAGTGCGGCCGATAGTCGCCCGCGGCCTGGACGACGAAGCGGACCTGGTTCTCGAAGCCGGACCAGTCGTGGATGCGGCGCAGCAGGTACTGGACGGCGGCAATACGCACGATCATAGCGGCAGCTCCTCGGGAATGTGGGTCGGGCGGCTCGGATCGTAGTCGGGATTGAGCCAGACGATCAGCGACGCGTAGCCGCAGGACTCGGCGTCCTCGGGCAGATAGTCGGAGATCACTCCGCAGTAGTGGAAGCCCTCGCGCATCTGGAAGCCCAGCACGGCGTCGCGCAAGTCGCCCCAGACGACGCGCTTGGCGTAGTCCTCGGCGCTCAGCTCGGCTGCGTGGCGGTGGTAGCCGGGCAGCCGCCCGGCGGCGATGATGCGCTTGAGGTTCATCGCCCGGCACAGCGCGCGCCGCCCCTCGTAGAGCTCGTGGCCGATGCCCTGGCCGCGGATCTCCGGGTCGACGAACACCTCGGCACCGTAGAGCGTCTTGCCCTGCGGGTTGTGGTTGTCGAAGCTGCCGCCGGCGGTGATGTCCTTCCACGTGTGGATGTCGCACCAGTCGTCCCACAGCACCACCAGCGAACTTGCGCAGCCGACGATGCGGCCGTCCAGTTCGGCGACGATCTGGCCCTGGGGAAAGGTCTCGAGCTGCCTGCGCATGTCGGTGCGCGACCATGGCGGCATCCCGGACGGGTAGGCGCGCTTCTGCAACGCGATCAGCTCGGCGATGTCGTCCTTGCAGGTGTGGCGGATCTTCACGTTCGTCATGGCCGGATTCCTCCATGCAGGGCGCAGGCCCGCGAGCGCCGCGCCACAGCCCGTGGGCTGCGGCACGGGGCCGGCGGGCGGCGCCGGCCGGGCGCCGTTCAGTAGCGGTAGTGCTCGCTCTTGTACGGCCCTTGCTTGGGCACGCCGATGTAGTCGGCCTGCGCGTCGGTGAGCTCGGTCAGCGTCACGTTCAGTTTCTTGAGTTGCAGCCGGGCGACCTTCTCGTCGAGGTGCTTCGGCAATGTATAGACGCCGACAGGATAGTCGGCCGTGCGCGTGAAAAGTTCGATCTGGGCGATGGTCTGGTTGGCGAACGACGAACTCATCACGTAGCTCGGGTGGCCGGTCGCACAGCCCAGATTCACCAGCCGCCCCTTGGCGAGCAGGATGATGCGGCGGCCAGAGGGGAAGATCACGTGATCGACCTGCGGCTTGATCTCCTCCCACTGGTAGCCCTCGATCGAGGCGACGTCGATCTCGTTGTCGAAGTGGCCGATGTTGCAGACGATCGCCTGGTCTTTCATCCGCGCCATGTGGTCGTGGGTGATGACGTGGTAGTTGCCCGTGGCGGTGACGAAGATGTCGGCCTTGTCGGCGGCGTAGTCCATGGTGACGACACGATAGCCTTCCATCGCCGCCTGAAGCGCGCAGATCGGATCGATCTCGGTCACCCACACCTGTGCGGAGAGCGCCCGCAGCGCCTGGGCCGAACCCTTGCCGACGTCGCCGTAGCCGCACACGAGGGCCACCTTGCCGGCGACCATGACGTCGGTGGCGCGCTTGATGCCGTCGACCAGCGACTCGCGGCAGCCGTACAGATTGTCGAACTTGGACTTGGTGACCGAGTCGTTCACGTTGATCGCCGGGAAGCGCAGATCGCCCTTGGCGTGCATCTGGTAGAGGCGGTGCACGCCGGTGGTGGTCTCCTCGGTGACGCCCTTGATGTGGGCAAGACGGGTGGAGTACCAGCCGGGGTCGGTGGCGAGCTTGGCGCGGATTGCCGCGAACAGGATGCGCTCTTCCTCGGAGCCCGGTTGGTCGAGCACCGACGCGTCCTGCTCGGCGCGGGCGCCGAGGTGCAGCAGCAGCGTTGCGTCGCCGCCGTCGTCGAGGATCATGTTGGAGTAGCCACCGTCCGCCCACTCGAAGATCCGGTGGGTGTAGTCCCAGTACTCGGCGAGCGACTCGCCCTTGACCGCGAACACCGGGATGCCCTCGGCGGCGATCGCCGCGGCGGCGTGGTCCTGGGTCGAGAAGATGTTGCACGAGGCCCAGCGCACCTGGGCGCCGAGCGCGGTGAGCGTCTCGATCAGCACCGCGGTCTGGATCGTCATGTGCAGCGAACCGGTGATGCGCGCGCCCTTCAGCGGCTGGGACGCGGCGTACTCCTCGCGGATCGCCATCAGGCCCGGCATCTCGGTCTCGGCGATGCGGATTTCCTTGCGGCCCCAGTCGGCGAGCGCCAGATCGGCGACGACGAAGTCGTTGAAGTCAGCCACAGCGTTCATATCGAACTCCTTGCTATGGCCGGGAGGGAAAGGGGACTGGCTCTTGCGGCTCACCCGTGATCCCGAACCCGGCAGGGTTGGTCAGGTGAGCGCCGTTCGAACGTGCCGCGCGTGAGGCGGGTTCCGAGCCTGGGCGCGAGGCGAGGCCTCGACAACTTGCAGCGCTCCTCGGAAGGCGGGAAGTATATCCGAGCTCGCTCGCTCGGAGAAGACGCCGCCCAGCCGACCCAGGCCGAGCTGCCGCAGGCCGGGCGGCCCGCGGCGCTGCGGTTCGAGTGGCTCGATCGATGCGCCCTGCGCTTGCGTGGCGCAGGAACAGCGTCAGGCGTGGCCGCCCCGCCCGTTGTGCCGCACGATGCTGACGATCAGCGTGATCAGCGTGAGCGGCATCACGTAGCCGAGCATCACGTTGGAGAACGCCGGCAGCGCGTCGTGCTGCTGGGCGGCGAGCACCAGATAGGCGGTGTACGCGATGTAGTAGCCGACGAAGACGCCGCCTTCCCAGCGCGCGATCTCGCGGCCGGTGATCATGATCGGCAGGCAGGCGAAGGCGACCGCGAGCATCACCCAGAGGTCGAAGTTGCGCGCGGCTTCCGAGATCGGGATGCCACCGGCCGAAATCAGGCCGGTCGCGCCGACCACCGCGAAGATGTTGAAGACGTTGCTGCCGACGACGTTGCCGACGGCGATGTCGCGCTCACCGCGCAATGCCGCGACGATGGAGGTCGCGATCTCCGGCATCGAGGTGCCGACCGCGACGACCGTGAGCCCGATCACCAGGTCGCTCACGCCGAAGGCGCGGGCGAAGGCGATCGAGGCGTCGACCAGCCACTCCGAGCCTTGCACCAGCGCCACCAGGCCGGCGACGATGAGCGCGATCTGCACGCCCCAGTGCCGGTCCCAGTTCGACGTGGGCATCTCCGCCGCGAACTCGTCGGGGGCCTCCCGCGAGGCCTGGCGCGACTGGCGGATCAGGAAGACGGTGTAGGCGATCACGAGAAGCACGAGTGCCGCGCCCTCGAAGCGCGAGATGTTGCCGTCGAGCGCCATCACCACCATCAGAACCGAGGCGCCGATCATGATCGGCACCTCCTGGCGGATGATCTGACGGTCGACCAGCAGCGGCGTGATCAGCGCCGAGATGCCTAGAATCAGCAGGATGTTGGCGATATTGCTGCCGATCACGTTGCCGATGGCGAGATCGGGGCTGCCGCCGAGCGAGGCGCCGACCGACACGGCCATCTCGGGCGTGCTGGTGCCGAAGGCGACCACGGTGAGGCCGATCACCAGCGGCGACACGCCCAGCGACAGCGCGAGGCGCGAGGCGCCGCGCACGAGCGCCTCCGCCCCGACGACGAGCGTTGCGAGGCCGAGGACGAAGAACAGCGTGTGGGTGAGCATCGGGTGCGGCTCCGGCGGGACCGGCGGGTGCTTCGAAGAGTGTATCCGCGCGCAGGACGGGCCGGCGCGCGGATGTCGCGCTTGGTCTAGAGTCCTGCGTCGGCGCGCAGTGCGGCCGCCTTGTCGGTGCGCTCCCAGGTGAACTCCGGCTCGTCGCGGCCGAAGTGGCCGTAGGCGGCGGTCTTCGAGTAGATCGGGCGCAGCAGGTCGAGCGTCTGGATGATCGCCTTCGGACGCAGGTCGAAGTGCGCGCGCACGAGCTCGACGATGCGGTCGTCGCTGACGCGGCCGGTGCCGAAGGTGTCGACCATCAGGCTCACCGGCTTGGCGACGCCGATCGCGTAGGCGACCTGGACCTCGCAACGGTCGGCCAAGCCCGCGGCGACGATGTTCTTCGCCACGTAGCGCCCGGCGTAGGCCGCCGAGCGGTCGACCTTGGACGGATCCTTGCCCGAGAAGGCGCCGCCGCCGTGGTGGGCCGCGCCGCCGTAGGTGTCGACGATGATCTTGCGCCCGGTCAGGCCGCAGTCGCCGTGCGGGCCGCCGATGACGAAGCGCCCGGTCGGGTTGATCAGGTAGCGCACCTCGCCGGCGAGCAGCTCGGAGGGGATCACCGGCTTGACGATCTCTTCGATCACGGCCTCGCTGATCTGCGCGTGCGAGACGTCGGGGCTGTGCTGGGTCGAGACGACGACGGTGTCGACCGCCACGGGGCGGCCATCGACGTAGCGCACCGTGATCTGGCTCTTGGCGTCCGGGCGCAGCCACGGCAGGCGACCGTCCTTCCGGACTTCGGCCTGGCGCTGCATGATGCGGTGGGCGTAGTAGATCGGCAGCGGCATCAGCGCGGGCGTCTCGTTGCAGGCGTAGCCGAACATCAGGCCCTGGTCGCCCGCGCCCTGATCGAGGTCGAGTCCCTCGCCTTCATTGACGCCTTGGGCGATGTCGGGCGACTGGCGGTTGATCGCCGTGAGGATCGCGCACGACTTGTAGTCGAAGCCGATCGACGAATCGTCGTAGCCGATCCGGCGGATCACGTCCTGGGCGATCTCGCGGTAGTTCGGGTGGCCGGTTGTGGTGATCTCGCCGGAGACGACGACGAGCCCGGTCGACACCAGGGTCTCGCAGGCGACTCGGGCGTGCGGGTCATCGGCCAGGATCGCGTCGAGGATGCCGTCGGAGACCTGGTCGGCGACCTTGTCCGGATGGCCTTCCGAAACCGACTCCGAGGTGAACAGAAATTCTTTTCTCATGGTGATTCGCACTCCTTGAAACGAAAAATCCCCGGTACGTCCGGCGTGGCCGGCTCCGGGGATCTCGTCGAGCGGCGACGCTTTAGCAGCATTTGTGGGCGTCCGTGCTGGCCGATCGCCTTCCCGCCCTGCAAGTTGTCGTGTTAACTCGGCGGGTGAGCGATAATTATAACTTTTTGAATCGAGAGGTCAAAGCCGCGCGTGTCGAATGCCGCGGGGGAGTCCGGGTCGTGCGCCCGATCCGCCCGCCGTTTCGCCGCTGCCGTGCTCCGGCCGCATCCATTGATCGTGCTGGCTTCCCGTTTGTTCCGTCTCCTGTCGCGCCTGCCGCTGTCCTGGCTCCACCGCATCGGCGGCTGGGCCGGCTGGATCGTGTGGTGGGCCTCGCCCGTCTATCGCGCACGGCTGCGCGAGAACCTCGCCCGCGCGGTCGCCGAGCCCGACAGGGCCCTCTTGCGCGCCGCGATCGCGGAGGCGGGGCGCCAGTCGCTCGAGTTGCCCTACGTGTGGCTGCGTCCGCTGCCCGAGGTGCTCGGGCGCGTCGTCCGCGTCGAGGGCAGCGACATCCTGGCCAAGGCACGCGCCGAAGGGGCGAGCATCCTGATGCTCACGCCACACCTCGGCTGCTTCGAGATCTGCGCCCAGTACTGCGCGACCCATGGACCGATCACGGTGCTGTATCGCCCGCCGCGCAAGGCGGTGCTGCGCCCGCTGATGGAGGCGGGCCGCGCTCGCGGCGACATCCGCGTCGCCCCGGCCGACGTTGCCGGGGTACGGCGTCTGGTCAAGGCGCTCAGAAACGGCGAGATGGTCGGCATGCTGCCCGATCAGGCGCCGCAGCAAGGTGAGGGCGTCTGGGTCCCGTTCTTCGGCCGTCAGGCCTGGACCATGACCCTCGCGGCACGACTCTCCGAGGTCAAGGGCGTGCGGGTGATCATGATCTGGACCGAGCGGCTGCCGCGCGGCGCCGGCTACGTCGTGCGCATCGCCGAGCCGGCCGAACCCATCGAGGGGCCGCTCGAGGCCCGCTGCGCCGCGATCAACCGCGAGATCGAGCGCCTCATCCGCGCCTGCCCGGCGCAGTATCTGTGGGGCTACAACCGTTACAAGCGCCCGGCTGGCGTGCCGCCGCCACCGGAGGCGGCGGCATGATGACGCGGGTCGGGATGGCGCTGCTGTGGCTGCTGCACTGGCTGCCGCTGCCGGTGCTTGCGCGCGTCGGCGAAGGGCTCGGGCTGCTGCTGTGGGCCGCCGCCCGTCATCGCCGCCACGTCGTGCGGGTGAACCTGCGCCTGTGCTTTCCCGAACGCGACGAGCGGGCGCGCGAGCGCATGGTGCGTGCGCACTTCCGGGTGCTCGGCCGCAGCCTGATCGAGCGCGGCCTGCTGTGGTGGGCGGGCCGGGATCGGCTCGAGCGGTTGATCCGCATCCAGGGCAAGGAGCATGTCGATGCATTGCTCGCGGCGGGCCGTCCGGTGGTCCTGCTCGCGCCGCACTTCGTCGGTCTCGACGTCGGCGGTGCGGCCATCGCGATGAATTACGACGGCGTGAGCATCTATGCCCGCCAGAAGAATCCGGTCGTCGATCACTGGCTGCACCACGGCCGCAGCCGCTTCGGCGACCAGCTGCTGCTGTCGCGCCAGGACGGCGCACGCGCGACCGTCAAGGCGATGAAGGCCGGCCGCCCCTTCTATTACCTGCCCGACATGGACTACGGGCGCAAGGACTCGATCTTCGTGCCCTTCTTCGGTGTGCCGGCGGCCACCATCACAGGACTGTCGCGGCTCGCGCGGCTCGCCGGTGCGGCGGTCGTGCCGTGCGTGACGCGCATGCTGCCAGGCGGCGCCGGCTACGTGCTCGAGCTGGGCGAGGCCTGGGACGACTTTCCCACCCGCGACGCCGACGCCGACACGGCGCGCATGAATGCCTGGATCGAGTCGGTCGTGCGCACCATGCCCGAGCAGTATTACTGGGTGCACCGCCGTTTCAAGACGCGGCCCGAAGGCGAGCCCAGGCCGTATTGACGGGCGTCCGGCGCTGGACGTGTCCGGGGCACTGGGCGAGAATCCCGGCACGCGACCCCGAACTTTTCATCGACGGCTGACCCGATGCGACTGCGCTTCACCAAAATGCACGGCCTGGGCAACGACTTCGTCGTCATCGACGGCGTGCACCAGCACGTCGCGCTCGTTCCCCCGCAGGTGCGCGCGATCGCCGATCGTCACTTCGGCATCGGCTGCGACCAGCTGCTGGTGGTCGAGCCGCCGACCCAGGCCGGCGTCGACTTCCGCTATCGCATCTTCAACTCCGACGGCGGCGAGGTCGAGCAGTGCGGCAACGGGGCGCGCTGCTTCGTGCGCTTCGTCCATGACAAAGGCCTCACAGGCAAGCGCGAGATCCGCGTCGAGACCCGCTCCGGCATCATCGCCCCGCGGCTCGAGGCGGACGGCCAGGTCACCGTCGACATGGGCGTGCCGGTGCTCGAGCCGGCGCGCGTGCCGTTCGTGTCCGACTCGGACGCGGTGGTGCAGCCGCTCGAGCTGGGCGACGGTGTGCGGGTGGCGATCACCGCCGTGTCGATGGGCAACCCGCATGCGGTGCAGGTCGTCGCCGACGTCGACACCGCGCCGGTGGCGCAGCAGGGCCCGCTGATCGAGCGCCATCCGCGTTTCCCGGCCCGTGTCAACGCCGGGTTCATGCAGGTGCTCGATCCGCAGCGCATCCGCCTGCGCGTCTTCGAACGCGGCGCCGGCGAGACGCTCGCCTGCGGCACCGGCGCCTGCGCCGCGGTGGTCGCCGGCATCCTGCGCGAACTGCTGGTCTCGCCGGTGCGGGTCGCCACGCGCGGCGGCGAACTGGAGATCGCCTGGGCCGGACCCGGAACCCCGGTGCTGATGACCGGACCTGCGGTCACCGTCTTCGACGGCGAGATCGAACTTGATTGAACGCGGCGGAGCCCCGCGGCCGGCTCCCATGGAGTGACCTCTTGATGACTGCTGACGAAGTTCTGCGCTTTCTCCGGGAGCACCCGGATTTCCTCGCCCAGCACGGCGAGCTGTTCACCGAGCTGACCGTGCCGCATCCGCACGGCGGCCAGGCGATCTCGCTGGCCGAGCGCCAGCTTCATGCGCTGCGCGAGAAAATCCGGGCGCTCGAAGTGAAGCTCGCCGAGTTGATCCGTTTCGGCGAGGAGAACGACGAGATCGGCGCCAAGGTGCATCGCCTGAGCCTCGCGCTGCTGGAGGCCGACGACTACGAGGCGCTGCGCTTCGCGCTGTTTCAGAGTCTCGGCGAGGACTTCTCGGTGCCGCACGTCGCGCTGCGCATCTGGAACAGCGTGCTGAGCCACGACGGCGAGGACTTCGCCCCGGTGGGCGATGCGCTGCGCATCCGCGCGGGCGAAATGCGCCAGCCCTATTGCGGTGCGCCGGTCGAACTCGAAGTGCTGGAGTGGCTGGGTGACGCTGCACCGCACGTGCGTTCGGTCGCGCTGGTGCCGCTGCGCCGCGAGGCCCAGGTGTTCGGCCTGCTCGTGCTGGCGAGTGCCGAGGCCGAGCGCTTCTATCCGCAGATGGGCACCCTTTACCTGGCTCGCATCGGCGATCTCGCCGCCTCGGCGCTGCGCCGGCAGCTCGGCTGACCATGCCAGAGGGGGGCGACGCCGTGGATGCCCCGGCGCGCGACGCGCCCGAGTGGCTCGACAGTTACCTCGAGCACCTCGCAGGGCAGCGGCGCGTGGCTCCCCTGACGCTCGCGGCCTACCGCAACGACCTCTTCCGGCTCCACGAATTCATGGCGGGGCGGGCGCCGGGCGCGCTCGGCCCGCACGACATCCGGCGCTTCGTGGCACGTCTCCACGGGGAGGGGCTGTCGGGTCGTTCGATTGCCCGGGCCTTGTCGGCCTGGCGCGGCCTGTTCCGCTGGTGCATCCGACATCGCGGGCTCGCCGCCAATCCCGCCGAAGGCGTGCGGGCGCCCAAGTCCGCCAGGACGTTGCCGCGGGTGCTCTCGCCCGATCAGGCCCAGGCGCTGCTCGACACCGAGCCGGACGACGGTCTGGAGATCCGCGACCGCGCCATGTTCGAACTCTTCTACTCGTCCGGCTTGCGCCTGGCCGAGCTCGCGGCGCTCGACCTGGCGGGTGGCCTGGACCTCGCCGAAGGGCTCGTCACGGTCACCGGCAAGCGAGGCAAGACCCGTACGGTGCCCGTGGGTGGCCCGGCGATCGCGGCGCTGCGCACCTGGCTCGACGGGCGCAAGCAGTGGGCGCGGCCGGACGAGACGGCGATCTTCGTCACGCGCAGCGGTGCGCGCATGGGATCGAGTGGGATTCGCGCACGGCTCGCGCGCTGGGCCTGCAAGCGGGGACTGGGCGTGCACGTGCATCCGCACATGTTGCGACACAGTTTCGCCTCCCACCTGCTGCAGTCGAGCGGCGACCTCCGCGCCGTGCAGGAGTTGCTCGGTCACGCCAGCATCCGTAGCACCCAGGTCTACACGCATCTGGACTTCCAGCATCTGGCACGAGTCTACGACGCGGCCCATCCTCGCGCCCGCAAACGCTGACTGCATCAGCGTCTTCGCTGAACGCGCCTCCTTCGATTCACTTCGAAAATATGCGAATGGCACGTTTTGTGTGGGCAGAGCCCGCTGCCTGGCCCGGTGTGAAGTTTGATCCCGATCAACGGCCCGATTCGGGTTTTTCCTTATCATTCATACAGCTGCCAGACCCAAAACGGGCAATTGAAGGGGCCGGCCGATCGATCCGGAATGTCGGATCCAACTCACTGGGCGTGCGAGCGCCCCCTACCGTGCCGCCCGCGTTGAAGCGAGCAGGCTGCGAAGGCTGCAAGACATGCATACCAAGACCATTGCCCACGAGGGCAACTCGAACAGCGGCAGCGGCAAGCCGCGCCGTCCCCGCGCACTGGCCCTGCGCCAGGCTGCAATCATCATGGCCCGCCACGAGATCCGGGGTCTCAAGCGCTTCTACGAGGCCTTCGATCACGACATCCTGTTGGCGCTCCTGCTCGGCGAAATTGCCCTTCACAACGTCGGGGCTCTGGAGAACAGCCGAACGATTGTGGCAATGAACGGCAACGGGAATGGGGCGACAGAATCGCAGGAGGCGTCCTTCCATGGCTGCGTGCTCAGGCCTTGCAACGCCTATTCGATCGCCGCAGCGACCGGGTTGCCGCGTGAAACGGTGCGCCGCAAGATCGGCCGCCTGGCGGAACTGGGTTGGGTGGTCAAGCGCAGCAACGGACACTTGTACGTGACCGAGGTGGCCCTCGATCACTTCGGGGTACTGCTGACGTCCCAGGATCTGCCCGAGTTGCTGCAGATCGCTGACCAGGTGCGGGGCAATCTGGACGGCGCAGGCGTCCCGGTTGGTTGAGATCGGCGGGGGCAGGCGAGGCCCGTGCGTTAGTCCGAGGTGACGTTTTCGAGCCATTTTCAGCCGTCGAGTGCGGCGAGCAGGTTGCGTCCGATTGCCGTAAGCGGCGACTCAAGGGGTCTGCCAGACTGCCTTCCGGAGCCAGGGACGACTCGGCGCCGCGACGGTGCCTTTGTGAGAGCGATGCGGGTTAAACTTGGCGCCCCGCACCTTGGCGCTGCCTGTCTTCCATGCCCCGACTCGTCCTTCTGCCCGGTAAGGAGCGCTCGATCCTGAAGCGCCATCCCTGGATTTTTGCGGGCTCGGTCGCACGGCTCGAAGGGCGGGCGCGACGGGGCGACACGGTCGAGGTCGTTGCCGACGATGGTCGTTTGCTGGGGCGCGCCGCGTGGTCGCCCGATTCGCAGATTCGGGCCCGGATGTGGAGTTTTTCGCCGGACACCCCCATAGACCACGCCTTCTTCAAGCGCGGCGTCGCCGCCTGCGTAGCGCGCCGCGCGAGCCACCCCGGGCTGGCCGGCGAGACCGGCCTGCGACTCATCCACGCCGAATCCGATGGACTGCCTGGCGTCATCGCCGATCGCTTCGGCGACGTGGTGGTGATGCAGCTCACCAGCGCCGGTGCCGACAAGTGGCGCGAAGCCATCGTCGCCGCGCTCGTGCAGGCAACGGGCTGCCGGGCGGTCTATGAGCGCTCCGACTCCGAGGTGCGGGCGCTCGAAGGGCTCGCGCCGGTGACCGGCTGCGTGCACGGCGAGTTGCCCGAAGGAGCTCCCGTCATCGCCGAGGGGGCCGTAAAGATGGAGGTGGACGTCGTCGCAGGGCACAAGACCGGCTTTTATCTGGACCAACGCGACAATCGGCGGCTGACCGGCGAGTTCGCGCGCGGGCGCGACGTGCTCAACTGCTTCTGCTACACCGGCGGGTTCTCGCTCCACGCCCTCGCTGGCGGTGCCAAGTCGGTGCTGTCGATCGACTCGTCGGCGCCGGCGCTCGAAGGCGCACGCCGCAATCTCGCCCTCAATCCGGCTCTGGACGCCGCCCGCGCCGAGTGGCGCCAGGCCGACGTGTTCGAGGCGCTGCGTGCCCTCAAGAGCGAGGGGCGCAGCTTCGACCTGATCGTGCTCGATCCGCCCAAGTTCGCGCCATCGGCCGCCCACGCCGCGCGCGCCTCGCGCGCCTACAAGGACATCAACCTGTTCGGCTTCCGCCTGCTCAGGCCGGGCGGCATCCTGATGACCTATTCCTGCTCGGGCGGTATCGGGCTCGAACTGTTCCAGAAGATCGTCGCCGGGGCCGCGGCCGACGTGGGCGTCGATGCCCGCATCCTGCATCGGTTGTCGGCGGCGCCCGATCACCCGGTCGGGCTCGCCGTGCCCGAAGGCGAGTATCTCAAGGGCCTGGTCGTGCAGGTCGATTGAATCAGCGCTCGACCGACGGAGCGCGCCAGTCCGGATTGGGACCGCGCTCGCCCAGGTGCAGGGCGGTGCTGATCAGGACAAGGGTGAGCACCAGCAGCGCGAAGAAGCGCCACTGCCAGTGCCGCGGCGCTGCACGTCCGTCGCCGCGGCCGGCTTGCCGGGCGGCCATCAGGCCGAGCCCGGCGACCGTCAGGAGCGCCATGCCCAGGAGCCGCGCTGAAGTCCCCCCCAGCATCACGCCTTGCGAGGCGTCCCAGCGGTCGGGCCAGAAGAATTCGGGCCCCCGCAGCAGATAGAAGCCGCCGATGAGGCACAGCACGATCACGAAAGCCTGAAAGGTGCGCATCGGACCAGGGAATGAAGGGTTGTTCTAGGCTGAGGGGGTGGGCGCAGACCCGTGTTCGGGGCCGCAGTCCGATCAGGGTAGCGCCGGTCCGCGAATTTTTCACCTTCTCGGCATCCTCGTTTCGCCGGCTCGGGACGCTTCCGACGGCGTCCGGCGCGATAGCCTCTGTGTAATAAAGGTTATTCGCGTCGGGGCAGGCCGACACTTTGGGCTCCGCCCGTCGCGCGGATGTCGGGGCTTGGTAAGGAGATGTGTTCGGCGATGATTGTTGCGGCGCAGCATCGCGGTCCGCCGGGCCTCGATTTGCCCGGGGTGTGACGTCCGGATTGCGCGCTCGCGGCCCCATCCTGCGGCGGCAACCTCCTGATACACCTTGCCGGAGCAATCCACGCGACCGGCGGCATCATGGCGCCATCGAATAGCTTCCCGAGGAGGCGACATGAACACCCTTGCTACGAACATCATCTTCCGCCGCGTCATCGCCTTCTGCTTTTCCGGCATCTTCTTCGTCTTTGCCGCCCTGCTCGGCGGGCTCACGCTGCACGGACTGGTCGCGGCCTTCTCCGACCCGACGCAGCTCGCCAGCGCCGCCGTGAAGGCGATCAACACCGCCGTGATCGCGCTGGCCGCCTTCGAGCTCGGACTGGTGGTCGCGCACGAATACGGCGACCCCGACGACGGGCACATTGCCACCGTGTTGCGGCGCACCGTGCCGCGCTTCATCAGCATCGTCTGCATCGCGCTGGCGCTGGAGGGGCTGCTGCTGGCGGTCAAGTACAGCACGCTCGAGCTCTCGGGCAACCTGCCCTACGCCGTGGCCATCGTGCTCGCGGCGGCGATCCTGCTGCTCGCCCTCGGCGCGTTCCTGCGGCTCACCCGTCATCCGGTCGAGGAGAATGCCGTAGCGATGCAGCCGGCGCCGATGACCAGCGTGCTGCTCAGTGCGCGCGGAGTGTCGCAAGGCGAGGCGGCGCTGGTGATCTCAGCCGCCGCCTCACCGGTCGCGCGCTGAACGCTGCGCCGACCGGCCCGAGGCCTGTTTTCAATCCGACCACAGGTCGGCGTCGCGCCCCGGCGCCTTCAGTCCGAAGTGCTGCCAGATCGAGGCGGTCGCCATGCGTCCGCGTGGCGTGCGCTGCAGATAGCCCTGCTGGATCAGAAAGGGTTCGAGCACATCTTCGATGGTATCGGTGGACTCGCCGATCGCCGCGGCGATGTTGTCGAGCCCGACCGGGCCGCCGCCGAACTTCTCGAGCAGTGCGCCGAGCAGCTTGCGGTCCATCAGGTCGAGCCCGAGCTGGTCGACGTCGAGCATCGCCAGCGCTGCATCGGCGACCCCGGCCGAAACCCGGCCGTCGGCGCGCACCTGGGCGTAGTCGCGCACCCGGCGCAGGAGCCGGTTGGCAATGCGCGGCGTGCCGCGCGAGCGGCGCGCGATCTCGAAGGCGCCCGCCTCGTCGATCTCGACCTCGAGCAGCCGCGCCGAGCGCGCGACGATGTAGCCGAGCTCGGCCGGCGTGTAGAACTCGAGGCGAGAGACGATCCCGAAGCGGTCGCGCAGCGGGTTGGTGAGCATGCCGGCGCGGGTGGTGGCGCCGACCAGCGTGAAGGGCGGCAGGTCGAGCTTGACCGAGCGCGCCGCCGGCCCCTCGCCGATCATGATGTCGATCTGGAAGTCCTCGAGCGCCGGGTAGAGGATCTCCTCGACGACCGGCGAGAGCCGGTGAATCTCGTCGATGAAGAGCACGTCGTGGGGCTCGAGGTTGGTCAGCAGCGCCGCGAGGTCGCCCGCACGTTCGAGCACCGGCCCCGAGGTCTGGCGCAGATTCACGCCCATCTCGGCGGCGACGATGTGGGCGAGCGTGGTCTTGCCCAGCCCCGGCGGGCCGAACAGCAGCACGTGGTCGAGCGCCTCGCGGCGTCCGCGCGCGGCCTCGATGAAGATCTCGAGCTGCTCGCGGATCTTCGCCTGGCCGACGTATTCGGCGAGCCGCTTCGGGCGCAGCGCGCGCTCGACCGCGTCCTCCTGGCGGTCGGAGGCGTGGGGCGAGATCAGGCGTGGAGCCTGTAGCTTGTCGGTTTCGATCATTCGGAGAGTTTAGCGCGCCGCTCAGGCCTTCGACAGCGCACGCAGCGCGTGGCGGATGCCGTCGGAGACGCCGGCATCCTCCGGCACATGCTTCATCGCGGCGAGTGCTTCGCGCTCGTTGTAGCCGAGCGAGAGGAGCGCATTGAGGATGTCGCCGCGCCCGTCCGGTGCTGCCGTGGCGGCACCGGCGAGCGCCTTGGCGCCCACGCCGGGGACCGCTCCGGAGAGCTTGTCGCGCAGCTCCAGCAGCAGGCGCTCGGCGGTCTTCTTGCCGATGCCGGGAACCTTGACGAGCCGGCCCGACTCCTGAAGCGCGACCGCTTGCGCGAGATCGGTGACCGACAGCCCCGAGAGCACCGCCAGCGCCGTGCGCGCGCCGATGCCCGAAACCTTCAGCAACTGGCGGAACGCCGTGCGCTCTTCGGCGCTGGCGAAGCCGAACAGAAAGTGCCCGTCCTCGCGCACCGCGAAGTGGGTGTACAGCGAGACCTGGGCGCCCGTCGCGGGCAGGCCGTAGAAGGTGCTCATCGGCACGTCGAGCTCGTAGCCGACGCCGTGCACGTCGATGACGATCTGCGGGGGATTCTTCTCGAGCAGGATGCCTTGAATGCGTCCGATCATTCGGGGTCTCGACGGGTTGGATGCTGTGAAGTGTCGCGAGGGCAGGGCGGGCAGGGCGCGGCGGCCAAGGTGCGGTTCACACGGGTGGGGGCGACGCTGGCGAACCCGGGTGCAGGGCCTCCGAACGTCGCGTAACCCTCGAGCCTCCGTGCTCCGCTCATAGCAGCACGATGTCGAACTGCTCCTGCGTGTAGCTGCTCTCGGGATGCAGCGAGACCTTCTTGTCGATGAAGTCCGACAGCATCGCGAGCGACTGCGACTCCTCGTCGAGGAAGAGGTCGATCACGGTCGGCGAGGCGAGCACGCGGAACTCGCGTGCGTTGAACTGGCGCGCCTCGCGCAGGATCTCGCGCAGGATCTCGTAGCACATGGTGCGTGCGGTCTTCAGTTCGCCGCGGCCCTCGCAGGTCGGGCACGGCTCGCACAGCAGATGGGCGAGCGACTCGCGGGTGCGCTTGCGCGTCATCTCGACCAGCCCCAGCGCGGTGAAGCCGTTGACGCTCATCTTGGTGTGATCGCGCGCGAGCGCCTTGCGGAACTCCTCGAGCACCATCTCGCGGTGCTCGGGGTTCTCCATGTCGATGAAGTCGATGATGATGATGCCGCCGAGGTTGCGCAGCCGCAGCTGGCGCGCGATCGTATGCGCCGCCTCGAGATTGGTCTTGAAGATCGTGTCGTCGAAATTGCGCGCGCCGACGAAGCCACCGGTGTTCACATCGACCGTGGTCATCGCCTCGGTCTGGTCGATGATCAGGTAACCGCCGGACTTGAGCTCGACGCGCCGGGCGAGCGCCCTCTGGATCTCGTCCTCGACGTTGTGCAGATCGAAGATCGGCCGCTCGCCGCCGTAGTGCTCGAGAAGCGGCAGCACCTTGGGGCTGTAATCCGCGGCGAACGTACCGAGCTTCTGGTGGTTCTCGCGCGAGTCGATCAGGATGCGCGTGGTGTCGTCGGTGACCAGGTCGCGCAGCACGCGCTGCGCGAGGTCGAGATCCTCGTAGAGCAGGGTCGGCGGCAGCCGCCCGGTGGCGCTGCTGCGGATCTCCGTCCACAGCTTGCGCAGGTAGGCGATGTCGGCGGCGAGCTCGTCGTCGGAGGCCGTCTCGGCCATGGTCCGGACGATGAAGCCGCCGTTCTCTTCGGGCGGCACGAGGCGTGTGAGCCGGTCTCGCAGCGCGTCGCGCTCGCTCTGGTCCTCGATGCGCTGCGAGATGCCGATGTGGCGCTCCTGCGGGAGATACACGAGGAGCCGCCCGGCGATGCTGATCTGGGTCGACAGGCGCGCGCCCTTGGAGCCCAGCGGATCCTTGAGTACTTGCACCGTGAGGCTTTGGCCCTCGCTCAGGATGCGTTCGATGGGGCGTGCGGCATCGGACTGGCTGCGCTCGCTCCAGATGTCGGCGACGTGGAGAAAGGCGGTGCGTTCGAGCCCGATGTCGATGAAGGCCGATTGCATGCCCGGCAGCACGCGCACGACCTTGCCGAGGTAGATGTTGCCGACGATGCCGCGGTTAGCGGTGCGTTCGACGTGCAGTTCCTGGACCACGCCCTGCTCGACCAGGGCGACCCGGGTCTCCTGCGGGGTGCAGTTGACGAGAAATTCGATGCTCATGGGCGGGGCGCGAATAATGGGAAATGCGCAATGGCAGGCATCGTGCCCGCCCTTGCGCATTGCCCATCGGCGCGCGCGCGTTCATGGAAGAAGAGAATAGCCGAAGGATTCGAGCAACTGGGCGGTTTCGTAGAGCGGCAGGCCCATGATTCCGCTGTAGCTGCCCGCGATCGATTGCACGAAGATCGCCGCATGCCCCTGGATCGCATAGGCGCCGGCCTTGTCCATGGGCTCGCCGCTTGCGACGTAGTGGCGGATCTCGGCCTCGGCAAGGGTGCGGAACTGCACCTGGCTGGTGCTCACCACGCTGCGGGTGCGCGCGCCGTCGCAGATCGCCACTGCGGTCAGGACGCGGTGCGTGCGGCCGGAAAGCCGCTCCAGAATCCGGCGGGCGTCGTCGGCCGAGGCGGGCTTGCCGATGATCTCGCCGTCAAGCTCCAGCGTGGTGTCGGCAGCGAGCACTGCGCGTTGCGGCAGATGCCGCCACAACAGACGCCGAAATCCCGCGTCGGCCTTGGTCAGCGCCAGCCGCTCGACATAGCGCTCGACTGGCTCACCGGCGAACGGTGTCTCGTCGACGTCCGCATCTTCGCCGCGCTCGCCGCCGCGGAACACCAGCGGATCGAAGTGCATGCCGATCTGGCGCAGCAGATCGCGTCGGCGAGGGCTGCGCGAGGCGAGGTAGATGCGGTGCGGAGCAATGGCCATGGGATGGTCCCGAAAGCGTCAGTCAATCGTGCGTGGGCATTCTAACGCGCGCCGTTGGTCCGTGCGCGCCATGGCGGCATGGGCCCGGGCGCTCGCCCGGATGCGCCGGCCGATGTCGCCCGATCATCTTGGCATTTGATCTGTGTCATATGGCCTAAGGCATAGCGTTGCTAGACTCCGCGGCGCTGCACAGCCCTCCAGACGCCAATACGATGCTCTTTCCGGCCCTCAGTCGACATATCGGAAGCGATGGCGGGCGAGCGCACCCTGTCGGAGACGATGCGTCTGCGCCTGGGCAGCATCAATGTGTCGGCCGCGGCCAATGCCGCGCTAACCGGCGAATCGGCCGGCCGCAGCCGGGAACTCACCGAGCTTGCCGAGCGGCTCGAACAGTGGGTATCGCAGTTCAGATGGGGCGCCCCCTAGCATTCCCATACCACGCCCGGTCATGCAGTCGTCGTGAAGAGTCGTTCATACAACCTGATAGGAGTCATTCAACCATGCGCAAATCCGTGATCGCCCTGGCCGCCGGTGCGGCCCTCCTGTTCGCCGTGCCGTTCGCCGCGTCCGCCGACTACGTCAAGAACGGTGCCGACATCGTCAAGGCGGCCGATTGGGAGAAGATGGAAACCGTCGTGATCGAGCTCGACGACCACGATTTCCATCCGCAGCACCTCAAGCTCAAGGCCGGTCAGCCCTACCGGCTCGTCATCAAGAACGTCGGCGAGCAGGATCACTACTACACCGCCGAGGAGTTCTTCCGCTCGGTCGCCTGGCGCAAGGTGCAGACGCCCAGGCCGCAGGGCGGTGAAGTCAAGGCGCCGTACTTCACCGCGCTCGAGGCCTACAAGGACGGCGGGGTCGTCGAGGCCTTCTTCGTAACGGTGGAGAAGGGCACGTTCGAGGTGGTGTGCACGATCGACGATCACGTCGACAAGGGCATGCACGGTACCATCACGGTCGAGTAATCCGCCGAAGCCGAATCGAGGAGAAGCGCCCGATGACGAAGCCGATCGTCGCCCTGTTCGTTGCATTGTCGGCCAGCGCGTTTGCGCAGGCACCGCAGGTCATCCCCGTCGTCGTCCTGGCGGCGAGTCCGGTCGTGGATGGCGACCTGGCCGAATGGGGTGGCGAAGGCTGGATCGAGGTTGCCGTCACGCCCGCGCTCGAGCGTGGCGAGCGCGGCGAGTTCGGGCTCGATCCGAGCGGCGACCGCAATGCGACCGGCCGTGTCACGGTCGAATTGAAGGCCGGCGTCGCCGACGGGCGCTTCTATCTCGCCGCCCGCTACCCGGACGATGCCGCCGACACCGTGCACAAGCCGTGGGAGCTGCGCGGTGAGCGCTACCAGCGTGGGAACCAGCTCGAGGACATGTTTGCAGTGCGTTTCCACATGTCCGGCGAGTTTAATCGTTCGATGCTGTCGACGAGCGAGTACTCGACCGATGTGTGGCTGTGGTCGGCGGCGCGCACCAACCCGTCCGGCGTCGCCGAGGACATGGTGCACAGCTTCACGACGCGGCTGACGGAGTCCGCCGCCGAGTACGAGACGAAGGCGGGCACGGTGATCTACATCTCGAAGCGGCGCGATGCCGGCAACGCTCCTTACGAGATGCGCCAGCGCCCGCGCGAGCAGGCCGGCAATCGCGTGCCCTCGTTCGAGCCGGCCCAGCCCGGCGGCAGCGTCGCCGACGTCGCCGCCAAGGGCGTCTGGCAGGGCGGCATCTGGCACCTCGAGTTCGGGCGCGCGCTCGATACCGGCCATGCCGATGACGTGGCGTTCGCACCGGGCACGAAACTGCTCGGCCAGATCGCCGTCTTCAACCGTGGCGGCGAGGAGCACAAGAGTGTCTCGGAACCGTTGCTTTTCGACTTCTCCGCAATCAAATGACGGGTCCCAAGTTCATGCCCGCCCTGCGCTCCGGGGTCTATGGCCTCGCGCTGGCGACCCTGCTGGCCCTCGCGCGGCCCGCCTTCGGCGCCGCCGACGATCCCATGCCCGAGGGCATTCGCCAGCACCCGGCGGTTGCGGCCGCCGACTGGGACCAGACCATCGAGATCGTCATCGAACTCGGTGACCACCACTACGAGCCCGACGAACTCACGCTCAAGGTCGGTCAGCCGTACAAGCTCACATTGAAGAACATCGGCCAGGTCGCGCACGACATGGTCGGCGGCTCGTTCTTCGACGAGCGCGTGATCGCGCTGCGCATGGTGAACTCGCGCGTCGGGCGGGTCATGGCCGATCACATCAATTCGATCTACGTGCGCGCCCGCAACGATTCCGAACTCTGGCTGATTCCGCTCGAGGCAGGCGAATACACCTTCTTCTGCAGCCTGCCGGGCCACCGCGACGGCGGCATGGAGGGGGTGGTGCGGATCGAACCCTGAGCGGGGGCGCAGAGGCCCTCACTCGCGGTGGTACGGATGGCCTTTCAGGAGGCTCCAGGCGCGGTAGAGGGCTTCCGCGAGTAGCGGGCGCACCAGCGCGTGCGGCAGCGTCAGGCTCGACAGGCGCAGCCGCTCGTGCGCGGCGTCCTTGAGGGGCGGTGCCAGCCCGTCGGGGCCGCCGACGACGAAGGCGACGTCGTCGCCTTCGGCCTGCCAGGCCTCGAGCCGCGCCGCCAGCTCGACTGTGGTGAGATCGCGCCCGCGCTCGTCGAGCACCACCCTACGGCAGCGCGCCGGCAGCGCCGCGCCGATGCGCTCGGCTTCGGCGGCCATCATCGCGGCGACGCTCTTCCCGCTCGTGCGCGGCTCGGCCTTGATCTCGACGAGCTCGAGCGGCAGCTCGCGGGGCATGCGGCGGGCGTACTCGTCGAAGCCGGCTTGCACCCATTGCGGCATGCGTGTGCCGACGGCGACGACGAGAAGCCTCATTCAGTCTTGGCGGGATGGGTCGGCGCGGGGATGCGGCGCCGCGACGACGGCGTCGTCGTCCACAGCTCCTCGATGCGGTAGTAGTCGCGGATGGCGGGCTGCATGATGTGCACGACGGCGTCGGCGAGATCGACCAGCACCCACTCGCCGCTTTCCTCGCCTTCGACGCTGACGACCTCGCCACCGGCCTCCTTGACCTTCACCTGAACGTGCTGGGCGAGCGCCCGGGTCTGGCGGTTGGAGTCGGCACTGGCGACGATGACCCGGTCGAAGAGCGGCGTCACCTTGGACGTGTTGATGACTTGGATGTCTTGCGCCTTGATGTCCTCGAGCGCGGCAACGACGATTTTCTGGAGTTTGCGGATGTCCATCAGATCCTAGCGGTAGAGGTCGTTCGACCCAATATAGTCGAGAACGGAATCGGGAATCAAATAGCGGGCACTGTGCTGGCAGGCGACCAGGTCGCGTATCAGCGAGGCGGAGATCGCCAGTGGCGTCATGTCGAAGGGCACGACGCAACCGGCAGCGGTGCCGGCGAGCGAAGCCGCGTCGGTGCGGATGCGCGCCTGGCAGGCGCGCTCCAGCACCGGGTCGAGCACGCCCGGCCAGCGCCGCCCGTGAGGCTCGGTGCCGGGACGGTTGGCGACGGCGATGTGGGCGAGGTCGAAGAGCTCCGTCCAGCGATGCCAGCCCGGCAGACCCTGGAAGGCATCCGCTCCGAGCAGCAGGACCAGCGGACGATCGGGGCCGATCTCCGCCCGCACGCGTTCGAGCGTGAGCACCGTGTAGCTCTTGCCGCGGGCGCGCACCTCGCCGTCGTCGACCTCGAAGGCGGGGTTGCCGGCCACCGCCCGCCGGACCATCTCGAGCCGGTGACCGGCCGCACACCGCGGCGTGGTGCGGTGCGGCGGCTCGCCCGCCGGAACGAAGCGGACGCGCGCGAGCCCGAGGGCGTCGCGCGCCTCTTCTGCGAGCCGCAGGTGGCCCAGATGGATGGGGTCGAAGGTGCCGCCGAGCAGGCCCAGCGGGCCGGCATCAGGTGATGTCACGGTCGTCCGCGTCGGTGCCGAAGATCTCGCGGGCATTGATATAGAAGCTCGCGAAGAGGATCGGCACCAGCACCAGCGGGAGCAGCAGGAAGAGCACGGTCGACAGGAACGGCACGAGCAGGCCCAGCGTCGACGCGACGATCGTCGGAATCAGGAATCCGAAAAAGGTCACCCCGATTCCGTAGGAGAGGAAGGGGCGCCAGTTGCGGGCGCAGGCGACGAAGCTGAAGACGATGGCCTTGGGAGCCGGGCAGTTCCACCAGCCGGCGAGGATGGGGGCGAACCAGTAGCCCATGATGACGGGGATCGACAGGGTCAGGGCGACCAGCATCGAGAAGGTGAGATTGGGCGCGTCGACGGATTCGGCGTCGATCGTGGCGGCGCCGGTCAGCAGCTTCATCAGCGCTCCGCCATCGACCGCCATGGTCAGGAGCAGCACCAGGATGCTCGCGATCAGGTAGATGCCGCCGATGGTGACGAGCGTCGGCAGGTTGGTCTTGAAGCCCGAAAACAGGATGTCGGGACCGGCCTTGCGGCCCTCGTCGATGGCGCGGCAGGTGTTGAGGACGCCGAGCGAGAAGACCGGCATCAGCAGCGACGCGACGGGTTGTCCGATGAGCGGCACGGCACTGATGAAGACGAGGATGAGCAGGTAGCCGAAAGCCGCGAAGGTGAGCAGCGCGGGATTGCGGCGCCACAGCATCACGGCTTCGTAGAGCCAGGCCCAGCCGCGCTGGATCGGAAGTTGTCGTGCTTGCATGGGGTTTGGGCTTCTGGTCGGGTAAGACGTGGTAGGAATGGGGGCTTTGCCGCGGGCGCTCAGCCGGGCAAGGGCGGGGTCGCGGCAACGCGCAGGCGCAGAATCGCGGCGTACTCGGCGGGGTCCTTGACCTGGACCATCTCGCCCGGTTTCGGCAGATGGAGATCCTCGGCGCGCGAGAGCCAGAAGCGCAGCGCGGCGGCGCGCAGCATGGCTTGCCAGCACTGCCGCTCGGCTTGGGTGAAGGGCCGCTCGGCGTGGTAGGCGTCCAGCAGCGCGGCGGTGCGCGACGGATCGAGCTGCTTGTCGGGGCCGACGCACCAGTCGTTCACCGTCACCGCGACGTCGAACAGCAGCGCATCGTTGCCGGCGAAGTAGAAGTCGATGACTCCGCCGATGTGCTCGCCGTCCCACAGCACGTTGTCGCGGAACAGGTCGGCGTGGATCACGCCCTGCGGCAGCGTCTCGAAGCCCTGGGTGGCCTGGAAGGCCAGCTCGGCATCGAGCAGTGCCCGCTCGTCGGCGCCGAGGTGCGCACGCACGCGCGCGCCGGTGTCGGCACGCCAGGCCGCGCCGCGCGCGTTCTCGAGCCGCCGCCCATAGGACTGGCCGGCCAGGTGCAGGCCGGCGAGCATCGCGCCGACGCGGGCGCAGTGGTCAGCCGTGGGCGCCATCTCGGAGACGCCGTTCAGCCGCCTCACCAGTGCGGCCGGGCGCTCGCTCAAGGTACCGAGATATTCGTTGTCGCGATTCGCGATCGGTGCCGGCACCGGCAGCCCGTGGTGGGCCAAGTGCGCCATCAGGTAGAGGAAGTAGGGCAGGTCGCCGCGCGGGATCGCCTCGAACAGCGTCAGCACGTAACGCCCCAGCGTGGTCGTGACGAAGAAGTTGCTGTTCTGCACGCCCGCGGGAATGCCGCGAAACTCGACCAGCCGCCCGACGGCGTAGCCGCCGAGCCAGTGCGCGAGCTGTCCCGCCGAGACGGAGGTGAAGACCGACATCGTGCGCGATCAGCTCTCGCCGCTTACCAGGAGCGGATGACCCACATCGGCACCGAAAGCTGGTGGACGGCTTCGTGCCGGACCATGACCCCGTCGCCCTTCTGGTCCACGAGGTAGTACGGCACACCGTGCGGCGGCGTGACCTTGACCATGTAGAGCCGGCCGTTGAGGCGATACTCGGCGACCGTGTCCTCGCCGCGCTGCAGGATCGTCACCTCGGGCTCCAGTCCGTCGTCGGTCATTCCGGGCGGCGGCGGGGGCGGCTCGGGCAGGGGTTCGAGCTGCGGCAGTTGCTGCGCGAGCGCCGGCACGGCCAGCGCGATCAGGACGGTCATCAGGGTGCGGCGCATCGGATTCTCCTTGCCAATGACGGAATTCTATCAGAGGGCTCGGGCCGATTTGGGCGATGCGGACGGCCGAGGCGCCAGCCTTGGGGCCCCGGATGTGCCGGCTCGCACCTGGGTGCACGATCGTTTCTCCGCTCAGAGATTGAGCATCAGCTCGTGCTCTTCGGGCAGCGGCAGGAAGCCGCGCGTCTCGTAGTGCTTGAAGATCGCCGCGACGACCTCTTCGGGCTCGTCGATGACCTGCACCAGGTCGAGATCCTCGGGGTTGATCATGCCCTCGCCGATGAGGCGGTCGCGGAACCAGTCGAGCAGCCCCTTCCAGAACGGCCCATGCACCAGGATCACCGGGATCTTGCGGCTCTTCTTCGTCTGGATCAGCGTCATCGCCTCGAGCAACTCGTCGAGCGTGCCGAAGCCGCCGGGCATCACGACGTAGGCCGAGGCGAACTTGACGAACATGAACTTGCGCGCGAAGAAGTGCTGGAAGGTCTGCGAGATGTCCTGGTAGGGGTTGGCCCCCTGTTCCATCGGCAACTGGATGTTGAGCCCGATCGAGGGACTCTTGCCGAAGTAGGCGCCCTTGTTGGCCGCCTCCATGATGCCCGGCCCGCCGCCCGAGATCACCGAGAAGCCGGCATCGGAGAGCAGCCGGGCGATGCGTTCGGTGAGGATGTAATACATGTGATCGGGCGCGGTGCGCGCGCTGCCGAAGATCGATACCGCCGGGCGAATCGGGTTGAGCCGTTCGGTGCCCTCGACGAACTCTGCCATAATTCCAAAGATTCGCCAGGACTCCCGCGCATTGAAGCGGTTCGCCATGCCGTTGGGGACGTTCTGGGGGAGTTTTTCTTTTCCTGTCATGTTCGGCTCTTCTGTAGTCGTTGCATGAGCGCCTGCCCGCCGCCGCCGCGCAGCCTGGGGCGCCTGATCGTTTTGACCGCAAGGATTCGCGTTGATGCCTACGCTGCTGCTCGTCGATGGGTCGAGTTATCTTTACCGCGCCTTTCACGCGCTGCCCGACCTGCGCAACAAGGCGGGAGAGCCGACCGGGGCCGTCCGCGGCGTGCTGTCGATGCTGCGCCGGCTCGAGGGCGAGTACAGCGCAGAGTATCGCGCCTGCGTGTTCGACGCCAAGGGCAAGACCTTCCGCGACGACTGGTACCCCGAGTACAAGGCCCACCGCCCGCCGATGCCCGACGACCTGCGCGCCCAGATCGAGCCGCTGCACGAGGCGGTCGAAGCCGAGGGTTGGCCCCTGCTCGTCGTTGACGGCGTCGAGGCCGATGACGTCATCGGCACGTTGACCCGCCAGGCGCTCGAAGCCGGCTGGCAGGTCGTGATCTCGACCGGCGACAAGGACTTGACCCAACTCGTCGCGCCGGGCGTGCTGTGGGTGAACACGATGAACGACGAGGTGCTCGACGCCGCCGGCGTCGAGGCCAAGTTCGGCGTTCCGCCGGAGCGCATGGTCGACTATCTCGCGCTGGTCGGTGACAACGTCGACAACGTGCCGGGCGTCGAGAAGTGCGGCCCCAAGACCGCCGTGAAGTGGCTCGGCCAGTACGGCACGCTCGATCAGCTGGTCGAGCACGCCGACGAGATCGGCGGCAAGGTCGGCGAGAACCTGCGCCGGCATCTCGAATTCCTGCCGCTGGGGCGCAAGCTCGTGACGGTCGCGACCGACGTGGCGCTGCCCGTCAAGCCCGAGGACCTCGCCGCCCGGCCCGATGACAAGGCGAAGCTCGCCGCGCTCTACGAGCGCCTGGAGTTCAATACCTGGCTGCGCGAGATGAAGGCCGGCGACGGCGGCGAGGCAGGCGACAGTTCAATGGGGTCAGACTCCATTGATCGCGATCAATGGAGTCTGACCCCATTGAAACACACAGCCCCCGGCGCTCATCGGCAGGGCTATGCCGCGATCCTCGACTGGGCTGACTTCGATGCTTGGCTCGCGAAGATCGAGGTGGCGGAGATCACCGCCTTCGACACCGAGACGACCAGCCTCGACCCGATGGCGGCGCGCCTGGTCGGGATGTCGTTCGCGACCACCGTGGGCGAGGCAGCCTACCTGCCGCTCGCCCACCGCGGCCCGGACGCACCCGCGCAGCTGCCGCTCGAGCGTGTGCTCGAGCGCCTGCGGCCGTGGCTCGAGTCGGAGGCGCACCGCAAGGTCGGCCAGAACCTCAAGTACGACGCGCACGTGCTGGCGAACCACGGCCTGCGGCTCGCCGGCATCGCCGAGGACACGCTGCTCGAGTCCTACGTGCTCGAGAGCGACAAGCCGCACGACATGGACTCGCTGGCGAGCCGCCATCTGGGCTTGAAGACCCTCACCTATGCCGAGGTCTGCGGCAAGGGCGCGAAGCAGATCGGCTTCGACGAGGTCGCGGTCGAGCGCGCGACCGAGTATGCCGCCGAGGATGCCGATGTGACGCTGCGCCTGCACCGGCACCTGTTCGCCCGGCTCGGGCGCGAGCCGCAGCTCGCCGCGCTCTACCGCGACATCGAGATGCCGGTGCTGTCGGTGCTGTTCGACATGGAGCGCACCGGCGTGCTGGTCGACGCCTTCGTGCTGGCGCAGCACTCGGAGGAGCTCGCGCGCCGGCTCGATGCGCTCGAGCGCGAGGCGCACGCGCTCGCCGGCCAGCCCTTCAACCTCGGCTCGCCCAAGCAGCTCGGCGAGCTTCTGTTCGGCAAGCTCGGCCTGCCGGTCGTCAAGAAGACCGCCACCGGCCAGCCCTCGACCGACGAGGAGGTGCTCCAGACGCTCGCCGAGGACTACCCGCTGCCCAAGCTGCTGCTCGAGCACCGGGGGCTCGCCAAGTTGAAGAGCACCTATGCCGACAAGCTGCCGCGCATGGTCAATCCGAAGACCGGCCGGGTGCACACCAGCTTCGCGCAGGCGGTCGCGGTGACCGGCCGGCTCGCGAGCTCCGAGCCCAACCTGCAGAACATCCCGATCCGCACCGAGGAGGGCCGGCGCATCCGCGCCGCCTTCATCGCGCCGCGCGATCACCTCATCGTCTCGGCCGACTACTCGCAGATCGAGCTGCGCATCATGGCGCACCTGTCGGGCGATGCCCGCCTGCTGGAGGCCTTCGCGCAGGGGGAGGATGTGCACCGTGCGACCGCTGCCGAGGTTTTCGGCGTGCCGCCCGGCGAGGTCACGAGCGAGCAGCGTCGCTACGCCAAGGTCATCAATTTTGGCCTCATCTACGGCATGAGCGCGCACGGCCTGGCCAAGAACCTCGGCATCGAGCGGGCCGCCGCGCAGGGCTGGATCGATCGCTACTTCGCGCGCTATCCGGGCGTGGCCGCCTACATGGAGCGCATCCGCGCCGAGGTGCGCGAGCGCGGCTACGTCGAGACGGTGTTCGGCCGCCGCCTCTACCTGCCCGAGATCCGCGCCCAGCAGGCCGGCCGCCGCCAGGCCGCCGAGCGCGCCGCGATCAACGCGCCGATGCAGGGCACCGCCGCCGACCTGATCAAGAAGGCGATGATCGCCGTGCACGGCTGGCTGGGCGAGGCGCGCCTCGGTTCGCGGCTCATCCTGCAGGTGCACGACGAGCTGGTGTTGGAAGTGCCGCGCGCCGAACTCGATCAGGTGCGCGAGGAACTGCCACGGCGCATGGCCGGGGTCGCCGAGCTGTCGGTGCCGCTGCTGGCCGAGGTCGGGGCGGGCGCGAACTGGGACGAGGCGCATTGAACCTGCCGCTGGAACATCGCCGCGCGGCACCTGACGAGGCCGCGGCGCAGGCCTTTCTCGCCGCGGCGCTCGCGCGCCAGCGCCACAACGTCGGCGACTACCGCTTCGACGGCGCGCGCGTCTGGGTCAAGAAGGCCGGCCCGCGCCATGCGCGCTGGCGCTATGCGCTGATGGGCCTGGTCGCCCAGGCCTTCGGCGTGGGGCTGTTGCGCCCGGTGCCCAACGTCGGTGGGGCCGAGGCGATCGCCACCGAGGCGCGGCGGCTGCGCGGCCTTGCAGCGCTTGGCGCGCCCGTGCCCGCGGTGCTCGCGGTGAGTCCGCAGGGCCTGATGCTCGCCGATCTCGGTGCTGAAGGTGCCGCGCCGCGCAGCCTGCAGCAGGAGATGGTTGCCGCCACTGGTGCGGCAGCCTGCCTGCGCCTGCACGCCGAGGGGGTCGAAGCGATCGCGCATCTGCACGCGCGTGGAGGCTATCTGAGCCAGGGCTTTGCCCGCAATCTGGTGCGCACCGCCGACGGTGCGATCGCCTTCCTCGACTTCGAGGAGGACCCGCTCGAGGTGCTCGCGCAGGCCGAATGCCAGGCGCGCGACTGGCTGTGCTGGGTGCAATCGACGGCGCTGGTGCTCGCCGAGCGGCAGGCGCTCGGCGAGGGCGTCGCGCAACTCGCCGCGGC
>JARFTX010000093.1:0-2183 GCA_029289265.1 Gammaproteobacteria bacterium
TTCGATCCGTTCTTCACCACCAAGCCGGTCGGCAAGGGCACCGGCCTGGGGCTCGCGATCAGCTATGGCATCGTCGAGCGCCACGGCGGGCGCCTCACAGCGGCCACCTACCCGGATGGCGGCGCGTTGTTCACGGTCGACCTACCGCTCGCGCCCGCCTGAGGCCGGCCCGCGGGTCGGCGCGAGAAGCTTGCCCAACTCGTCGCCTGGCACCGGTCGGCCGAACAGCCAGCCTTGTCCCTCGTGGCAGTCGTGGCGCAGCAGCAGCTCGCGCTGCTCGGCCGTCTCGACCCCCTCGGCGATCACGCGCAGCCCCAGCGCCCGCCCGATCTGGATCACCGCGCGTGCGATCGCCTGATCTTCCTCGCTGTGGTCGAGCTCGCGGATGAAGGAGCGGTCGATCTTGAGCTTGTCGAGCGGAAACTTCTTCAGGTAGGCGAGGCTCGAGTAGCCGGTGCCGAAGTCGTCGACCGCGATCGAGTAGCCGGCGCGCTTCAGCGCCTCGAGCACCTCGCGTGCCGCGGCGGCGTCCTCCATCAGGATCGACTCGGTCAGTTCGAGCTCGATCATGCACGGCGCGACGCCGGTGTCGCGCCCGATCGCCGCGAGGGTCGAGACGAGGTCGGCGCGATAGATCTGCAGGCCCGAGAGGTTGATCGCGACCTTGAGCGGCGTGCCCGCGTCGAGCCAGCGCCGTGCCTGGCGGAAGGCCTCGTGGATCACCCACTCGCCGATCGGCACGATCAGGCCGCTCTCTTCCGCGATCGGGATGAAGCGGTCCGGCGCGACCGGCGCGCCGCCCGCCGGCGTCCAGCGCAGCAGCGCCTCGGCGCCGAAGATGCGGCCGCTGCGCAGGCCCACCTGGGGCTGGAAGACGAGGCTGAACTCGTCGCCGCCGACCGCGCGCCGTAGCTGGCCGTGCAGCGAGAGGCGCTCGGCCGCCTGGGCGTTCATCTTCTCGTCGAAATAGCTCAGCGTGCCGCGGCCGGTCTCCTTGGCGTCGTACATCGCGGTGTCGGCGCGCTGCACCAGCAGGTCGAAACACTCGCCGTCGTCGGGGAAGATGGCCACGCCGATCGAGAACGAGGTGCTCAGCACATGGCCGTCGATGTCGAACGGGGCGTCCATGCATGCCTGGATCTTGCGCGCCACGGCCATCACCTGCTCGTAGCCGGTGGCGTTCTCGAGCAGGATCACGAATTCGTCGCCGCCCTGGCGGCTGATCATGTCGGTGCCGTAGAGGGCGAGCCGCAGGCGCTCGGCGATCGCGACGAGCAGCCGGTCGCCGACGGGGTGGCCGAGCGAGTCGTTCACCCGCTTGAAGTGGTCGAGGTCGAGAAACAGCATCGCCAGCCGCCCGCCCGTGTGGCGCGCGTGCTCGGCCGCCTGGGCGAAGCGCTCGCGCAGCACGACGCGGTTGGGCAGGCCGGTGAGCGGGTCGTGGTGGGCGAGGAACTGCACCCGCTCCTCGGCTTCCTTGCGGCGCGTGACGTCGGTGAAGGCGGCGACGTAGTGCGTGATCGCGTCGGCTGGGTCACGTACGACCGCCACCGACAGCCACTTCGGGTAGACCTCCCCGTTCTTGCGGCGGTCCCAGATCTCGCCTTCCCAGCGGTTGTCGGTGAGCAGCCGCGCCCACATCGCGCGGTAGAAATCGTCGTCGTGGCGGCCGGACTTCAGCACACTCGGGTTCTGGCCCAGTACCTCGCGCGCTTCGTAGCCGGTGATGGCCGTGAAGGCGCGGTTGACGGTGACGATGCGGTTGTCGGCATCGGTGACCAGCAGCGCCTCGGTGCTGTTGTCGAACACCGTGCGGGCGAGTTCGAGCTGGGCGCGCTGGCGCCTTTCCCGGGTGATGTCGGCGTATACCCAGATCGAGCCGGCGTGCGGCGTGGCCGGGTCGAGCGGCCGGCCGACCCGGTGGCACCATACCGGCGTGCCGTCGCTGCGCCTGAGCAAGACCTCGTCGGCGCTGAAGCCGTCATGCTTGAGCTGCTCGTAGCGGTGCAGGCCGTCCGCTTGCCATTTCTCGGGGTCGGGATAGAGGATCGCCGTGGTGCGGCCGACCAGCGCTTCCGGCCCCAGGTCGTAGCCGAAGATCTCGGCCATCCGTCGGTTGCAGCGCAGGATCACGCGATCCTGGATGTAGGCGATGCCGACGTGGGCGTTGTCGAAGATCACCC
>JARFTX010000093.1:2283-6856 GCA_029289265.1 Gammaproteobacteria bacterium
GCCGGAATGCCGAGCAACAGCTCGCAGGCGCGGTTCCAATGGTGGACGCGGTGGCGCGCGTCGATTACGAAGGTGGCGACGGGCGAGCCATTGACCAGCGCGCCGGCGTCGATGTCGAGGGGTTGGACCATCATTCTTCAGGGGTGCGAAGGCGCCACCCGGTGCGGGCGCAGTGAAAGTGCGCGCACGGTAGCGCACGACGCTTACGCCCAGCTTGCTGGGTGAAATTCCCCAAAGGCTAGCATGGTCTCGTCAGGCGAAACGTAACCCAGTGCACACCCGGCCGCCTTTGCTGCAGCGGCCGGTCGGCACGAAAGCGGCTCTGGGGGCTGCGATCGGGCGGGCCGGGGTGTTCGCCTGCGTCCGCCCGGCGGCTGCCCGGGCTCGACCGGCGGTCGCCGTCAAGTACCCGCGCGACGGTGCGGCGCGCAGCCGCGACAGGTTGCGCTGATCTCGATCTCGGGACCTGCCAGGGTGTGGCCGGCGGTGGCGAGGCTGGTGGCCAGCGCAGCCAGCGCGCCGTCGTCGTGCAGTTCGGTGACCGCGCCGCAGGATGGGCAGACGAGGAAGAGGCTGGCGTCGTCGTGGCAGTGCTGGTTGCAGGCGACGAAATGGTTTATGCGCCCGATGCGGTGGGCGAGCCCCTGCTCGATCAGGAAATCCAGCGCGCGATAGACGGTGGGCGGCGACGCCGAGGGGTGATCGTGCCGGATCAGCTCGAGGAGGTCGTACGCCTTCAGGCCACCGCTGCGGCGCCGCAGCAGGGCCAGCACGGAACGCCGGATGGGCGTGAGCCGCGCACCCTGGCGATGGCAGCGGCTGGCCGCGTCGTCGAGGTATGCCTGCTCGTCGGAGGTGGTGAGGTCCTTCGCCTGCGCCATGAACTTTTTTGGCCCGGAGGGTCTGTTGAATGCCTTCAACGGCGATTCGACACCGATGATAGACCCGAATCGGACGCGCCGCATCTGTCGGCTCGGCCGCCGGATATGCACCGGGACTTACGCGAACGGCCCGCTTTCGTGTATCGTCCCCGCCGGCAAACGATTCGACCCCGGGCGATGGCCGGTGTCGCATGGACGCAGCTGAGGAGAAAAGCACCGTGAACGCAGTAAACAACGAGTCTGTACCCACGCTGACCCGGGAGCAGCTGCTTGCTGCGCCCGAGGAAGACTACATGAACGAGGCGCAGCGCGAGTTCTTCCGTCACCTGCTGCTGGCAGAGCGCCAGGCGCTGGTCGATGCGGCCCGCGAGACCACCCTGCATCTCCAGGACAACGAGGCGACCCCGGACTGGACCGACCGCGCTACCGTGGAAGAGGAGCACGCGCTGGAACTGCGCGTGCGCGACCGCGAGCGCAAGCTGATGAAGAAGATCGCGCAGGCACTCACCCGCATCGACGACGGCAGCTACGGCTGGTGCGACGAGACCGGCGAGCCGATCGGCCTGCAGCGGCTGCTGGCGCGTCCGACCGCGACGCTGTGCCTCGAGGCGCAGGAGCGCCACGAGGCGCTCGAACGAGTCCAGCGTGGCTGAAACTCCGCCGCCCCCGCGGGCCGACGCCCGCATCCCGGTGAGCGTGCTCACCGGGTTTCTGGGGGCCGGCAAGACGACCGTGCTCAATCACCTGGCCGGGCGGCCTGAGATGGCCGGCACGGCCGTGCTGATCAACGAGTTCGGCGAGATCGGTGTCGATCACCACCTTGTGGAGAAGATCGACGAGACGCTGGTCGTGCTCGATTCGGGCTGCATCTGCTGCAGTGTCCAGGGCGACCTGGTGCGGGCGCTCAAGAACCTGTTCCAGCGGGCGCTGCGCCGCGAGATCGAGCCGATCGCGCGCGTGCTGATCGAGACCACCGGGCTCGCCGATCCGGCGCCCGTGATCCACACCCTGATGCAGGATCTGTTCATCGCCGAGCGCTACCGCTGCGATGGGGTGATCACCGCGGTCGATGCGACCCACGCGATGGCGCAGCTCGACAGTCATCGCGAGGCGCTGCGCCAGGTCGCGATGGCCGACCGGCTGCTCGTCACCAAGTGCGATCTGACCGCTGCGGCCGACCTCGACCGCCTTGCCGCGCGGCTTGGCGCGCTCAACCCCGGCGCGCCGCAGCTGCGCATCTTTCGCGGCGAGGCGCCGCCCGAGGCGTTCGCCGGCTGCGGGCTCTACGATCCGGCCGGAAAACTCCCGGATGTCGCCGCCTGGCTCGGCGAGGAGCAGGCACGGGCACGGGCGGCCGCGTCGGGTGCACCGGCATGGCGCCGTCCCGGCGCGGGGGCGGCCGCGCGCGCAAGCTTTCCGACCGGCGGGCCCGAGGCTGCGGACGGGCTGGACGCCGCTGCGCAGTCGGATGCGACGCGGACGCGCCACGACGACACCATAACCAGCTACGTGCTAGGTTTCGATCAGCCGCTGGACTGGCTCGCCTTCTCCGATGGCCTGGGCCTGCTGCTGCAGGTCTATGGCGCGCGCATCCTGCGCGTCAAGGGCCTGCTCAACGTCGCCGGCGACCCGCTGCCGCGCGTCGTGCAGTGCGTTCAGCACGTCGCCTATCCGCCGACCAGCCTGCCGGCCTGGCCGGACTCGCCGCCCTACGACGACCGCCGCAGCCGGCTCGTTTTCATCGTGCGCGAGCTGCCTCGCGCCGAGGTCGCCGACATCCTCGGAAGCTTCACGGGGCAGCATCCGGTCTAGCCCGCATTTCTCACTGCGTCGCTCCTGCGGCCGCCGTTCAGGGGTTCTCGCGCAAGGCCCTGACGAGACGCGCGAGATCCTCGTAGAGCTTGTCCAGGTCGCGCACGCCGATTTCGAAGCGGTGCCGGATCAGGTACAGCTTTCCTTCGTAGAGGTGCAGCCCCCCGCTCTCGGCCTGGTAGTCCTCGAGGATGCGCCGTCGTGCGTCGCTCAGGAACAGGCGTTCCTTCGCCTGTTCCACGGGCCGGTGCGAGAATCGGGCGAGGAGCGTGCCCCGGTCGCGGCGGCGTGCTCGGCGGCGTATCAGACCTGCCCTCCCTCGGAGCGCGTCAAGCAGGCTGCCCGGGCGCAGCTCCAGGTTGCGGGGTGCATCGGGCCATTGCACCGCCAGTCGCAAATAGGGGCGACCCTGCCAGGCATTGGCGGCGTGTCGCCCGCCCCACGCCTCGTCGAGCGTGAGCGCGAGCCCCTCGATCTCGCCGCGATAGACGATGCTGCCCCGTGCCGGGCGGGCCGCCGCAGGATTGGGCGAGAACCAGCGACGGCCGCCGAAGGGGCGGGTGTAGGTCCGGTCGGCTCGCGGCCAAGCGGCACGAGGCCTTTGCTTTGCGCGAAAGCTCTCAGCAGGACGGGGGAGACGTAGTCGGGACGGACGCGGCGCGGCAGCCCCGACACCAGCATGACCAGGGTGAACCCCGCGAGGAACAGCAGGAACAGCAGGCGGAACTCGGTCGTTTCCGGATCCGATGTTTCAAGCGCCTGAAGCGCGCGAATCGTCAGGCTGAGTTCCTCGGTCATGGCGCTCTGTCCTTCCCTCTAGATCAAGCTTAGTCGGTGGATATCGCCTTGCATGGCGAACTGCGCCGGGCGCCGCGGCGACGATGTCGGCCCGTCGGTGATCCCGACCCCACCCCTCCGGCGCTAAAGGAATCGGGAAAAGCGCCGATGACCCGTCAGACGCTCCCGGTGGTCCGCGCCTTCACGTGCTGCGCGCCCATGCCCCGGTGGTTGGATCCATGACTCACGGAAGAACACCATGTCACTGCTCTTCGCCCCCGCCATCGCGCTTCTGAACCGCCTGCGTTTCCGCTGGAAGTTCATGATTCTGGGCGTGATCTCCGCGCTCACCATTGGCTACCTGCTGACGGCGCTGATCGCCTCGGTGCGCGCCGACGTGGTCTTCGTCGATCGCCAGCTCGAGGCGCTTCCGGTCGTCGTGCCGATGCTCCGAGTCATCGAGGCGGCCCAACTGCGTCGCGGCGTCGCGACGGGCGCATTGAACAACACCGGCTCCGAAATGGAGCGTCGGCTGCCGGCTGCCACCCGTGCCCTCGCGGCAGCGATCGAGGACGCCCGGCGCGCGCTCGATGAGCTGGATGGCCACGGCGGCCGCAATGCCGAGCGCCGCAGCGAGCTGTGGCAAGAGGTGACGCAGATGTGGGAGAGACTGCGCGAACCGGGTGGCTCCGCCAGCGCGCAGTGGCTGTTCGACGGCCATACGCTCATCATCGGCAACGTCGTGCGGTGGCTCGATGCGCTGGCCGAGGACTACAATCTCGCCATCGACCCCGATCCGGCAAGCTCCTCGCTGCTGGCCGTGATCACCGGAACGGTTCCCGATGCGACCGAGCGCCTCGGACGACTGCGCGACCTCGGTGCTTCCATCCTCGAGGAGCGCCACCTGAGCCAGGGGCGCCAACTGCGGGTGTCGCTGCTGATCGGTGAGCTCGACCATGCCATGCTCCTCGCCGATCGGCTGCTCGAGCAGGCGATCCACGCAAATCCGGTGCAGCAGGCCGCGCTCGAGGACTTGCGCATCGAGTGCTCGGTCGCCATCGAAGCCATGCGCGGGCGCGTCATCGACGACATCATCGACCGGC
>JARFTX010000033.1:0-2739 GCA_029289265.1 Gammaproteobacteria bacterium
GCGCGGCGACGGCGGCCGCGCGTGATCAGCAGCCGGCGCCAGCTCGGTGCCACGGGCGTGGTCTCGGCCGGCCCGGTGGTCGTACCGGGCCACGGTCGCGCGGACCGGCTCGAGGGGGATGCGGGCTCCGCGCCCTCGATCAGCACCACGGCTGCACCGGCCAAGGAGGCGGCGGCCTGCGCCGCCGCGCCCACGTCGGCGACGATCTCGACGCGGGCGCCGGCGTGCTCGAGATAGGCGCGGAGGTCCTTGGCGGCGAGCTCGTCGGAGTCGACGATGACGCAGGCGATGCCGTCGAGGTGCACCGCCGCCGGTGCGGCGGGCCCCGGCGCAGGCTCCAGCGGCAGCCGCACGGTGAAGGTCGAGCCCGCTTCCGGCGTGCTCTCGACGTCGATCTCGCCGTGCATCAGTTCGACCAGCCGGCTGCAGATCGCCAGCCCCAGCCCGGTGCCGCCGAAGCGGCGCGTCGTAGACACCTCGGCCTGGCTGAAGGGCGAGAACAGTCGGCCGAGCGCTTCGGGTTCGATGCCGATGCCGTTGTCGGCGATGCGGAAGGCGATCGTCCTGGCGCCGTCCCCGACCGGTTCGACCCGCACCGCGACGCGGCCGCGCAGCCCGGGGCGGCCGGACGAGAACTTGATCGCGTTGCCGACCAGGTTGTAGAGCACTTGCCGCAGCCGGACGTCGTCGGAGAGCACGCGCGCAGGCAGCAGCGGCGACACGAACAGGGCGAGATCGACGCAGCGGCGCGCCGCCACCGGCACGAGCGAGTTGCACAGGCCCTCGACGAGGTCGGCGAGAGAAACCGGCGCGCGCTCGATCTCGAGCCGCCCGGCCTCGATCTTCGAGAAATCGAGGATGTCGTCGATGATGCCGAGCAGCGACCCGGCCGAATCGCGGATGGTGCGCACCAGGTCCGTCTGGTGCTCGGTGAGCCGCGTGTTGGCGAGCACGTCGGCCAGGCCGATCACGCCGTTCATCGGGGTGCGGATCTCGTGGCTCATCGTCGCGAGAAAGGCCGACTTGGCGCGGCTCGCCTCCTCGGCGGCGACGCGCGCGCGGGTGAGCTCGGCGATCAGCGTCTTGCGCTCGCGGATGTCGCGCAGCGTGCCGATGAAGAGGCGCTCGCCGTGGATCCGGTACTCGTTGACGGCGAGCTCCAGCGGAATCAGATGGCCGTCCTTGTGCAGGCCCTCGACCTCGCGGCCGATGCCGATGATGCGCGCCTCGCCGGTGGCGCGGTAGCGCGCGAGATAGGCGTCGTGCAGCCTGGCATGTGGTCCGGGCATCAGCATGGCCACGTTGCGGCCGACGACCTCGTCCGGCCTGTAGCCGAGGACGTGCGCGACCGCGGGATTGGCGCTGCGGATGGTTCCGCGCTCGTCGATGGTGACGACGCATTCGATGAGGTGGTCGACGACCGCGTGGATCTCCTCCTCCTTCGCGTGAAGGGCGTCGAGCGCCGCGCCGC
This sequence comes from Gammaproteobacteria bacterium, assembly GCA_029289265.1. Taxonomy (GTDB): domain Bacteria; phylum Pseudomonadota; class Gammaproteobacteria; order Burkholderiales; family Rhodocyclaceae; genus JARFTX01. The sequence goes on from JARFTX010000033.1 coordinate 1,472, forward strand.
GCTCGGCGACGCGGCGCTCGAGGTCGGCGTTGAGATCGGTCATGCGCTGGCGCGCTTCGTGCTGCTCGGTGGTGTCGTGCGCCGAGGCGTAGAGCAGGCCGCCGGGGCACGGCTGCACGTTCCAGGCGAGGCGCCGCCACGAGCCGTCGCGGCAGCGGTAGCGGTTCTCGAAGCGCCGCGTCGGGATGCCGGCGCGCAGCCGCTCGAGCTCGGCGCGGGTCGCGGCGACGTCGTCGGGGTGAACGAAATCGAAGAACGGGCGCGCGAGCAGCTCGCGCTCGCTCCAGCCCAGGGTTTCGGTGAAGGCCGGATTGACCCGCACGAAATGGCCCTCGGCGCTGGCGATGCACAGCAGATCGATCGACAGCGCGAAGAAGCGGTCGCGTTCTTCCTCGGCCGCCTTGCGCGCGGTGATGTCCTGCAGCAGCACCAGGGCGCCCGGGCGCCCGTCGTGCTCGTAGGGCACGGCGGTCGCCTCGCCGTCGAACACGGTGCCGTCGCGCCGCAGCCACTTTTCCTCGAGGGCCGGCACCGCGCTGCGCTCGCCGTTGAGCCGGCGGATGCGTTCGCGCACCGCGGCGCGGCTGTCGTGATGGACGAAGTCGATCACCTCGCGGCCGATCAGCTCGTCTTCGCGCGTCGCGCCGAGGAGCTCGAGTGCCTTGGGGTTCAGGTAGGCGAAACGGCCCCCGCACTGGACGAACACCCCGTAGGGCGAGCGCTCGACGAACTGCCGGTAGCGCGCCTCGCTCGCCTCGAGCGCGAGCTCCGTGGCGCGCTCCGCGCTGACGTCGCGAAACACCAGCACCACGCCGCGCAGCGTGCCGTCGCCATCCACGATGGGGGCGGCGCTATCGGCAATCGCGTACTCGGTCCCGTCACGGGCGATCAGCACGGTGTGGTTCGCCAGGCCATGGATCTCGCCGGTCCGCAGCACGGCTTCGACGGGGATCGGCGCCGGCTGCCGCGAGTGCTCGTTGATGATGAGGAAGACCTCGTCGATCGGACGCCCGTACGCGTCGGCCTGCGTCCAGCCGGTGAGCCGCTCGGCCACGGTGTTGAGGTGGGTGATGCGGCCCTCGAGGTCGGTGGCGAGCACGCCGTCGCCGATCGAGCGCAGCGTCGTCTCGAGGTTTCGTTCGCTCGCGCGCAGCGCCGCCTCGGCCGCGCGCCGCGCCTCGAGCTCGCGTGCGAGCGCCGCCGTACGCTCGCCGACGAGGGCTTCGGCGGCGGCGCGCCGGCTCGCGCTCGCGAGCGTCGTGAACGCC
>JARFTX010000033.1:2749-38813 GCA_029289265.1 Gammaproteobacteria bacterium
GTGCCGCGAGCACGGAAAACGCAAGATACAGACGGGCCTCGACGCTCGCCGCCGGGCGCCAGGGCGTCACGAGCGGCGCGAGCTCGAGGCGCCAGTCGCGGCCGGCGAACTCGATCGCCCGGCTCCACGACGCGACCGACCCGGCGGGCAGGCTGCCTTCGAGTGCGCGGATCGCGTCCGGCTGCGTGACGTCGAGGACACGAAAACCCATGCCGCGGCGGCCCGCCTCGCGGGAGAGCGCGAAGAACAGGGCGTCGAGATCGAACACGCCACCCACGTAGCCGCGCAACGCCTCGCGCCGCAGCGCAACGCTCGCCGCGCGGGCATCGAGCCCCGACTCGAAGACCGGGACGAACACCACCACACCGGGCCGCCCGGTGCGCGCCAGCCGCACCAGCTCGGCCGCCTGGGGTTCGGTGGTGTCCCGGGCGCGCGCCATCGCCGCGCTCTGCTCGGCTCGCGCGCCGCTCGCCAGGCCGAGCACGCCCGCGTTCAGCTCGAACGGCTCGACGAAGAGCACCGGGAAATACTCGGCGCGCTCGGTCGGCGACACGGCCCGCCCCTGATCGTCGAGCTCGAACACGCGATAGTCGCGGTCGAGTTCGTTCCGTGCCGCGTCTTCGAAGGCGGCGCGCCTCGACCCCGGCACCCGCGGCGCCCAGTCGACCGAGACCAGGCCGGAGCGTCCGAGCACATGGGCCGCGTAGATCGCGAACTCGCTGCGGGTGACCTCGCCGCTCGCGTCGAAGAATCGCCCGAGGCCGCGCAGCGCGTCGACGGCCGTCGGCAGGTCGCCGAGCGCCAGCGCGTGGATTTCCTCCAGCGAGCGTTCCACGGCGCGCTGGCTGCGACCTTCCTCGAGCCGCGCGAGCCCCAGGTTGCCGGCCGCGAGCAGCCCTGCCGTGATCAGCAGCGGCAGCACGACGCGCGCGTCGTCGCTAAGCGCCGGAAGGACCGGGTCGCGTTGCACGAGGCGCAGGACGATCGGCGCAAACAGCAGCGCCCCGAGCGTGGTGCCGGCCCACCACAGCAGCCACTCGCTGGGCACGCCGGCCGGCTCGATCCGCCCGAAGGCGTATAGCGTTGCGACACCGATCGAGGCCGACACCACGCTCGCCAGTGGTCCGATCGCGAAGAGCAGGCGCCCGATCTCGCCATCGCGGTGCAAGGGCCCGAAGCCGAGGACCAGCCGGCGCGCCAGCCACACGCCCGTCAGCGCCTGCAGCGTGGCGCCGCTCGCGTCCAGCGCGGCAATCGCCGCCCCCGTCGCGGAAGGCTCGCGCCACAGGTCGGCAAGAAAGGCGCCCAGCCACACGCCCGGCCACAGGCGCACGCCCCAGGCGAGCAATGCCGCCAGCGCGATGCCCGCGGCGGGCCACATCGGCGCGGCGTAGCCGGGCGGCAGGGCGAGCAGCCGGGCGGCGAGCGCCGCGACCAGACAGGCGACTGCGAGCAGGGCGAGGCGCAGCCACACGGAGCCGTGCACGTCCCTGCGCTCATGCTCGGGCGATGGGCCCGAAGGGGGCAGCGAGGTCGCGTCGCCGGACTCGTCGGTGGGTTGCGTCATGTGGTCTTGCTCACTGCGGGGGAGGGTGAAAACATGCGGCGTGTGCCCGTTTCGGACGGGACTCTTTGCGCCGATCCTAGCATCGGTAGTTAGCTTGGAACCGATCCTGCGCGCCGATCGGCATGAAAAATGTTACGAATGGCGGCAATCGGTCGGCAATCGGTCGGCAATCGCGCCGGCTTAGGGGCGCTTGCAGCCGTCCTCGCCGTGCCCTGCGGTCCGTGCCAGGCGTCGGAGCGCCGCTGCGGCGGGCTCGATGGAGAAGCATTGCTTTGCGCGGCCGGCCGCGAGGGCTATGGTTATAGAATTCCCGGGGCAATCCCGGTTTCGCCTGGGCGCGGGCCGGCCGAGGGCGCGCGGGGACATCCGCAACGGAGGGAGGCGAGCATGGATGCAGGCAAGTCGATTGGCGGCGCGGCGCAGATCGAGGCGGTGCTGGAGCAGATCGGCGCGAAGCTGCCGGCCGAACTCGCGGCGCTGGTCGCGCCGTTCGCCCGCAGGTTCTTTGCCGATGTCGACCCGGACGACCTGGAAGGCCGCCAGGTCGCCGACCTTTACGGCGCGGTGCTCAGCCAGTGGCATTTCGTGCGCCGCCACGCGGGCGGCACGCGACTGCGCGTGTTCAATCCACGCCTCGAGGAGCATGGCTGGGAGTCGACCCACACGGTCATCGAGATCGTCAGCGACGACATGCCCTTCCTGGTCGACTCGATCACGATGGAGGTCAATCGGCAGGGGCTGACGCTGCACCTCATCATCCACCCGGTGATGTGCGTGCGGCGCGACGCCGACGGGCAGTTCCTCGGCCTGGCCGAGAGCGGATGCGGCGAGACGGGCCACTACGAGTCGATCATGCACGTCGAGGTCGACCGCAGCACCGACCCGGCCGACCTCGAGGCCCTGCAGGCGGGGCTCGAGCGCGTGCTCGCCGACGTGCGCGTCGCGGTCGAGGACTGGCCGAAGATGTGCGAGCGCGTCGGCGAGATCGCGGGCGAGATCGAGCGGCAGGCCCCGCCGGTCGATCCGGCCGACGCGGCCGAGGTGAGGGCCTTTCTCGAATGGTTGCTCGACGACAACTTCGTGCTGCTCGGCTGCCGTGACTACGATCTGGTCAGCGTGGGCGGTGACAACGAGCTGCGTATCCGTCCGGGTTCCGGCCTGGGCCTGTTGCGCGATGCGGGCGACGAGGGGCGCTCGCGCTCGTTCTCGGCGCTGCCTCCGCAGTTGAAGGCGCAGGCGCACCTGCCCAACCTGCTGACGATCACCAAGTCCAATACCCGATCGACCGTGCACCGCCCGGGCTATCTCGACTACTTCGGCGTCAAGGTGTTCGACGCCGAAGGCCAGGTGTGCGGCGAGCGGCGCATCATAGGCCTCCTCGCCTCGACCGCCTACAACGCGCGCCCGCGCTTCATCCCCATCCTGCGCGCCAAGGTCACCGGCGTGATCGAGCGCGCTGGCTTCGTCCCGAACAGCCACGCGGCCAAGGCGCTGCTGACGATTCTCGAGCGCTACCCCCGCGACGAGCTGTTCCAGATCTCGCCCGACGAGCTCGACGCTCATGCTATGGGCATCCTGCGGCTGGGCGAGCGCCAGCGCACGCGGCTGTTCGTGCGCTGCGACCCGTTCGCGCGCTTCGTCTCGTGCCTGATCTACGTGCCGCGCGAGAACTACAACACCGAGCAGCGTCAGCGCATGCAGGCAGTGCTGATGCAGGCGTTCAACGGCGTCGCCTCCGAGTTCGACGTGCACTTCTCGGACTCGGCGCTCGCCCGCATCCTGATCATCGTGCGCACGCGCGACTGCGAGATTCCGCCCTACGACGTGCGCGATCTCGAAGAACGACTGATCCGGGCATCCCGACGCTGGGAGGACGACCTGCAGCAGGCGCTCGTCGAGCATTGCGGCGAGGAGCGTGGCATGGAGCTGATGCGGCGCTGGGGCACGGGTTTCCCGGCGGGCTACCGCGAGGTCTGTCCCGCCCGGGTCGCGGTTTTCGACGTCGAGCAGATGGAGACGCTCGGCGACGACGACGGGCTGGCGATGAGCCTCTACGTGCCGCTCGAGGCCCCCACCGGGCGGCTCAACTTCAAGCTCTACCGCAGCGGCGCGCCCGTGCCGCTGTCGCACAGCCTGCCGATGCTCGAGCACATGGGCGTGCGCGTGATCGACGAGCGCCCGGCCGAGGTGGTCCGCCAAGACGGCCGGCGCATCTGGATCCACGACTTCGGCCTGGAGTACTCGGGCGTCGACGACGTGAACATCGACCGCCTGCGGCCGCCCTTCCAGGACGCCTTCCTCCGCGCCTGGCGGGGCGAGATCGAGAACGACGATTTCAATCGCCTGACGCTCCTGGCCGGGCTCGGCTGGCGCGAGATCACGATGCTGCGGGCCTACGCCAAGCACATGCGCCAGGCGGCCTTCACCTTCAGCCAGGCGTACATGGAGCAGACGCTCGCCGCTTATCCGGAACTCGCCCGTCAGCTCGTCGCGCTCTTCGCGCTGCGCTTCGACCCGGCCCAGGAGCGCGAGCGGAGCGCGCGCGCCGAGCGGCTGCGCGTGGAGATCGAGGAAGCGCTCAACCACGTCGCCAATCTCGATGAGGACCGCATCCTGCGCCAGTTTCTGGCGATGATCGGGGCGACGCTGCGCACCAACTTCTACCAGCGCGGGGCGGACGGCGAGCCCAAGACCTACCTCTCGTTCAAGCTCGACCCGGCGCGCATCCCCAATCTGCCGCACCCGCTGCCGATGTTCGAGATCTTCGTCTACTCGCGACGCATGGAAGGGGTGCATCTGCGCGGCGGCAAGGTCGCGCGCGGCGGGCTGCGCTGGTCGGACCGCATGGAGGATTTCCGCACCGAGATCCTGGGGCTGGTGAAGGCGCAGATCGTCAAGAACGCGGTGATCGTGCCGGTCGGCTCCAAGGGCGGCTTCGTCGTCAAGAACCCGCCCTCCGGCGGCGACCGCGAGGCGCTGCTGGCGGAAGGCGTGGCGTGCTACCGCATGTTCCTGAGCGGCCTGCTCGACGTCACCGACAACCTGGTGCATGGTCGGGTCGTGCCCCCGCCGGACGTGGTGCGCCACGACGAGGACGACCCCTATCTCGTCGTCGCTGCCGACAAGGGCACGGCGACCTTTTCCGACTACGCCAACCAGGTCGCGGCCGAGTACGGCTTCTGGCTCGGCGACGCCTTCGCCTCGGGCGGCTCGGTCGGCTACGACCACAAGAAGATGGGCATCACCGCGCGCGGCGCGTGGGAGTCGGTCAAGCGCCACTTCCGCGAGATGGGGCGCAACATTCAGGAGGAGCCCTTCACCGTCGCCGGCATCGGCGACATGTCGGGCGACGTGTTCGGCAACGGCATGCTGCTGTCGCGCCAGATCCGGCTGGTGGCGGCCTTCGATCACCGCCATGTGTTCATCGACCCCGATCCCGATCCCGAGACGTCCTGGCAGGAGCGCGCGCGCCTGTTCGCCCTGCCGCGCTCGTCCTGGGACGACTACGACCGGTCGCTGATCTCGGACGGCGGCGGCGTCTGGCCGCGCAGCGCCAAGTCGGTGCGGCTCACGCCGCAGGCGCGCGAGGTGCTGGGCATCGCGGACGAGGCGCTCGCACCCACCGAGCTGATCCGCGCGATCCTGCGCGCACCCGTAGACCTGCTCTACAACGGCGGCATCGGCACCTATATCAAGGCGACGAGCGAGACCGACGCGTCGGTGGGCGATCGCGCCAACGACGCGGTCCGCGTCAACGGCGCCGAGTTGCGCTGCCGCGTGGTCGGCGAGGGCGGCAACCTCGGCCTCACCCAGCTCGGACGCATCGAGTTCGCGCTGCGCGGCGGGCGCATCATGACCGACGCGATCGACAACTCGGGCGGCGTGGATTGCTCGGATCACGAGGTGAACATCAAGATCCTCCTCGACAGCGTGGTCGCCGACGGCGAGCTCACCGAGAAGCAGCGCAACAAGCTCCTCGCCGACATGACCGACGAGGTCGCGGCGCTGGTGCTGCGCGACAACTACGCCCAGACCCAGGTGCTGTCGGTGACGCATTCACTCGGCGTTGCGCTGATCGACGAGCAGGCCGAGTTCATCCGCCGCCTCGCCCACGCCGGGCGGCTCAACCGCAAGCTCGAGTTCCTGCCGATGGACGAGGAGATCGCCGAGCGCAAGGCCGCCCGCATCGGGCTGGTCACCCCCGAGCTCGCGGTGCTGCTCGCCTACAGCAAGATCGAGCTCTATGACGCGGTGGTCGCCTCCAACGTCCCCGAGGACCCGTACATCTCGACCGCGCTGGCGCGCTACTTCCCGGCGCCGCTGCGCGAGCGCTTTGCGCCGCAGATCGTCCAGCACCCGCTCAGGCGCGAGATCATCGCGACGCACGTCGTGAACAGCATGGCGAACCGGGTCGGCCCGACCTTCGTCAGCCGGCTCGCCGGCGAGCTCGGCGCGGCCCCGCCCGACATCGTCCGCGCCTACATGGCGACCCGCGAGGTCTTCGGGCTGGTGCCGATCTGGCGCGACATCGAGGCGCTCGACAATGTCGTCGACAATGCGGTGCAGACCGCGATGATCGTCGATGTCGGGCGGCTGATCCTGCGCGGCACGATGTGGTTTCTGCGCCATCGCGAGTGGATCGCCGACCTGCAGGCGACGCTCGGGCATTTCTCGCCGGGCGTGGCGCGGCTCGCCGAGGGGCTGCGCGAGTTCGTCACCGAGGGCTATCGCGGCGAGCTCGACGCGATGGCCGGCGGCTACGTCGACAAGGGCGTGCCGGAGGCGCTCGCGGCCCGCATCGCGAGCCTCGAGGAGCTCTATTCTGCACTCGATCTGGTAGAGGTTGCGGTCGAGACCGGGCGGCCCGAGGCGATGGTCGCGGCGGTCTATTTTGCGCTCGGCGGCGATCTCGACCTGCACTGGCTGGGCCGCCAGATCGGCGCGCTGCCGGCCGAATCGCGCTGGCAGGCGCTCGCCCGCAGCGCGCTGCGCGTCGATCTGTCGAACCAGGCGCGGGCGCTGGCTGCCGACGCCCTGCGGCTGTCGCCCGACGCCGACCAGGCCGGCGATGTGATCGCACGCTGGTGCGAGCGTCACGCCTTCCAGATCGAGCGCTATCGCCACGTGCTCGCCGACGTCAAGTCGGCGGCAGCGACCGAGATGCCGATGCTGTCGGTGCTGTTGCGCGAGCTGCGGGCGATGGCCTGAGAGTCGTCGGACCCGCGCGCGCCGCCCAGAGCTGGGCGTACCGGGCGCGGGCGGCAGCGACGCCGTGCGCGGAGCCTGTCAGGCCCCCCGTGCCTCGGCCGGGCCGAGGCGCTCCTTGCGTGCCCGACCGAGCTGCAACACGATTATGAGCGCAAGCAGCGCGAGCGCCGGAATGAAGATCCATTCCTTGGCCGGCCGGCCTTCGGCCGGCAGCTCGATCGCGGTGATCGAGAAGCCCTGCTCCATGCCGAGGCGCTCCGCGCGACTGCTGAAGCGCACCGCCGCCACCTGCACGTCGTCACCCAGCGCCATGACCGTGAGCCCGATTGCAGCGAGCCGTTCGCGCGCGTTCGCCGCCGGTTCGCCGAGCGGCAGCAGCACGCCCCGGGAGACGTCGCGGCCCTCGATCGTCATGCCCTCGATCCAGACCCTCAGGTTGGCGTTGCGCGGGGCCGCCTCGACGAGCCGGGTCAGCTCGCTCGGCGGCACCTCGTCGTAGGGTGGATACAGCATGTCCATCCAGAAGCCCGGGCGGAACAGGCTGAAGGTCACGAGCAGCAGCAGCACGGCCTCGTAGGGGCGATTGCGCGTCATGAACCAGCCCTGCGTCGCCGCGGCGAAGGTCATCGCGGCGATGGTCGCAGTACCTATCGTCAGCATGAGGTGGGCGACGTTGTCGATGCCGATCAAGAGCAACTGGGTGTTGAAGATGAACATGAAGGGCAGGATCGCGGTGCGCGCGCTGTAGCCGAAGGCGGTGAAGCCGGTGCGGATCGGGTCGCTGCGGGCGATGCCGGCCGCCGCGTACGAGGCGAGCCCGACCGGCGGGGTGACGTCCGCCATCAGGCCGAAGTAGAAGACGAAGAGGTGCACCGCGATGAGCGGCACCAGCAGGCCGGTCTGCGCGCCGAGCTCGACCACCACCGGCGCCATCAGCGACGAGACGACGATGTAGTTGGCCGTGGTCGGCAGGCCCATGCCGAGGATCAGGCAGATCACCGCGACCATGATCAGCATCAGCATCAGATTGCCACCCGAGACGATCTCGACCAGCTCCGTCATCACCAGACCGACGCCGGTCAGCGTGACCGTGCCGACGATGATGCCGGCCGTCGCCGTCGCGATGCCGATCGCGATCATGTTGCGCGCGCCCGTCACCAGGCCGTTGAGCAGATCCGCGAGCCCCTGCCGGGTCGCCGCGGCGAACTGCCCGCTGCCGCGGAAGAAGGCGAAGATCGGCCGTTGCGTCACCAGGATGAAGATCAGGAAGACCGTCGCCCAGAAGGCGGACAGCCCCGGCGAGAGCTGCTCGACCATCAGGTTCCAGATCAGCACCACCACCGGCAGCAGGAAATGCAGCCCGGACTTGAGCGTCGGGCCGATCTCGGGCAGATACTCGAGCGGCTGGTTCGGATCTTCCATGTGCAGCTCGGGAAAGCGCGCCGCGTAGGCGATGATCGCGACGTAGGCGGCGAACATCAGCACCGAGATCACGATGAACGAGGCGTCGCCGGCGAGATCCTTGATCCAGCCCATGCCCCAGTAGACCAGCCCGGCGAGGATGATCACGCCCGAGATCGTCATCAGCGTGGTCACCACCGTCTGCTGCAGCTGCAGCGGCTCGCGCCGCGGCAGCCCCTTGAGGTCGGCCTTCATCGCCTCGAGGTGCACGATGTAGAAAAGCGCGATGTAGGAGATCACCGCCGGCACGATGGCGTGCTTCAGCACTTCGATATAGGGGATGCCGACGTACTCGACCATGAGGAAGGCCGCGGCGCCCATCACCGGCGGCATCAGCTGTCCATTGACGGACGAGGCGACCTCGACCGCGGCGGCCTTGTCGGGGCGGTAGCCGACGCGCTTGATCAGCGGGATCGTGAAGGTGCCGGTCGTGACGACGTTTGCGATCGACGAGCCCGAGATCAGGCCGGTCGAGGCCGACGCGACGACTGCGGCCTTGGCAGGTCCGCCGCGCAGGTGGCCGAGCAGCGCGATCGCGCTCTTGATGAAGTAGTTGCCGGCCCCGGCCGTTTCGAGCAGCGCGCCGAACAGCACGAAGAGGAAGATGAAGCCGGCCGAGACGCCGACCGCGACGCCGAACACGCCTTCGGTGGTGAGCCACAGGTGGCTCATCCCCTTGGAGAGCGAGGCGCCGCGGTGCGCGATCATGTCCGGCATGTAGGGGCCGAAGAAGATGTAGATCAGGAACAGGATCGCCAGGATCACGATCGGCAGGCCGAGCGAGCGGCGTGCCGCCTCGAGCAGCAGCACGAGTCCGGTGACCGCGACCACCAGGTCCATGGTCGTCGGCAAGCCCGGCCGGGTCGAGAGCTGGGCGTAGAAGAGGAACAGGTAGCCCGCGCAGAAGGCCGCCGCGAGGGCGAGCAACCAATCGATGATCGGGACGTAGGCACGCGGCGACCCCTTGAAGGCGGGGTAGGCGGCAAACGCGAGAAACACCGCGAAAGCGAGGTGAATCGCCCGCACCTCGGTGCTGTTGAGCACGAACACACCGAACGTGAAGGGCAGCGGCGAAGCGACCCAGAGCTGAAACAGCGACCAGGCCAGTGCGACGCCCAGCAGGAACATGGCCGCAATCCCGGTCGGCTTGCGCCCCCCGGTGTCGGCCTCGGCGACGATCTTGCGCAGTTCCTCGTCGCTCAGCTCATGCTGCCCCGAGGTCTTGTTGGAATTCTGCGGCGACATGGGTGCACTCCCTTCGCATCCCCGAGCGGGGGCCGATTTGGAAACGACTCGACCGTGCTGGCCGGCGGTGGTCTCGCTCCGGGCAGCGCCGCCCTTCAGGTCAGGGCGCTGCGATCCGCCGCGCGATCGACATTCTCATAATCAATGTAGTCGTCGCAATGCGCAACGGCGACCGTTCCCTCAACGGCCGCCGTGCGCGAATGGCCGGGCGCGGGCCCGACCGCGGTCGGGCCACTGGAAAAAAGCCGGCGGCACCGCAAAGGTGCCGCCGGGGGTCTTACATCCAGCCGCGTTCCTTGTAGTACTTCACGGCACCGTCATGGAGCGGCGCGGACAGGCCGTTCTTGACCATGTCCTCCGGGACGAGATGGGCGAAGGCCGGATGCAGGCGCTTGAAGTCGTCGAAGTTGTCGAATACCGCCTTGACCATGGTGTAGACGACGTCCTCGGGGGTGTTGGTCGAGGTCACGAAGGTCGCCAGCACGCCGTAAGTCGGGGTCGGGTCCGGGTTGTTGGCATACAGTCCGCCGGGGATGTCGACTTTGGCGTAGTAGGGGCGCTCATCGACCAGTTTGTCGACCGCGGGACCGGTGAGCGGCACCAGCTTCGCGCCGCAGGTCGTGGTCGGGTCCTGGATGTTCGCCGACGGATGGCCGACGCCATAGAAGAAGCCGTCGATCTGGTTGTCGCACAGCGCCGCGCCGTGCTCGTCGGCCTTCAGTTCGGCCGCGAGCGAGAAGTCGCGCAGCGTCCAGCCCATGGCACCGAGCAGCTCCTCCATCGAAGCGCGGGTACCGGAACCCGGGTTGCCGACGTTGAAGCGCTTGCCCTTCAGGTCCTCGAACTTGGTGACGCCCGCTTCCTTGCGCACGAGCACCGTGAACGGCTCGGGGTGAATCGAGAATACCGCGCGCAAGTCCTTGTTCGCGCCGGCATCGGCAAACGAACTCGAGCCATTGAAGGCGTGGTACTGCCAGTCGGACTGGGCGACGCCGAAATCGAGCTCGCCGCCGCGGATGGTGTTGAGGTTATAGACCGAACCACCCGTGCTCTCGACCGAGCAGCGGATGCCGTGCTGGGCACGGTTGGCGTTGATCAGGCGGCAGATCGAACCGCCCGCCGCGTAGTAAACACCGGTGACGCCGCCCGTCCCGATCGTCACGAAGCGCTGTTGAGCATGGACCGGCGCCGTGGTGGCCAGGGCGCCAGCGACGGCGAATGCCGCCGCGATTGCTGTGAGTTTTTTCATCGTTATTTCTCCGCGTCGGGTTGAAATGCGAGCGTCGCGTTGCGCGCTGGAACGGTGCGAGGGCTGTGGGTCGTGCGCCTACCATGCCACTTTGCAACGGGACAGGATGACAAGAGTAGCCCCTGCGCCGCTGGCCGTCAGTTAGGGATAGCCCATACGCGCGCCGTCCGCCGGGCAAAGCGATCCGTCATCGAATGATGCGCAATCGGCGGAAAAGTTCTTTCCGGCGCGGTTTGACGCGGCTCAGGCCAGGAGTACCAGCAGCCACACCGCCGCAGCATTGACGAGGCTCAGCAGCACCGCCGCGCTGCCGATGTCCTTGGCGCGCTTGGCCAGGTCGTGGCGCTCCAGCGAGATGCGGTCGACGGCCGCCTCGATCGCGGAGTTGAGCAACTCGATGATCAGCACCAGCAGGACGCTGCCGATCATCAGCGCCTTGCCGATCGCGCCGACCTCGAGGATCAGTGCGACCGGAATCATCACCAGCGCGAGCCACGATTCCTTGCGGAAGGCATCCTCGTTGTGGTAGGCCGCGCTGAGGCCGGCGAGCGAGTAGTGCAGCGCGTTCCAGATGCGCACCAGGCCGGTCTTGCCCTTGAACGGGCTCTCGCGATTGTCTTCGATGCTCATGGGCGGGTCGGGATTGTCGCCGGCATCGCCGGCAAAGCGCGCAGTATCGCATTGTCGGGCGCGCCGGCAAGCGCGCAATGCACAATGGGCAACTCGTCTGGCCGGGATGCGCCGCGCGCCGCGCGGTGGGCGGGCGTCGGCAGCCGGGATGCGGGGGCAGCCGCTACAATGGACGGCCTGGATCTGTCCCCGCTTCCCTATGCCCCAATCTTCGCTCGAGCAGGCCCCCTCCGGATGGGTGGACGCCGCAGGCACCCACCACCGGCCCGCCGACGGGCCGGTCCGTATCGTCTCGCTGGTGCCGTCGCTGACCGAACTCGTCTGCGATCTCGGCCTCGGTGACCAGTTGGTCGGCCGTACCGGGTTCTGCGTGCATCCGCGCAGCCGCCTGCGGGCCGTGCCCAAGGTCGGCGGAACCAAGGACGTGCGACTCGACGCCGTGCGCGCGCTCGCGCCATCGCATCTGATCGTCAATATCGACGAGAACACGCGCGAGGCGGTCGACGCGCTCGGCCGCTTCGTGCCCCACGTCATCGTCACCCACCCGTGTGCGCCGGAGGACAATTTCGACCTGTATGCATTGTTCGGTGGTGTCTTCGGCTGCGAGGCGCAGGCGGCGGCGCTCGCGGCGGACCTGCGTGCGGCGCTCGCCGAGGCGCAGGCCGTCGCATCGGCGCTGCCGGCCGAGCAGGTGCTCTACCTGATCTGGCGCAAGCCGTGGATGACCATCGCGAGGGAAACCTATATCGCGGCGATGCTCGCGCGCGTCGGCTGGATGAGCTTGCCCGTCGCGAGCTCCGTGCGCTATCCGGAGTTGTGCTTTGGGGAGCAGTGGCTGCGCGACGTGGATCGGGTGTTCCTGTCGACCGAGCCGTATCGCTTTCGTGAGCGTGATCTTGCCGAAGTGGCGGCGCTGGCGGGGCGTCCGGCGGCCCTGATCGACGGCGAGATGGCGTCCTGGTACGGCAGCCGGGCGATCGCCGGACTGCGCTATCTGGCCGAACTGCGCCGTTCGTCGAGCGCTTCCGCGGCGAGCGCCTCGGGTGTGAGGATGGCGTAGAGCGGGCGGATCAGCCGGTGGCGGCCCAGTCGCAGCAGTGCCTTGTCACGGCTGACCAGATGGGTCGCGCCGGCATCGCGGGCGATCTCGAGAAACTTCTGGTCGTCGGCGTCGCGACACTGCGGCAGCGGCGGCTCGATTCGCGGGTCGGTCGTGATCGTCCTGCAGCGGGCTGCGTAGGTCTCGAACAGTGTGCGCTGGCGCGATGGTTCCACCGCGAACTGGCGATAGGCAAGCACTCGCCTGAGTTCCTCGAGCGCGTCGGCCCGGGTCGCGAGGGGAACCGGCCCGGTCTCGATCACCGCCCGTAGCCTTGCCAGGGCCGGGTCCTCGAACAGCCAGAGCGCCATCACCGTGTTGGTGTCGAGCACGAGCAGGGTCGCATCGCTCGGGAGCGCGTCCCTCGGAGGCGGCTCCTGCGGCGGTGGTTCGGGCGTGGGCATGACGATGGGGCTGTGATGCGGTCGGCGGAAACGAAGAAGGGGGCCGCGGCCCCCTCCGGACGATGCGACGCGGTGCCGATCAGGCAGCTTCGGCGACGGTCGCCCGCACCTTGACGTAAGAGCCCGGTGCGTCCTCGATCGCCTTGAGCTTGCCCTTGGCCGGGTCGCGGGGCGCGACCTGCTCGGCATCGTGGGCGGTCACCCACGACTGCCAGTCGGTCCACCAGGAGCCCGCCTGCTGCTGCGTGCCGGCGAACCAGTCGTCGGCCGTCTCCGCGAGTCTGGCCGCAGGATTCACCCAGTAACCGTACTTGTTGGCCGCCGGCGGATTGACGATGCCGGCGATGTGGCCCGAGCCGCCGAGCACGAAGCGCACCGGGCCGCCGAAGTTCAGCGCGCCCATGTAGGTGCTCTTCCACGGCGCGATGTGGTCCTCGATGGTGGAGATGAAGTAGCACGGCACCTTGATCTTGCTCAGGTCGATCCCCACGCCGTCGATCTGGATGCCGCCCGGCTCGACCAGCTTGTTCTCCATGTACATCTTGCGCAGGTAGAAGCTGTGCATCTCGGCCGGCATGCGGGTCGAATCCGAGTTCCAGTAGAGCAGGTCGAAGGGGAAGGGGTCCTTGCCCATCAGGTAGTTGTTCACGACGAAGGACCAGATCAGGTCGTTCGCGCGCATCATGTTGAAGGTCGTCGCCATCTCCGAGCCTTCGAGGTAGCCGCGCTCGAACATCTTCTTCTCGAGGCTGGAGACCTGCTGCTCGTCGATGAACACGCCCAGTTCGCCCGGCTCGGAGAAGTCGGTCATGGTCGTGAAGAAGGTCGCCGAGGCGATGCGCTTCTGGCGCTTGGCGGCGAGGTAGGCGAGGGTGGTCGCGAGCAGCGTACCGCCCAGGCAGTAGCCCACGGCGTTGATTTCCTTCTCGCCCGTCTGCGCCGTGATGGCGTCGAGCGCGGCGATCACGCCTTCGAGCACATAGGCGTCGAAGCTCTTCTCGGCCAGTCGCGCGTCGGGGTTCACCCACGAGATCACGAACACCGTGTGGCCCTGATCGACGCACCACTTGATGTAGGAGTTCTTCTCGCGCAGGTCGAGGATATAGAACTTGTTGATCCACGGCGGCACGATCAGCAGCGGCCGCTTGTACGCCTTGTCGGTGCTCGGCGTGTACTGCAGCAGCTGCATCATGTCGTTCTCGAAGACGACCTTGCCGGGAGTGGTCGCGACGTTCTTGCCGAGTTCGAAGGCGCTGGTGTCGGTCATCCGCACGCGCAACTGGCCGCCGCCGTCTTCCATGTCGCGCAGCAGGTTGTTGAGGCCCTTGAGCAGGTTCTGGCCGTTGCTCTTGACCGTCTCGCGGAACACCTCGGGGTTGGTGAGCGCGAAGTTCGACGGCGACAGCGCGTCGATGTACTGGCGGGTGAAGAAGTTCACCTTCTTCTGCGAGTGCTCGTCCAGGCCCTGCACGCAGCACACCGTGTCATGGACGTGACGCGCGGCGATCAGATAGGACTGCTTGACGAAGTCGAACAGGAAGTGCTCCTCCCACTGCTCGTCCTTGAAGCGCTTGTCGCTCTTCTCGGGGGCCGCGACCGGGGCGCCCTGGATGCCCATGAAGCGCAGCATCGAGTGCTGCCAGAGCGTGAAGTAGTCCCATACCAGGTTCATTTGCGACTGAGCGAGCTTGTACGGGTTGGCGAGGAGCTTGGCCATCATGTCCATGAAGGCCTGCGCAATGCCCAGCTCGTCGCTCGGGGTCGCGACGCCGCGCTTGAGTTGGCGCTGCACGTGTTCGCTGATCAGCGTCGAGGCGCGCTGGGCGACCTCGGCGTAGGTCTTGGCGACTTCCTGCGGATCGGGCAGTTCTGCGCGGATGTCTTCGAGCTTGGGCACGGCCATGGATACTCCTTTTTATCAGGCGTTTCGTTCAAAACGGATCGTTCCGTGCGGATCGGTCCGTCTTTTCACTTGTCGGGTCTCTGCGAGGTAATTCAGGTGGGCGATCGCCTCGCCCATTGCGAACAAAACCTGGTGCGTGTCGAGCTCGCGATCGAACAGGACCGGCAACAACTCCCCGGCGCTTCGTGGCGTATCGAGCGCTGCCAGCAGCATGTCGCAGCGCTCCCGGTGGTGTGTCTGGAGCTGGTCGATTCGCGCCTCGATACCGCGAAAAGGTTTACCGTGGGATGGTAACACGAGCGTGTCATGGGGCAACGCCCGCAGGCGGTCGAGCGATTCCAGAAACCAGTTGAGCGGGTCGTCGTGCGGGGTTGCGGCGAAGACGCTGACGTTGGTCGAGATGCGCGGCAGCAGCATGTCGCCCGAGATCAGCAGTCCCAGCTCGTCGCAATAGAGGCTCGCATGCTCGGGCGAATGCCCGAAGCCTGCGATCACCAGCCACTCGCGTCCGCCGATCTCGATGCGGTCGCTGTCGAACAGGCGGTGGAAGCTCGACGGCAGCGCCGGGACGCCGCGGCGGTAGCCGTTGCCGCGTCGCTCCAGGGCTTCGAGCCGCGTGGCGTCGAGCCCGTGGCGGCGGAACTGCGCGATCATGTCGGGCACCGAATAGCCGGGCAATTGGTTCCAGAGTGCATGGGCGCCGAGGAACTCGCCCTGCGTCATGCACACCGGCGCGCCGCCGTTCTCGGTGAGCCAGGCCGCCATGCCGACGTGGTCGGGATGGCAGTGGGTGACGACGACGCGCGAAATCGGGCGGCCGTCGCGTGCGAGGATCGCCTTCCAGTGATCGCGTACCTCATCCATGCCGAAGCCGGTGTCGACGATCGTGATCGCGTCGCCGTCGTCGAGCACCCACATGTTGATGTGGTCGAGCGCGAACGGCAGCGGCATCCGTACCCAGCTCACGCCGGGGGCCACCGGATGCACGGCGCCCGGCAGGGGCACGGTGTCGAAGGGGTAATCGAGCTGATCGATGAGGGTCAAGGGCATGGCTCCTGCAGGGTCGCGGTCGATGCGAAGATTGATGAAGCCCGACAAATCTGCTTAACTCGGCTGGGCGGCACGGCCAGCGTGTCGGCTGCTGCGGCGTTCGGCGCCGGTCCCCGGGCTCGCCGGGACGGGGCCAGTCCGATGTTGCAGGGGAGTCCCGTCCAATCGGGACGAGTTGTTGCAGTGCGCGCGAAGCGATTCGCGCCCGCTGCGGCGTATCGGCGAAGCCGCCAAACGATCCACCTTCTTGCCATGGCAACAGAGCAAACTTACACCATTACCGAGCTCGCGCGGGAGTTCGACATCACGCCGCGGGCGATCCGCTTCTACGAGGATCAGGGCCTGCTGACCCCGTCGCGCGCCGGTCGGGCCCGCGTCTACACCCGTGTCGACCGCACGCGCCTCAAGCTCACGCTGCGCGGCAAACGGCTCGGCCTTTCGCTCGCCGAGGTCCGAGAACTCATCGACATGTACGACGGCGTGCGCAACTCCGCGCCGCAACTGCGCCGCTTCATGAAGGTGCTCGCGGTGCGCCGCGCCGCGCTCGAACAGCAGCGCGAGGACATCGAGGCGGTGCTGTGCGAGATCGCCATGCTCGAGAAACAGTGCACCGAACTGCTGGGTCACAACGCCGCCGGTGCGGCCGTGGCGAAGGCCGAACTGGACGAGCGCATGCGCAACACGGCTTGATTTTTTTCTCGAATAGTTTACGTTTACGTCAACGTAAATACAATAACGACGCGCGACCCCCGCGGAGGAGACATGGTGCGACCCGAGCTGCCGCTGTTCCAGCCCCAGGACGAGGGCTACGTAGAGCGGGTCCGCGCGAGCTTCGCCCTGCAGCAGGCGATGACGCTGATCGGCGCCGAGCTCGCAGTGGTGGAGCCCGGCTATACCGAGATCCACTTGCCGCACCGGCCCGAGATCACGCAGCAGCACGGCTACATCCATGGCGGTATCGTCGGCATGATCGCCGACAACGCCGGCGGCTACGCGGCCAATACGCTCACCCCGGCCGACGCGAGCGTGCTGACCGTCGAGTACAAGCTCAACATCGTCGCACCCGCCGACGGCGAGCGCCTGGTCGCCCGCGGCGAGGTGGTCCGGCCCGGGCGTACGCTGATCGTCACCCGTGCCGAGGTCTACGCGATCAAGCACGAGCAATGGACGCTGTGCGCCGTCATGCAGCAGACCATCATGGCCATGCACGGCAAGAAGGAGCGCGCGCAGTGACGGCGCCGTGTTTCCCGTGAGCGTGCTTACGGTCGGCAGTGGTATCTTCGCCGCTCGCTTATCCGGAACGAGAATCCCATGACCGTATCGATTCGACCGCTCGACAGCGCCGACCAGGCCGCCCTCGAACACGTCCGCCAGTTCTTCCGAAACTATGCCGGATGGCTGGGCGTGGATCTCTCCTTCCAGGGCTTCGGCGACGAGATGGACGCACTGCCCGGCGTCTACGCGGCGCCCGAGGGGCGCCTGTTCTACGCCGAGGACGAGGGCGTGCCCGCCGGCTGTGTGGGCCTGCGGCCCTACACCCAGGGCATCTGCGAGATGAAGCGCCTCTATGTCGAGCCCGCGCAGCGCGGCCACGGGGTCGGCCGGGCGCTGGCGCTCGCCGCGATCCGCGCCGCCCGCGCGCTCGGCTACAAGCGCATGATCGTCGACACCGTGCCGGCGATGCGCATCGCCATGAAGCTCTATCGCGAGCTCGGTTTCAACGAGGCGCCGGCCTATTACCCGACTCCGCTCGAAGGCACGGTCTTCTTTGCCCTCGATCTGGAGAACTGGTCGGAGGAGGAACTCGCCGACGACAGCCTGTCGCATCTGTTCGACTTCAATCGCGCCTGGGCCCAGCAGATGCGCGAGATCGAGCCCGGCTTCTTCGACAAGCTCTCCGAACTGCAGACGCCCGAGTACCTCTGGATCGGCTGCTCGGACTCGCGCGTGCCGGCCAACCAGATCGTCGGGCTGCTGCCGGGCGAGGTGTTCGTGCATCGCAACGTCGCCAACGTCGTCGTGCACACCGACCTCAACTGCCTGTCGGTGATCCAGTACGCGGTCGATGTACTCAAGGTCAAGCACGTCATGGTGGTCGGGCACTACGGCTGCGGCGGCGTCAAGGCGGCGCTGCGGCGCGACCGTGTCGGCCTGGTCGACCTTTGGCTGCGCCACGTGCAGGATGTGCATGTCAAACATCGGGGGCTCGTCGACGCGCTCGAGCCTGCGCGGGCACACGATCGCCTGTGCGAGCTCAACGTGCTGGAACAAGTCGCCAACGTGTGCCAGACCATAGTAGTGCAGGACGCCTGGCGGCGCGGTCAGCCGCTCACCGTGCACGGCTGGATCTACGGCCTGCAGGACGGCCTGATGCGCGACCTCGGGCTCAACGTGCATCGCCCCGAAGACCTCGTGCCGCGCTACGTCGCGGCGCTCGAAGCGCTGGCCTGAACCGGGCCGGCCCCACCGAAAGGGAAACAGGAGAAACCCTCATGAACGATCCCATCGTCATCGTATCCGCCGCCCGCACCCCGATGGGCGGCTTCCAGGGCGACCTCGCCGGCGTGACCGCGCCCGAGCTCGGCGCGGTCGCAATCCGTGCCGCGGTCGAGCGCGCCGGCCTTGCGCCCGACCAGGTCGAGGAAGTCATCATGGGCTGCGTGCTGCCGGCCGGCCTCGGCCAGGCGCCCGCCCGCCAGGCCGCGCTCGGCGCCGGGCTGGCGCTCTCGGCCGGCTGCACCACGGTGAACAAGGTGTGCGGCTCGGGCATGAAGGCGACCATGCTCGCCCACGACCTGCTCGCCGTCGGCAGCGCCGAGGTGATGGTCGCCGGCGGCATGGAGTCGATGTCCAACGCCCCCTATCTGCTGCCCAAGGCGCGCGGCGGCTACCGCCTCGGCCACGGCCAGCTGCTCGACCACATGTTCTTCGACGGCCTCGAGGACCGCTACACGCAGGAGCACAAGGGCCGCCTGATGGGCACCTTCGCCGAGGACTGCGCCGCCCACTTCGACTTCTCGCGCCGCGCCCAGGACGAGTTCGCGATCGCCTCGACGACGCGCGCGCAAGCCGCGATCCAGGACGGCAGCTTCGCCTGGGAGGTCGCCCCGGTCACGGTCGCCGGGCGCAAGGGCGACACCGTCGTCGACCGCGACGAGCAGCCGCTCAAGGCACAGCTCGACAAGATCGGGGGGCTGAAGCCCGCCTTCAAGAAGGACGGCACCGTCACCGCCGCGAACTCGAGCTCGATCTCCGACGGTGCCGCGGCGCTGGTGCTGATGCGGCGCTCGACCGCGGCGCGGCTGGGGCTCGCGCCGCTCGCCACCATTGTCGGGCACACGACGCACGCCCAGGCGCCGCACTGGTTCACCACGGCGCCCGTCGGCGCGATCCAGAAGCTGCTGGCCAAGACCGGCTGGACTGCCGGCGACGTCGACCTGTGGGAGATCAACGAGGCCTTCGCCGTCGTCACGATGGCGGCGATGAAGGAGCTCGACCTGCCGCACGACCGGGTGAACGTGCATGGCGGCGCCTGCGCGCTGGGCCACCCGATCGGCGCCTCGGGCGCCCGCATCCTGGTGACGCTCCTCGGCGCGCTCCGCAAGTACGGCAAGCGCCGCGGCGTGGCGAGCCTGTGCATCGGCGGCGGCGAGGCGACGGCGCTGGCGGTGGAACTCGCCTGACGCCGCCCCCGAACAACAACGGAGACACCGAATGATCCTGACCGAAGAACAGGAAATGATCCGCGACTCGCTGCGCGCCTTCGCGCAGGAGCGCCTCGCGCCGTTCGCGGCCGAGTGGGACCGCAACCACACCTTTCCGCGCGAGGCGCTGCAGGAGCTCGCCGGGCTCGGCGCGCTCGGCATGGTGGTGCCGGAAGAGTGGGGCGGCGCCGGCATGGACTACATGAGCCTCGTGCTCGCGCTCGAGGAGATCGCGGCCGGCGACGGCGCGACCTCGACCATCGTCAGCGTGCAGAACTCGCTCGCCTGCGGCATCCCCAACCGCTTCGGCGGCGATGCGCAGAAGGAGCGCTGGCTCAAGCCGCTCGCCCGCGGCGAGATGCTGGGCTGCTTCTGCCTCACCGAGCCGCACGTCGGCTCGGACGCCGCCGCCTTGCGCACCACCGCGGTCCGGGACGGCGACGAATGGGTGCTCAACGGCGTCAAGCAGTTCATCACCACCGGCCGCGAGGCCGACGTCGCGATCGTCTTCGCAGTCACCGACAAGGCCGCCGGCAAGAAGGGCATCTCCTGCTTCCTGGTGCCGACCGACGCGCCGGGCTACATCGTCGCCCGCATCGAGGAGAAGATGGGCCAGAAGGCCTCCGACACCGCGCAAATCCTCTTCGAGAACTGCCGCGTGCCGGCCGACGCCTTGCTCGGCGCCGAGGGCGAGGGCTACAGGATCGCGCTCTCCAACCTCGAGGCCGGCCGCATCGGCATCGCCGCGCAGTGCCTGGGCATGGCGCGCGCCGCGCTCGAGGCGGCGATCAAGTACGCCCACGAGCGCGAGACCTTCGGCAAGCCGATCTTCGAGCACCAGGCGGTGAATTTCCGCCTCGCCGACATGGCGACCCGGCTCGAAGCCGCGCGCCAGCTCGTCTGGCACGCCGCGAGCCTCAAGGACGCCGGCCGGCCGTGCCTCAAGGAAGCGTCGATGGCCAAGCTCTTCGCCTCGGAGATCGCCGAGCAGGTCTGCTCCGACGCGATCCAGATCCACGGCGGCTACGGCTACGTCAGCGACTTCCCGGTCGAGCGCATCTACCGCGACGTGCGCGTGTGCCAGATCTACGAGGGCGCGAGCGACATCCAGCGCCTCGTCATCGGCCGCGCGCTGGCGCTGTGAGCACGGGCCGCATGCCACGGAGGCCCGCCCCATGAGCAATCCGATCGAGTTCTGGTTCGACTTCTCTTCGCCCTACGGCTACTTCATGAGCGAGCGGATCGACGCCGTCGCCGCGCGCCACGGCCGCAAGGTCCGCTGGCGGCCGTTCCTGCTCGGCGCCGTCTACAAGCAGTTCGACTTCAAGCCGCTGCCGTCGATCCCGCTCAAGGGGCCGTACTCGGTGCACGACATCCTGCGCACCAGCCGCTTCCTCGACATTCCCTGCGTGATCCCCGAGGCCTTTCCGATCGCCACCCAGCACGCGGCGCGCGCCTGGTACTGGCTGCACGACCGCGACTGCGCGATGGCGCGCGCCTTCGCCCATGCCGCCTTCCGCGACTACTTCCGCGACGGCCGCGACATCTCGCAGCCGGAGCGCGTGCTCGAGCTTGCCGCCGCCTGCGGTGCCGACCGCGACGCCCTCGCCGCGGCGCTCGGCAGCGAGGAGCTGAAGACCCGTTTGCGCGACGAATGCGCTGCCGCGATCGCCCGCGGCATCTTCGGCTCGCCCTTCGTGGTCATCGACGGCGAGCCCTTCTGGGGCGTCGACCGCCTGCCGCAGATCGAGCGCTGGCTGGAGACGGGCGGGTTCTGACGGCCGTCGGTCCTGGCGAAGTCAGCGCCGAGATCTACCAGCAGACAGTTTGCCGAAAATCGCCAATGGGCATCGTGCCCGCCACGTGAGGCTATTGGGCGGCGCGAAGCGTTTCGATGAGCGCCGGGTTGATGAAGAGCTTTTCCCGACCCGCCTTCGCTTCCCTCAGCAATCCGATGTCGGCGAGCTGTTTCAGATAGACCGACGCCGTCTGCCGCTGGGCGATTCCGGCCTCGACCACGTTGGCGATTCGGCAGTAGGGCTGCACGAAGATCAACTCGGTCAATTCGCGGGAGTACGCCCCGGGGGCCTCCTGTCGCATCCGGCTCGCCGTGTCGTCGATCAGCGTGCGAATGGCCTTGATTCGCGAGGTGGTCCAGCGGGCGGTGCTGCGGACCGCGTCCAGCATGAAGAGGATCCAGGGCTCCCATGCGCCCTGGCTGCTCACGTCGAGCAGGAGGCGGTAGTAATCCTGCTTGGCCTCGATGATGGCCTTGGATAGATAGAGCACGGGAATGTCGAG
Organism: Gammaproteobacteria bacterium; assembly: GCA_029289265.1. Lineage (GTDB taxonomy): Bacteria > Pseudomonadota > Gammaproteobacteria > Burkholderiales > Rhodocyclaceae > JARFTX01. The sequence goes on from JARFTX010000033.1 coordinate 24,571, forward strand.
CAGCTCCTTTTCCACCAGATAGAGCAGGTTCAGCACCCTTCCGGTGCGGCCATTGCCGTCGACGAACGGGTGGATGGCCTCGAACTGGTAGTGGCCGACGGCCATGCGCACGAGCGGGTCGATGTGCTCGGTCTCGTGCAGGAAGCGTTCCCAGTTGGCGAGCTTGTCGCGGAGGAGCGCCTCGCCTTCGGGCGGCGTGTAGATGACCTCGCCGGTTCGGTCGTTCATCAGCGCAGTGCCGGGCGTGCGGCGAATGTCCATCTCTACACCCTTGATGGTCCGGCAGATGTTCACGGCCGTTCGGGTGGTGAGGGGATGTCGCGCCAGTGATTCGAAGCCCTCGCGCAGGGCGGTTCTGTAGCGGAGCGCCTCCTTGGTCGCAGCGTCGGCCAATGCCTCGCGGTCATCCGCAAACCGGAACAGGCGATCCGTCGTGGTGACGATGTTCTCGATTTCCGAACTGGCTTGTGCTTCGAGCAGCGGAATGCTGTTGATGAGTACGGCCTGATTGGGGATCAGCTCACCAGCCTGCTTGAGTTCGGCAAGCGCTGCCCGGGCCTCGATACAGGCCTTGAGGATGGGCCTCGATTCGATATCCGCTCTTGGGGGAAGCGGCGGCAGCGCATTGTAGGGAACGGCGGGGTCGAAGGGCATGTGTCGAGATACTCGGTCTTGATCGACACGTCAGGGAAACGCGTCGACGGGATCGACATGATATTCCCGACGTGTCGATACATGGTGCGAATTTCGACACAACACCTTTGCCCGGTCGAGCTTCACCGCCTCACCCCTTGACCGGCCGCACCTTGCTCGCGGCCAACCGCGCACGCTCGCGCGCCTCGGCAATGTCTGCGCCGTTCGCCACCGCGACGCCCATGCGGCGCTTGGCAAAGGATTCCGGCTTGCCGAACAGGCGCAGGTCGCTGCGCGGCACCGCCAGCGCCTCGGCGACGCCCTCGAAGGCGATGCCGGCCTCCTCCAGCCCGCCATACACCACCGCGGACGCACCCGGCTCGCGCAGCGCGACATCCACCGGCAGGCCGAGAATCGCGCGGGCGTGCAGCTCGAACTCGGAGAAGCGCTGCGAACACAGCGTGACCAGGCCGGTGTCATGGGGGCGGGGGCTGACCTCGGAGAACCACACCTCGTCGCCGCGGACGAACAGCTCCACGCCGAACACGCCGCGCCCGCCGAGGTTGCCGGTGACCGCCGCGGCGATCTCCTGCGCACGCGCGAGCGCCGCGGGGCGCATCGGCTGCGGCTGCCAGGATTCGACGTAGTCGCCGGACACCTGCAGGTGGCCGATCGGCTCGCAGAAATAAGTCCGCACCGTGCCGTTCGCGTCGCAGGCGCGCACCGTCAGCAGCGTGATCTCGTACTCGAAGTCGATGAAGCCCTCGACGATCACGCGGCCCTGGTTCACGCGCCCGCCGGCCGCGGCGTAGTCCCAGGCCGTCCTGACATCGTCCGGCCCGCGCAGCATCGACTGCCCCTTCCCCGACGACGACATCACCGGCTTGACGATGCACGGATAGCCGATGCCGCCGTCGATCGCGGCCTGCAACTCCTCGAGCGAACTGGCGAAGCGGTAGGGCGAGGTCGGCAGGCCGAGCTCCTCGGCGGCGAGGCGGCGGATGCCTTCGCGGTTCATCGTCAGCTGTGTCGCGCGGGCGGTCGGGATGACTTCGGCCAGCCCCGCGGCCTCGATCTCGCCCAGCATCTCGGTGGCGATCGCCTCGATCTCGGGCACGATCAGATGCGGGCGCTCGGCCTCGACCAGCGCGCGCAGCGCGGCCCCGTCGGTCATCGCGATGACGTGGGCGCGATGCGCCACCTGATGGCCCGGCGCATTGGGGTAGCGGTCCACCGCGATCACTTCGACGCCCAGGCGCTGCAGGGCAATCACCACTTCCTTGCCGAGCTCTCCGGCACCAAGCAGCATCACGCGCAGCGCGCCGGACGAAAGGGGGGTGCCGAGCCTCATGAGATCGCTCCTTCAGGTTGTGGAATCACGACGGAACCGTGGAGCGCGAATGGTAATACGGCAGGGTGGCGGTAGTCGCCTGGGGGGCGTGCGATCGGCCTGGCAACGGACGGCTTCACCTCCCGTAGCTGCGCCCGTCGGGGCGCGCGACCTCTCTTCTTTGCGCGCCTCGTTCGGCCACCGCAAGCAGACGCGCCGGTCGCGCCTCTCCTCTGCCCGCCTAGATAAAGGCGTCGGCGGCCGCGCTCGACTTTAGCCCCTGGCTGCGCTGGTTCCTGCTCATCTCGTTGCGGGCCATCGAGTCGGCCTCGGACCAGATCGATTGCATCCTCGGCAAGAGCCGCTTCTGACGCTAGCACCGCGCCCAGGCGCTCAGTCCGGACCAGATCAAGGTGCTCAACCGCCTGCTGGACAGCGACGAATTCAGCAGAGGCAGTTGCGGACAAGGCATCAGCGCTGTGCAGTGCCAGGCTTTGGCCAAAATTTCGAAGGCTACGGTCACGCGGCATCTGGCCGACCTCGTGGCCAAGGGGTGTCTGGAAAAGCTACCGTGAGGGGGCGCTCCACCCGTTACCGGGTTCATTGGCGGGCGCAGAGCGATTTCTAGCGGGCTCCAGCATGCCTCGATATTCGCATGCATGGAGTAATGCGCTTAAGCGCACTGGCTTGCATGAATCTTGCCCAACGCGCGCTCCCACGACCACTACGGGCACACCGTTCGAAGTCCTGTCTCGCCCCCAGGTGCGCGGGAAAGGCGATGCGCGTCGCGGCGCTTGGAATGCCTGCTCCCGGGAAAGCTAGAATGGCCCCCTCGGCTCTACGCCGATACCACCGCCCTGACCAGACCTCGTCGCGCTTCGCCGGCGGGTAAGATCCGAACACCGAAACGCTTCAGTCGATCTATGCGCACGCACTGAGGATGTCGATGACGAGGTTCACCTTCTCGCGCCGCGAATTCCTGCTCTTCACCGGGAAAGTCCCGCTCAAGGTCGCTGCCGACTCCGTGGAATTGGCCCGTGGCTAACCACTACCCCAGCCTCAACCCCGACAAGGCGCTGATCTGGCGCATCGTCCACCGCGACAACCTGCCGTGGATCCTCGATCACGGCCTGCATTGCGGCAACAGCGCGCTGCGCGCGCCGAACTGGGTCAATATCGGCAACCCGGAGCTGATCGACAAGCGCGCAAGGCACCTCGTGCCGCGACAACCGGGCGGCTACCTCAACGACTACGTACCGTTCTACTTCACCCCGTTCTCGGTGATGATGAAGAACGTTCATTCGGGCTGGGGCGGTATCAGGCAGCGCCCGAACGAGGAGATCGTGATCCTGGTCTCGAGTCTGCACCACGTCCACCAACTTGGCCTGCGCTACCTGTTCACCGACAGCCATGCCTACTACCAGTGGGCGAACTTCTATGACGACCTGGCCGATCTCGACAAGATCGACTGGCCGCTGCTGCAGCAGCGCAACTTCAGGCGCAATCCCGACGATCCGGCACAGTTCGAGCGCTACCAGGCCGAGGCGCTAATCCATCGGCATCTCCCGGTTGCGGGTCTTCGGGGTATCGTCTGCTACACCGAGCGGCTAAAATTGCACATCGAACAGCAAGTACAGGCACGCGGCTTGACCTTGCCGGTCTACGCCAGGACGGGGTGGTACTTCTGATGATCACATTCACGCAGGGCAATCTCCTCGAGGCGGAAGCCGAGGCGCTGGTCAACACCGTCAATACGGTCGGCGTCATGGGCAAGGGCATCGCGCTGATGTTCAAGGAGCGCTTTGCCGACAACTTCGGGCGCTACGCCGCCGCGTGCAAGGCAAAGGACGTGCGCACCGGCAAGATGTTCGTCACCGAGGTGCACGAACTCGACGGCCCGCGCTGGATCGTCAACTTCCCGACCAAGCAGCACTGGAAGGCGCCGTCGCAGATGGCGTGGATCGTCGAGGGGCTGCAGGATCTGCGGCGCTTCCTGGTCGAGAACCGGGTGAGGTCGGTGGCGCTGCCGCCGCTCGGCGCCGGCAACGGTGGTCTGGAATGGGACGCCGTGCGTGAAGAGATCGTGCGTGCGCTGGCCGACCTGGAGGACGTGGCGATCCTCGTCTATGAGCCCACCTCGAAGTACCAGAACGTCGCCAAGCGCAAGGGCACGGACAAGCTGACCCCTGCGCGTGCCCTGATCGCCGAGCTGGTGCGCCGATACTGGGTGCTGGGCATGGAGTGCAGCCTGCTCGAAGTGCAGAAGCTGGCGTGGTTTCTGGAGCGGGCGGTCGAGCGGCTGGCTCCGGCCAATCCCCTCGACTTGCGTTTCGAGGCCAACAAGTATGGGCCGTACGCCGACCGGCTGCGCCATCTGCTCGACGGGCTGGACGGCAGCTACCTGCACTGCGACAAGCGGATCAGCGACGCCGACCCGCTCGAGGTGATCTGGTTCGACGACGAGCGCAGGGACTATGTGCAGGCTTACCTCAAGAGCGACGACGCCAAGCCGTTCGCGGCGGCGCTTGAGCACACCGGCCGCCTGATCGACGGCTTCGAGTCGCCGTTCGGCATGGAGCTCCTGGCGACGGTCGATTGGCTGCTCGTCCGCGAGCGGTGCGAGGCCAGCGTCGCAGGTGTCCGCGAGGGGCTGCGCAAGTGGCCGGCTGGAAAAGCTGCGGCCGAACGCAAGGGCCGGCTGTTCGACGATCGTGCAATAAGAATCGCACTCGATCGACTGCTCACCCAGGACCGGCTGGCGGTTGCGGCCTGAGGTTGGGCCCGGGAGCGGCTGCGTGAGTACCTGCGCAAGGGTGTCACGCTGGATGACGATCGGCTGAAGGCCCTGCCAGTGGCGGGTGCCGGCGTGCATCGGTGGAACGATGACGGAGTGTCGGAAAGCCGCAGAGACAGGGAGATCTAGACTCGTTCACTGGCTATCCGCCTATCACACCGCGGGCCTCGCCACGACGGGGCCTGACCTGACCCCGTGCTTCCCGGGGCCATCCCCTTGGGGCGAAGAGATGGACGCCGAATCGGCATGGGGGGAACCTTGCTTTACGCGCAGGGCTCCGCCTCGACGAACGTCGCCGACACCGGTATCACGTCACAGAGTCACCGCCTTGCCTGTGGAATACTCCCGCAAGTCATGACAACGCGCTCAACGTGCCTGGCGCCCCGTCCACGCAACACATCCAAGCCCACGACCAACGCCGCATGAGCTCCCTTCCGAATGGACTGTACGACCGGCTGATCGACACCGAGCTCCGTGTGCTCGTCGAGGAGCTTCTCGCCGCCGGCAGCGCGAGCATCGAGGCCCTGCCGGCGGCCCAGCGCCGGCATCGGCTCGCAGCGGAGATCGCCCGCCTCCTTCCGGACCTGCTCGATGCCGTCAGCGAGTCGGGTGGCGATGGAGACGGCGAGGGGCGCGAGCTCGAACTGATCAATCAGCTCCTTGCCCTCATCCGCCGGCAAGGCGTCGAGACGCCCGAGTGGCAGCCGCCGATCTCGGCGCTCCGCGCGATCCACCGTAACGGGACGCCGCCACCCGCCCCGCCGACGGGCCTCACGGCCCCCTGGCTCTTCACCGCAGGCCGGGCCGATCCCTCCCTGTTCGCGGAGCTGCGTGCCGAACTGGCATCCACCGACCGCGTGGACATCCTCGTGAGCTTCATCACCTGGAGCGGCCTTCGAAAGATCTGGGACGTGCTCGAATCGATCACCGCCGTCGGCGGCAATGGCCAACCGCGCACCCAGGTCCGAGTCATTACCACGACCTACACGGGCGCGACCGAAGCCCGCGCCGTGGAATCGCTGGCGAAACTGCCCGGGGTCGATCTGCGCATCTCGCTCGACGGACGTCGCAGCCGGCTGCATGCGAAGGCGTGGATCTTTCACCGCAAGAGCGGTTTCGGCACCGCCTTCGTCGGCAGTGCGAATCTCTCCGCAGCGGCGCTCGTGGGCGGCATCGAATGGACGGTCAAGTTCACCCAGACCGGGCAGCTAGACCTCTATGCTGCCGCCGAAGCGCACTTCGAGACGCTGTGGAACGACCCCGAGTTTCAACGCTTCGACGTCTCCGACGAGACCCAGCGCAATCGCCTGCGCGCAGCGCTCGCCGAAGCCAAGGGCGCACCAGGCCGTTCGGACGTCATCGCGCTCCCCACCTGGTTCGACTTGCAGCCCAAGTCCTATCAGCAAGGCATGCTTGATCGGCTCGCGTCCGAACGGCGGCACGGGCGAACCCGCAATCTCCTCGTCGCTGCCACCGGCACCGGCAAGACCGTCGTCGCCGCTTTCGACTACAAGCGCATCAGCGACGAACTGGGCGGGCCACCTCGCCTGTTGTTCGTTGCGCACCGGGTGGAGATCCTGGCCCAGGCGCTGGCCACCTACCGCCAGGTCCTGCGCAGGCCCCATTTCGGCGAGCTCCTCGCCGACGGCTACCGGCCCGAGTCGCACGATCACCTGTTCGCGACGATCCAGAGCGTACTCTCCAACCGCCTGCTGGATCGCTTCGGCGTCCATTACTGGCACGTGGTCGTCATCGACGAATGCCATCACCTGCCCGCGCAGTCGTTCGCGGCCTTCGCCAAAGCCGTCGAACCGTCCGTGCTGCTCGGCCTGACGGCCACTCCTGAACGCGCGGACGGCCAGCCCATCGCCGCCTTCTTCCAGCAACGCCCGGACGGAAGCCCGGCCGTCGAGCTGCGACTGTGGGATGCCCTGGAGCAACAGCTCCTCGCCCCGTTCGAGTACTACGCAACGCAGGACGACAGCGACTTCCGCCAGGTGCCCTGGGGCAATACCGCCGCCGAGCTGGCTCAGCTGAGCCGGATTCTCACCGGCGACCACGCCCGGGCGCGCCTCGTCTGCAACGCGATCGATCACTACGTCGCCAACCCTGGCGCGATGAAGGCGATCGCGTTCTGTGTCGACATCGCACACGCCGAGTTCATGGCGGCGGCGTTCAGTGCGATCGGCTGGAAGTCGGTCCCGATCACCAGCCAGACCCCGAAGGCCGAACGCGACGCCGCGCCGACGAAACTGGCAGCCGGCGAGGTTCAGATCATCTGCACCTGCGATCTCTACAACGAGGGCGTCGACATCCCCGAGGCAAACACCCTGCTCTTCCTGCGCCCCACCCAAAGTGCGGTCGTCTTCCAGCAGCAACTCGGCCGCGGACTCCGCCTCGCCGACGGGAAGGAAAGCTGCCTGGTGCTCGATTTCGTCGGCCTGGTGCGCAACGATTTCCGCTTCGACCGCTTGTTCCAGGCGATAACCGGGCTCACCCGACGGCAGCTGACCGACGAGGTCGAAGGCGGCTTCTCCTGGCTGCCGCCCGGCGTCCACATCCAGTTCGACCGCGTTGCCCGGCAGCGCATCCTCGAATCCCTGCGGCAAATCGCAAACCAGACCTGGCCCCGGCTCACCGGCGAGCTGCGCGCCTACGCAATAGGCCGCAACCCGGGCGATATTCGCTTGAGCCACTTCCTCAACGACCAGTGCGTCGAGCTGGAGGACATTTACCGGAACAAGTGCTGGACGGCGCTGCGCCGCTCGGCCGGCCTCGAACATGCCGCGCTTGGCGACGACGAGGCGTACCTGACGAAACGCATCGGCGCGCTCATCCACGTGAACGACCCGCGCCGACTGGAAGTGATGCGCCTCGTCGCCGAGCACGGGGCCGCCTGCTGGCCGATGCTCGATCCCGCGCAGCGGCGCATCGTACAGATGCTCGCCTATCAGCTCTACGCGAACCGCAGCGACCTGATGGACGGCCCCGGATTCCTGGCCCGCCTGGACCGCACGCCAGCGATTCGGCGAGAACTGGCCGAGCTCGTCGAGTGCCTGGAAGCGCGCAGCGACCTGGACGACAAGCCGTGTGCGGGCATGCCCGACACCTGGCCCCTCGCGCTCCATGGCGCCTACAGCCGGACCGAGATCCTGACCGCGGTCGGATGGCTCAATCCCGATCGACGCCCGCCTTCACAATCGGGCGTGCTTCCCCTGCCCGCAGAGAAGATCGAGCTGCTGCTCGTCACCCTGGACAAGCGAGAGGGCTTCCATGAGCGGATCGCCTATCACGACTATGCGATCAGCCCGGAGCTCTTCCACTGGCAAACCCAGAACTCGGCCGGACCGAATACCAAAGCGGGCAAGCGCTACGCGGAGAGCCCCGGCAACGGATGGCGCTTCTTCCTCTTCGTCCGCGAAACCTCCGCCGATCCCTTCACGGCAATGGGTGCCGCGACGCTGCACGACGAACCGACCGGCGACCGGCCGATGTCGATCACTTGGCGGCTGAGCGAACCGATCCCGCTCGCGCAGTTCCAGCGGTACTCGGTGTTGCGGGGATGAGTGAGTGTGGGGGCGTCCTCGGGGTCTGACAAGGACGGCTCATCGGCCCGTGCGGAGGTCCAGATCCTCGCTGCGACGGGCAGCTGATGCACGTACTGCCTCCGAAAATCGTGGTCTGTCCCCTGTTCGTCTATACGATCTTCGGGCTGCCTGACTTGAGCGCCCCCTGCGCACCAACTTGGCGGCAATGTACTTGTCCGCCTGCTCGACGAACTCTTCGGTCAGTTCCGGTGCGTCGTTGGCGTCAATCCGGTCGCTGGGCACAGCGTGCTTGTTCGCGTTCATTGGCTTTCTGCTGAAGATGCGGCGTGCCTCGCCACGAGGGGGCCAGACAGACCCCGTGCCCTTCGGTCTGTTGCCTGTAGCAACGGGTAAGACCTGATGCCGTGCCTCGCTGCGCCTTGGTACCGACGTTCCAACAGGCGTTGAAGGTCGTGCTCGGCCTGCCAGGCCCGCAGCGCGAGACCGTTCTCGACCCGAGCTATGGGGAGATCGCGCGCTGGGGTGTCGGCGACGATCTAGAAGCGCTCGGACAAAACGACGGACTGGACGTCGGAAAATGATGAAAGGGTCTCGCTTTCGTCAGCAGCCCCGCTGGCACGGCGCCGCGCGCCACACGGGCCTGCAACTGCAGGGGCAGGGGGGTGTTCCGCATTTAAAGTTCTCAAAGGGTTCAAACAATGCAGTACAAGAGATTGATGTAGAAGACGTATTCTAGTAGTTGTTCATGTGTAACGTTGCGATAACTTGTGCTATGGGATATTCGTTAAGTTACTCTTGCGCAGCTCGAACGCATCTGGGTAGAATTGGCCGAAATTACGGTGAGGTTCGCCATGATCGAAGGCAAGAAGAGAAAAGTCAGTCCCCGCGCCCCTTCGATGCCGCTTGACGAAGCGATCGCTAGGGTTGCCAAGTTGTACAAGGAGGACGGGCGGCACCCTGCGCCGGTTGAGGTCGCTATGAGGCACATTGGGTACAGCAGCAAGAGCGGCACTGCGATTGCCGCTATTGCTTCGCTCGGCTACTGGGGATTGGTGGAGCGTCCCAAGGATGGGATGGTCATGGTTACCAAGGCGTTTGAAGATTACGAGTTCACGCCCGATGAAGCCCATAAGCAGGAGCTGCTCGTCGAATTTCTGCGTAAGCCACCCCTCTTTGCCAGTCTCCTCGAGCAGTACAAGGAGCGCCTCCCCTCTGATGCAACCATCAGATACGATCTTATACAAAGAGGATTCATCCCGAGCAGCGCGGCTACGTGCATGGCAGTGTTTAAGCGGTCTGTCGAATTTGTGCGTTATTTCGACAGACGTGGCCTTGCTGCGACTTCAGACGAACATGCGGAGACGGAGACTGCTCCGTTGTCAGAGGTCGCCGTTTCACAGTTGGCGCCTGGGCTTACTCTCGGACTTACTGCAGAAACCAGTACGTCTGCAGAAGATGAACGGGGGTGCGCGAAGGGCGTTACGCCGGTGAACTCTGCGGACCCGACCGTCGATCGTATTCCTGTGCGACTTAGCGGTGGCCGACGGGCATGGCTGGAAATTCCAATGCCGTTCTTCAGTGCAGACAAAAAGCGTCTTAAAAAGCACATCGACCTGTTACTGACGGATGACGAGGATGAGGCTGAGGATGAAGAGAGTTCGAATGCGTAGTATGAAAGGAAAAGGGCTAGCACAGCGCCAACTGTGCCAGCCCTCGAATCTCCCCGGACAACAGGACTGTCCCCAGGGAGGCCGGGAAAGACCCGACTACACTCGACCCCATTATTTGGGGGGTGGTCTCCGGTGTCAAGAGTCCTCTGATTATGGAGGCCGACCATGGCAGACCACAATCATGCAGCTCCCGCGGGCTTTCGCTGGGTTTACTGCAAGAGCTTCAAGCACTGGCGCACTGGGAAACTGGTGTTCCGGAGGGACGGCGGGAACTTCAGGTTCCTTGCCCGCTCGCGCTAAGTCCGAGAGGGAAAGCACCCACCGGTAGCTTTGGCGCGGGGTGCCGAGTTTTCCAACTCGGCACCCCGATCAATCTCAATCGGAAGCTCTGTTCAGTTTTTTTCGCGCGGACGTGCCGCTGTTCTGCCCCAGGCGTCCTCTGTCGCTAGATCATTGACGGCGGAATATTTCTTTTGGGCGGCGCATCTCCCTCCCTGTACCGCCCCGGCGCCACCCCTGTCCACTCCCGAAACGCCCGCGCAAAGCTCTTCTCACTCTCAAACCCCACCGCCGCCGCCACCTGCTTCACCGGCTTCCGCGTCTGCAGCAGCAGCTTGATCGCCCGCTCCCGCCGGGCGTCGTTCTTCAGCCTTTGCAGCGACACCCCTTCCTCCTTCAGCTGTCGGTGCAGCGTGCGCACCGACATGTTGAGCTGCGCGGCCACGTCCTCGGCGGTGTGCGCCGCGGCCGGGTCGGTGGTGAGTATCTGGCTCACGCTGTGCACCAGCAGGCGGTCGCGGCGGTATTGGAGGACGGTGAGGGGCAGGGCGCGCTGGAGCATGGTCTGCAGGGCGCGTTCGTCGCGTCGCAACGGCAGGCCCAGGTAGCGGGCGTCGAAGCTGAAGGCGGCGGCGTCGGCTTCGAAGCGCAGGGGGCCGGGGAAGAGGTAGGGGTAGGCGTCGGCGTGGCGCGGCGCGGGGAAGGGCAGGGTGGTTTCGGTGAGCGCGATGCGCGAGTCGATCAGCCAGCAGGCGTAGCCGAGGAGGTAGCGCAGCGTGCTGACGAGGCAGAACTCGCGCAGCTCGCCGAGCTCCCTGGCTTCCTCGATGCGGATGGTGGCGGTGCTGCGAGTCTGGCTGAAGGCCAGGGTGAGGTCGTCGGTGAGCAGCCGGTGGTGGCGGCACCAGCGCTTGAGGGCTACTTCCAGGGTGGGCGAGGTGAGCGAGGCCCGGCACAGCATGCCGTAGCTGCCCCAGGGGAGCCGGCGCTGGAACCACCCCAGGGCCTCGTCGTCGAGCTCCTGCATGGCGATGCCCGACAGGAGCTCCATCTGCGCCGCGGTGACGCGGGCGTCGGGGTCGGAAAGGAGGGCCTCCGGGATCTGCGCCTGCCGCAGCGCGTTGGCCGGATCCATACCCCGGCGCCGGTAGCCCAGCGCGATCGCGCGGATGAACGCTATCGGCGTGGCGGCGCGGCCGCGGGTGAGCTCGGCGGGGGAGGGGGCGAGGATCTTCATACGCTGCCAATCCTGGCTCGGCGTGGCGGTATTTGCAACGCTTTCGGCAGATTGCGGCCCGTGGCGGATGCCTTTGCGCCGTCGGTGTGGGCGCGACTACATTCAACGGGCGTTTCAAGTGAAGTTTGCGAAGTTATCGAACATTTGTAACTTCGCAAAGATAACTATAAACTGCACCGCATGGACCCTATCCGCAATCCCTTTTCCCCCGGTGCCGGCACTCCGCCCCCCGAGCTTGCCGGCCGTGACGACCTGCGCGAATCCCTGCGCATCGCGCTCGCGCGCGCCAGGATCGGTCGCCCGGCAAAGAGTGCCATGCTGGTTGGCCTGCGTGGTGTCGGCAAGACGGTACTGCTGGACCGCATCAGGATGGATGCCGAGACGGCCGGCATCCACACGGTCCGCGTCGAGGCGCCCGAAGGGCGCTCGCTTCCAGCCCTGCTTGCACCTCAGCTGCGTCAGGCCCTGCTGCGCCTGAGCCAGATCGCGGCCGCAAAGGACTACGCCGTCCGCGGTCTGCGTGCGCTGGCGGGTTTCGCCCGCAAGCTCAAGGTCACTTTCCGTGATATCGAGGTGGGCATCGACTTCGAGCCCGAGCCGGGCCTGGCCGACAACGGCGATCTCGAGCATGACCTGCAAGCACTGTTCGAGCAAGTCGGCCTGGCGGCCAAGTCGGCCAACACGGCCCTGGCGATCTTCATCGACGAACTGCAATACGTGGAGGAGGCGCAGCTGGCAGCCCTCATCACGGCAATGCATCGGACCGAGCAACGGCAGTTGCCCGTAGTTCTGGTCGGCGCAGGTCTGCCACAACTTCGCGGGCAGATGGGGAATGCCAAGTCGTATGCCGAACGCCTCTTCGATTTCCCCATGATTGGACCGCTACCGCCCGCCGCGGCCCGCCTCGCGATCGAAAAACCACTCGAGGACGAGGGCGTGGCGATCACCGAACGGGCCCTGAGCCAGATCCTGCATGTTACCCAAGGCTACGCGTACTTCCTGCAGCAGTGGGGTAGTCATACTTGGCAGGCGGCGCAGGCATCACCGATCGATATCGACGCCGTCAATGCGGCGTCCATCACCGCCGTGGCGGCGCTCGACGAGAGCTTCTTCCGCGTGCGCTTCGACCGCCTCACCCCGAAAGAGAAGAAATATCTCCGTGCAATGGCCGCGTTGGGCGAGGGCCCCCACCGATCGGGCGACATCGCCGCCTGCTTCAACGCGGCCGTGTCTTCCCTGGCTCCGACACGAAGCTCCCTGATCACCAAGGGCATGATCTGGAGCCCCAATCACGGCGACACCGCCTTCACGGTGCCGATGTTCGATGAGTTCATGAAGCGGATCATGCCGGGGGACGACTGGCGCTGATTCTGCCTGCTGCTTTCGGTGCGTAGGCTTTCGCTCATTCGGTGAATGCGTCGGGCGTTGCAGCGCTCCTGACCCTGCCCCGGCGCCACCCCCGTCCACTCCCGAAACGCCCTGGCAAAGCTCTTCTCACTATCAAACCTCACCGCCGCCGCGACCTGCTTCACCGGCTTCCTGGTCTGCAGCAGCAGCTTGATCGCCTGCTCCCGCCGGGCGTCGTTCTTCAGCCTCTGCAGCGACACCGCTTCCTCCTTCAGCTGCCGGTGCAGTGTGCGCACCTTGAGGGCCAATTCCACGGTGGGCGAGGTGAGCGAGGCCCGGCACAGCATGCCGTAGCTGGCCCAGGGGAGCCGGCGCTGGAACCACCCCAGGGCCTCGTCGTCGAGCGCCTGCACGGCAATGCCCGACAGGAGCTCCATCTGCGCCGCGGTGACGCGGGCGTCGGGGTCGGAAAGGAGGGCCTCCGGGATCTGCGCCTGCCGCAGCGCGTTGGCCGGATCCATACCCAGGCGCCGGTAGCCCAGCGCGATCGCGCGGATGAAGGCGATCGGAGTGGCGGCGCGGCCTCTCGTGAGCTCGGCGGTCGAGGGAGCGAGGATCTTCATGAGGAGAGATCCTGCGGCGGCGTGGCAGGATTTGCAACCCTGTTGGCAGTCGTTACGGCGCGCGCCGCGCTAAGCTTGCGTTCATTTGGGGGCGGTGCGCGCATAATCGACCGCGCCGGCCGCGATCCCGCCAAGCATCCACGGACAAGGAGACAAGCCATGCACATCCCCAGCCTCGACTTCAACCTCGGCGAGACCATCGAAGCGCTGCGCGACACGCTGCGCGACTTCTGCGCCGCCGAGATCGCGCCGCGCGCGGCCGAGATCGACCGCGTCAATGAATTCCCCGCCGACCTGTGGAAGAAGCTCGGCGACCTCGGCGTGCACGGCATGACGGTCGGCGAGGAGTACGGCGGCACCGACATGGGCTACCTCGCGCATATCGTCGCGATGGAGGAGATCTCGCGCGCGTCGGCCTCGGTGGGCCTCTCGTACGGCGCGCACTCGAACCTCTGCATCAACCAGATTCGCAGAAACGGCACCGAGGCGCAGAAGCAGAAGTACCTGCCCAAGCTGATCTCCGGCGAGCACGTGGGGGCGCTGGCCATGAGCGAGCCCAACGCCGGCTCGGACGTGGTGTCGATGAAGCTGCGCGCCGAGCGCAAGGGCGACCGCTTCATCCTCAACGGCGCCAAGATGTGGATCACCAACGGGGGCGACGCCGACACGCTGGTGGTCTATGCCAAGACCGACCCCGAGGCCGGCCCGCGCGGCATCACCGCCTTCGTCATCGAGAAGGGCATGAAGGGCTTCTCCTGCGGCACCCACCTCGACAAGCTCGG
>JARFTX010000034.1:0-6020 GCA_029289265.1 Gammaproteobacteria bacterium
GCCGCGACCGGCGCGCTGATGCACGATGCGGCGCGGCGCCGGCTCGCCGACGTGCTCGCCGCGACCCGGCTGCGCACCCCCATCGCGGCGGCCGGGCACGCGCTCGCGCCCAACGCCGAGCGGCGCCTGCACGAGCGCGCGGCGCTGGCCTGCCGCTACCCGCCCGAGCTGCTCGCCGAGACGCTCGCCGTCGCCGGGCGCTGCACCTTCCGCCTCGACGCGCTGCGCTACGAGTATCCGGCCGAGCTCGTGCCCGCGGGCCGCAGCACCGCCGGGTGGCTGCGCGAGCTGGTCGAGGCGGGGCTGCAGCGGCGCTACGGACGGCGGAAGGGGGAGATCCCGCCGCGCGTCCGCGCCCAGGTCGAGCACGAGCTCGCGCTGATCGCCGAGCTCGGCTACGAGCCCTACTTCCTCACCGTGCACGACGTCGTCGAGTTCGCCCGCGGCCGCGGCATCCTGTGCCAGGGGCGCGGCTCGGCGGCGAACTCGGTGGTGTGCTGGGCGCTCGGCATCACCGAGGTCGACCCCGGGCTCGGCATCATGCTGGTCGAGCGCTTCATCTCGAAGGAGCGCAACGAGCCGCCCGACATCGACGTCGATTTCGAGCATGAGCGGCGGGAAGAGGTGATCCAGTACGTCTACTCGAAGTACGGCCGCGAACGCGCGGCGCTGGCTGCGACCGTGATCTGCTACCGCGCCCGCAGCGCGCTGCGCGACGTCGGGCGCGCGCTGGGCCTGCCGCAGGCGGCGCTCGACCGGCTCGCGCGCGACCATTTCTGGTTCGATGGTCGCCGCATCCTGCCCGAACGGCTGCGCGAGGCGGGCCTCGATCCGGAAAGTCCGACGACGATCCGGCTCGCCGAGCTCACCCAGGCGCTGATCGGCTTTCCGCGCCACCTGTCGCAGCACGTCGGCGGCTTCGTCATCGCGCGCGGGCGCCTCGACGAGCTGGTACCGATCGAGAACGCGGCGATGGCCGAGCGCACCGTGATCCAGTGGGACAAGGACGACCTCGATGCGATCGGCCTGCTCAAGGTCGATGTGCTCGCGCTCGGCATGCTCTCGGCGCTGCGCCGCACGCTGGCGCTGGTGTCGGCCTGGCGCGGCCGGCCGCTCGCACTCGCCGACATCCCGCGCGAGGCGCCCGAGGTCTACGAGATGCTCTCGCACGCCGACTCGGTCGGGGTGTTCCAGGTCGAATCGCGCGCCCAGATGACCATGCTGCCGCGGCTCCGGCCACGCCGCTTCTACGATCTGGTGGTCGAGGTGGCGATCGTGCGCCCCGGCCCGATCCAGGGCGGCATGGTGCACCCCTACCTCGCCGCCCGCGAGCGCGCCGCGCGCGGCGAGCCGATCGACTATCCGCAGCCGGCGCCGGACGCCGACAGCGCGGCCGCCGGCGGCGTGCGCGCAGTGCTCGAACGCACGCTCGGCGTGCCGATCTTCCAGGAGCAGGTGATGCAGCTCGCGGTGGTCGCGGCCGGCTTCACGCCGGGCGAGGCCGACCGGCTGCGCCGTGCGATGGGCGCCTGGCGGCGCAAGGGCGAGCTCGAGCGCTACCGCGAGCGCCTGCTCGCCGGCATGGCCCGGCGCGGCTACGAGGGCGCCTTCGCCGAGCGGCTGTGCAGCCAGATCGAGGGCTTCGGCAGCTATGGCTTTCCCGAGTCCCACGCCGCGAGCTTCGCGCTGCTGGTGTATTTCTCGGCCTGGCTCAAGCGCTTCGAGCCCGCGGCCTTCCTGTGCGGGCTGCTCAACAGCCAGCCGATGGGTTTCTACGCGCCGGCACAGTTGATCCAGGACGCCCGCCGCCACGGCGTCGAGGTGCGCGGCCCGGACGTCACGGCGAGCGACTGGGACTGCACGCTGGAGGCAGCCGCCTCGCCCTCTTCACCCGCCGCCCGGCTCGGCCTGCGGCGGGTGAAAGGGCTCGGCCGCGACGCGGCCTTGCGCATCGTCGCCGCCCGCGCCGAGCGCCCCTTCGCCTCGGTCGACGACCTGGCGCTGCGGGCGCGGCCCGAGGCGCAGGACCTGCGCCATCTCGCCGCGGCCGGCGCGCTCGCGACGCTTGCCGGCCACCGCCGCCAGGCGCTATGGCAGGCCGCCGGCAGCGAGCCGGCCGCGGGTGTGCTGCGCGGTGCGCCGGTCGCCGAGACGCCGGCGCATCTCACCGCGCCGTCCGAGACCGACGACCTGCACGCCGACTACGCGCGCCTGGGCTTCACGCTCGGCCGCCATCCGCTCGCGCTGCTGCGCGAGCAACTCGCCGCGATGCGCTTCGTCACCGCCGGCGCGATCGCCGCCTGCTCCGACCGCCAGCTCGCCCGCGCCGCCGGGCTGGTCACCTGCCGGCAGCGTCCCGGCACCGCCAAGGGGACGCTGTTCATGACGCTCGAGGACGAGACCGGCCTTGTCAACGTCATCGTCCGCCCGGAGCTGGTCGAGCGCCAGCGCCGCGAGTTGCTCGGCGCGCGCCTCCTCGGCGTCTACGGTCAGATCCGTCGCCAGGGCGAGGTCGTTCATCTGCTCGCGAGCCGCGTCGTCGACCACTCGACGCTGCTCGGCGGGCTGCGCGTCGGGAGCCGCGATTTTCAGTAATGTGCAGCGCAGCAGGCCCCTCTCTCCTGACCGCTTCGCACCTAGCCTCGCAGCGCCCCATCGGCATCCCCGGGCGGCCCGAATACACCGCGAATATGACGCACAAACCAATGATTTTGCGAAATTTTGTACGATTCCATTTGACTCCGTCGTGGATTTCCCTAACTTGACAGTGTGCGGTCGCTGACAGAATCTCCGACCGCGTTGCATTTTGCATCGCAGCATCCATCACCCGAACGAGTCCAGACCCATGAGCCAGACCCTCCTGTCCCTATTGGCATTCTTCCCGCTGATCCTCGCTGCCATCCTGCTCGTGGGCCTGAACTGGCCGGCGCGGCGCGCCATGCCGGTCGTCTTCGCCGTCACCGCGCTGATCGGGCTGTTCGCCTGGGAGATGAGCTTCAACCGCGTGCTCGCCTCGACGCTGCAAGGCCTGATCCTGACCGCGTCGATCCTGTGGATCATCTTCGGCGCGATCCTGCTGCTCAACACGCTCAAGCACTCGGGCGCAATCGCCGCGATCCGCGGCGGCTTCTCCGGCATAAGCCCGGACCGGCGAATCCAGACCATCATCGTCGCCTGGATGTTCGGCTGCTTCATCGAAGGCGCCTCCGGCTTCGGCACGCCCGCCGCAGTCGCCGCGCCGCTGCTCGTCGCGCTCGGCTTTCCGGCGATGGCCGCGGTCGTGCTCGGCATGATGATCCAGTCGACGCCGGTGTCGTTCGGCGCGGTCGGCACCCCCATCGTCGTCGGCGTGAGCGGCGGTCTCGACCGGACCGGCATCACCGAGCAGCTCGTCGCCCACGGGTCGAGCTGGGACGCCTTCTACCACCTCGTCACCTCGCAGGTCGCGATCACCCACGCGATCGCCGGCGTGGTGATGCCGCTCTTCATGTGCATGATGCTGACGCGCTTCTTCGGCAAGAGCCGCTCGTGGTCCGAAGGCCTGTCGATCGCGCCCTTCGCGCTCTTTGCCGGTGTGGCCTTCGTCGTGCCGTACGCGCTCGCCGGCGTCTTCCTCGGCCCCGAGTTCCCGTCGATGATCGGTGCCCTGGTGGGCCTCGCCATCGTCGTGCCGGCCGCGAAGCGGGGTTTTCTCGTGCCCAAGGACCAGTGGGACTTCGACGATCCGAAGAACTGGCCGGCCCAGTGGCTCGGCAGCATCGAGATCAAGCTCGACCGCGTCGCGGGGCGCGCCCCGATGTCGATCACGATGGCCTGGGTGCCCTACCTGATTCTCGGCGCCCTGCTGGTCGCGAGCCGCGTCTTCCAGCCCGTCAAGGACTTCCTCACCGGCAATCTCGTCGTCGGCTGGAGCAACATCCTGGGCGAACAAGGCATCGGCGGCAGCATCCAGTTCCTCTATCTGCCGGGCGGCATCATGGTGATGACCGTGCTGGCGACAGTCTTTCTGCACGGCATGAACATGCGCCAGTTGGGCGCAGCGGTGAGCGAGTCGAGCCGCACGCTGCTGGGCGCCGGCTTCGTACTGATCTTCACGATCCCGATGGTGCGCATCCTGATCAACTCCGGCGTCAATGCCGCCGAACTGGTGTCGATGCCGCGCGCGATGGCAGAGCTGGTCGCCGCCTCGGTCGGCGACGTCTATCCGTTCTTCGCCCCGTCGGTGGGCGCGCTCGGCGCCTTCATCGCGGGGTCGAACACCGTGTCGAACCTGATGATGTCGCAGTTCCAGTTCGACACCGCGCAGTTGCTCGGCGTCTCGAGCGCGGTGCTGGTGGGGGTGCAGGCCGTCGGCGCGGCGGCCGGCAACATGGTGGCGATCCACAACGTCGTCGCAGCTTCCGCCACCGTCGGCCTGCTCGGCCGCGAGGGTCAGACGCTGCGCATGACGGTGATCCCGACGATCTACTACCTCGTCGCCGCCGGTCTCATCACCGTCGTCACCCTGCATGTATTGGGGGTGACCGACGCATTGGTGCGCTGACGACCACGGCCGCGCGGCCACCGCCCCGCGAGGGCGCGCCGCGCAGCGAGCCACAGCGCGAGTGGCCCATGGGTTTTGCGCGAGGGGCGGGTCATTCCCGCCCCTCGCGTCGTTTACCCCGGCAGCGGCCTCGGCCATACTCCCGCCGGACCCTGTCGAAAACCCGTCCGAGGACAAGAACCGATGAAGCTCGAAACGCTCGCAGTGCATGGCGGCTACAAGCCGGATCCGACCACCCGCGCAGTCGCAGTACCGATCTACCAGACCACTTCCTACGCCTTCGACGACACTCAGCACGGCGCCGATCTCTTCGACCTCAAGGTGCAGGGCAACATCTACACCCGCATCATGAATCCGACCCAGGACGTGCTCGAGCAGCGCGTCGCGGCGATGGAGGGCGGCATCGCGGCGCTGGCGATGGCCTCGGGCATGGCGGCGATCACCGCAGCGATCCAGACCATCGCCGAGATGGGCGACAACATCGTCACCAGCTCGACGCTCTACGGCGGCACCTACAACCTCTTCGCTCATACCCTGCCGCAGTACGGCATCGAGGTGCGCTTCGCCGACTACCGCGACCCGGACGCCTTCGAGCGCCTGATCGACGATCGTACCAAGGCCGTGTTCTGCGAGTCGGTCGGCAACCCGCTCGGAAACATCACCGACTTCGAGCGGCTCGCCGAGATCGCGCACCGCCACGGCGTGCCGCTGATCGTCGACAACACCGTGCCCTCGCCCTACCTGTGCCGCCCCTTCGAACACGGCGCCGACATCGTCGTGCACGCGCTGACCAAGTACCTCGGCGGCCACGGCAATTCGATCGGCGGCATCATCGTGGACTCGGGCAAGTTCCCGTGGGCCGACCACAAGCAGAGGTTCCGCCGCCTCAATGAACCCGACGTCTCCTACCACGGCGTCGTCTATACCGAGGCGCTCGGCCCGGCCGCCTACATCGCGCGGGCCCGCGTCGTGCCGCTGCGCAACATGGGCGCGGCGATCTCGCCGTTCAACGCCTTCCTGATCCTGCAGGGCATCGAGACGCTCGCGCTGCGCATGGACCGCATCTGCGACAACTCGGTGAAGATCGCGCGCTTCCTCAAGCAGCACGCCAAGGTCAGCTGGGTGAACTACGCCGGCCTCGAGGACCACGCCGACCACGCGCTGGTGCAGAAGTACATGGACGGGCGCGCCTCGGGCATCCTCACTTTCGGCGTCAAGGGTGGCCGCGACGGCGGCGCGCGCTTCCAGGACGCGCTGCAGCTCGTCACCCGCCTCGTCAATATCGGCGACTGCAAGACACTGGCCTGCCACCCCGCCTCGACCACCCACCGCCAGCTCGGCGCCGAGGAGATGGCCAAGGCCGGCGTGAGCGAGGACATGATCCGGCTGTCGATCGGCATCGAGCACGTGGACGATCTGATCGCCGATCTGGATCAGGCGCTGGCCAAGGCCTGACGCGGCAGCGGGCGGCGGATCG
>JARFTX010000034.1:6120-16855 GCA_029289265.1 Gammaproteobacteria bacterium
GGCAGGCACAAGGCCTGCCCCTACGCGTTCGGGGCACCTGCAGCAGCGACCACGGTGTCCCCCGTAGGGGCGACCCTTGTGGTCGCCCGCCGGGCCTTGTGCCCCCCCGCCGGCCGATCGTGCAACCGGCCCGTTCGCAACGGACAGGCACCGGATCGGGCAGGCACAAGGCCTGCCCCTACGCGTTCGGGGCACCTGCAGCAGCGACCACGGATTCCCCGTAGGGGCGACCCTTGTGGTCGCCCGTTGGCCGTTGTGGTCGCCCGTCGGCCGTTGTGGTCGCCCGTCGGCCGTTGTGGTCGCCCGTCGGTCCTTGTGGTCGGTCGAGTTCCTGATCAACCTTTCTGCCCAACTTGACGCACACGCCGGAACAGCGGCACCAGCGTCGCCGCCTGCACCACCAGCAGGCCCGCGAATGCGGCGGCGAGCGAGGCGGGCACCGACATCCCGCCCCCCTGAAGCGCATCGAGCGCGACGCCCATCCCCCACTGCACGCCGAACGCACCGGCGAACGACATCAGGTTGATCGCGGTGCTGACGCGGCCGAAAACCTCCTTCGGGAAGTGCGTCGCGGTCGCAAGGTAAGCCTGCGCATTGACGGCCGAGAGCACGCCGATCAGGAACCACAGCAAGGCCGCGGCACCGACATCGAACAGGATCGCGACCTCGACCACCAGCATCGCCGCAAACCCGCCCTGAAGCAGATGCACCGGCCGCACGCCGCGCCGGGCGAGCCGCGTGCCGAGGAAGCCGATCGCCAGTTGGCCGACCAGCATGCCGACATTGAGGGCCATCAGGTAGCGCGCCGCCTGCGCGAGCGACAGGCCGTTCACGTTCATCAGCCACGGTACCGCCCACAGGCTTTGCAGCGCCATGAAGCCGCCGGTGAAGAACGCCGCAGCGCCGGCGAAACGCAGGAAGGCCGGCGACGCGAAGATGTGGCCGACCGAGCGCAGTGCCTCGCCGAGCGAGTCCTTCGAGGCGTGCTCGGCCTCGTCGGGGATCGACAGGAACACGAACAGCGCGGTCGCCGCAGCGATCACCGCGATCACCCAGAAGACGCCGCGCCAGCCGAGCATGGGCAGCAGCGCCTCGAGCGGCGCGCTGGCGGTGAGCGCGCCGAGCGCACCGGCCGCCATGATGAAGCCGGTCATCGAGCTCTGGCGTTCGGGCGGATACCACATTGCAAAGCCCTTCAGCCCCGCCATCAGGCAGGCGGACACGCCCAGCCCGATGAGCCCGCGCGCGACGATCAGTTCGGGCAGCGACTCGCCGAGCGCGAAGCCCGCCGCGCCGAGTGCCGCCAGCACCAGCAGCCCGCCCTCGACGCGCCGCGGCCCATAGCGGTCGAGCGCGATCCCGAGCGGAATCTGCGCCAGGCCGAAGACCAGAAAATAGGCGCTGGTGAGCAAGCCGAGGTCGGCCGCCGACAGCGCCAGGTCGCGCGTCAGGTCGGGCGAGATCACCGCATTGACGGTGCGCAGCAGGTACGAAAGGTAATAGCCCAGCGCGAACGGGAGGAAAATCGTCACCCATGCGCGGGGGCGGTAGCTCGAAGCCATGAGGGGGCGGTCAGAATGGTGCGAACGGCGATTGTGCCCGTTCCAACCTTGCGTTGGAACCGATCGAAGCGCTGTCCGTGAACCCTGACATGGCCGCGGGGGCGAGCGCATGAGAAACTCGAGCCGACATGTTCGGTGAGCCGGTGTCGTTTGATGTCCATCAAGGCGCCCCTGCCGCCAGTCGGGAAAATGGCCCCACCACACCCGGAGAAGCGACGATGACGAACATCACCGATCTGATGACCCACGACCACCGCGAGTGCGACGAATTGTTCGCGCGGGTCGAGGGGCTGGCTGGCAAGAAGAAGTGGGACGAGGCCCGTACCACCATGCGCGCACTGCGCGCGGCGATCGAGGCGCACTTCGACGCGGAGGAGCAGACGCTCTTCCCGCGCTTCGAGGCGGCGACCGGCATGACCGGGGGCCCGACCCAGGTCATGCGCGGCGAGCACGTCGAGATGCGCAACGGGCTTGCCGCGATGGAACAGGCGCTCGCCGACGAGGATCGCGACGAGTTCGCCGGCGAGGCCGAGACGCTGCTGATCCTGATGCAGCAGCACAACATGAAGGAGGAGAACATCCTCTATCCGATGTGCGACAGCCATCTCGCGGGCGAGGTCGGAACGCTGACCACGGCACTCGCCGAGCGGATCAAGGGCGTCACCGCGTGAGCCGCACCATCGACGCCCGCGGCCTCGAGCCGCCCCGACCCTTCGAACTGGTCATGGAGGCGCTTGCCGACATGGGTCCCGGCGAATCCGTCACGCTCGTGCTCGACCGCATGCCCTATCCGCTGTTCCGGATCCTCGACCGCGACGGCTATCGTCACGCGCACCGCGTGGGCGACGACGGCGCGGTCGTGATCGAGATCACTTCACCGTGATCCCCGACGGTCGCGCCCTCAGCTACGAGGCGGCGCCCGCCTACGCGACGCCGCTGCGCTTCTTCGTCACGGCGCCACTGTTCGGGGTCGCCGCCGGCGTGTTGCTGATGCTCGCGCCGGAACTGCTCGCCTCGCGCTGGACGCGGGGCGCACTCGCGATTACCCACCTGATCGCGGTCGGCTTCATGCTGATGGTGATGGTAGGCGCCCTCTTCCAGATCCTGCCGGTCGTCGCCGGTGCTGTCATCCCGGGCGGATCCCTGCTGGTGGCCGGCGTCCACATACTCCTGACCCTGGGCGCTGCGAGCCTCGCGTGGGGGCTGTGGGCGATGTCGCCCGTGGCCCTGAGCCTGGCCGCCTGGCTGCTCGGTGCCGGGTTCGCCCTGTTCCTCGCCGCCGCCGCAGCGGGGTTGTGGCGTGCTCCCGTTTCACAGGCGACACCGCGGGACTTGCGCATCGCCCTGATCGGCTTCGGGATCGCCATCAGCCTCGGCCTCACCCTCGCGATGGTTCTCACCCAGGGCCTTGCCTTGCCCCTGCTGACGCTGCTCAAGCTCCACATCGGATGGGCCTGGGTCGGCGGCTCGCTGGTCCTGCTCGCCGCAACGAGCTGGATCGTGGTGCCGATGTTCCAGATCACACCACCCTATCCCGATGCATTGACGCGCTACTGGGCGATCGCCATCGTAGGGGTGCTGCTGGTATGGAGCGGTTCGGTCTACGCCGGGAGCACGATCGCCGAGGTGCTGCTGGTGACGGTGCTCGCCGCCCTCACGCTGGTCTATGCCGCCGCGACCCTGCAAGTCCAGCGCCGCTCGCGCCGTTCGAGCCCGGATGCGACCGCACGCACTTTCCAGTTCGGCATGCTGTGCCTGATCGCCGGCACCGCGTGCACTCTCGCCGCGTACTATTCGGACGCCGCGCTTTGGCCGATCCTCGCCGGCATCCTGGTCCTCTACGGCGGCTTCGTCAGCGTGATCGAAGGCATGCTCTACAAGATCGTGCCCTTCCTCGCCTGGCTGCATCTCACTCAGGACGGCATCAAGGCGCCCAATATGCGCAAGCTCCAACCCGATACGCCGGTACGCGCCCAGCTCGTCGCACACGTCGTCGCACTCCTTGCGCTCGTCGCCGCCGCCGCGAGCGGCAACGCCTGGGTCACCCAACTTACCGGGCTTCTCGTCGCGATCCAGTTCGGCTGGCTGCTGGTGAACGTCGTCCGCGTCGTCCGCGCCTATCGGGCCGCCCGCAGCGCCTGAATCCCGGCGGGCTAGTCCCTATGGACTAGCCCGCCGGGACTGGGAATATCCCCCACCCATGCTTTCGGCGAATGGTGGCTGAATAGCCCCCCGCGTAGCCTTGCTTCCAGTCCGGAGCGATGTCCGCTCCGTCCCACGGGAAGATCGGCACATGGCTACGCAGCGCAGAAAGCAGATCTCCGTGCTCGTCATGAGCACGCTCGCCTTCACCGTGTGCTTCGCCGCGTGGATGCTCTTTGCGGTGATCGGCATCCCGATCAAGGAGCAGCTCGGGCTCAACGAGACCCAGTTCGGCCTGCTTGCCGCGACGCCGGTGCTTACCGGCTCGCTGGTGCGCCTGCCGCTCGGCATGTGGACCGACAGGTTCGGCGGCCGGGTGGTGTTCTTCTGGCTGATGATCTCGACGATCGCGCCGATCTACCTGATCTCCCACGCCACCGCCTACTGGCACTTCCTGCTCGCCGGCCTCTTCGTCGGGCTCGCCGGCGGTTCGTTCTCGGTCGGCATCGCCTACGCCGCGCGCTGGTTCGAGCGCAGGAACCAGGGCTTCGCGATGGGGGTTTTCGGCGCCGGCAACTCCGGCGCGGCGGTGACCAAGTTCGTCGCACCGGTGCTGGTGGTCACGTTCGGCTGGCAGTTCGTGCCGCAGGTGTTCGCGATCGCGATGCTGGTCACGGCCCTCGCCTTCTGGTTCTTCACCTACGACGACCCGGCGCATCGCGTCTCGTCGGGCGTGAGCTTCTCCGACCAGTTGCGGGTGCTGCGCGATCCGCGGGTCTGGAAGTACTGCCAGTACTACTCGATCGTGTTCGGCGGCTACGTCGCGCTGGCGCTGTGGATGACCAAGTACTACGTCAGCGAGTTCGGTGTCGGCATCGAGGTGGCGGCGCTGCTGGCCGCCTGCTTCTCGCTGCCGGGCGGCGTGCTGCGCGCGGTCGGCGGCTGGTTCTCGGACCGCTACGGTGCGCATCGCGTGACCTGGTGGGTGATGTGGGTGTCGTGGATCTGCCTGTTCCTGCTGTCCTACCCGCACACCGAGTTCCGCATCATGACCGTCGATGGTCCGAAGAGCTTCGAGATCCACCATAACGTGTGGTTCTTCACGGTGCTGCTCTTCATCGTCGGAGTCGCCTGGGCCTTCGGCAAGGCCTCGGTCTTCAAGTACATCTCCGACGAATTTCCGCGCGACATCGGCGCCGTCTCGGGGATCGTCGGCCTGGTCGGCGGCCTCGGCGGCTTCCTGCTGCCGATCATGTTCGGCGCCCTGCTCGACCTGACCGGCGTGCGCTCGAGCGCCTTCATGCTGCTCTACGGCGTGACCTGGGTGTCGCTCACCTGGATGTACTGGACCGAGGTGCGCCGCACGAACGTCCTGCATCCGCGCGAGGGACTCGTACCCGGGGCCATCGGCAAGTGACCACGACCCCCGAATCGAACAAGGAGTGAGACCCATGCAAACCGCCAAGGCCGCCGTGCTGCCCGAAGGGCCCCGCAGCGGCACCGACATCGAGCACTGGCAACCCGAGGACGAAGCGTTCTGGAGGGCCGAGGGCGCCCGCATCGCGTCGCGCAACCTGTGGATCTCCATCCCCAGCCTGCTGTGCGGCTTCGCCGTCTGGTTGATGTGGGGCATCATCACCGTGCAGATGCTCAACCTCGGCTTCCCGTTCAGCCGCGAGGAGCTCTTCGCGCTGACCGCGATCGCGGGGCTCTCGGGCGCGACGCTGCGCATCCCGTCCTCGTTCTTCATCCGGCTGGCCGGCGGGCGCAACACCATCTTCCTGACCACCGCGCTGCTGATGCTGCCGGCGGCCGGCGCGGGCTTCGCGCTGCAGAACCCGGAAACGCCGCTGTGGGTGTTCCAGCTGCTCGCGCTGCTCTCGGGCATCGGCGGCGGAAACTTCGCCTGCTCGATGAGCAACATCAGCAGCTTCTACCCGAAGCGCCTGCAGGGCACGGCGCTGGGCCTCAACGCCGGACTCGGCAACTTCGGCGTGACGACCTCGCAGATCCTCATTCCGGCGGTCATGACGGTGGGCCTGTTCGGCTTCCTCGCCGGCGACCCGAAGGCCCTGGTGCAGGACTCCGGCACGCTGATCGGCCGCATCCCGGCCGGTTCCGACACCTGGATCCAGAACGCCGGCTTCGTCTGGCTGCTGCTGCTGGTGCCGCTCGCCTTCCTCGGCTGGTTCGGCATGAACAACCTGAAGAGCGTCTCGCCGGCGATCGGCACGACCGCGGGCGCCTTCGGCAAGGTCCTGCTGCTCTACGGCGTCGGCCTCGGCGTCGCCGCGATCGGCCTCTACCTCTACCTGCCGGCACCGACCGGGCTGGGGCTCCTCAACATGTGGGTGGCGATGCCGCTCATCATCGTCGGCACGCTGTTCGCGATGAAGGCGGTCGCCTTCGGCGACATGAAGCCCAACCTGGCGCGCCAGTTCAAGATCTTCTCGAACAAGCACACCTGGTCGATGACGGCGCTGTACATCGTCACCTTCGGCTCGTTCATCGGCTTCTCGATGGCGGTGCCGCTGTCGATCACGGTGATCTTCGGCTTCCAGCACCTGCCCGACGGGGCGGGCGGCTTCACCCACGTCACGCCCAACCCCAACGCGCCGTCGGCGCTCACCTGGGCCTGGATCGGCCCCTTCGTCGGCGCGCTGGTGCGCCCGATCGGCGGCTGGATCTCCGACAAGGTCGGCGGCTCGGTGGTGACGCAGGTGATCTCGATCGTGCTCGTGGTCGCCTCGATCGCCGCCGGCTACGCGATGTACCTCGCCTACCGCTCGCCCACCCCCGAGGAGTACTTCGCGCTCTTCATGGCGCTCTTCATCGTGCTCTTTGCCGCCTCCGGCATTGGCAACGGCTCGACCTTCCGCAGCGTCGGCGTGATCTTCGACCGCGAGCAGGCCGGCCCGGTGCTGGGCTGGACCTCGGCGGTCGCGGCCTACGGTTCGTTCGTCGCGCCGCTGGTGATCGGCGAGCAGATCAAGGCCGGCACGCCGGAGTACGCGATGTACGGCTTCGCGGTGTTCTACGCCCTGTGCCTGGTCGTGAACTGGTGGTTCTACCTGCGCGCCAACGCCTACATCCGCAACCCTTGAACCCGATACGAAACGACGGGCGGTCAAGCGCCCGGCAACGAAGGAGAAGCACATGAGTCACTTTCTCGACCGCCTGAAGTTCTTCGACAAGGTCAAGGACACCTTCGCGGACGGCCACGGCATCGTCACCCACGAGGACCGCAACTGGGAGGACGCCTACCGCAACCGCTGGCGCCACGACAAGGTCGTGCGCTCGACCCACGGCGTGAACTGCACCGGCGGCTGTTCGTGGAAGATCTTCGTCAAGAACGGCCTGGTGTCGTTCGAGATGCAGCAGACCGACTACCCGCGCACCCGCGAGGACCTGCCCAACCACGAGCCCCGCGGCTGCCAGCGCGGCGCCTCGTTCTCGTGGTACCTGTACTCGCCGCACCGCATCAAGCACCCGATGATCCGCGGGCGGCTGCTCGAGCTCTACCGCGCCGAGCGCAAGGCCGGCAAGGACCCGGTCGAGGCCTGGGCGGCGATCCAGGCCGACCCGGCCAAGCGCGACAAGTACGTCAAGGTGCGCGGCCTGGGCGGCTTCGTGCGCACGCACTGGGAGGAGATCAACGAGATCATCGCCGCGGCCAACATCCACACCATCCGCAAGTGGGGGCCGGATCGCATCTACGGCTTCTCGCCGATTCCGGCGATGTCGATGATCTCCTATGCCGCCGGCAGCCGCTACCTGTCGCTGATCGGCGGCGCCTGCGGCTCGTTCTACGACTGGTACTGCGACCTGCCGGCGGCGAGCCCGCAGACCTGGGGCGAGCAGACCGACGTGCCCGAGGCGGCCGACTGGTACAACTCGACCTACCTCATCATCACCGGCGCCAACCTGCCGATGACGCGCACCCCGGACGCGCACTTCGCCACCGAGGTCCGCTACAAGGGCACGAAGATCGTGTCGATGGCGCCCGACTACGCCGAGTACGTCAAGTTCGCCGACCTGTGGATGCCGGTGCGCCAGGGCACCGACGCGGCGGCCTTCCTGGCGATGGGCCATGTGGCGCTGAAGGAGTTCCACCTGCAGCGCCAGGATCCGTACTTCCAGGAGTACGCGCGCAAGTACACCGACCTGCCGATGCAGGTGATCCTGCGCCCGTTCAAGGGTACCGAGGGCGATGGCTTCGTGCCCGACCGCAACCTGCGCGCCGCCGACTTCGACGGCGGGCTGGGCGAATCGAACAACCCCGAGTGGAAGACGGTGGTGTTCGACGCCAGGAGCGGCGCCTTCGTCGCCCCGAACGGCTCGGTGGGCTTCCGCTGGGGCGAGGAAGGCAAGTGGAATCTGCTGCCGAAGAACGCCGCCACCCAGGACGAGATCGAGGCCGAGCTCTCCTGCATCGACCGTCGCGACGGCATCGTCCCGGTGGGCTTCCCCCACTTCCAGCCGGGCGAGCCGGGCCTGCTGTTCCGCAACGTGCCGGTGCGGCGCCTCAAGCTCGCGAGCGGCGAGGAGGTACTGGTCGCCTCCGTGTTCGACCTGCAGGTCGCCCAGTACGGCATCGACCGGGGCCTGGGCGGCGGCAACGTGGCCGCGTCCTACGATGACGCGAGTGTGGCCTACACGCCCGCCTGGGCGGCCAAGGTCACCGGCGTCAAGGCCGCCGACATCGAGCGCACCGGCCGCGAGTTCGCCGACAACGCCGCCAAGACCCGCGGCAAGTCGATGGTCATCATGGGCGCGGCGATCAACCACTGGTACCACAACGACATGGCGTACCGGTCGATCATGAACCTGCTGCACATGTGCGGCTGCGTCGGCCAGACCGGCGGCGGCTGGGCGCACTACGTCGGCCAGGAGAAGCTGCGGCCGCAGGCCGGCTGGGCGCCGATCGCCTTCGCCCTCGACTGGCAGCGTCCGCCGCGCCACCAGAACTCGACCTCGTTCTGGTACTTCCACACCGACCAGTGGCGCTACGAGACGATCGACGCCGATGCGCTGATGCAGCCCGCCGCCAAGGGCAAGTACAAGGGCTACCGGCTCGCCGACTACAACGTCGTCGCGACGCGCCTGGGCTGGCTGCCCTCGGCACCGCACTTCAACCGCAACCCGCTCGAGATCGTCGCCGAGGCCGAGGAAGCCGGCGCGCACGACGAGGCCGGCGTCGCCCAGTACATGGTCGAGCAACTCAAGAGCGGGAAGCTCGACGTCGCCTTCGCCGACCCCGACGCCGAGGAGAACTGGCCGCGCAACCTCTTCGTCTGGCGCGCGAACCTGATCGGCACCTCGGCCAAGGGCCACGAGTACTTCCTCAAGCACCTGCTCGGCGCGCAGAACGGCGTGCTGCAGGAAGGCGGCGACGGCGCCGGCACGAAGGAGGTCAAGTGGCGCGACGAGGCGCCCGCCGGCAAGCTCGACCTCATGGTGGACATCAACTTCCGCTTGAACTCGACCGGCGCCTACTCCGACATCATCCTGCCGACGGCGACCTGGTACGAGAAGAACGACCTCAACACCACCGACATGCACCCGTTCATCCACCCGCTGTCGGAGGCGGTCACGCCGGGCTGGGAGTCGAAGTCGGACTGGCAGATCTTCAAGTCGATCGCGAAGAAGTTCTCCGAGCTCGCCGACAAGCACCTGGGCGTGCGCAAGGACGTGGTCGCGCTGCCGATGCAGCACGATTCGCCGTTCGAGCTCGCCCAGCCGCTCGGCCAGGTGCGCGACTGGAAGAAGGGCGAGTGCGAACCGGTGCCGGGCAAGACCCTGCCGCTCCTCAAGGTCGTCGAGCGCGACTACGGCAACACCTACCGCAAGTTCATCGCCCTCGGCCCGCTGATGACCAAGATCGGCAACAACGTCAAGGGCCTCGACTGGAACACCGAGCAGGAGTACGAAGAGCTCAAGAAGTGCAACTACACGGTGAAGCTGCCGGGGGTGTCCTACGGCATGCCCTCGCTAGAGGAAGACATCTCGGTGTGCGACGCCGTGATGCGGCTCGCCCCGGAGACCAACGGCGAGGTCGCCCACAAGTCGTGGTCGGCGCTCTCCAGGAAGACCGGCATCGACCACCATCACCTGTACGCCGGACGCCACGAGGACAAGATCACCTTCCGCGACATCCAGGCCCAGCCGCGCAAGATCATCACCGCGCCGACCTGGTCGGGGATCGAGTCCGAGACGGTGTCCTACACCGCCGGCTACACCAACATCCACGAGCACATCCCGTTCCGCACGCTCACCGGCCGGGCGCACTTCTACCAGGACCACGAGTGGTTCCTCGACTTCGGCGAGGGCTTCTGCGCCTACCGCCCGCCGGTCGACCTGAAGGCGCACGAGCTCGTGCCGGCGAAGGTGCGCGCCAAGCCGCACCTGACCCTGTCGTGGATCACGCCGCACTCGAAGTGGGGCATCCACTCGAGCTACCAGGACAACCTGCGCATGCTGCAGCTGTTCCGCGGCGGCCCCTACGTGTGGGTGTCCGAGGACGACGCCCAGGCGATCGGGCTGAAGGACAACGACTGGGTCGAGGCCATCAACGCCAACGGCGCAACCATGGCCCGCGCGGTGGTCTCGCAGCGCGTGCCGCGCGGCATGGCGCTGATGTACCACGCCCAGGAGAAGAACGTGAACGTGCCCGGCTCGCCCTCGACCGGAAAACGCGGCGGCATCCTCAACTCGGTCACGCGCATCGTCGTCAAGCCCACCAACATGGTCGGCGGCTATGCCCAGCTCGCCTACGGCTTCAACTACTACGGCACGGTGGGCTGCCAGCGCGACGAGGTGGTGGTGCTGCACAAGGTCGAGGACCGCGACATCGACTGGCTGGAGCGGCCGCTCACGGACGAGCGCGAACAGCAGAGGAATCCGGTGGGCATTGGGGTCAAGTAACGAGCATGGAGTCGGCAAGGTCTTGCCCCCTCCCCTTCAAGGGGAGGGTTGGGGTGGGGATGGGTGGACTCCGAAGCGCTCGCAAGAAACCCATCCCCATCCTGTCC
>JARFTX010000034.1:16955-37998 GCA_029289265.1 Gammaproteobacteria bacterium
CCCCTTGAAGGGGAAGGGACCTGCTAAGGACGCAACGCCCGCCTCCCTCCGGGGACGAGACATTGAGATTTAGGAGATTCAAATGAAAATCCGCGCACAGTTCGCGATGGTGTTCAACCTCGACAAGTGCATCGGCTGCCATACCTGCTCGGTGACCTGCAAGAACGTCTGGTCCAACCGCAAGGGCATCGAGTACGCCTGGTTCAACAACGTCGAATCCAAGCCCGGCATCGGCTACCCGAAGGAATGGGAGAACCAGACCAAGTGGAAGGGCGGCTGGGAGAAGGTGAACGGCAAGCTCGAGCTGAAGGCCGGCGGCCGGCTGAAGAAGATCGTGCAGATCTTCGCCAACCCCAACCTGCCCGAGATCGACGACTACTACGAACCCTTCACCTACGACTACGCCCGCCTGCAGAACGCGCCGCTGTCGGAGGCCGCCCCGACCGCACGGCCCGTCTCGCAGATCACCGGCGAGAAGATGGACAAGATCACCTGGGGCCCGAACTGGGAGGACGACCTCGCCGGCGAGTTCGCGGCGCGCGCCAAGGACGCCAACTTCTCCAGGATGGAGAAGGAGATGTACAAGCAGTTCGAGAACACCTTCCACATGTATTTGCCGCGCATCTGCAACCACTGCATCAACCCGGCCTGCGTCGCCTCCTGCCCGTCCGGGGCGATGTACAAGCGCGAAGAGGACGGCATCGTGCTCGCCGACCAGGATCGCTGCCGCGGCTGGCGCATGTGCGTGTCGGGCTGCCCGTACAAGAAGGTGTTCTTCAACTGGGAATCCTCCAAGGCCGAGAAGTGCATCGGCTGCTACCCGCGCGTCGAGTCCGGCCTGCCGACGGTCTGCTCCGAGTCCTGCGTCGGCCGCATCCGCTACAACGGCATCATCCTCTACGACGCCGACAAGCTCCTCGAAGCCGCCTCGGCCGACAACGAACAGGACCTCTACAAGGCCCACCTCGACCTCTTCGTCGATCCCTACGATCCCAGGATCATCGCCCAGGCGATCGCCGACGGCGTGCCGCAGAGCTGGATCGACGCCGCCCAGAAGTCGCCGATCTACAAGATGGCGGTCGAGTGGAAGATCGCCTTCCCGCTGCACCCCGAGTTCCGCACCCTGCCGATGATCTGGTACGTGCCGCCGCTCTCGCCGGTGCAGTCGCAGATCGACCAGAAGCGGCTGCCGACCGAGGCCGACGGCGTGATCCCCAAGGCCGAGGCGATGCGCCTGCCGGTGCAATACCTCGCCAACCTGCTCACCGCCGGCAAGACCGAGTACGTCGTCTCGGCGCTCAACCGCCTGATCGCGATGCGCTCCTACCAGCGCTCGGTGCACGTCGACGGCCAGGCCGACCTGCGCGCCCTCGACGCCGTCGGCATGACCGAGGACATGGCGAAGGAGATGTACCGCTACCTCGCCATCGCCAACTACGAGGACCGCTTCGTCGTGCCGACCGCCCACGAGGAGATCCGCCTCGACGACTACTACGGCTTCCAGGGGCAGAACGGCTTCACCTTCGGCAACGACTCCTCGCCGGGCGTGTCGCGCAACTCCCTCTTCCCCGAACGCCGCCGCGAGACGGTCGAGTCGCGCGAGCCGGCGCCGCTGGCCGAACCGCGCGAGTAAAGGAGACGACCATGAAAGCCTTCAAGCTCCTCTCCGCCCTGCTCGACTACCCGGCCGACGGCACGCTCGCCGCGCTGCGCGAGCTCGCCGGCGCCGACCCGCGCGGCTTCGTCGAGCAGACCGACGAGGCCGGCGTGCTGACGCCCGCCGAGCGCGACACCGTCGCGCAGTTCCTCGCCGTGCTGCTCGTGCGCGACCCGACCCAGGTCCAGGCCGACTACGTGCAGAGCTTCGATCTCACCGCCGAGCACAGCCTGCACCTCACCCACCACCTGTTCGGCGAGGAGAAGTCGCGCGGGCCGGCGCTGATCGACCTCGGCGAGTTCTACCGCAGCTACGGGCTGCAGGCCGACGAGAAGGAGCTGCCGGACTACCTGCCGGTGATCCTCGAGTTCGTCTCGACCCTCGAGCTCGACGAGGCCCGCGTCTTCCTCGCCGACGTCGCCAAGGTGCTGAAGGTGCTCGCCGAGAACCTCGAGAAATCGGGCAGTCCGTACGCACCGCTGGTGCGCATCATCGAAAACCAGGGCAGCCTCGCCCGCCTGGCCGCATGAGGACAAGACCATGAACCTGCAAGACTTCCTGATGAACGTCGTCTTCGGCGTGTATCCCTACGTGGCGCTGACCGTGTTCATCGTCGGCAGCTGGATCCGCTACGACAACGAGCAGTACACGTGGAAGACCGACTCCTCGCTGCTGCTCTCGAAGCGCTACATGCTGCTCGCGAGCAACCTCTTTCACATCGGCATCCTGTCGATCTTCCTCGGCCACTTCGCCGGGCTGGTGCTGCCGCACGGCTTCTGGATCGCGCTGGGGGTCTCCGACATGGCGCACCAGTGGCTCGCCATCGTCGCCGGCAGCGTGTTCGGCACGATGTGCCTGGTCGGCGGCACCATCCTGTGGCTGCGCCGGGTGTTCAACCCGCGCGTGCGGGCGGCGAGCCGCTACATGGACAACGCCATCCTGAGCCTCATCATGGTGACGCTCGTGCTCGGCCTGTCGACGATTCCGGTGTCGATCGGCCACGCCAGCCACGGCGACCCGACGGTGATGCTGACGCTCTCGCAGTACATCCAGGGCATCCTCACGCTCAACCCGCAGCCGCAGCTCCTGGCCGGGGTCGAGCCGATCTTCCGGGCGCACATGTTCCTCGGCATGACGATCTTCCTGCTGTTCCCGTTCTCGCGCCTGGTGCACGTATGGACCGCGCCGTTCAACTACCTGGGCCGTGCCTACCAGATCGTGCGCAGCAAGCGCCGCGTCCGCTCGGCCTGACCGTTCCGGCCCGCCCGGCGACCGTCCCCCTTCGGTCGCCGGGCGGCAAACGCGCTGCGTACCACCCGCTGCGCCGGCGGAGACGTGACGGGCGGGAGGCCCCGTGTCTCCCGTGTCTCCGCCAACCCGATGCATGGCCCGAGACGACGACCGCCAGCCTGCCCGCGGCGACTCGCGGCCGCAGCATCGACCCGCGCCGGATCAGGCACGCGATCGCCACGCAAGACCGCTACGCCCGCTTGCACGGCATTCCGGCAGCACGTAGGCTTCCCTTCCCTTCACCGGCGTTTTCACCATGCTCCGCGTCATCCAGAGCCTCTCCGCCAAGATCGTCGGCATGCTGCTGGTGTTCTTCCTGGTCGCGCTGACCGCGATCGGCCTGACGCTCTCGATCTCCTGGCAGCTCGAAGGCGCCGCCGCGACGATCAACGACGCGGGCAGCCTGCGCATGCGCGTCTACCGGATCGCCCACCACCTCGCGCGGGCCGATGCCGAGATGCGCGACCCGGTCGTGTTCGCCGAGCGGCTCCAGTACCACCTCGACGGCTTCGAGACCGTCCTGCGCCAGCTCGGCAGCGTCGATCCCAAGCGCCCGCTGCTGGTGCCGCGGGACGACGACATCCCCGCCGACATCCGGCGGCTGTCCGAGGCGTGGCAGGACACCATCCGCCCGATGCTGGCCGAACTCATCTCCAATCCCGACCCGGACCTGCTGCGCGCCCGCATCGCCAGCTTCGACGCCACCGCCAGCGGCTTCGTCGCCGGCATTCACGACGTGGTCGTGAAGATGGAGCACAGCTACGCCCACAACACCAATATCCTGCGCGTCTCCCAGGTCCTGCTGATCGTGCTGGCGGTGATCGGCACGCTGGTGCTGATCCGCTTCTTCTTCGTGCTGGTGATCCGGCCGGTCACGGAACTCAGCGAAGGCATGCGCCGCATGGGCCAGGAGGATTTCGCCGTGCGCGTGCCGGTACTCGACCAGGGCGAGTTCGGCGAGCTCTCGCAGGGCTTCAACCAGATGGCCGCCCACCTGCAGGAGCTCTATGCCACCCTCGAGCAGCGCGTCGAGGACAAGACGCGCAGCCTCACCGAAACCAACCGCGAACTCCAGGTGCTCTACACCATAGGCGGCGTGCTCCACGAGCAGGGCGACATCGATCGCCTCTGCCACGCCTTCCTGCAGCGGGTGCGCGCCCATTTCGAGGCCACGGCAAGCTCGGTGCGTCTGCTCGACAGCGGCGGCAAGCACCTCTGCATCACGGTCTGCGAAGGGCTCGACCCCTCGTTCATGGACGACGAGGCGGCACTCGCCTGCCATGAGTGCCTGTGCGGCGCGGCGCTGCAGGGCAATGCGACCTGCTTCGCCGACCCGGCCTCGGCCGATGCGACGATGACGCTCGATACGTGCCTGCGTGCAGGCTTTCGGGCCGTGTCCGCGACCACGGTGACCGTGAACAAGCGTCCGATCGGCGTATTCAACCTCTACTTTGACGAACCGCGCGCGCTCGGCGAGTCCGACCGCCGCCTGCTCGAGACACTCGGCCAGCAGCTGGGCGCGGCGATCGACGCCCTGCGCCTGCAGGCACGCGACCGCGAACTGGCGGTATTCGAGGAGCGCAACCTGCTCGCCCGCGAGCTGCACGACTCGATCGCGCAGGGGCTCGCCTTCCTGAATCTCCAGGTGCAGATGCTCGAGGACGCCCTCGCCCGCAATGCCTCGGCCGAGATGCGCGACATCCTGAGGATGATCCGCCAGGGGGTGCAGGAGAGCTACGACGACGTGCGCGAGCTGCTCGTGCATTTCCGCACCCGAGTCCGCCAGGAGGATCTCGACGCGGCGATCGAGGCGGCGCTGCGGCGGCTGGCCGAGCAGACCGGCATCTCGACCGATTTCGAGCTGCAGGGCGGCGGCGCCCCGCTCGATCCGGAGACCGAGACGCAAGTCCTCTACATCGTCCAGGAGGCCCTGTCGAACGTGCGCAAGCACGCCGGCGCGCGCTCGGTCACGGTGCGCTTGCGGCGCGGGCTGGAAGGGCTGGCGGTGTCCATTCGCGACGACGGCGAGGGCTTCGACGCGACCCAGGCGTCTCAAGCCGACGTCGAGGACCACATCGGGCTCCAGGTCATGCGCGAGCGTGCGCTGCGCATCGGCGCCCAGTTCTCGGTGCGCGCCTCGCGCGGCAAGGGCACCGAGATCCGGCTGGAACTGCCGCGCAAACACGAGGAAACCGCCTGATGGCCGACCCCATTCGCGTCCTGCTGGTGGACGACCATTCGCTCTTTCGCAGCGGCATCAGGTCGCTGCTGCAGCGCCACCCCGACTTCGAGATCGTCGGCGAGGCCGGCGACGGCATGGAAGGCGTCAAGCGCGCGGCCCAGTTGCGCCCCGACGTGGTGCTGCTCGATCTCCACATGCCGGGGCTCTCCGGCTGCGAGGCGGCGCGCCTGATCGCGCGCGAAACCCCCGAGTCGCACGTGCTGATGCTGACCGTCTCCGAGGAAGCCGAAGACCTGGTCGAGACCCTGCGCGCCGGCGCCTGCGGCTACCTGCTGAAGAACATCGAGGCCGAGACGCTGGTCGCCGCGGTGCGCACCGCGGCGCACGGCGAGTCGGTCGTCTCGCCTCAGATGATGAACAAGCTGCTCGCAGGCGTGCGCAGCACGGCGGGCTCGCCCGGCGCTCCCGCACCGGCGCGCGCGACTGCAGCAACCCCACGCCCTGCCGAGCTCGACCGCCTGACGCCGCGCGAGCGCGAGATCCTGTCCTGCATCGCCCGGGGGCTCAGCAACAAGGAGATCGCCCGCACGCTGGACGTCGCCGAAAGCACGGTCAAGATCCACGTCCAGAACATGCTGCGCAAGCTCGACCTCACCAGCCGCGTGCAGGCGGCCGTCTACGCCGTCGAACACGGTCTGGGCCAGTCCGCCGATTGAGCCGCGAGCCGCGCTCCTCGCGGCACGGCGGCGTGGCGACGTCGAAGCGAGTCCGCCCGCATTCTTAACCCAGGTCAAGGAACGCGCCGACTCGCGGGGCTAAAGTTTTCATGTATGGAACGGGCATGCCCAGAGGCTGCCTGCGCGCGGCAATGGCCGCTCCAGGGCGCGGTGCCGGCGTGCCCGGTCCGATCACGAATTCACCTCACCGAAGGGAGCACGACACCATGACCCAGGACACCCTCCACCCGTCCGACGAGCAACTCAATCCCAGCCGCCGCAAGTTCCTCAACAGCGCCGCGCTCGCAGGCCTTGCCGGGGCGGGCTTGACGGTCGGCCTGTCGGCCTGCAAGCAGGAAGCCGCCGCACCGGCCGCGGCGCCCGCCGGGGCCGCCCCCGCGCCGGCTGCGCGCGCCGCATCGAGCGCCGACGCCGTCCATCTCAAGCCGGGCGAGCTCGACACCTACTACGGCCTGTGGAGCGGCGGCCATACCGGCGACGTGCGCGTGCTGGGCATGCCGTCGGGCCGCGAGCTGCTGCGCATCCCCTGCTTCGTACCGGATGCGCTCACCGGCTGGGGCATCACCAACGAATCCAAGAAGATCATGGGCACCAAGCCCGACGGCACGCTCCGTTACGCCGTCGGCGACACCCACCACGTCCACGCCTCGTACAAGGACGGCAACTACGACGGCCGCTACGCCTGGGTGAACGACAAGATCAACAGCCGCGTCGCGCGGATCCGCCTCGACTACTTCATCTGCGACAAGATCACCAAGCTGCCCAACGTCCAGGGCTTCCACGGCATCTTCCCGGACAAGCGCGACCCGGTCGATCCGGCGATCAACTACACCACGCGCGTGTTCTGCGGCGGCGAGTTCCACGTGCCGCTGCCGAACGACGGCCGCGACCTGGAGAATCCCGAGAAGTACCGCGCGCTCTTCAGCTGCCTCGACGCCGAGACCATGGAAGTGCGCTGGCAGGTGCTGATCGACGGCAACTGCGACCTGGTGGCGACCTCGTTCGACGGCAAGCTCGCCGCCTCGAACCAGTACAACACCGAGAACGGCGTGCACTTCCAGGACATGATGTCCGCCGAACGCGACGCGTGCATCTTCTTCAACATCGCGCGCATCGAGCAGGCAATCAAGGACGGCAAGTTCACGACCATTCCCGGCTCGAACGTGCCGGTGGTGGACGGCACCCAGGCCGCCAACAAGGATCCGAAGACCGCCCTCACGGCGACGGTCAGCGTGCCGAAGAACCCGCACGGCGTGAATGCCAGCCCGGACGGCAAGTACTTCATCTGCGCCGGCAAGCTCTCGCCGACCGCCACCGTGATCGAGCTGCAGAAGGTGCTCGACTGGTTCGACGGCAAGCTCGAGGACGTCGACCAGACCATCGTCGCCGAGGTCGAGCTGGGCCTCGGCCCCCTGCACACCGCCTTCGACGGCCGCGGCAACGGCTACACGACGCTGTTCCTCGACAGCCAGGTGGTCAAGTGGAACATCGACGCCGCGATCCGCTTCCACAACGGCGACAACACCGCGCAGTACGTGGTCGACCGCCTCGACGTGCATTACCAGCCCGGCCACATCAACGCCTCGCAGTCCGAGACCATGTTCGCGGACGGCAAGTGGCTGTCGGTGGGCTGCAAGTTCTCGAAGGACCGCTTCCTGCCGGTCGGCCCGCTGCATGCCGAGAACGAGCAGATCATCGACATCTCGGGCGAGAAGATGGTGCTGGTCGCCGACCACCCGGTCCGGCCCGAGCCGCACGACTTCATCTTCTTCCGCCGCGAGCTGATCACCACCAAGCAGATCTACTCGCACGACGACTTCCCGCACGCGATTCTCAATCCGAACGACACTGGGGTGTTCCGCGACGGCAACAAGGTGACGGTGAAGATGACCTCGCTCGCCCCCGTGTTCGAGCCCAAGGAGTTCAAGCTCAAGCGCGGCGACGAGGTGACCATCATCCTGACCAACCTCGACCGCATCGAAGATCTCGGCCACGGCTTCGCGATTCCCGACTACGGCATCAATTTCGTCGTGAATCCGCAGGAAACCGCCTCGGTGACCTTCGTCGCCGACAAGCCGGGCGTGTTCTGGTGCTACTGCACGCACTTCTGCCACGCACTGCACCTCGAAATGCGCTCGCGCATGCTCGTCGAAGCTTGATCCCGGCGGCTCGACGCCGCCACCCCCGGCCCCGCCCTGCCCGCGACTCGCGGGGGCGGGGTTTTTTTTCGCCCTTTAGGACCTAAAGCGCCCGAGGCCTTAAACCTCAACATCGGCGGGGCTTTTAGCCCCATTCCGGGTAACCCGTTATGGGTAACTGGGCGTAATCGCCAAGTTTTGGGACCAACGATTGGGTGCTGTCGCTCACGCCAATCGTTCTCATTTCTTGTAAGCATTTGAAACATCGATATTCCGGATTCAGGCACGCGTCATGCGAAAGCTCGCATGACCAACGGTGTCGGTGCAGGCCGTTGGCAGGCACAGAACTGATCCAGCGGACGGGAGAACCGGGATGAACTCACAGAGAGCAAGGATGCGTCGCTTCGGCCTGATATGGGCCGGGGCCGCACTCGTGTTGGCCGGGCAGGACGCCCTCGCCAACACGACGTGTGCGCGCACACTGGTCGCCAATGTCGTGGCCATCGATCAACCCCTGATGTTCAACCGCCTCGGCGCGCAGAACATCAACGGCATGATCTTCGCGCTCGAGGACGATGTCGTGAACACCGACACCAACACGCCGCTCACGCGCGGCGGTGCGGCGGTGCCGGGCAAGGTGCAGTTGCGGCCCGACAAGCGGCCCCGCCCGCTGGTGCTGAAGATCGCCGAAGGCGAATGCCTGCAGGTCAATCTGCGCAACCTGCTGACCGCGACGGCCAACCCGCGCAACGCGCCGGTGCCGCAACTGCAGATCAACGACCAGGTCGCCGACCGCATGGTCGGCTTTCTCGCGCAGGGCCTGCAGGCGGTCAATACCATCAGTGACCTTTCGGCGAACACCGGCGCGAATGCGAACGCGCTGGTCGCACCGGGCGGTCAGCGCAGCTACACCCTCTTCGGCGAGCGCGAAGGCGCCTTCGCCGTGCACAGCTACGGCGCGACCTTCGGTGCCGACGGCGCTGCCGGTAACGTCGCCAACGGACTGTTCGGCCAGGTGGTGGTCGTACCCAAGGGCGGGCGAAACTACCGCAACGCGGTGACCGAGGAGGAGATGCGCCTTGCCACACTGGGACGCACCCCGGCCGGACAGCCGATCCTCAACTACGAGGCGCGCTACCCCAACGTCGAGCCGTGGATCTCCGAAGGCAAGGCCGGCAAGCCCGTGCTGGCCACCGTCGACGGCATCCGAATCGTGCATAGCGACGGGGACACCGTGGTGATGGGGCCCAACGCCGACGGCAGCTTCCCGGCTTCGACCTATCCGCTCGAGAACCAGGGCAAGCGCAATCCGGCCTACCCCAACCGGCTCGAGCCGTTCCGCGACTTCGCCTCGGTGTGGCACGACGAGGTCGCCGCCGCCCAGGCCTTCCCGGGTTTCTTCAACGACCCGGTATTCGGCCACGTGCTGCAGCCCACCCGCGACGCCTTCATGATCAACTACGGCTCCGGCGGCATCGGCTCCGAAATCATCGCCAACCGTCTGGGCGTGGGCCCGATGCACGACTGCCTCGCCTGTGCCTACGAGGAGTTCTTCCTCACGGCCTACGTGGTCGGCGACGTCGCGCAGCTCGTCGATGTGCCGGCCAACGTCGGTCTCGAGGCGCTGGTGCCGGGTCAGGCACCCCCGGCGGGAACGACCGGCATCAAGGCCACCCGGGCGCTCTATCCGCACGACCCGTCGAACGTGCATCACAGCTACGTCGGCGACTTCGTGAAGTTCCGCAATACGCACGTCGGCCACGAACAGCACGTCTTCCACCTGCACAACCACCAGTGGCTGTTCAACCCCAACGACGACAACTCGAACTACCTCGACGCCCAGGGCATCGGCCCCGGCTCGAGCTACACCTACGAGATCGCCTTCGGCGGCTCCGGCAACCGCAACCGCTCGGCCGGCGACGCCATCTACCACTGCCACTTCTACCCGCACTTCGCCCAGGGCATGTGGTACATGTGGCGCATCCACGACACCTTCGAATCGGGCACGCAACTCACCGTCTCGAACCAGCCGCTGACCGCGCAGCAGCTCAAGGCCGGCATGAAGACGGGATTCCACTCCCGCCCGTTCGCCCAGCGCGACGGCACGCCGGCCGCCGGTGCGCGCGCACTGCCCGACGGCGAACTCGTCGTCGGCGCGCCGATTCCCGCTATCGTGCCCCTGCCCGGCAAGGCGCTGCCGCCGATGCCCGGCCAGGTCGCGGTGGCCCCCAAGGTGGTCGAGCGCATCGAGCTCGTGCAGGGCACGGGGAAGGACAAGGGCAAGCTGGTCGAGCAGGTGGTCAGCCAGATCGTCGGCTCGATCGCCAAGGTCGATCGCAGCGCCGCCAACATGGTCAATGGCGTCTTGAAGAACCCGGGCTTCCCCTTCTGGGTCGCCGGTATCGAGCACACCATGGGGCAGCGGCCGCCCACGCCGCCGCTCGACATGCTGAACGCTGTGCAGGCCCAGGCGCTGCGCGACTCGGGCAACCCGCTCTGGTCCGCGATCGACCCGGCCCAGGCCGGCGGCTGGGACGGTGGCCTGCCGCGCAACACCCTCGAGGGTCGCGCGGCCGGCGGCACCGCTGTGGTCACGACCAGCCCGCTCGACTTCAAGGTGGTCTTGACCGCGGCGAAGCCGGTGTATTTCCCGGAGGAAGGGACCGACGTCGAGCAGGCAGCCATGGCCTTCCATGCCAACAAGGAACACCAGAGCTTCAAGCTCATGCCCGATGGCACCGTCGCCCCGGCGAACTTCCGCACCAACGGCGCCAAGCCCGTGATCGGCTCGCCCTACGCGGAGCCCTGCGTCGACGACCGCCAGAAGCAGCTCACCAGCGCCAACGGCCCGGGTGAGTTCTTCAGCGGCGAATCCATGAACGGGATGAGCTTCACCGGTTCGTCGCCCTTCAGTGCCGACAACCCGCGCATCTACAAGGGCGCCAACCTGCAGTTCGACGTGGTGTTGAACAAGGCCGGCTACCACTTCCCGCAGCAGCGCATCATCGCGCTGTGGCAGGACGTCTGGCCGGTCATCAACAAGCAGCAGCCGCCCGAGCCGCTGGTGATGAGGCTCAACACCTTCGACTGCGCGATGTACTACCACACCACGCTGATTCCCGAGTTCTACGAGCTCGACGACTATCAGATCCGCACGCCGACCGACATCGTGGGCCAGCACATCCACCTGCCGAAGTGGGACCTCTCCACCACCGACGGCGCGGCCAACGGCTGGAACTACGAGGACGGCACGCTCGCCCCGGGCGCGGTGGTCGAGCGCATCCACGCGATCCGCCACTTCAACCACTGCACCGAGAACGATGCGCGCAACGGCACGGGCGCCTGCCCGACCGAGAAGGCGCACCCGTACTTCGGCCAGTTCGGCCGGCCCGACTGGATGGGCGCGCGCACCACCATGCAGCGCTGGTTCGCCGACCCGATCCTCAACACGCACAACATCGACCGCGGCCTCGGCAACATCTTCACGCACGACCACTACACGCCCTCGACGGCGCAGCAGAACGGCCTGTACGCGACGGTGCTGACCCAGCCGGCCGGTTCCACCTGGTATCACTCGGAGACGGGCGAGCTGCTCTATAACCCGCAGGCGCGCTTCGACGGCGGGCCGGCTTCGTGGCAGGCGGTGATTG
This sequence comes from Gammaproteobacteria bacterium, assembly GCA_029289265.1. GTDB lineage: Bacteria > Pseudomonadota > Gammaproteobacteria > Burkholderiales > Rhodocyclaceae > JARFTX01. The sequence continues at coordinate 28,610 of JARFTX010000034.1, forward strand.
CCACCGGCGACCTCGACGGCGACGGCAAGAACGACAGCTACCGCGAGTTCTACCTCGAGTACTCGGACTTCCAGCACGCCTACGAGCCGGGTGTCTATGTCGGCGTCGGCCCCGACGGCATCATCGATCCGACCAAGTACCCGATCGGTCCGGACACCTTCCGCTACGCGATCAACCCGCCGGCGAAGAAGAGCATCAACCCGCTCTTCCCCGACGTGCAGATCACGGTCGCCGGCGGCCAGAAACGTGGCTGCCCGACGCGTCCGTGCCCGGAGGCGATCACCGCCGACGACCCCGGCATCTTCGTGGTGAACTACCGCAACGAGCCGCTGGCGCTGCGCGTCTATGACCCGAACCGCATCGGGCCGGACGGCAAGCCGGGCATGCAGGCCGCGGGGCTCGCGGGTGACCTCGCCTACGCCTTCCAGAGCCGCACCGACCGCGCGATCCCGCAGATGAACATGGCGCCGAGCGCGATCACGCAGGTGACCGGCCCGACCGGCGGCGTGACCACCTTCCCGCCGCACATCAACCGCGGCGACCAGCCGGGCGATCCCTTCACGCCGATGCTGCGCACCTACTCGGGCGACACCGTCCGGATCCGCATCCAGGCCGGCGGCCAGGAGGAGGAGCACAACGTCAGCATCCACGGCGTGAAGTGGCTGCAGGCGGGATCCGGCTTCGGCCAGGCGCCCAACTCGGGCTGGCGCAACTCGCAGATGGCGGGCATCTCCGAGCAGTTCTCGTTCATGTCCCCGGTGGTCATGAACGCCGATGCCGCCGCGCCCGCTGCGGACTACCTCTATACCGTCGATGCGGCGCTCGAAGGCTACTGGAACGGCGCCTGGGGGATCATGCGCAACTACACGCAGCTGCAGGCCAACCTGTTCCCGCTGCCGAACAATCCACGTCCCGTGGCGGTGCGCAACACGCTCCAGTTCAGCGGCGTGTGCCCGCAGCAGGCAGTGCAGCGCAACTTCGAAGTCGTCGCCGCGCTCGCCAACGACATCCTGCCCAATCCGCTCGGCCTGACGATTGGCCAGGCAGGCTCCGAGGGCAAGCACGTCGGTGCGCCGCTCAACCCGAACGGCGGGACGCTGGTGTTCAACTCGCGTCCGACGTCGATTCCGGCTGCGACCGTGACCAACGCGGACGGCAACCCGATCACGATCGGCGGCAAGTCGGGCCCGCTCCACGACCCGACCGCGATCCTGTATGTGCGCAAGGCCGATCTCGATCCGAGCACCGGCAAGCTGCGCGCCGGCGTGCCGGTCGAGCCACTGGTGCTGCGCGCCGCAGCGGGCGACTGCATCAACGTGACGCTCGAGAACCGTCTGCCCGTGGCGATGCCCGATCTGCCGAATTACCTGCTGCATGCGCCGATCGTGGTCCGCGACCGCTTCAACCCGCAGGGCACGACCAACTTCAACAACAACCTGATGCGTCCGTCGGCGCACGTCGGCCTGCATCCGCAGCTGCTCGCGATGGACATCTCGCGCGCGGACGGCATGAACGTCGGCATCAATCCGGTGCAGACGGTGGCGCCGCGGGCCGGCACGACGGGCCAGTTCCCCACCCGCACGTATCAGTACTACGCGGGCGACCTGCAGCGCGAAGGCCGGCCGATTCCCGGCCAGGGCAACAACGCCAACCGCAACGTCGACAACATGATCGCGACGCCGATCGAGTTCGGCGGCTTCAGCCTGATGCCGGCCGATCTGCTCAAGCAGCCGCAGAAAGGGCTCACCGGCGCGATGGTCGTGCATCCGCTCGGCGCGACCTGGACCGAAGACGTGGCGATGCGCGCCGCGGCGACGGTGCAGGCACCCGGGCAGCCCGCCTTCCGCGACTTCATGGTGCAGTGGCAGAAGGGCCTCAACATGCGCTGGGCCGACGGCACCCCGGTCGAGAACATGGCGACCGAAGGCTTCGGCGTGCCGGCCGACCCGAAGGACAACTCGGGGATGGCGCTCAACTACAAGAGCGAGCCCTTGTGGTACCGCTTCGGCAAGGCTCCGGACGCGCCCTTCGGGCACGCCGGCGGCGCCGGCTGGGCGGCGGTGCCCAACGCCCACATGGCCTACAGCAACGCGCTGACGGGCGGGGATCCGCAAACGCCGATCCTCAGAACCACCGCCGGCCAGCCGTTCCGCATCCACGTGGCCCAGGCCTCGGGCGGAAGCCGTGGAGGCACCTTCGGATTGCACGGCCACGTCTGGCAGCGCGACCCGTATCTCGCGCAGAACGTCGATGCCCAAGGCTTCCCGGCGAAGGACTACGGCGTGGGCTCGGTGCGCATCGGCCACAACCCGCTGGGCAAGTGGCTGGGTGGTCAGGAAAGCATTCTGCCGGCCTCGCACTTCAGCTTCGTCTTCGCCAGCGCCGGCGGCCGCAACGCCATCAAGGGTGACTACCTGATGCGCGACCTTGCCGCCTTCGGCAACGTGTCGGGCCGCTGGGGGATTCTGCGGGTCGAGTGAAGCAGCGAGTCGGGGCGCGGCAATGCACCGGCCGCGCCCCCGCAACAACGATGGCGGCCCGAGGTTCGGGGCCGCCATCGCCATTTGGCCGGCCCAGATTGGGGATTTCACCCCATTCTTGAGGAATATTCCCCACTCGGCCCCTCACAATCGAGTCATCTGCCGCACCGCTCGGTGCCCTGCGCACGATGTGAGCGCTAATTCCCTGAGATCACGAATCTTTTCCATTCTCGTTCGTCTTGTCTCGTGCAGGCGCGATGATCGGCGCCTAAGCGCACGGTCTGGAATCGCCACAATTCGAGTCGGATCGCATCGAGCGAAGCCTCCCGAATTCCCCAATCAATCACACGGTATTTTTCCAAGCCTTTGAAATAATGTAACAAAGTATTTTGGCACGGCCTATGCAGGGCCTTCGGTGCAAATAAGCATCCCGGGCACGGAAACGCCCGCTGCCCGCGATTGGATGCGGGAGACCATGATGAACGCAGCACTTGCCCGCACCGAGCGGCTGCACCGTGGAGCTTCGCGCCGTTCGGGCGAGCACCCGCCGGCCATTCGCTGCCCCCCCCACCGCGGCCCGATTCTCGCGACGATCGCCGCGATCGCCTGCATTGCGGCCTCGCCGCCGGCACTGGCGGCGCCGTGCGCCCGCATCGTGGTCGCCGACATCGTCGCCATCGACCAGCCGCTGATGTTCAATCGTCTGGGCGCCCAGAACATCAACGGCATGGTCTTCGCGCTCGAGCGCGACGTGGTCGATGCCGACCTGGTGCCGTTGGCGATGGGCGGGCAGCGCAGCCGCGGCGAAGTGCTGCTGCGCCCCGACAAGCGTCCCCGGCCGCTGGTGCTGCGGATCGCCGCGGGCGACTGTCTGAGGATCAATCTCACCAATCTGCTGACCGACCGCGCCAATCCGCGCAACGCCGACCCGGCCGAGATGCAGATCGACGATCAGGTGGAAGCCCGGCATGTCGGCTTTCACGTCCAGGGGATGCAGGCGGTCGGCTCGGTCGACGATCTGGCGAGCTATACGGGAAGGAACGCCAATGCGCTGGTGCCGCCGGGCGGCTCGCGCAGCTACACGCTCTATGGCGAATACGAGGGCGTCTACGTCGCGACGAGCTACGGCGCGACCTTCGGCGGCGAAGGCACGGCCGGCAACATCGGCAATGGCCTGTTCGGCCAGGTGATCGTGCTGCCCCGGGGCGCCCGCGCCTACCGCAACGTCGTCACCGAAGAGGAACTGAGGCTCTCCACCACCGGCCGCACGCCGGGCGGGCACCCCGTCATCGACTACGAGGCGCGCTATCCGATGACCGAGCCGTGGCGCTCCGAAGGCAAGGCCGGCAAGCCGATCCTGGCGATGCTCGACGGCCACGCCGTGGTGCACGCCGAGACCGATGCGATCGTGATGGGCCCGAACGCCGACGGCAGCTTCCCGCCGTCCACCTATCCGCTGGAGAGCCAGGGGCGGCGCAATCCGACGCTGCCCAACCGGCTCGAACCGTTCCGCGACTTCGCGATCGCCTTCCACGACGAGGTCGCGGTCGCGCAAGCCTTCCCGGGCTTCTTCGACGATCCAGTGTTCGGCTACGTGCTGAGCGAAACGCGCGACGCCTTCATGATCAACTACGGCTCGGGCGGGATCGGCTCGGAAATCCTCGCGAACCGTCTTGGCGTGGGACCGATGCACGACTGCCTGCACTGCGCTTACGAGGAGTTCTTCCTGAGCTCGCATGTGCTGGGCGACCCGGCCCTGCTGGTCGATGTGCCGGCCAACGTCGGGCTCGAGGGCGTGGGACCGGGCGAGGCCGTGCCCGCCGACGCCCAGGGCATCAAGGCGACCCGCGCGCTCTACCCCGCCGACCCCTCCAACGTCCACCACAGCTATATCGGCGACCACGTGAAGATGCGCAACACCCACGTGGGGAAGGAGCAGCACATCTTTCATCTGCACAACCACCAGTGGCTGTTCAATCCCAACGACGACAACGCCAACTACATCGACGCCCAGGGCATCGGCCCGGGCTCGGGCTACACCTACGAGATCGCCTTCGGCGGCTCGGGCAACCGCAACCGCACCGCCGGCGACGCGATCTACCACTGCCATTTCTATCCGCACTTCGCCCAGGGCATGTGGTACCTGTGGCGCATCCACGACGCCTTCGAGCAAGGCACCCGGCTCGCGGTCTCGGAAGAGCCGGTCCCGGCCGGCAGCGACCTCGCGCCCGGCTACCACTCGCGCCCCTTCGCGCTGCGCGACGGCACCCCGGCGCCGGGCGCCCGCGCGCTGCCCGATGGCGAGATCGTCGCCGGCACACCGATTCCGGCGATCGTGCCGCTCCCCGGCAAGGCGATGCCGCCGATGCCGGGCAAGGTCACCGTCGCGCCCAAGGTGATCGTCGACCCGGAAGGCGAAGCGCACATCGTCGGCTCGGTCGCGCGGGTCGACCGCAGCGACGCGAGCCGCAACGGCGACGGCAGCCTCAAGAATCCCGGCTTCCCGTTCTGGATCGCCGGCCTCGAATACACCGTCGGCCAGCGTCCGACCACCCCGCCGCTCGACATGCTCGACCCGCATCTCGCGCAGCAGTTGCGGGATTCGGGCGATCCGCTGTGGGCGGCGATCGACCCGGCCCAGGCGGGCGGCTGGGACGGCGGGCTGTCGCGCTACGCCTTCGAGGGCTACAGGGCGGGAGGCGAGTCGGTCGAGACGACGAGCGCGCTCGACTTCAAGAAACTGGTGACCCGCGGCAAGCCCAAGTATTTTCCGGAGCAAGGCACCGATCTCGAACAGGCGGCGATGGCCTTCCACGCGAAGCCCTCGCACCCGAGCTACCAGCTCTTGCCGGGAGCGAGCGGTTCCAGCTTCGCTCCGGCCGACTTTCGCACCAACGGCTCACCGCCGGTGCCGGGTGCGCCCTACTTCGAGCCCTGTATCGACGACCGCCAGGTGCGGCTGACCGCCGGTGCCGGCGAGGGGCACTTCTTCAGCGGCGAAAGCCTCTCAGGCATGTCCTTCCGGGGCGCGTCGCCCTTCGGCGCCGACAATCCGCGCGTCTACAAGGGCGTGAACATCCAGTTCGACGCGGTGTTCAACAAGGTGGGCTACCACTATCCGCAGCAGCGCATCCTGACGCTGTGGGAGGACGCCTGGCCGGTCATCAACAAGCAGAAGCCGCCCGAGCCGCTGGTGATGCGCCTGAACACCTTCGACTGCGCGATGTACCACCACGCCAATCTGGTGCCGGCCTTCTACGAGCTCGACGACTTCCAGGTGCGCACGCCGACCGACGTCATCGGCCAGCACATCCACCTGCCCAAGTGGGACCTGACCGCGGCCGACGGCGCGGCGAACGGCTGGAACTACGAGGACGGCACGCTCTCACCGGCGGCGGTGGTGGAGAGCATCGACGCCATCCGCGCCTACTACGGCTGCGCCGAGCACGGCGACCCGCGCGACGGCACGGCGTCGTGCCCGCTGCCCAGGGTGCACCCCTATTTCGGCCGCTTCGACCGCCCCGACTGGCTCGGGGCCCGCACCACGCTGCAGCGCTGGTTCGCCGACCCGGTGGTCAATGTGCACGGCATCGACCGCGGCCTCGGCAACATCTTCACCCATGACCATTACGGCCCCTCCACCCACCAGCAGGTCGGCCTCTATGCAACGGTGCTGACGCAGCCGGCGGGCTCGACCTGGTATCACTCCGAGACGGGCGAGCTGCTCTACGACCCCAGCCGGCGCATGGACGGCGGCCCGACCTCGTGGCAGGCCGTGATCGCCACCGGCGACCTGAACGGCGACGCCAGGAACGACAGCTACCGCGAGTTCTTCCTCGAATACTCCGACTTCCAGCACGCCTACGAGGCGGGCGTCTATGTCGGCGCCGGCCCGGACGGCATTCCCGATGCGACGCGCTACCCGGCCACCGCCGACACCTTCCGCTACGCGGTCAACCCGCCCGCGCGCAACAACGCGAGCCCGGTCCTTCCCGATCTGGTGGTCGAGCTCGCGGCCGGGGTCATCGACGGCTGCCCGCTGCGGCCCTGCCCGCAGGCGATCTCGGGCGACGACCCCGGCATGTTCGCCGTGAATTACCGCAACGAGCCGATCGGGCTGCGCATCTACGATCCGGACCGGATCGGGCCCGACGGCAAGCGGGGCATGCAGGCGGCCGGCCCCGGCGGCGATCTCGCCTTTGCCTTCCAGAGCCGCACCGACCGCGCCATCCCCGAGATGAATCTCGCCCCGAGCGCACTCCGCCAGGTGCGCGGCCCGACCGGCCGATACACGACCTTCCCGCCGCACATCAACGCCGGCGGCGACCTGCCGGGCGACCCGTTCACGCCGCTCTTGCGCACCTATTCGGGCGACAACGTGCGCATCCGCATCCAGGCCGGCGCCCACGAAGAGGAGCACAACGTCACCATCCACGGCATCAAGTGGCTGCAGGGCGGCTCCGGGCACGGCTACTCGCCCAATTCGGGCTGGAAGAGCGCCCAGGCCGCCGGCATCTCCGAGCAGTTCACCTTCGCCGCGCCCGTGGTCATGACGGCCGGTGCCGGAGTCGAGGCGGCCGACTACCTGTACGCGATCGACGCCTCGACCGAGGGCTACTGGAGCGGCGTCTGGGGAATCATGCGCAACTACACGACGCGGCGTGCCGATCTCTTCGCGCTCCCCAACAATCCCCGGCCGGTGGCCGCGCGCAACGCGATCGCCTTCGACGGCGTGTGCCCGCGCGTCTCGCCCGACGCACGCGGGCGCATCGGGCCGACCCCGACCCGCAGCTTCGACATCGTCGTCGCGCTCGCCAACGACATCCTGCCCAACGCGCACGGCGTCGCCATCGGCCAGCCGGGCGCCGAATCGCGGCACGTCGGTGCCGCGCTCGACCCGTCCGGCGGAACGCTGGTCTACAATCCGCGCCCCACGGCCATTCCCGAAGCGAGCATCGAGCACGACGGCGTCACGCTGACACTCGGTGGAAAATCGGGGCCGCTCCACGATCCCACCGCGATCCTCTACGTTCGCAAGGACGACCTCGACAGCCGAGGCAAGCTCCGGCCGGGGGTGCCTGTCGAGCCCCTGATCCTGCGCGTCGCTGCCGGCGACTGCATCCGCATCACGCTCGAGAACCGCCTGCCCGAAGCGATGCCGGACCTGCCGACCTTCGCAATCCTGCAGGGCGCGGTCAAGCGCGACCGCTTCGACGCCCTCGGCTCGACCACCTTCAACAACAACCTGATCCGACCCTCGGCCCACGCGGGCCTGCATGCGCAACTGCTCGCCTACGACGTCACGGCCTCGGACGGCACCAATGTCGGCATCAACCCGGTCCAGACGGTGCCGCCGCGCGCCGGCGCCGCCCCGAACCGGCCGGGGAATGCGCCCGGACAGGGGGCCTATCCGAGCCGGACCTACCAGTACTACGCGGGCGATCTGCGCCGCGAGGGCCTGCCGGTGCCGGGGGTCGCGCAGAACGCCAACCGCAACGTCGACAACATCCTGGCCACCGCGGTCGAGTTCGGCGGCTTCAACCTGCAGCCGGCAGACCTCATCAAGCAGACGCAGAAAGGGCTGGGTGGAACGATGGTGGTGCTGCCCCAGGGCGCGCGCTGGAGCGAGGACTCTGCGACCCGCGCCGCGGCGACGGTACGACCCGTCGACCGCGCCGAATACCGCGACTTCGCACTGGTCTGGCAGCGCGGACTGGACATGCGCTGGGCCGACGGCACGCCTGTCGAGAACATCGCCGCCGAAGGGCCAGGCGTCCCCGAGGATCCCCAGGACAACTCCGGCGTCGCGATCAACTACCGCACCGAGCCGCTGTGGTTCCGCTTCGGTCGGTCGCCGGACGCGCCCTTCGGGCGGGCAAACGGGCAAGGGCTGGCGGACATCCCCGACGCACATCGCGCCTACAGCAACGCGCTGGTCGGCGGCGACCCGGCGACACCGGTGCTGCGCGTCGCACGCGGTGCGCCCTTCCGCATCCATGTCGTGATGCCCTCGGGCGGCAGCCGCAACACCACCTTCGCGCTGCACGGTCACGTCTGGCCCCGCGAGCCCTACCTCGCCGAGAGAGTGGATCCGGTCGGCTACCCCTATGCGGACTACGGGGTCGGATCGGTACGCATCGGCGCCAATCCGATGGCGATGTATCTCGGGGGGCAGGAAAACGTGCTGCCGGCGGCGCACTGGAGCTTCGTTTTCCCCAGCGCCGGCGGCGTCAATGCGATTCCAGGCGACTACCTCTACCGCGATGTCGGTTCGTTCGGCAACCTGTCGGGCTTCTGGGGAATCCTTAGGGTCGAGTGAGCGATGCGAAGGGACCGCTCACCGGATGGAGAGCGCTCCAGAGGAAGTCAGTCGGGCGGGGGAATTCCCCGCATCGGACCGGCGTCGGCGCCGGGCTCACTGTCAGTGGCGACAGCACGGCCCGGCGCGCGCCGGTTCCCCGGCCAACTTCAGTGGTGACCCTGCGCGCTCCAGTTGGAGAACTGCTCGCGATCCAGGTTGAGCTTCTCGATCCGGTAGCGCAGCATGTCGCGCGTGATCCCCAACAGGCGAGCGGACTTGCTGACGTTCCAGTCGGTCTTGTCGAGCGTCTTGATCACCAGGCTGCGCTCGACGTCGGCAAGATTGACACCCCGCCGCGGAATCGACATGCAGGGCGTATCCAGATCATGGAAGTCGCGGTCGCAGTCGCCGGCCAGGCCCGGGCAGATTGCGAGCTCGTTCGGCGTGATCAGGCTTCCGCGCGCGAGCAGGACGGTCTGTTCGAGCATATTGCGCAATTCACGCACGTTGCCCGGCCAACCGTAGTGGCTCAAAACCTTCTCCGCTTCGGGGTTGAACGCCAGGCCCGACTTGCCGTAGCGCCGACCGTGCAGCGCCAGGAAGTGCCG
>JARFTX010000094.1 GCA_029289265.1 Gammaproteobacteria bacterium
GCGTCGGTCTCCAAAACCGAAGGTTGGGGGTTCGATTCCCTCTGCCCCTGCCACATCATTGCGGATGTCGACATTCAGATGGCCGAAAAGATAAAGCTCGCGGTGGCGATCGCATTCGTCGTGCTCGGCATCGCCGGGTTCTACGTGCTCTCCGACTATCCGCTCGTCGTGCGCGTGCTCTCGGTGCTCGTCGGTCTCGGTGTCGCCGTGGGTGTCGCCTCGCAGTCGGAGCAGGGGCAGCGCTTCATCGGATTCGCGTTCGAGGCCATCAACGAGACCAAGAAGGTCGTCTGGCCGTCGCGCAAGGAAACCGTGCAGACGACCGGCATCGTGTTTGCCTTCGTCGTCGTGATCGCAATATTTCTATGGCTTACCGACAAGACGCTCGAGTGGGTCCTGTACGACCTGATCCTGGGCTGGAAGTGATATGACGAAGCGCTGGTACGTGGTTCATGCCTATTCGGGCTTCGAGAAGTCCGTGCAGAGGGCGCTCGTCGAGCGCATCAACCGCGCCGGCATGCAGGATTTCTTCGGGCAGATCCTGGTGCCGGTCGAAGAGGTCGTCGAGATGAAGGGCGGCCAGAAGAGCATCTCCGAGCGCAAGTTCTTTCCCGGCTATGTGCTCGTCGAGATGGAGATGAACGACGAGTCCTGGCATCTCGTCAAATCGACCCCCAAGGTCACCGGCTTCGTCGGCGGTTCGGCCAACAAGCCCACGCCGATCTCCGAGCGCGAAGTCGACAAGATCATGCACCAGATGCAGGAAGGGGTCGAAAAGCCTCGTCCCAAGGTGCTGTGGGAACTCGGCGAGGTCGTGCGCGTCAAGGAAGGTCCGTTCACCGACTTTCACGGCGCGGTCGAGGACGTCAATTACGACAAGAGCAAGCTGCGCGTCTCCGTCACCATTTTCGGACGCGCAACGCCGGTCGAACTGGATTTCAGTCAGGTCGAGAAAACCTGATTCGCGGCGGCTGCGAGGCCGCCGCAAACACCTGGAGCGATCCGGGTTTCCCGAGGAGCGCCGGCCTGGTCCGGCGCGTTTGTACTCATTACTGGAGATTGCCTGAATGGCGAAGAAGATCATCGGCTATATCAAGCTGCAGGTGCCAGCTGGTAAAGCCAACCCCAGCCCCCCGATCGGTCCGGCCCTGGGCCAGCGCGGCCTCAACATCATGGAGTTCTGCAAGGCGTTCAACGCCCAGACCCAGGGTCTCGAGCCGGGCCTGCCGATTCCCGTCGTGATCACCGCGTTTGCGGACAAGAGCTTCACCTTCATCATGAAGACGCCGCCGGCGTCGGTGCTGATCAAGAAGGCGGCGAAGGTCACCAAGGGCTCGCCCAAGCCCCATACCGACAAGGTTGGCTCGGTGACCCGCGCCCAGGTCGAGGAAATCGCCAAGACCAAGATGAAGGATCTGACCGCCGCCGATCTCGAAGCGGCCGTTCGCACCATCGCCGGCTCCGCGCGGAGCATGGGCATCACCGTGGAGGGCCTGTGACCATGGCCAAGCTGTCCAAGCGTGTGCAGGCGCTGCGCGCCAAGGCTGACCGCAATCGCATTTATCCGCTCGCCGACGCGCTCACCCTGGTGAAGGAGTGCGCCACCGCCAAGTTCGACGAGTCCATCGACATCTCCGTCAATCTCGGCGTCGATGCGCGTAAATCCGACCAGATCGTGCGCGGCTCCGTCGTGCTGCCGGCCGGTACCGGCAAGAGCGTGCGGGTCGCCGTGTTCGCCCAGGGCGAGAAGGCCGAGGCGGCCCGTGCCGCGGGCGCCGACGTCGTCGGTTTCGAAGACCTGGCCGAACAGGTCAAGGGCGGCACCATCGATTTCGACCTGTGCATCGCCACCCCCGACGCCATGCGCGTGGTCGGCCAGCTCGGTCAGATCCTCGGTCCGCGCGGCCTGATGCCGAACCCCAAGGTCGGCACCGTGACCATGGACGTCGCCACCGCGGTGAAGAATGCCAAGGCCGGCCAGGTGCAGTACCGGACCGACAAGGCGGGCATCATTCACGCCACCATCGGCCGTGCCTCCTTCAGCATCGAAGCGCTGCAGGAGAACTACGGTGCGCTCATCGAGGCTCTGGTCAAGGCCAAGCCTGCGTCCTCCAAGGGCGTGTATCTGCGCCGCGTAGCGGTGTCGAGCACCATGGGTGTCGGCGTGCGCGTCGAGCCGACGAGTGCGTCGGCCCCGGTCGCGGCTTGACGGAATTAACGGACGAGTCGTTTCGTCCAAGTACTTTGGGCTGTCGCCCCGTGAGGGGCGGCAGGTTGTCAAAGACCGTTGGGGGTCGAGCCGGGCGCCGTGGTTGCAGCGCGGACGTTTCGACGAGACCTTAATGCCGGGTGCGGCCAGCGCCGTTTCCGGGCCCAACGCAGATGGCGTAACCCGATTAAGGATCATGGTTTCACGCTGGCGGCGCAAGCCGTCAGCAATTCACCACTCCTGAATGACGGTCGCCGTGGTTGTTCGCGGCCGGTGTGCAGCCTGCACCGGGTGCGAACGTTTCACTACTGGGAGAGGACCTTGGGTCTCAATCTTGACGACAAGAAGGCAGTCGTTGCCGAAGTCTCCGCCGAACTGGCGAAGGCGCAGGTGGTGATCGCCGCTGAGTACCGTGGTCTCGAAGTCGGGCATGTCACCGCCTTGCGCGCCAAGGCGCGTGAGTCCGGTGTCTACCTGCGTGTCCTGAAGAACACCCTGGTTCGTCGTGCCGTTGCCGGCACGCCGTTCGAGGGGCTGTCCTCGCAGATGGTCGGGCCGCTGATCTACGGAATTTCCGCCGATCCGGTCGCACCCGCCAAGGTGCTCAGCGACTTTGCGAAGACCAACGACAAGCTGGTGATCAAGGCCGGCGCGATGCAGGGTTACGTCATGGACGCCAATGGCGTCAAGGCGTTGGCCTCGTTGCCCAGCCGCGAGGAACTCCTCGCCAAGCTTCTCGGGACCATGCAGGCACCGGTGGCCAAGTTCGTGCAGACGCTCAACGAAGTTCCGGGCAAGTTCGTACGGACCGTCGCCGCGCTGCGCGATGCCAAAGAGACTGCGTAACATCCACTGACCGTGTCTTCCTTCGGGAAGGCGTAAAACTGAACATCAGGAGTAACAAATGGCTTTGTCCAAGCAGGAAATTCTGGAAGCGATCGGCAACATGACGGTGCTCGAGCTGTCCGAGCTCATCAAGGACATGGAAGAGAAATTCGGCGTCTCCGCCGCTGCGGCCGTCGCGGTCGCCGCGCCGGCGGCCGGCGGTGGCGAAGCCGCCGCGGTTGAAGAGAAGACCGAGTTCGACGTGATCCTCGTCGCCGCCGGCGAGAAGAAGGTCGAGGCGATCAAGGTCGTGCGTGCCGCCACCGGCCTGGGCCTGAAGGAAGCCAAGGACCTCGTCGACGGCGCGCCGAAGCCCGTCAAGGAAGGCATCTCCAAGGCCGACGCCGAGGCGCTGAAGAAGCAACTCGAAGAGGCCGGTGCGAAGGTCGAGATCAAGTAAGCCTTCGTCGGTTCTCGGGGCTGGCGGCCTGTTCAGGGCGCCAGCCCTTTCGTGCTTTGTGACGACCAGAAGCCAGAGCCGAGCGTACGGTGCCTCCACGGCCGGGTGCCACCCCCGATCAACGGTGCGCTGCGTTCTGTCTGTCTGACGTCTGACCTCTACCCGGAGTACCCATGGCGTATTCTTACACCGAGAAAAAACGTATCCGCAAGAGCTTCGCCAAGCGCACCGTGGTGCGCGACGTGCCCTACTTGCTGGCCACGCAGATCGATTCGTTCGTGTCCTTCCTGCAGGCCGATACCCCCGCCGAGGCCAGGCTGAACGACGGCTTGCAGGCTGCATTCACGTCGATCTTCCCGATCGTCAGCCACAGTGGCAACGCGCGTCTCGAGTTCGTGCAGTACATGCTCGGCGAGCCGGCCTTCGACGTCAAGGAGTGCCAGCAGCGCGGCCTCACCTTCGCGGCGCCGCTGCGCGCGCGGGTGCGCCTGGTGATCCTCGATCGCGATGCGCCCAAGGAAACGATCAAGGAGGTCAAGGAGCAGGAAGTCTATATGGGCGAGATTCCGCTCATGACGACGACCGGCTCCTTCGTCATCAACGGGACCGAGCGCGTCATCGTGTCGCAGCTGCACCGCTCGCCCGGCGTGTTCTTCGATCACGACCGCGGCAAGACGCACTCCTCGGGCAAACTGCTGTTCTCGGCGCGGGTGATCCCCTACCGCGGCTCGTGGCTGGACTTCGAGTTCGACCCCAAGGACTGCCTGTTCTTCCGCGTCGACCGTCGCCGCAAGATGCCGGTGACGATCCTGTTGCGCGCGATCGGCATGAGCGCCGAAGAGATCCTCGCCACGTTCCACGATTTCGACGCGTTCAAGCTCGAAGGCGAACAGGTGCTGTTCGAGGTCGTGCCCGACCGGCTGCGCGGCGAGGTCGCCCGCTTCGACATCGCCGATCCGAGCGGCAAGATCATCGTCGCGCGCGACAAGCGCATCACGGCACGGCACATTCGGGAGATCGAGCAGGCCGGCGTGCGCACCATCGCCGTTCCGGAAGAGTTCCTGATCGGCCGCATCGTCGCACGCGACCTGGTCGATGCCGAGACGGGCGAGATCGTCGCGCACGCCAACGACGAGATCACCGAAGACCTGCTCGCCAAGATCCGCCTCGCCGGAATCGCCGAGCTGCAGACGCTCTACGTGAACGATCTCGATCGCGGCGGCTACATCTCCCAGACCTTGCGCATCGACGAGACTGCCGACCAGTGGGCTGCGCGGGTTGCGATCTACCGCATGATGCGCCCGGGCGAGCCGCCCACCGAGGACGCCGTCGAGGCGCTGTTCCAGGGCTTGTTCTACTCCGAGGAACGCTACGACCTTTCGGGCGTCGGGCGCATGAAATTCGACCGCCGCGCCTATCCCGAAGCGATCGAGGAGAAGGCGCCGGGCTGGCTCAAGCGCTTCTACGAGCGCGTCGGCGGCCGCGTCGAGGACGGCGGCGGCACCTTGTCGAACGACGACATCCTCGCCGTCATCGGCATCCTGGTCGAGCTGCGCAATGGCCGCGGCGAGATCGACGACATCGACCACCTGGGCAACCGCCGCGTGCGCTCGGTCGGCGAACTCGCCGAGAACCAGTTCCGCGCCGGCCTGGTGCGTGTCGAGCGCGCCGTCAAGGAGCGCCTGTCGCAGGCCGAGTCCGACAACCTGATGCCGCACGACCTGATCAACGCCAAGCCGATCTCGGCCTCGATCAAGGAGTTCTTCGGTTCGAGCCAGTTGTCGCAGTTCATGGACCAGACCAACCCGCTCTCCGAAGTCACGCACAAGCGGCGCGTCTCGGCGCTCGGCCCGGGCGGTCTGACGCGTGAGCGCGCTGGCTTCGAGGTGCGCGACGTGCACCCGACCCACTACGGCCGCGTCTGCCCGATCGAGACGCCTGAAGGTCCGAACATCGGCCTGATCAACTCGCTCGCCGTCTATGCCCGCACCAACCGCTACGGTTTCCTGGAGACGCCGTACCGCAAGGTCAACGACGGCCAGGTCACCGACCAGATCGACTACCTGTCGGCGATCGAGGAGGGGCACTACGTCATCGCCCAGGCAAACGCCGAAATCGGCGCCGACGGTAGGCTCACCGGCGATCTCGTGTCCTGCCGGCACAAGGGCGAGTTCATGCTCTCCACGGCCGACCAGGTTCAGTACATGGACGTCGCGCCGGGCCAGATCGTCTCGGTCGCCGCGTCGCTGATTCCGTTCCTCGAGCACGACGATGCGAACCGCGCGCTGATGGGCGCGAACATGCAACGTCAGGCCGTGCCCTGCCTGCGCCCCGAGAAGCCGCTGGTCGGCACCGGCATGGAGCGCACCGTGGCGGTCGACTCGGGCACCGCGGTGCAGGCGCTGCGCGGCGGCATCGTCGACTACGTCGATGCGAACCGCATCGTCGTGCGCGTCCATGACGACGAAGCGCTCGCCGGCGAGGTCGGTGTCGACATCTACAACCTGATCAAGTACACGCGTTCCAACCAGAACACCAACATCAACCAGCGTCCGATCGTCAGGGTCGGCGACGTGATCGCCAAGGGCGACGTGATCGCCGACGGCGCCTCGACCGACCTGGGCGAGCTCGCGCTCGGCCAGAATATGCTGGTCGCGTTCATGCCGTGGAACGGCTACAACTTCGAAGACTCGATCCTGATCTCCGAGCGCGTCGTCGCCGACGACCGCTTCACCTCGATTCACATCGAGGAGCTCACCGTGGTCGCGCGCGACACCAAGCTCGGACCCGAGGAGATCACGCGCGACATCGCCTCGCTGGGCGAGGCGCAGATGTCGCGCCTGGACGAGTCGGGCATCGTCTACGTCGGCGCCGAGGTCGAGGCCGGCGACGTGCTGGTCGGCAAGGTCACGCCCAAGGGCGAAACCCAGCTCACGCCAGAGGAAAAGCTGCTGCGCGCGATCTTCGGCGAGAAGGCCTCCGACGTGAAGGACACC
>JARFTX010000035.1 GCA_029289265.1 Gammaproteobacteria bacterium
GCGTCGGGCGCCGCGGCGGCGGCCCGGCCATCGGGCGCTCCGGCCGCGGCCACGCCGGCGAGGGCCGCAGCCGAGAGCGCGACGGCGAGTTGCGCCGCGCGACGCCCAAGGAGTCTGGACACACGCCGGGCCGCGCGTGCGGCCAGCGCCGAGCCCATGCGGCGCGCCTCATCCGGCGCTGAAGATTCGGAGACGCCCATCGCCCGTGCGTCGATCGAGTTGGCAGACATGATGATCATCCTGTGGCTGAAATTTCACGCCCTGCGGCGAAGCGGCACGAACGGCGTCACGGCGATGCGTTCCCGGCCGCGCGCATCCGCGTCCAGACCGATCTCGTCGTCGTCGAGGTAGCAGGCCGGATCCTCGCCCCACACATCGCCGGTGATGCGCTCGGCGCGCACGCGCGAGCTGCCGTTGCAGAGGTCGAGGTGGCGACAGGCGCCGCAGCGGCCGCCGAGCACCCGCGGGTGACGCCGGAGCCCCGCCATCAGCGGGTTCGAGACGTCGCTCCAGATTTCCGAGAACGGACGCTCGCGGACATTGCCGAGCGGCACGTGCCACCACATCGTGTCGGGATGGACGACGCCCAGATTGTCGATATTGGCGACATTCACGCCGCTCGCGTTGCCGCCCCACTGCACGAGCTTGGCCCGGATGTGGGCGGCGCGCTCGGGAAAGTGCCGGACGACCCAGTGCAGCAGATACACGCCGTCGGCGTCGTTGTTGCCGGTGACGAAATCCTTGTCGAGGCCGCGCCGATGCAGGTCGAGGCAGGTCTCGAACAGCCGGTCCATCGCCGCTCGGGTGGTGCGGTGGCGGGCGTCGTCGGCACGGTACTTGTTGCCGCGACCGGCATAGTTGAGGTGCGAGAAATAGAACTTGTCGATGCCTTCGTCCTCGACGAGCTCGAGCAGCGCCGGCAGGTCGTGGGCGTTGTCCTCGGTCATGGTGTAGCGCACGCCGACCTTGATCCCGCGATCGCGGCACAGGCGGATGCCGGCGATCGAGGCATCGAAGGCACCGTCGAGGCGGCGGAAGCGGTCGTGAGTCGCGCCGATGCCGTCGAGGCTCACGCCGACGTAGTCGAAGCCGACCGCGGCGATCGCGTCGATGTTGGCGGCGTCGATCAGGGTGCCGTTGGTCGACAGCCCGACGTAGAAGCCCATCGCCTTCGCCCGCTGGCCGATCTCGAGAATGTCGGGACGCAAGAGCGGCTCGCCGCCGGAGAGGATCAGCACCGGCACGCGAAAGGCCTTGAGATCGTCCATCACGCGGAAGACCTCGTCGCGCGAGAGCTCGCCGGCGAAGTCGCTGTCGGCCGAGATCGAGTAGCAGTGCTTGCAGGTCAGGTTGCAGCGGCGGATCAGGTTCCAGATCACCACCGGGCCGGGCGGGTTGCGGCGCGGCGCGGCGGGCGTGGGTTGGTCGAGCTCGCGGATGAACTGGGAGATGCGGAACATGGTTGCAGCCTCGTCGATTCGGATCGATTAAAGCCTGCCCGCGCCCATGACGACATGATCCGCATCAATTCCGCAGGCGCAGTCCGGTCTTTTTCAGGATCGCCGACGAAAACAGCACGTCGCTCGCCGCGAGCGCGCCGGGATGTTCGGCGTCGAGCAGCGCGCGGATCTTGCCGACATGGGCCAGCACCTCGTCACGGGTGCGGCCATGCACCATCGCGAACAGGTTGTACGGCCAGTCCGGCAGTGCGCGTGGCCGCCGGTAGCAGTGGGTGACGAAGGGCAGCGCGCCGATGCGCTCACCGGCCGCATCGATCACGGCGTCGGCCACGTCCCACACGCTCATCCCGTTGGCGACGACGCCTAGCGCGTAGTGATTGGGCACCGCACCGATGCGGCGGACGACACCGCGCTCGAGCATCGCCTGCAGGCGCGCGCGGACCTCGTCGGCGCCGATGCCGACCTGCTCGCCGACCACCGCCCAGGGGTCGCGCGCGAGCGGCAGCCCGTCCTGGGTCGCGAGGATCAGCCGGCGGTCGATCGCGTCGAGGGGGTCACGGGCGTCCATCACACCTCCAGCTTCATGCCGACGAAGTACTCGCGCTCCTTGGGGAAGAGCCGGACGGCGTGGCCGGTCTCCGTCTCGATCTCGCGGGCGCAGCGTCCGATGTCGTCGGGGTGGCCGGTGGCGAGCACGAACCACATGTTGAGGTGGTGCTCGCGCCGGTAGTTGTGGGCGATCTCGGGACGGCGATTGACCTGCTCGACCACGCGCGCCCAGTCGGCCTCGGGCACTTCCATCGCGGCGAGGCAGAAGGCGCCGCCGGCCCGCTCGATCTGAAACATCGGGCCGAAGCGCGACAGCACGCCGTCGGCGAGCAGCCGCCCGATGCGCCGCAACACCTCGTCCTCGTCGAGCCCGATCCCGGCGCCGACCTCGGCGTAGGGCCGCTCGGAGAGCGGAAAGCCGCCCTGCAGGCTGTTGATGAGGCGACGATCGATCGCGTCGAGATCCGCCGCCGCGGCCGAGCGCTCACGCATAAGAGGGTTCCGGCAGGTAGCAGGCGCCGCGCTGCTTGAAGCGGCGCCGGCTGAACAGCACCGCGTGAGGCCAGTCGTCCAGGCCGAGCCGCTGCGCGATGCGCGCGCGCGTCGCCAGGACCTCGTCGCGCGCCTTGCCGTGGATCATCGCGAACAGGTTGTAACGCCAGTGCGGCAACGACCGCCGCCGCCGGTAGCACAGCGTCACGCCGGCTTCGGCGCCCAGGCGCCGGCCGAGCTCGGCGGCCTCCCCGTCGGCCACATCCCAGACGCACATCGCGTTCGCCGTATAACCCAGTTCGTGGTGGCGCACCACGACGCCGAAGCGGCGCAGCACGCCGCTCGCGAGCCAGTCGTCGATGAGTTCGGCGACCATCGCGCCCGAGAGCCCGATGCGCTCGCCAAGCGCCGCATAGGGACGCGGCTCCAGCGGCAGGCCGCGCTGCAGTGCACCCATCAGCGCCTGCTCGATGCCGGCGAGCGCGCACGGCGCCCCGGCGGCGAGCCGCGGGGGCGCCGACGCGCCGGCATTGCCGCTGCCGCGCAGGTCGAAGCCGAGATCGATGTGGTGGGCCTCTTCCATTGGCAGCACGATGGGCGCGCAGCCGGTGTCGGCGGCGATCGCTGCGACCACCGCGTCGAGCCGCGCCGCGTCGATCGCCGTGACCACGAACCACAGGTTGAGACGGTGCTCGCGCTCGTAGTTGTGATTGACCTCGGGGACGGCGCTGACGCGCGCTGCGACCGCCGCGAGCCGCTCCGCAGGCGCGGCGAGCGCGACGAGCGCGCTCGCGCCGACGCGCCGCGTTGCGACGACCGGGCCGATGCGGCTCACCACCCCGTCGGCGCACCACCGCCGGTAGAGGTCGAGCACTTCGCCCTCGCCCATTCCGACCGCCGCGGCGAGCGCCGCGAACGGCTGCGCGACGCGCGGAAAGCCGTGCTGCCAGTCGTTCAGCAGGCGGAAGTGGCGGGGATCCATGTCAGAACCCGATGCGCACGCCGCGGCTGGTGAAGAAGATGCCGCTGGGGTTAGCGGCGGCGAGCTCGGCGACCGCCTCGCGCCGCTCGGTGTCGTAGACCACGACCTTGTCGTCGTCGCGCGAGGACACCCAGACCGCCTCGCCGCGCGGCGTGAACTCCATGTGCAGGATGGTGCGCCCGGGCACCAGCGTATCGGTGACGCGGTTCTCGACGGTGTCGATCACCTGCACCGTGCTGTTGTCCGGAAACGCGAAGTTCACCCACACCTGGCGCCCGTCGGGGCGTGCCATGACGAACACCGGCTGGCTGTGCACCGGGATGCGGGCGACCTCCTGCCAGTCGCGGGTATCGACCACCAGCACCTCGTGGCGGCCGATCGCCGGCAGGTAGGCGCGGCCGCCGGCCACCGCCCAGCCGCGCAGGTGCGGCATCTTGTAGACCGGCAGCGGCTCCTCGCCGCGCCCGTAGCCGGCGAGGATCTTGCGCACGCCGCGCTCCGGGTGCCAGAGGTCGAGCAGCGCCAGGCCGTCCTCGCCGAACAGGCCGGCGATGAAGTAGCGTCCGTCGGGGGTGACCAGCCCGTCGTAGGGCTGACGGCCGGCCTTGTAGCGCTCGGTCTTCGGCGCGCGCGGGTCGGACAGGTCGGTGACCCAGATCTCGCCGGCGTCGAACAAGGCGTACACGAAGCGCTGGCCGGGCAGATCGGCGAGGCCCACGACCTTGGAGCGCTGTCCCGGGGCGTACTCCGCGGGCACCTCGGCGAGCTGCTCGAGCGTTTCGGCGTCGAACACCTTGATGCCGCCCGGATCGTAGTTCTGCGCGACGACGAGGCGGCCGTCCTGCGAGATCGAGCCGCCGATCGAGTTGCCGGCCTGCACGATACGCCGCTCGATGCGCCCGCGCAGCAGGTCCACCTTGGTGAGCCCGCCGTCGCGGCCGAAGACGTAGCCGTAGCGGCCGTCGCGCGAATAGGTGACGTGGGCGTGCGACAGGTCTCCGAGACCGGCCACCGTCGCGAGGCGCTCGCGGCTGGTGTGGCTCACCACCGCCACCTGGCCGCTGGCGCGCTCGATGACGAGGCCGAGATCGCCGGTGCCGCGCAGTGCGGGCTGCGTGGCGCAGCCGGCGAGGAGAGCCGCGCCGGCCAGCGCCGCGGCAAGGATTCCGCGTCTCATTTGCGCGCTCCATTGAGTTCGGGGAAACCCTTCATCATCGACCGGACCATCCATTCAGCCTCGTCTTCGCTGATGAAGCGGCTCCAGCCGGGCATCGCCGTGCCGGGGCGCCCGTTCATCACGGTCGCCACCATCGAGTCGAGCGGCTTGTGGGCGATGTTCTCGGGCAGCAACGCCGGACCGAGTCCGCCGGCAAGGGTGAGTCCGTGACAGGAACCGCATTCCTGGCGGACCAGCTTGATCAGGTGCTCGTGGCGCTTGCCCTGCGGCTCGGCCGCCTCGACCGACAGCGCGGCCGCGAGTCCGGCGGCGAGCAAGACCGCCACGTGCAGCAGTGTGGGGGGGATCCTCATCGTCCTTTCTCCTGATATTCGTAGGGAATGGAACGGAGCTTATTGAGGCACGGCCGGGACAACCTTGATTGCCATCAATCCGGCCAGGCGGCATCGCCCGGCCGTGCCCGCTGCGTTACTGCTTGGCCGCGACGATGTCGGCCTGGGTGTCCAGCCCGAGGGTGTAGTTGAGAGAGACGTGGTGGAAGCGCCCGACCGTGTGGCTGTCGTGGATCGCGAAGCCGAAGTTGTACTGCTTGCCGGACTCGAGGCTGACGTCGCCCTCGCCGCCGGCGAGCTTGCGCGCGAACACGACTGACCACGTGTCACCGTCGAGCTTGCCCTCGGCCCCGGCCAGCGCCGAGCCGCCTTCCATCACGCGCTTGTCGGCGACGTAGCCGTCGAAGGCCTTGTTCTCGCCGCTGCGCCACTGGGCGAGGTCGTAGAACACCCCGCTCGCGAGCGAGCCATCCTTGACGTACTTGGTGCGATCCTTGCCGCCTTCCGGCATGGTGCGCGAATCGCCGTGGCAGCTCGCCCAGCACCCGCTCAGCTCGGCCATCTCGACCTTGCCCGCATCGAGCATATAGGCAATCTTGAGCGGATTCTGCTCGTCCATCTTCTCGCCCTGCGAGGCAGGAGGCTGCTTCCATGAGAACTTCAGGTAGAGCATGTCACCATCGTGGGCGGCCTGGACCTTGACCGGAATCGAGCCGGATTTGCCCGGAATGGGCGTCGGCTCGAGCTTCTCGCCGGTCGCCATCTTCTGCCCCATCTCGGCGGCCTCGTCGCCGTGACAGGCGACACACGAGTCCCCCTGCTTGAAGGCGCGGCCGCCACCGTGGCGTGCGCGCTCGATGCGTACATCGCCGGTGATCCACTCCATCGGCGAAACGCCGGGGTAGAACAGCACGATGTCGGTCGCGGCGACCTTGCTCCAGTCGGCGGGGGGCGCGGCGAGCGCGACGGCCGGGACTGCGAGCAGCAGCGCGATCGAGCCGGAAATCAGGGTCTTGTTCATGGGTGTGTCCTCCGCGGTCGGAAATCGGTTGAATCAGTCGAAATAGTCGTCATCGGTCATGTCTTCAGGCTTCTGATGCGCGATGCCCTGGTGGCACGCGATGCAGGTGGTGCCGTCCTTTTCCGCCCGCTCGTGCTGCTTGGCGGCACGGGTTGCCTGCTTCTTGCCGTCCATGCTGACGAGGCTGTGGCAGTTGCGGCACTCGAGCGAGTCGTTGGCGAGCATCCGCTGCCACTCGCGCCGGGCCAGGGTGAGGCGCTTCTCCTCGAACTTCTCGCGCGTGTCGATGGTGCCGGTGGCCTTGCCCCACAGCTCGCGCGAGGCCTGCACCTTGCGGATCATCTTGGGCACCCATTCGCGCGGCACGTGACAGTCGGCGCACACCGCGCGCACGCCGGTGCGGTTGTTGTAGTGGATGGTTTCCTTGTACTCGGCGTACACGTTGTCGTTCATCTCGTGGCACGAGATGCAGAACTTCTCGGTGTTGGTCCATTCGAGGACGGTGTTGAAGCCGCCCCAGAAGATGACGCCGACCGCGATGCCGACGACGAGGATGCCGCCGAGTGAGTAGCGGGTGCTGGGTTTTCGCAGGCGGGCGAACAGTCCGCCGGAGCTTTCGGGCTTCTGCTGGTCCATGAGTGTGCTCTCAGGTTCTTTCTCTTCAGTCCAGTCGGCGCGATCCATGCGGGATCTCGCCACCATGCGGGCCGGTCCGCGTTCGGGCGGGCCGCACCCCACAATCCGCGCCACCGCCAGCGCTCGTCTCGATCACTTGGCCGCCTCGCCGTCGGTGACTTCGGCTTCGCCTTCCAGCGTCAGCAGCCACCCGACCAGCTTGCGGATGTCGGCTTCGGGCACCCGCCGGTTAGGCGACATGTAGTCGTCACCCCAGTTGCCCCGGCCACCCTGCTGCACCTTGACGACGAGACGCTCGAAGGCCTCGGGATCGTCGCGGTAGCGCTCGGCAACCGCGACCCAGGCCGGGCCGCGCACCTTCTTGTCGACGTCGTGACAATTGAAGCAGCCGCGCTTCCAGGCCAAGTCGATCATCGCCTCGCGTTCGGCTGCGGCATCACCCCCAGCCCAGGCGGGGGTCACCGCCGCTGCGAGTGTGGCGCACAGCAATCGGATCTTCATGCTTACCTCCCGATCGGACGGATTCCGGCCGCGGCCGGGCCCCTCTCGAGCCCAGACCGCTTCCGGATCACCCAGGGTCAGGTCACGTGGTTGCTGCGGTTATGCACGTTGAACTTGCCGGTCGGTGCGTATAGCCCCTTGACGCGAGCCTTCTCTTCCAGCGTCTTGGCGTCGAAGATGATCATCTGGCCGTTCGGCTGCAGGCTGTCGCCGCGATTCCACACCGAGGCCCAGACTTCGGTGCCGTCGGCATTGAACTCGAAGTGGGTCGCGACCTGGCCCTTGACGTCGGTCAGGCGGATGGTCTTGACCACTTCACGCGTCTTCTTGTCGATGACCTTGATCGACTGCTGGACCTCGGGCTCGGGGTGCAGCGTCTGGTCGATCCACACGTAGTCGCTCTTCGGATGGGTGCGGATGAACAGCCCCGGCCCGTCGGTATCGACTTCGTAGCAGATCTTCCAGGCAGCGTCCTTGTTGCCCGCGGGGTCGTTGCCCCAGGCGGTCATCTTGCCGACGCCCAGGTGCGGCGTGCCGCCCACCGGACCGCAGGTCGGATCGATCCAGTTCGCGCCCGGACCCGGATGCGGACGCAGGTCGGTGTCGATGATCGCCTCCAGCTTGCGGGTCTGCGAGTCCATCACCACCATCTGGTTCGACGCGTTGGCCGCGATCTGGAAGTAGCGCCCGGTCGGATCGAAGAACCCGTCGTGCAGGAACTTCGAGTTGTCGATCATCTCGATGCGCAGGTTGGCGATGTCGCTGTAATCGACCTGCCAGGTCTGGCCCAGCTCCTTGATGTTCACCAGCCAGGTCGGCGCATGCGGGGTGTCGTAGATCGCGGCGACGCGGGCCTCGTTGACGTACTCGCCGTCGACGTTCACCCCGCGGGCGGACACGACCTTGAGCGGGTCCATCGTCTTCGCGTCGAGGATCACGAAGTGCGGCGGCCAGTACCCGCCACCGATCACGTACTTGCCATCGCCCGAGACCGCCACGTCGCGCGCGTCGTAGGCGATCTGGGTCTCGGCGACCAGCATCTTCTCCGGCACCTGCCAGAGGTCGATCTTGGTCATCTTGCCGTCGCGGCCCATGGTGTACCAGAAGCGGCCGATTTCGTCGGGACTCGGATGCTGGGCAACCTTGTTCTTCTCCACGCCCTTCATCACGTGCACCGCGTAGCCGGTCGGGATGCGCGCGACCAGTTCCTTCTTGTCGCCGTCGATCACCGCCACCGAGCCGTTGTCGCGCTCGATCGCCAGGAAGAAGTTCTTCCAGTTGCGGCCGTGCAGCGGCTTGGTCGGGTAGTCCGCGAGCTCGACATGACGCTTGACGCTCTCCTTCATCTGCGCAAGCGACAACTCCGGCGGCACCGGCGGCTCCATCTGGATGTAGGTCGCCAGCAGCTTGATGTCTTCCGGCGAGTAGATCTTGTCGAAGTTGTTCATGCCGCCTTCGGTGCCGAGCGCGATGATGCGCTCGAGACGCTGCTGGCCGAGCTTGAGCATGTTTTCCGGCTCGAGGTTCTTGCCGGTCGCGCCCTTGCGCAGCACGCCATGGCAGCCGGCGCACTGCTGGAAGTACAGCAGCTTGGCGCGCTCGAACTCTTCCTTGCTCAGGGTCGGGGCATCCTGCGCATGGGCGGTCGCGCCCAGCGCCGACATGCCGCCGACGATCATCGCTGCCAGTACCGAGACATAGCTCTTGCGGAGCCTGAATTTCACGGACATTGTTGGTTCTCCCTTCAGAATTCGCCGAAGTCGGCTTCCTTCAGGACTCCCCGCCGTACACCCGGCCTGCGGCGACGGCGGTTCGCCCTGTCCGGTGCGTACTTTCTTCTCATGTCGATGTGGTTTCTTTAACTTGAGTCAAATTCAGAGATTCATCTGCGCTGATACATTCCTCCTCAATATACGAGCCACGCCGAGAGGAACCGCAATGAATACCCTGCGCCACGACACGCCGTACCGCCCGTCGACCGATGCCCGCCTGCACCGGGCCTCACGCCCGCGCGAATACAACCAAGGAATCTGTCGGGCGCTGAGCGCAGGCCCGGACGTCCCCTCGACAGACGGGCCGGACAACCTCGAGAGCTGGCGTGGGAATGACGTCTCACCGCGCCGGGGCAAGGTGAGCCTGGTCGGCGCCGGGCCGGGCGACCCGGAGTTGCTCACGCTGCGCGCGGTGCGCCGCATCAGTGCCGCCGACGCGCTGGTCTACGACAACCTGGTGGGCGACGGCATCCTCGATCTGGCGCGCCGTGACGCAACGCGCATCTATGTCGGCAAGCGCGCGGGCAATCATGCGCTGCCGCAGGAGGACATCAATCACCTGTTGGTGGAGCTGGCGGCGAAGGGCCTCAAGGTGGTGCGCCTGAAGGGCGGCGACCCGTTCATCTTCGGGCGCGGCGGCGAGGAGATGGAGGATCTGGTGCGCGCAGGCATCGACTGCGAGATCGTCCCCGGCATCACCGCCGCCTCCGGCATGGCCGCCGCAACCGGCATCCCGCTCACGCACCGGGACCACTCGCAGACCGTGCTCTTCACCACCGGCCACCTGCGCGACGGCACCCTCAATCTCGACTGGGACGCGCTGGCCCGCCCGCACCAGACCGTGGTGATCTACATGGGCCTGGGCGCGCTCGAGATCATCTGCCGGGAACTACTCGCCCACGGCCTGCCGGCCGACACGCCGGCCGCCGTGGTCCACGCCGCCACCACGCCCCGCCAGCGCATCGTCACCAGCCCCCTGCACGCCCTGCCCGAGGCCACCCGCGACGCGAAGCTCGGCACCCCTTCGCTGATCGTCGTCGGCCACGTCGTCAGCCTGCACGAACTCGCAGCCGCCCTACCGGCGCTGGCAGCCTGTAGCGCCTGAATCCTCATACGCTATAATCCGCCCCGCGCCGGCATAGCTCAGTTGGTAGAGCAACCGCCTTGTAAGCGGTAGGTCATCTGTTCGAGTCAGATTGTCGGCACCAAAGAATCAAGTATTCAGCCCGGTTACATAGACCGGGCTTTTTCGTTTCCGGGCTTTGTGTCTTCCCGTCGGAGTAGGCGCGGCGTTGGTTGGTCAGACGACGCGCTCTTGCTTGGGCTCGAAACGAATCACCAACCGCTGCCCGCAGGCATCGGCGTACTTGCGCAGTGTCGCCAGGGACGGGGCGTGCTTGCGGCTGCCGATACTAGTGCAGGGGCGAGGCAGCGAGCTCACGCCGCGCTCGCCCTGCTCAGCCGTCAAGCAACCTCCTCGAGCGCCCGACGCACCGTCGCGAAGATCCGCTCGAGCTCGTCCGTCGTGGTGTCGAAGAACGGCGCGAAGGCGAGCACGTCGCCGGTGTTGCGGATCACGACGCCGGCCTCGAAGCACTTCAGGAACACCTCGAAGGCGCGCGCGCCGGGGTGGCCCGTGCGCGGGGCGAGCTCGATCGCGCCCATCAGGCCGATGTTGCGGATGTCGACGACGTAGGGCTCGTGCTTGAGGCTGTGGAGCGCCTCCTCGAAGGCCGGCTCGAGCGCGTGCGCCGTCGCGAAGCTGTGTTCGTCTCGATAGACTTCGAGCGCCGCGAGCCCCGCCGCGGCGGCGAGCGGATGGCCCGAGTAGGTGTAGCCGTGGAAGAACTCGACCTGCTCGAGCGGCCCGTGCATCAGCGCCTGGTAGAGCCCTTCGCGCACCAGCACCGCCCCCATCGGCACCACGCCGTTGGTCATGCCCTTGGCACAGGTGATGAGGTCCGGCAGCACGCCGAAGCGCTGCGCCGCAAAGGCCGCGCCGACGCGCCCGAACGAGGTGATCACCTCGTCGAATATCAGCAGGATGCCGTGGCGGTCGCAGATCTCGCGCAGGCGCTGCAGATAGCCCACCGGCGGCACCAGCACGCCGGCCGAGCCGGCGACCGGCTCGACGATCAGCGCGGCGATGTTCGACGCGTCGTGCAGCGCGATCACCCGCTCCAGGTCGTCGGCGAGATGCACGCCCCACGCCGGCTGGCCGTGCGAAAAGGCCATGTCGGCGAGGCTGTGGGTGTGGCGGATGTGGTCGACCCCGGGCACCAGCGACGCCCCATAAGCCTTGCGGTTGGCTGGAATACCGCCCACCGACGTCCCGCCGAAATTGACCCCGTGATAGCCGCGCTCGCGCCCGATGAAACGCGTGCGCTGCCCCTCGCCCTGCGCCCGGTGGCAGGCGAGCGCGATCTTGAGCGCGGTGTCGACCGCCTCCGAGCCCGAATTGGTGAAGAACACCCGCGTGAAGCCCTCGGGCGCGATACCGGACAGGCGCTCGGCGAGCGCGATCGCCTTGTCGTTGGCGACCTGGAAGCCCATCGAGTAGTCGAGCGTCGCGACCTGCTCCTGCACCGCCGCGACGATCCGAGGATGGCAGTGCCCCAGCCCGGATGTCCATAGGCCCGAGAACCCGTCGAGCAGCTCGCGCCCGTCGTCGGTCGTGTAGTAGTGCCCCTTCGCCGCCTTGATCACCCGCGGCGCCTTCCAGAACGCGCGGTTCGCGGTGAAGGGAAGCCAGAACGCCTGTTTGGGGTTCATCGCCGTGCTCCGTCTCGCCCGATGCTTCATTGTAGGTGCGGGGTCGTCACTCGGTACGACCGGCACAAGGGACGACGGTTCAGGGCCGATTCGCCGCATTGCCCTTACGCACGGCGCGACCACCGAGGCGCTGTACTTTTCTCGGAGCCCGCCTGGCGCGATGACGCAGCCGCGGAAGAAGGGGCGCCGTACGCATCTCATGACCCTCGGCATCGAGATCAAATTAGCCTGCGGCATCGCTCACAACTAGCCGTACTCTTCTATTCACGCCTTTTGCATATTGCTTTGTCGTATGCATTTAAGTTATCTTACGCGCTCGTCACGAGCAGCATGCATGCAGGCTTCGGGCCGCGAGCCTTTCGGGGATTGGCACACTGCATCCCGGTTGCTGCTTCCCACTGTGGACGAACCAAACCTTTGGACACGACGGAGAACAACATGAAGAGCAATCGCCAGACGCAGCGCGGCCAGGGCATGACCGAGTACATCATCATCGTCGCGATGATCGCGGTCGCCGCGATCGCGGTCTATCAGTACTTCGGCCAGACGGTGCGCAACCAGACAGCGGCGATCGCCCAGGAATTGTCGGGTCAGGACGGCTCGACCGCGAAGAACAATGCCCAAACCGCCGCAAACAGCGCGCAATCGACGGGCAACACCAAGAACACGCTGGACAGCTACGTCAATCAGGCCGGCAAGTAAGCCCGCCGTCGCCGCCCGCCTCGGAAGCCCCGAGGCGGGCGGCGTCCATTTCGCCCTCGATACATGCGTCCGACACCCCCCGCGCACCAGCACGGTCAGGCCTTGCCGCTGGCAATGGTCCTGCTCCTTGCCGTGGCCGCGACCGTCTTCTACCTGTTCAACAGCGGCCAGCTGGTGCAGGAGAAGATCCGCCTGACCAACACGGCCGATGCCGTCGTCTACAGCGCCGGCGCCTTCGAGGCACGCGTGCTCAACTACGACGCCTACACCAACCGCGCGATCGTCGCCAACTCGATCGCCGTCGGACAGGCCGTGGGGCTCGCGTCGTGGGCGAAGTACATGGGCACCTCGGCGGACACCATCGGGCCCTACCTCTACCTCATCCCTTACGCCGGGCCCGCCCTGAGCGCGGCGATGGCAGCGATGTCCAGATCGGGGGACGCCTTCACCATTGCGCTGGCCGGCGCAGTCTTCATGCACGACGGGGCAATCCAGTCGCTGATGTCGTCCCAACTCGCTGTCCATGGGCCGGGCAATTCGATCGCTCTCGTCAACCGCCAGCGCGTCATGGACGAAGTCGCCCGACTCAACGACCCCGACGTGACCGTCGATCTCGTTCCCTTGCGCGACGACTTCGCCGGATTCACGCGCCGGTATACGAGCGAGGCTGACCGCCGACGCATGGGACGCCTCGTGCACGACAGCCGCGACACCTTTCTGCGCAGCCGCAATTGGAGCTTCGGCCTGGTCGTGCTGTGCAATGGGGTGGAACTGCGCAAGCGCGGCAGCACCGAACTGATCGATCTCGTCGACGGCTGGAAGTCGATGGACACCCTGTCGGCCCATCACCATCGCGTTCGCCGCTGGCGATGCCGGCGCAACGAGGTGCCCATCGGGTTTGGCTCCGCACCTTCCAAGAACGGCCTCGACGACTCGGGCATCTCCTACGCCGGATCGCGGCCCACCAATCCGCGAGCAAGCTGGCGCGCCGATTCCAGCGAAGGCATCGCGAACGGCTTCAACCCGGCTCCGCCGAACATCGGGGGAGGCGCCATACCGCCCTTTCACGAGCTCTCCGAGAGCGCACTTAGGGCGGACGATCCCCGCACCTCGCTCACTGTCCGGGTCACCAAGAACGCCGCCGAGCAGCGCTACTCGGGCGGTAGCAGCACGGTCCAGCCGCAGGGCCGGCTCGAACTCTACCAAGGCGCGGCCGCGGGCGGCCGAAGCGCCGCGATCGCACGCGCCGAGGTGTATTTCGAGCGTCCGGACGGCAACAACCGGCTCCACAACAAGCACGAGCTGGGCAGCCTGTTCAATCCGTACTGGCAGGTCCGGCTCGCCCCGGTCGGCGCCGGCGAGCGCCTCGCCGCCCAGTTGCTGCAGGGCAGGGCTCTACCCTGACCGTCAATAGAAAACCCATGCCACACCCTCTCGCACGCCTCGCCTCATTGCTGCTCGCGCCCGCGCTCGCCGTCGCATCCCCGCTCGCTCGGGCCGCCGATCGCGGCGCAACGATCGACGGCATCCACGTCCATCGCAGCGTCGATTCGCCCGCTGCGGCTAGACTCACCCAACTCACCATCGAAATGGGCAAGGGGGGCTGCGCCGCCGCGAAGCGGGCCTGCGATCAGTTGGCCGCCGCCGGAGTACCACCTTCCGACGCAAGGGGACGACGGGCCTGCGCGGAAGCCAGCGGACGCTTCACGATCTCGGGCGACCCCGATCGCGTGCGACGAATCGATGTCCATGAGTACTTTGCACCCGCACAGCAGTGGGCTGTCGAGAAGCGCACTACGGCACGGCTGCGCCAGCACAACGTTTGTGCAGCCGAGATCGTGGAAGAGGAAAGCGTCCTCATCAAGCACTACTCGGCGAAGGGCATCACGATCTACCGGCGTCTCGACGACCGCGCCGAGGGGCGCCGATGGGTCCGGGACTACCACGACCGGTCGCTCTTTGCGACGGTGCTGCCGCTGTTCTTCGAGATCGCTCCGCTGACGAACCCCGCCAACGTGTCCGGGCCGCTCGGGCACGAAAGGCACGGGCACCACACCTGCGAAGTCCGAAAGATCTCCACCGCAAACAGCGTATTCACCTCATGCCTGGCAAGCACCGGCACACTGTTTCCAGACTCGGTCCTGTTGAGCGGGAGCTGGGTCGTGACCGGTCCGAACGGCACCGAGGTCCAGGCCGTCGACCGGCTCGTGAGCTATTCCGAGCGCATCGCCCTGCCCGTCGGCCTGTTCCATCCACCGGCCACCGATCCGGTCGAGGAAGCCGGCCGCCCGCAGGCCCCGGCGGACAATGCGACCTCGCGCTGGTGCCTGGCCGAGACCGCCAGGACAGGCGTCAACCCGTGCGACGACGATGACGATAACGACTGACGCCCCGGATTTAGCGCGCCAGCGCGGCCAGTCGACGGTCGAGTTCGCCGTCCTCGCCCTGGTGCTGGTGCCGCTGCTCCTCATCGTGCCCCTGCTCGGCAAGTATCTCGACCTCGCGCAGACGGCGGCGGTGGCGAGCCGCTACGTCGCCTTCGAGGGCACGGTGCGCCACTCCTCGAGCCCGGCCGACTGGAAGCCCGAGGCGGCGCTCGCCGACGAGGTGCGGCGCCGCTTCTTCAGCGCCAGCGACGCCCCGGTCAAGTCGGGCGACGTCGCCGGCGACTTCGCCGCGCACCGCAACCCGTTGTGGCACGACCACCGCGGCGACCCACTGCTGCCGACCTTCGCCGGCAACGTGGGAGTGTCCGCGACCAATGCCTCGCTGTCTCAGCCGTTCGGCGCCCTCCACGCGAGTGCACTCGGGCTGCCGCAGGCCAACCTCCATACCGGCCGAGTCACCGTCCGCCCGGCCGATGTCGCCGGACTGCAGCCCTTCGACGCGCTCGACCTGTCGATCAGCCGCTCGACCACGGTCTTGGTCGACCCGTGGGCCGCAGGCGGTCCGGCGCAGGTCGCCGCCCACATCACGCGCGACGGCTGGAACCCGATCGGCCCCTTCCCGTACCGTCCGCTCGAGACGGTCGTGGATGCGATCGAACTGGCCATCGAACTCATCCCGTTCGAGGGGAACCTGCCGAATGTCGGGCGAATCGAGCCGGATCGCGTCCCGCTGGACCGCTTCAAATGAACAAGGTGGGCGTAATCCTGGCGGCGGCCCTATTTTGCGCGCCTGCGGCGCTCGCCGCCGACTGGCCCACGATCTCGAACCCGGACGATGCGCGGGTGGAGTCGATCGGCGAGCAGATCCGGCTCAACGGGGTGCCGATGCGCATCCATCGCGTGCTCTCGGCACGTTCTCGGGACGATCTCGTCGAGTTCTACCGCACGAACCTGGGCCGGCGCCACGCCGAGGCGAGCGCTGGCGACGCCGTGGTGCTGTCCCAGGAGCGCGGCGATTACTTCGTCACGGTCATGCTCAGGGCGCTCGCCCCGCACACCACCGAGGCCCTCGTCGCGGTCAGCGACATGGCGGAAGCCCGCCGCGCCGCGGGCCGGCCGCTCGGCTTCGTGCTGCCGGCCGACTCGGACCTGCTCTCCGACATGGAATCGGTCGACGGCAACCGACAGGCCCGCCAATTGGTCTTCGCCAATCGCCTCTCGCTCGACGCCAATCGCGACTTCCTCACCCGGGAGCTCGCCTCGCGCGACCTCTGGCCCGACGGCCCGCCCCTGCAGGACGCGGCCGGACGCTACGCCGGCCTCTATCGCGGCAGCCGCGGCGAGGCGCAGCTCACGCTGGTCCGCGCAGACGAGCAGACCCATGTGGTCCTGACCCTGATCCACGACCGATGACCCCGCCCCGCTCCTCAGCCGCCCAGCGCGGCCAGTCGATGACCGAGTACCTCGTCGCCCTGCTCGTCGTGATGATGGTCGTCGGCATCGCCTTCGCCGGCGAGGCCTCGGCCATCGATCGCTTTCTCTCCGCCGTCCGCACGGCCTTCGACCGGCTGAGCGGTTTTCTTTCACTTCCCCTTTGACGCGTTCCCTCCGATGAAATACCGAATCAACAAGAACTGGCTGATCCTGCTCGCCGCGCTCGCCGTGGGCGGCCTCGCCGCGATGGGAGCGAAGAACTACCTCGCGACGCAACTGGCTGCCATCCAGACACGCAACGAGCCTCAAGCGATGCTCGAGGTCGTGGTCGCCAAGACCAACCTGCCGCGCGGCAGCGCGATCTCCGCCGAGACCGTCGCCGTGCGCCCGGTTCCGCGCGAGTGGGCCCATTCCGGCGCAATCACGCCCGACCAGTTCGGCCGCGCCGAGGGCCTCGTGCTCGCACACCCCGCGGTCGCCGGCGAGGCCGTGCTGTGGGCCCAGCTCGAGGGCCAGCGCGCACCGACCTTCTCCGCCCGGCTCGCGCCCGGCCAGCGCGCCGTCACCGTCCCCGTCGACGAGATCAGCTCGCTCTCGGGCATGGTTGAGCCCGGCGATCTGATCGACATCGTCGTCTCGGCCCGCAACGGCACGCGCAACTTCACCTTCAGCCTGCTGCAAAGCGTGTCCGTGCTCGCCACCGGCACCCGCGTCTCGGCCGACGAACGCGACGGCGACGGCCGCGCCCGGACCTTCACGACCATCACGCTCGACACCTCGCCCGAGGACGCCAAGCGCATCATCGCGGCGCGCGAGGTCGGGCGCGTCACCGCGCTGCTGCGGGCGCCGGGCGACACCGCCGAGGTCTCCCTCGCCCGCTCCGAGGCGAACGCCCTGCTGGGCCTGCTCTCCGCGACCGAGCCGGGCGTGAGCACCGTCCCGGTGATCTACGGCGGCGGGCCGATCACCAACGGCCAACACATGCACCGGCGCGTCCCGCCCGACGACCCCGAGGCCGACGCACGCTAGCGCCGCCAATCGACCACCGACGTCCCCGAACCGCACCGAATGGGGCCGCGCGCGAGCGCAGCCGGCCCGACCCAACCCGAACCATGGCGAGTCCCGACTTGAAACAGCTATTGCCCACATTCTTGCGCAATGCAAGCCTGCTGCTTGCCCTTCTCTGGTGCGCATCCGTCGCGCACGCCCAGGCAGGCGCCGCGACCGAGATCGAAATGTTCGTCGGCGAGACGCGGGTGATCGCGCAGCCCGAGGCCGGCCGCCTCGCCGTCGGCAACGGCCAGGTGCTCTCCGCCGCCGTGCTCGACGACAAGGAAGTGCTGCTGATCGCCAACGATGTCGGCGTGTCCTCGCTCCACGTCTGGACCCAGGACGGCCGCAGGCGGCGCTTCACCGTCACCGTGGTGCCGGGCGAGACTGCCCGCATCAGCCGCGAGATCGCGCAGTTCGTCGCGACCGCGATCCCCGCCGCAAGCGCTTCGGTGATCGGCGACAAGATCATCATCGAGGGCGACAACCTCAGCAACCGCGACCTGCAGCGCGTGCGCATGCTCGCCGAGCAGTACCCCCAGATCGTCGATTTCACCAACCCGATCGGCTGGGAAAAGATGATCGTGCTCGACGTCAGGATCGTCGAGTTTCCGGTCTCCGCGCTCAAGGAGATGGGCCTGAGCTGGACCCGCACCGGCGGCGCGTCGCTCGGCGGCGTCTGGATGCCGGTGCGCCGCGGTGACGGCGGCCCGTTCCAGCTCAACATCCTCACCGGCACCGAAAACCCGCCGCCGATCACCAATGCGCTCGATCCCGCCGCCGGCGTGCCGCTGCCTTCGAGCCTGAACGTGCTCTCAGCCGTCAACATGGGCCTCAATGCCCAATTGAACCTGATGGAGCAGAACGGCACGGCGACCATCCTCGCCCAGCCGACGTTGTCCGCACGAAACGGCGCCGAGGCCACCTTTCTCGCCGGCGGCGAGTTTCCCTACAGCGTCAGCAACATCAACGGCACCACCATCCAGTTCAAGCCCTTCGGCATCCGGCTCGAGATCACGCCGCAGGTTGATCACAACGGCGTCATCCGGGCACGGATCATGAGCGAAGTGAGCGACCTCGATCTCTCGGTGACGACGACTTCCGGCCCGGCGCTGCGCACGCGCAAGACCGAGACCGAGTTCAACGTGCTGCAGGGCGGCACCATCGTTCTGAGCGGGCTCCTCACGCGCGACACCAGCACCTCGCTCGACAAGGTCCCGTTCCTCGGCGACATCCCGGTGCTCGGTGCGCTGTTCCGCTCCAAGCGCTTCCAGAACCGCGAGACCGAGCTGGTCGTGTTCGTCACGCCAGTCGCCGTGGACGACCACACCCTTGCCCAGGCCGAGAGCATGGCCCAGGCACTCGCCCGGCTCGAGCAGACGCCGCGCGTGGGCGTGCCGGACCTCGAAAGCGTCCCCCCCGTGCCTGCCCCCTCGCCCCCGCGCCGCAGCTTCGCGCCTCTTCCCGACTTCTACACGCCCTGACCGGCCGAGCACCTCCTAACGCCCATGTTCCAGATCACCATCAAAGAACCCGACAAGCCGCAACGGCTCGAACTCGTCGAAGACACCGCCGCCACCATCGGCAAGGACCGCGGCTGCGCCGTCCGTCTCGCCGGCTGGCGCGTGGGGCGTGAGCACGCGCGCATCTTCCGCACCGGCAGCGGCTTGTTCATCCAGGATCTCGGCCAGTTCTTCGGCACTACCGTGAACGGCGCGCGCATCCAGCAGCACGGCCCACTCGGGCCGGGCGACGAGATCGTGGTCGGCGCCTGCCTGCTCAAGGTCGAGGACCGCCTCGCAGCGCCGGCGACAGCGCCCGCGCCGGCACCGGCGGCGACGTCCGCCCCGCCCGTCGCGGCACCCGCCGCCGGCAAACCGGCGAGGCCCGCACCGGCCGCCTCACCCGACCGCTTCTGGCGCCGCCGCATCCACGAAGCGCTGCTGGACGCCATCGACCGGCGTCGGCGCGACCTGATGCGCGTCGAGGATCACGAGCTGCGCGCCGAGACCGAGGCTCTGATCCGCGAGCTGATCGCGGCCGAATCGGCGCTGCCCGAGGCGATCGACCGCGAGGCGCTGGTGCGCGACGTGCTCCACGAAGCGCTCGGCCTGGGCCCGCTCGAGGACTTGCTCGGCGACGACGCGATCACCGAGATCATGGTGAACCGCTTCGACGAGGTCTACGTCGAGCGTGCCGGCCGGCTCGAGCGCCACCCCATCACCTTCACCAGCGACCGCGCCGTGCTCGCCGTCATCGAGCGCATCGTCGCGCCGATCGGACGCCGCATCGACGAAGCCTCCCCCATGGTCGATGCCCGCTTGAAGGACGGCTCGCGCGTCAATGCCATCGTTCCACCGCTCGCGATCAAGGGCCCGACGCTGACGATCCGCAAATTCGCGCGGCGCGCGCTCGATGCCGACGACCTGATCGGCTACGGCGCGATGAGTCGCGCGATGGCCGAGTTCCTGCGCCTCGCCGTGCTCCACCGCCGCAACGTGGTGATCTCGGGCGGCACCGGCTCGGGCAAGACGACGCTGCTCAACGTGCTCTCCAACTTCATCCCGGACGGCGAGCGCATCATCACCATCGAGGACGCGGCCGAGCTGCGCCTTGCCCACTCGCACCTGATCAGCCTCGAGACGCGCCCGGCCAACGCCGAGGGACGCGGCCAGGTGTCGATTCGCGACCTCGTCAAGAACGCTCTGCGCATGCGTCCCGACCGCATCGTCGTCGGCGAATGCCGCGGCGGCGAGGCGCTCGACATGCTGCAGGCGATGAACACCGGCCACGACGGTTCGCTCACGACGCTGCACGCCAACAGCCCCCGCGACGCCTTGGCGCGCCTCGAGACCCTGGTGCTGATGGCCGGCATGGACCTGCCGCTGGGCGCGATCCGCGACCAGATCGCCGCGGCCGTCGACCTCATCGTCCAGCAGGCGCGGCTCGCCGACGGCCGCCGCCTGGTGACCGGCATCGTCGAGGTTACCGGCATCGAGTCCGGCCGCATCCAGCTGCAGGAGCTCTTCCGCTTCGAGCCCTCGGGGCGCGACGCCCACGGTTGCATCCAGGGCCGCTTCACCGGCTGCGATGCCGTGCCGGCCTTCTACGACGAGTTGCGCGAGGCCGGCATTCCGGTCGATCTGTCGATCTTCGACCGGCAGGCCGACGCATGAACGCCACAATCCTCACCACCGCCGTCGCCGCCTCGGTGGCGCTGCTCGTCTGGGCGCTCGCCGACCTCGGCGGGCGGCTGCTCGCCACCTGGCGCGCACACTTCACCCGCGACGCCGACTTCCAGCTGCGCGAGCTCTTCCTGTACGCCGACCCGTCGCGCCTGTACGCGATCAACCTCGCCCTGATGCTGCTTGCGGCCGGCGCCGTGTGGCTCTCCACGCACAGCCTGACGCTCGCCGTGGCGGTCGCGCTCACCTTCGCCTTCACGCCCCGCCTCGTCTTCGTCTGGCTGCGCCGCCGGCGCATCGCGCGCATCGAGGCGCAACTGCCCGACGCCCTTCTCATGATCGCCGGCGCCGCCCGCGCGGGCCTGTCGCTGCCCTCGGCGATCCGTCAGGTCGGCACCGAGCTCGCACCGCCGCTCGTGCAGGAGTTCCACCTGATGCAGCACGAGCAGCGCCTCGGCGTGAGCATCGACGACGCCCTCGAGAACCTCTCGCACCGCGTCCCCGTGCAGTCGATCCGCCTCATGGTCTCGGCCATGCGCATCGCCTCGGAGACCGGTGGCGGGCTCGCGGAAACCCTCGAGCGCACCGCCGCGACGCTGCGCAGCCAGCACGCCATGGAGCTCAAGATCCGGGCGCTGACCTCCCAGGGCAAGCTCCAGGCCTGGGTTGTCGGGCTGCTGCCGCTCTTTCTGCTGTGGGTGCTGGCGCGCATGGAGCCCGAGGCCATGGCGCTGCTGTGGACCACGCCGCTGGGCTGGGGCGTGCTCGCCACAGTGGCCGTGATGGAGTTCTTCGGCGTCGTGCTGATCCGCCGCATCGTCGCCATCGACGTGTGAGCGCCACCATGGATATCGCCTTCCTCGACCCGCAATGGATTCTCACCGCCCTCGCGCTCGCGGCCGGGCTGTCGATGGCGCTCGCCGTCTGGGTGGCCTCGCGCCTGGCCGCCGCGGTGCCCGCCCAGGACCGCAGCTGGCTCGACGCGCCGCCCTGGGGCTACCGCATCGTCTGGTGGCCAGTGCATTGGCTCGCCCACTACCTGGAGCCGCGCCTGCCGGCGAGGCTGCAGTCGACCTTCGTCGCCCGGCTGCGCAACGCCGGCGTCGACTTCTCGCTCACCCCGGCCCAGTTCCTGGCCGGGCGCCTCGTCTGGGCGCTCGTGCTGGCGCTCATCGGCTGGCAGCTCGCCGGCGCCCTCGAGCTCGATCCGCTCTGGCCCGTGCTGGGAGCGCTCGCGCTCGGCTACCTCTTTCCCGCCCTGTGGCTCGGCGACCGCATCGAGGTGCGCCGCCGGCAGACGCTCAAGAGCCTGCCCTTCATGCTCGATCTGATCACCTTGTGCGTGGAATCGGGGCTGAACCTCACCGGCGCCATCGCCCAAGCGGTTGCCAAGGGCCCGGCCGGGCCGCTCAAGGACGAGTTCGCCCGCCTGCTGCGCGACATCCGCGCCGGGCGCCCGCGCACCGAGGCGCTGCGCGAGATGGCCGTGCGCCTGGACATGGCGGCGGTGTCGAACTTCGTTGCCACGCTCGTCCAGGCCGAGGCCACCGGCATGAGCCTCGGCCCCATCCTGCGCGCCCAGGCCGAGCAGCGCCGCACCGAGCGCTTCGCGCGCGCCGAGAAGCTCGCCATGGAAGCCCCGGTGAAGCTCCTCTTCCCGCTGCTCTTCTTCATCCTCCCGTGCGTCTTCGCGATCCTCATGTTCCCCATCGTCATGAAATTCATGGCCGCCGGCTTGTGAGCATGAACACCCCTCACCCGCCGCTCGTCATCCGCCGCGCCGCGAGCTTCCTCGCCCGTCTGCGAGGCCTCACCTTCGCCCCGCCGCCGGCGCCCGGCCACGCCCTGCTGCTCGTGCCGTGCGCCGCCGTACACACCGCCTTCATGCGCGGCCCGATCGACGTGGTGTTCCTCGACCGCGCCGGCCGCATCCAGAAGATCGTGCCCCGTCTCGCGCCCTGGCGCGCCACCACCTGCCCGGCCGCGTGGCAGACGCTCGAGCTCGGCCCCGGCGAGAGCGCCCGCCTGGGCTTCGCGCCTGGCATGCAGGTGCCGGGTACGGAAGCCCGCGCGAGAGGCGCTGCATGAGCACGCAATCGCGGCCCCTGCACGCACGCGGCGCCACCCTCGTCGAGTTCGTCGTGGTGGTGCCCACGCTCCTCTTCGTGCTGATGAACCTGGTCCAGTACGGGCTGCTCTACCACGCCAAGGGACAGCTGAACTACGCCGCCTTCGAGGCCGCCCGCGCCGGCACCGTGCAGCACGCCGACCCGGCCGCCATCCGCGCCGCCTTCACCCGCGCCATGACCGGCTACTACGGCGGTGGCACCACCAACGCCCAGCTCGCCGCCTCGCACACGCGCGCCGCCGCCGACACCGCCACGGCCGTGCGCATCGAGATCCTCTCGCCCACCAAGGAAAGCTTCGACGACTACCACAGCCCTGCGCTCGCCACCCGCCTCGGCGTCGGCGCCCGCGTCATCCCCAACGCCAACCTCGCCTTTCTCGACTGCCCCAGCGACCGCCCGGGGTGCCAACGCAATCCGGCCACCAACGCGAGCGGCCAGACCCTGGCAGACGCCAACCTGCTGAAGCTTCGCGTCACCTACGGCATCCCGCGCGAGAAACAGATCCCGCTCGCCGGCCTCTTCATGACGCGCGCGCTCGAGTTCCTGCACGGCGACGACAGCGACGCCTTCCGCCGGGGGCTGGTCGCCGCCGGCCGCATCCCGGTCGTCACCCACACGGTCCTGCGCATGCAGTCGCCCGCGATCGAGGCTGGCAACGCTTCGATCCCCGGCGCGGGCAATGCCGGAAAGCCGGTCGACCCGGGGCCCACCGACGCACCGCCCGAACTGCCCAAGTGTCCGGTCACGGATCCGACCTGCACCGAGGATCCCACCGTACCAGGGGACGGTGGCGGATCGGGTTCCGGCTCCGGTTCCGGCTCCGGTTCCGGTTCGGGTTCGGGTTCGGGCTCCGGTTCGGGCTCAGGTTCGGGCTCAGGTTCGGGAGGTGGGAGCGGCTCCAGCTCCAACGACTCGACCGATTCGAGCTGCGACGCCCAAACCGATTCGGGCTGCCAGCCACCTCCGACGTCCTGCCAGGCTCCGCCCGGCTGGCTGGATGACGACTGAGACTGCTCAGCAATGCCCGACCATCGCTTGGAAACTACCCCCTCGGCCATGACCTCACGATCCCTCCTCCGCCGCCTACTGCCCGCCCTGCTCGCAGTCGCCCTTGTCGGCGCCGCATCCCAGGGCGCCGCCGCGACCGCGGCCTCATCGTCCGGCGCCGTCTCCTACCTGCCCGCCCCGAGCGGCCCGGCCCCGCTCGTGTGCGAACCCGCCTCCGGCGGCAGCCCCAACGGGTCGGCCTGTGGCGGCGCCGGCCCGGCGAGCCTCGGCAACCTCTCCGGCAGCGACCACGGCGCCGGCAACCCGCTCGATGTCCTCACCGGCAACAAGTACCAGCGCGAGACCGACCTGCCGGCCCTGCCCGGGGTGCTCGGACTTGAGATCGTGCGCCACTACAACAGCGCGCTCGCCGGCCGCGAGGCTCCCCTGGGCTGGATCGGGCGCGGCTGGCGCCTGTCCTACGAGACCGACCTCTACGCCTTCGAGCACCACATCGAGATCGTCCAGGCCGATGGCACGCGGCTGGCCTTCGCGCGCGAGCGCGCCGCGCCGGGGCGCGCCGCGAGCCTCGACCCCGCCCACGGCACGCTTGCGATCGCGCGCGCCGGGCACACCGAGACCTACCAGTGGCGCTGGCCCGACGGGCGCATGCTCGATTTCGACGCGCGCGGCAAACTCGTCCAGATCCGGGTTCCTACGGGTGAATTCGTGAGCCTCACGCGGGGGCCGCGCGGCGAGCTCATGAAGGTGACCGACCCCCAGGGGCGCAGCCTCAGCTTCGAGTACGCACCGCGCAACGCCACCGGCTTTCGCGGGATCGTCGCGATCACCAGCCCACTCGGCCGCTTCGCCTACGACCACCAGAACGACCGCGCCCGCCCGGGGCTTTCCAACCTCGTCGCCGTCGCCGCCCCCGACGGCCTGCGCCGGCTCTATCACTACGGCGCCGACCCGCAGGAGAGTGCCCCGGCGTGGCCGCATCACCTCACCGGCATCAGTGTCGAGCCAGCCGCGGGTCCGATGGCGCCGGACGGCGCTCGAGCTGCGGCGACGGCAACCACGCCTTCCACCTCAGCCCCCGGCGCCTCCGCAACCGCTCCGGTCGCGCCACGCCCCGCCGTGGGCATGCCGACCGATCCCGACTCCGCCGCCACTTCGCCTGGACCCGTCCGCATCGCTACCTACGGCTATGACGCCGCCGGCCGCGCGATACTGAGCGTGCGCGGCACCCCGCGCCGCGACGACGAGGCCAGCCGGGCGCTGCCCGGCGCCGGCATCGAGCAAGTCGAGCTCGCCTTCCCCGACGCCGACACGACCGTGCTCACCAACAGCATCGGCGCCCGCACCACCTACCGCCACGCGCTCGTTGCCGGTGCGCGGCGGCTTCTCGAAGCACGCGGGCCGGGCTGCACGCGCTGTGGCGCGACCGATGTGCGCTACAGCTACGACGCTGCCGCACGCCTCATCGAGACCACCCGGCTCGACAGCGCCGGCCGCCCGATCGCGACAACCCGCCACGAGCACGACGCCCACGGGCGGATCGTGCGCACCCATGCCCACGGCTACGCCGAGGGCCGCTCGATCACGCCGCGCCTCGTCGCCCGCTACGAGTACGCCGACGACAGCCCCCGCCCCGTCCTCGTTGCCCGCCCGAGCGTCGTGCCCGGCCGTGAACAGCGCATCGCGCTCGCCTACAACGAGGCCGGCCAGATCACCTCGATCACCGAGTCCGGGTTCAGCCCGCTCGACGAACACGGCGATCCCGCCGCCTCCCCCGACCGAGCGGCGCCCATCTCTCGCACCACCACCTTCGCCTACAGCACGATCAATGGCAGGAGCCTCCTTGCCGCGATCGACGGGCCGCTACCCAACGGCCCCAGCGCCGATCCCTCCGACTCCGACATCACGCGCATCGAGTGGGACAGGCTCGGGAACTTCGTGACCGCGCTTGCGCAGCCCGGTGGCCGACGTAGCGAACTGCAGCACCTAGCCGACACCGGCCTGCTGCAGCGCGTGACCGACGCCGAGGGGTTTGCGACCGCCTACGCCTATGACACCCTCGGGCAAGTCGTGAGCGTGCGAAGCCACGGCCCCGGCTGGGCGAGCGCCCACGAGGAGCAGATCCGCTACGACGCGTTCCGGCGCCCGATCGAAGGGCTGAATGGCTTCGAGCCCGCGGCGAGTTGGCGCCAGGCGTGGGACGAGCACGACCGTCTGCTGTGGCGCGCCAGCGCCCTGGGGGTGCTGCGCACTTACGCCTACGACACCGAAAGCCGCCCGACCGAATACAGCCGACAGAGCGCAAGCTTCGTGCACGGCGAGTCCCGAGGCTTCGACGCGTACGGTCGGCTCGAACACGTCCGGGACAACGCTGGGCGCAGCCTGCAGTGGCGGTACGACGAGGGTGGGCGAGTCGAGCGCGCGATCGATGCTCTCGGCTTCGAGCACGCGCCGACAGGCGCCACGCATTCCCTCCCGAACCAAGCCAACCACCCGGGCCCGGTCCGGACCCTGCGCGACGACTTCGGCCGCGCCGTCTGGCGGCACAGCCCCGACAGCGGCACCGTGCTGCGCGAGTTCGACGCCGCCGACCGCCTCGGCTCGATGCGCGACGCGCGCGGCAACCGTGCCCGCTACGAATACGACGCGCACGGCCGTATCCTGCGCCAGACGATCACCGACGCCGCCTCGGGCGCGGAGGAGATGACCCGGTGGCACTACGCCGGCCGGCATCTGGTCGAGCTCATCCATCCCACACAAAGCGAACGCTACGAGTACGATGCGCGCGGCCTGCCCAGCGCACGCATCGTCCGCATCCCGACCGAACGGGGCGAACTCACCGCCATCACCCGCCACGAGCACGATGAAGCCGGCCGGCTCGTCGCCACCACCTTGCCCGACGGCAGCCGCCTGCACTATGCGCGCAACGGCCAGGGCCAGGTCGTCGCGCTCGAGCGCAGCACCGTCCGCACGCCCTGGCTCCGCGCCCTCGCACGCGAGCAGACCATCGCCCGAGACTTCGAACGCGATCTGGTCGGCCTACGCGCCTACACCGCCGGTAACGGCGTCCAGACCCACTATCAGCGCAGCCGCACCGGCGTGCTCGCGCGCGTGGTGCATCGCCACCGTCTGCCCGAGCGCGCGCGCCTCGCCCGTCACGGGAGCGGGCCGGTGCGGCTCGCAGGCGGCCCGCAACAGTTGGTCGAGCACTTTCTGGGCATCGCCCCCGCCGGGGCGCAGACCCCGTCGGGCGCGGCGAATGGTGCTTCCGCGCTATTTCCGACGCCGGTCCGAGCGGGCGCGGATCCGTCCGCGCTGCCAGGGGCGTTGGGCCTGCCGCCCGACCCGTCGGCGCTGCTCGATCACCGCTACCTGTGGGATGCCCGCGGCAACCTCCTGCATAGTCGCCAACTTGCCGCTGGCGCTGGTGCGCAGCCCGCTTGGCACAGCCACGCCTACGACCGGGACAACCGCCTGCTCGCCTCGGTCGAGTGGTTGGAGCAAGGGGACACCCTCGCCGAGCGGGCTGTCTGGCGCTACGCCTACGATGCGGCCCAGCGCCGCGTGCTCAGCCAGGAGGATGCGCCGTCGCAGGCCGA
Source organism: Gammaproteobacteria bacterium (assembly GCA_029289265.1). Lineage (GTDB taxonomy): Bacteria > Pseudomonadota > Gammaproteobacteria > Burkholderiales > Rhodocyclaceae > JARFTX01. The sequence continues at coordinate 27,189 of JARFTX010000035.1, forward strand.
GCTGCGAGCGGCCACCCAGCGCAGCGCCTTCGCCCCCGGCAGCCACCGGCGGATCGACGCCGACGGTGTCCCCGCCCAATACAGCGCCAGCGGCCAGCCCGAGCGTTGGGGCAGCCGCGCATTGGACTGGGACGCCCGCGGCCGGCTCGTCGAGGTGCGCGAGCATGGCGCGACCATCGCCCGCTATCGTTACGACCACCGCGGCCTGCGCCACGCCAAAGAGGCTAACGGCCAGACCCGCTACACCCTCTACGACAAAGCCCGCCAGCCGCTCGCCGAGCTCGACGGCGAGGGGCGCATCCTGCGCCAGTACATCTGGCTCCCCGATCTGCCGCTTGCCGTCCTCGACACGCCCGAAGGCACCGCCCTCGCGCCGCAGGGGCAAAACGCCGCCGTCCGCATCGCCGGCGACCTGTTGCGCATTGTCCAGAGCTGGCTCGCCCACCCCGACGGCCTCGCCTGGCTGCACGCCAACCACCTTGGCGCGCCGGAACTCGTCACCGGCGCGCAAGGCCAGGTGCTGTGGCGTGCGCACTACGCCCCCTTCGGCGCGGCCCGCGTGCAGGCCGACGAGTTCGTCCTCGATCTGCGCCTGCCCGGCCAGCACTTCGATGCCGAGACCGGCCTGCATTACAACCGCGCGCGCTACTACGACCCGCACACCGGCCAATACCTCAGCCCCGACCCCCTCGGCACCCCCGACGGCCCCAACCCCTACGCCTACGTCGCCTTCAACCCGCTGCGCTTCGTCGATCCGGACGGACTCATCCTTTTTGCATTCGATGGAACGGGAAACACGGAGGCGAGCAGGACCAATGTCCATTGGCTGAGCGCGGCTTATGACGACAATGACCTTACCGAGACCTCGGCAGGTGAATTTCTTGCTGATGCGAATATTCCGTACTACATCGCAGGTCCCGGAACGGGCGCCCTCATGGACGGTGCGCTGGCCTACACGCTTCCGTCTCGGGTCAGCGAGCAACTCGATAGTCTCGATGCCTATATACGGGCGAAGTGGGCACACGAAACAGAGGAGCTCGGCCGCAACTTTACTGCCGAGGTTCCGCTTCGCGTCACGCTAGATGTTGTCGGCTTCAGTCGAGGCGCGGCAGCGGCACGAGATTTCGCCAACCAGGTCATCCAGCGCAGCTTGTCGGACTACTACACCAAGACTCTATTCGGACTTGCAGCCGATGATTATCGGCGGCATTGCATCGCCGTCGACATCCGCTTCATGGGACTGTTCGACACCGTGCTCAGTCGAGCGCCCGACGGGCTGAATCTGACCATCTCCACGCGAATCGGTCACGTCGCGCATGCAGTCGCGGTCAACGAACATCGCAGACAGTTCCCCCTGGAGTCGATCGAAAGCAGCTATGACGATAGAGGATTTGGATTCAATCGCGTTGAAATGGGGTTCATCGGTGCGCACTCCGACATCGGCGGCGGATATACGATCGAGGACGGCGGTGATTTGTCCGACGTGGCACTCAACTGGATGTGGAACCAGATGGTCGCCGCCGGGGTGCCTATGCGCCCGCTGGAGCCAGAGCAGCGGCAGGTCACCAACCCGATTCTGCATGACCAGTCGCGCGTTGCACCATGGAATCGGCGGAGCATCGGCGGATTGTTCTCCGACCGCGAGGTCCGCTATCGAGATCGGGCGGTTCCCCAGCGCGAGGCGGAACCGGCCGATGGCATGACATGGGCCGAAAGCCAGCATTTCATCAATTACCATCCGCCGACAGTCCGTCTGGGCCGGGATGGCAGAAGCATCCAGTCCCCATGCTGTGGCAACAATGCTGGCACCGTGAACATGGACAAGTACCACGAATGGTTGGCGGCATTCGGTGTAAACATGCAATGAAGCAGCAACTCCCGGGTACCAAATAAATGCACAGAACAACCAGACTCTTTCCGATGTTTGCACTGATGTTCGCCACTGTCGAATGCGCTGCAATGGGCAGCGTACGGCAAGGAGAGAACGCCACTTATGGCATCAGAAACATCGCACCCGAGGCCATCGAACAGGTTCGGATGGCCGATGCCGACGACCCAGGGCGCAGCTATGCCGCCGGGGGCTCCCGTATGCATGGCAACCCAACCCAGCCCATCGAGGCATATTTCCCACACGTTACGTTGGGTTTCGGTGGCGGTCGATACATGAGCGACACCGGCCACAGAGTGCCCGAAGCGGTGCTGATCACCTGGCGCCAGGATCATGCACCCGACGCCCAACCCTACACCGGCGAACCGGTCGGCCCCTTTCGCGTCGAGGTGCGCAGCCGCATTCCCACGGAGGTGCTCGCCCTCGCGCGCAAAGACGAATATGTCCTTGGTCTAAGTTTTACCGCCGGAATGCTACCGATCTATTTCAACTGGCGACTCACCATCTCAGGCGGATCCGCACTCGGCCGACGGGTCATCTGCATCGGTGGAGACAGCTTTTCCAATGACGTGAAAGAGGTCAAGCTCGGCAGCCCGGCCACGATCGTACCGGTCTGGCCACATTGCAAACTGCCCTGAAATCGGATCAGTCGCGCAGCACCGAGCTTGCTTCTCGTCGAGTGGGTGCACAATCTGCGCCTCCCACCTCAATGCCCATGCCGATGATGCACATCAGGAAAATGCGGGTGCTTGTGCGTGAGCGCCGCGTGGCGGTGCCTGTGGTCGTGCGGTTCGCGGCCGTCCCAGTCGAAGTCGTGGGTGTGCTGGTGGTGGGCGTCGTGGGTGTGGGGGTGGCGGTGTTCGAGGGGTTCGTGGGTGTGTTCGTGGTCGTGGTGCTCGGTGAGGTGCAGCCAGACGCCCGCGGCCATCAGCGCGGCGGCGAGCCAGAAGGCCGGGCCGGTCGATTCGCCGAGCAGGACGAGGGCGACGGCGGCGCCGATGAAGGGGGCGGTCGAGAAGTAGGCACCGGTGCGGGCGGTGCCGAGGCCGCGCAGGGCGAGGACGAAGAGGACGAGGCTCGCGCCGTAGCCGAGCAGGCCGATGGTCATCGCCGACAGCACGGTGGCGATCGGGGGCAGGGTCGCACCGAGCGCGAGGGCGAGCGCGCCGTTCGCGAGGCCGGCGATCACGCCCTTGCTGCCGGCGATGAAGAGCGCGTCGGAGGCGGAGACCTTGCGGGTGAGGTTGTTGTCGATCGCCCAGCACAGGCAGGCGAGCGCGATCAGCGCCGGGCCGATGAGGCTCGCCTCGCCCTCGCCTGCCGCCGACGGCCAGGACAGCGCGACGCCGCCGGCGACGATCGCGGCCATGCCGAGCACGATGCGCGTGCCGGCGTTCTCGCGGAACACGACCCAGGCGATGACGGCGGTGAGCACCGCCTCCAGGTTGAGCAGCAGCGAGGCGGCCGCGCCGCTGGTGTGGGCCAGCCCCGCGACCAGCGCGATCGGCGCGAGCACGCCGCCGAAGCCGATCGCGCCGAGCAGCCACGGCCATTCGCCGGCTGCGAGTCCGGGCGGGCGCCAGCCCCGATCGCGCAGCAGCCGCGCGAGCGCGAGACCGACGCCGCTGCCCAGGTACAGCAGGCTCGCGAACAGCACCGGCGAGAGCTCGCCGACGAGGAGCTTGGCGAAGGGCGTGCTCGCGCCGAAGAGCGCGGCGGCGAGCAGGGCATGGAGGATGTGGCGGTTCATCGCGGCGCGCTTTCCTGAACGATAGTCGTCGGGCGAAGCCGATCCGGCGTCGGGTGAAACCGATCCGGCTGTTCGCGGCCCCGCCCGACGGCCGGCGGGGCCACGGCGGCTTACAGCACGCGCTCGATTCCCTCGTAGTCGCCGCTCGTGGTGAGCGTCACGGTCACCTCGACGCCGGAGCGGTTGCGCCAGAACCAGCCGTGCTTGCCGTCGAAGGCCGCCTCGAGCGTGCCGGCGTCGCCGGCGGCGTTCCGGCCCTTGCCATAGCCATGATAGAAGTTTCTCGGCGCGCCGAAGGGGTCGCCATGGGTGTCGAAATTGACGCGTCCGCCGCCGGCCGACCATTCGTAGGCGACGCGCGCCTCCTTGCGCATGACGAGCTTGATCTCGGCGGCCTGGTCGGGCTTGAGGGTGAAGCTCAACGTATGCCGCTGGCCCGCGGCCGGCTCGGCGGTCTCGGCGCTTGCAGCCGTCGACGCGGCGACCGTCTCAGCGGCGTCGGCGTTGGCGACCACTGATTCCGCGGCCGTCGCCGCGCCTGCACTCGGGGCAGCGGCTTCGGGTACACCTGCCGGCGTCGCGGCCGCGGCATTGGAGGCGACCGACGCAGCGGCAACCGGCTGCGGGTCGGCGAGAGCGGCCGAGGCCGGGGCAGCGACGCCGGCGTCCGGCGCGGCCGCCTCCGCCCGCGCCTCGGCGGCGAGCGACATCTTGATCTCGCCCATCTGGGTGAGGCCGAGGGCGCGCCCGACTCCGGTCGGGTCGATGCCGTACTCGGCCGGCAGGACGGTGGTGAGCAGCAGGCCGGCCGCAACCAGCGCCGCGGCGGCGGTCGATTTCAGCAGGCGGGCGGCGCTCGGCAGCTCGGCGCGGGAAGGAAGATCGGTGTTGTACATGGATCAGGACTCCGTGGAATTCAGGATACGAACAAGCCGGTGAGCTGATAGCCGACCAGCACGAAGCCGGCGCTCATCAGCGCGACGTTGGCGGTGTAGGCGTGCCGCAGGAAGCCGCGGGTGCGCCGCCAGTAGCCCATCGCGATCAGGATCGCGCCGAGCGCGAGCAATTGCCCGATCTCGACCCCGACGTTGAAGGCGAGCAGATTGGCGAGCAGGCCATCGTCGGCGATCTCGTACTCCTGGATCTTCGCCGCCAGGCCGAAGCCGTGGAACAGCCCGAAAACGAGCGTCGCGGCCCGCGGGTCGGGCTGCACGCCGAACCAGCGCTGGAAGGCGCCGAGGTTGTCGAGCGCCTTGTAGACGACCGAGACGCCGATGATCGCGTCGATCGCGTAGGCGTTGACGGCGACGCCGGCATAGACGCCGTAGAGCATCGTCACCGAGTGGCCGATCGCGAACAGGCTCACGTAGAGCGCGATGTCCTTGAGCCGGTAGAGAAAGAAGATCACCCCGGCGAGAAACAGCAGATGGTCGTAGCCGGTGACCATGTGCTTGGCCCCCAGGTAGGTGAAGGGCAGCAGATGCGTGCCGGAGATTTCCTGGATGTAGCCCTTGTCGCCGTCGGCCACGCCGTGGGCGTGGGCGGCGGCGCTGAAGAGCAGCAGCAGGAGCGCAGTGGCCAGCGCCTGAAGGCGCGCACCGAGACGGGAGGCCTCCCGCGGCCCGCCGCAGGCGCGGCGGACGAGGGACGGGCATGGGCCGCAGCGGGTCGGCCGTGCCGACCGCTCCGAACCCCGGAACAGCTGAGTCATGATTTCGCTTCCGATGAATTGAAGGCTCGGGTGGCCGCGCCACGAGGCCGGGCCACCGCCGGGTTCAGTTCGTCGAAAGGCTTCTGGGCGGTCGCTCCAGTGCGAAAAGCGGCGCGGCGAGTGCTGCCGGCGGAGGGGCGGCGGCCCACACATGCCGTGACGGCGCACCGAACCAGGCGTCGCCGCGCGGCACGTTGGGCTTGTCGTGGCTGTGGTCGGCGGCATGGTGAGGGTGGGCGTGCCCGATGCCGCCGTCGCCGGCATGCGTCGCGCCGGAAGCTTGCTCAGGATCGCGGTCGTACTCGTCGTGCTCGTGACCGTGGTCGGGATCGTGACCGTGGTGGTGATCCGCCTGCCACGAACGGTCATGGTCGGCCCGAGCGATCGGATCGTGCGAGCTCGACAGCAGGCTCGCATGCGCGACCCACGCGTACATCAGCGCCACCAGCACGACCACCAGCCTCGCCAGAAACGGCGCGCGGCGGCGAAGACGACGATCGGCAGCGATGGGCATGGGGGCGCGAGTCGGCGACACGATTCTTGAGCAACGCGCTTTATAGCCGAGTCGGGCCGCATCCGCAATTCGCCCTCGCGCCTTCATCCTCGGCCTTCATCCTCGGCCTTCATCCTCGCGCCGCTGTCGCGACCGGTCGTGCGCGGGCCGGGGCTGCGATAATCTTGTGCTCGACGCGCCTCGCAACGGCCCGCTTCCCACATCCGGACTCCAGAGCCCCATGACCGACACCCGCCCCGCGACCGCCGACCGCATGCGCCTCGACAAGTGGCTGTGGGCGGCGCGCTTTTACAAGACGCGCTCGCTCGCGGCGCAGGCGATCGAGGGCGGCCACGTCAAGCTCGACGGCCAGGCGGTCAAGCCCGCCCGCGACGTGCGCCCCGGCGACCGGCTGGAGATCGCGATCGGCGCGCTCGCCTGGACCGTCGTGGTGCGGGCGCTCAACGCCCAGCGCCGGCCGGCGCCCGAGGCGCGGCTGCTGTACGAGGAGACGCCCGAGAGTGCCGCGGCGCGCGCCGCGCGGATGGAGGAACGGCGCCTCGCCCCGCCGCCCGGCAGCGACCTGCGCGGCCGCCCGACCAAGAAGGCACGACGCCAGATCCGGCGCTTCAACGAGCCTTGATCGACGGGAGTCTGCTCGGCGGACGGATATAGGGAACGGACCACGATTTCGCAATTATTCATGCGTCAAACAGTGGACCGTGGTCTACCCACAATTCTCCCGCGAATCCAGCACATGGGCGACGACCCGCCCAAGCGCATCGCGCTCGCGTTCGGGCTGGAAGAGCGGCGCGCGGGCGCGGCAGCAGTCCCGCAGCAAGTCGACGAACCCGGGGTCGCGCTCTGCGCGCAGTAGTTGCGCCCGCAGGGCGGCCGTATCCCCGACAGGAAAATAGCCCGGGTATTCGTTGCCGAGCAGGCCGCGATTGCCGGGAATGTCCGACGCGATCACGGGCAGCCCTGCCGTGCAGGCCTCGGAGACGACGTTTGCCCCCCCTTCCATGCGCGAGCTGATCACCATCAGGCGGGCCCGCGCCATCAGCCGCCGCACTTCGGCGTGCGCGATCTCGCCGCGCCAGCGATAGCGCGGATTGATCGCCATCTCCGAACGCGCGGCGGCGGCCCACTGCTCGTCATGAGCCCTGCCGACCTGCACGACGCGCAGGCGCGAGTCTGCCGGCAGATCGCGGACTGCGAAGGCGGCGCGCAGCGAGTCTTTCTCCTCGCGCAGATGGCCGGCCACGCACACCTCGAAGTGCCGGCGCACGGGCGGAAGCCGGCGCACGACCGGCCGTGCCGACTGCAAAACCGTGTGCAGTTTTCCTCGCATCGGCTCGGGGATGTCGTCCCGCACGCGCTCATGCAATCCGATCAGCGCATCGGCGCACGCCATGCTGGCGAGCGTCGGTTCCGGATGACTGTACTGGAACTCGTAGAGGTCGGTGCCCGTCAGAACGACCACCAGCGGGCGATCCGGCCAGCGCTGAGCGAACGACTGGATCGCGGCGGCACTGCGCCAGGCATGGAGTGCGATCATCACGTCAGCCGGCGTGCCGTCGTACTCGACCGAGACCCGCACCCGGTGCCCGAGTTCGCGCAGGAGGTGCGCCCAGCGCGTAGCCGTGGCACGATTGCCCGCACGCGAGCCGCGGCCCGCTGGAGTGATCAACGCGATTTCTGCCCCTTGCCCCTTCGCCACGCATGTCCCCGTCGACGAACTTGCCCACGACGCATCCCGTGAGTTCAGCATACCTCATCGGGATGATCGACGACGCCCGTCGGCGCACGCTCGAGCTCACCGCGGATCTGCGTGACGAGCGACTGCTCGGCCCGATGCTCGACATCGTCAATCCGCCACTGTGGGAGATCGGCCACGTCGGCTTCTTCCACGACCACTTCGTGCTCCACGGTCTGCGTGGCCTTCCCGGCTACCGCTGGCCGAACGCGCAGGCGCTCTACGACTCTGCTGCGGTCCCCCACGACACCCGCTGGGCGCTGCCACTGCCGACCCTCGAGGAAACCCTCGCCTACCTCGCCACGGTGCGCGACGAGATCGTGCGGAGGCTTCCCGAGCGCGCACCCAACAACGCCGAATGCTACGTGCACCGCCTCACGGTCCTGCACGAAGACATGCACGGCGAGGCCTTCGCCTACACCCGCCAGACCCTGGGCTATCCCGCACCCGCCCTGTCGGCACCGGCCGCACTGCGCGAGGCGGGCGGCTTCGGGGCGCTCGCCGGCGACACGCATGTGCCGGCCTGCGAGCACCTGCTCGGTTCGGACGACTCCGTGCCGTTTCGTTTCGACAACGAGAAGGCGCCCCACCCGGTGCAGGTCGCGGCCTTCTCGATCGCCCGCGCCCCGGTCACGAACGCCGAATTCGCCGCGTTCGTCGAGGACGGCGGCTACGAACGACCCGCGCTGTGGAGCGCAGAGGGCTGGGCGTGGCGCTGCGCCCGCGCGCTCGAAGAGCCGATCTACTGGCGGCGCGGCCCGGCCGGGAGCTGGGAGGTTCGCGCGTTCGACCGCTGGGCGCCGCTGGCGCCGCATCAGCCGGTCTGCCACGTGAGCTGGCACGAGGCCGAGGCCTACTGCCGCTGGGCCGGACGCCGCCTGCCGAGCGAAGCCGAATGGGAGGTCGCCGCAAGCCGCGTCCCCGACGCGGACGGGCGCCGGCTGCTGCCTGGCAAGCGCCGCTACCCGTGGGGCGACGAGCCCGACGCTGGAGCCGGCACTAGGCCCACCTCATGGCCCGCCAACCTCGACGGCCATCGTCTCGGCTGCGTGGACGTCGCGGCCTTCCCCGCAGGCGACAGCGCGCTGGACTGCCGCCAGATGCTCGGAAACGTCTGGGAATGGACGAGTTCGACCTTCGGCCCCTACCCGGGTTTTCGCGCCGAACTTTACCAGGAGTACTCCGAGCCCTGGTTCCACGAAGGCCGCCGGGTGCTGCGCGGCGGCGCCTGGTCGACGCGCGCCCGCCTGATCCACAACGGCTACCGCAACTTCTTCACGCCCGATCGCAACGACATCTTCAGCGGCTTCCGAACGTGTGCGCTGTGACCCCGGCTCTTCCGCCCCAGTCGGATCGCCGTGTCACCCGAGTTCGACACTTTTTTGCGTAAGCCATTGATTGCAAGCAATTCACGATTGC